>JAIMKJ010000049.1:0-19171 GCA_020692565.1 Thermomonas sp.
TCAGCAGCGGTTGGGCTTTGCCTTCGATCACCTCGGCATTGACCACGACCTCTTCGACGCCCTCGAAGGTGGGCAGTTCGAACATGGTCTCCAGCAGGATGCCTTCCAGGATCGAGCGCAGGCCACGCGCACCGGTCTTGCGCGTGATCGCTTTCTTGGCCACGGCGATCAGCGCGTCGTCGGTGAAGGTCAGATCGACATTCTCCATCTCGAACAGACGCTTGTACTGCTTGACCAGGGCGTTCTTCGGCTCGGTCAGGATGGTGACCAGCGCCGCCTCGTCCAGATCTTCCAGCGTCGCCAGTACAGGCAGACGGCCTATGAACTCCGGGATCAGGCCGAACCGCATCAGGTCGTCAGGCTCCACCTGTTTCAGCACGTCGCCCATGCGGCGCTCGTCGACTTCCTTGACCTTGGCCCCAAAGCCGATCGAGGCCCCCTCGCCGCGTGCGGAGATGACTTTCTCCAGGCCCGCAAAGGCGCCGCCGACGATGAACAGGATGTTGGCCGTGTCGACCTGCAGGAATTCCTGCTGCGGATGCTTGCGGCCACCCTGCGGCGGCACGCTGGCGACGGTGCCTTCGATCAGTTTCAGCAGCGCCTGTTGCACGCCTTCGCCGGACACATCGCGGGTGATCGATGGATTCTCGCTCTTGCGCGAGATCTTGTCGATTTCGTCGATGTAGACGATGCCCTGCTGCGCCTTCTCGACATCGTAGTCGCACTTCTGCAGCAGCTTCTGGATGATGTTCTCGACGTCCTCGCCGACGTAGCCCGCTTCGGTGAGCGTGGTGGCGTCGGCGATGGTGAACGGCACGTTGAGTAGTCGGGCCAGGGTTTCAGCCAACAGCGTCTTGCCCGAACCGGTCGGACCGATCAGCAGGATGTTGGATTTGGCGAGCTCGATGTCGTCGTTTTTCTGCCTACTCTCGATCCGCTTGTAGTGGTTGTAGACCGCCACCGCCAAGGTTTTCTTGGCGCGGGGCTGGCCGATCACGTACTGGTCGAGGACCTCGAGAATCTCGCGCGGCTTGGGCAGATGACTGCGCGTTGCCTGCGCCTTCTCTTCCAGTTCCTCGCGGATGATGTCGTTGCACAACTCGACGCATTCGTCGCAGATGAACACGCTCGGGCCCGCAATCAGTTTGCGGACTTCATGTTGGCTTTTCCCGCAGAACGAGCAATAGAGGATCTTGTTGCTGTCGCCGCTGCGGCCTTGCCGGTCTTCGCTCATGCTGCTGTCGGTATCTGCGCTGGATGTTGGGAGGATAGCATCCACGCCCCCTGCCGCAAGCGTGTTGCAGAGGGAGCCTGGATTCTAATGAAAATCAATTGCTTATGCGGGCTGAATGGAGTCTTCGGGACGTCGTTCGAGGACGTGATCGACCAGACCGTAGTCGCGGGAGGCTTCGGCGCTCTTGAAATTGTCGCGCTCGGTGTCGCGAGCGATGGTATCCAGGGACTGGCCGGTGTGATGGGACAGGATCTCGTTCAGACGCTGTTTCATGCCCAGGATTTCGCGGGCGTGGATGTCGATGTCCGTCGCCTGGCCCTGGAAGCCCCCCAGGGGCTGGT
This sequence comes from Thermomonas sp., assembly GCA_020692565.1. Classification (GTDB taxonomy): domain Bacteria; phylum Pseudomonadota; class Gammaproteobacteria; order Xanthomonadales; family Xanthomonadaceae; genus Lysobacter_I. Next base: position 1,576 of record JAIMKJ010000049.1, read on the forward strand.
GGATCATGACCCGCGAGTTCGGCAGGGCGTAGCGCTTGCCCTTGGCGCCGGCGGTGAGCAACAGCGCGCCCATGCTGGCGGCCTGACCGACGCAGATCGTGCTCACGTCCGGCTTGATGAACTGCATGGTGTCGTAGATCGCCATACCGGAGGTGACGATACCGCCCGGCGAATTGATGTAGAGACTGATGTCCTTCTCGGGATTTTCCGCTTCGAGGAACAGCAACTGGGCGACGATCACGTTCGCCATGTAATCGTCGATACCGCCAACGAGAAAGATCACCCGCTCCTTCAGCAACCGGGAGTAGATGTCGTAGGCGCGCTCGCCGCGGCTGGTCTGTTCGACCACCATCGGAACGAGATTCAAGGCTCTGGTCTCAAGGCTGTTCATGCGTCGCGGCACCTGATCGTGGGGAGGTCGCGTATTGGAACGCAACCCGTTGTGGGGATCTCATCGACCGCCGCGCAGGTCACTGCGGGGCGATCGCTTCCTGGAAAGTGAGCGGTTTGTCGGTATGCACGGCGCGTTCGGCGATCCAGTCGATGACCTGTTCCTCCATCACGCGGTTCTGCAGACCCGACATGAGCTGGCGGTCGTTGCGGTACAAATCAATGACCTGCTGCGGTTCTTCGTAGGTGGAGGCGATGAGACGCAGCGTTTCGTTCAGACGCTTCGGATCGAGCGTGAGTTCGTTGCGACGGGCGATTTCACCGACCAGCAGGGCCACGGTGACGCGCTTGCGGGCGGAATCGATGAAATCGAGGTAAGCATCGGCCGGCGCTTCGACCTGACGGCCCTGGCGACGGGACTGCTCCACAGCCTGGGCCAGCATCGCGCGGGCCTCGCTTTCCACCACCCGCGCCGGCATTTCGACGTGCGCATAGGTGGCGATCAGCTGTTCGCCGACTTCGCGACGGAGGCGGCCCATCAACGCGCCCTTGAGTTCGCGCTCGAGATTGTTGCGGATTTCGGTGCGGAACTGGGCCATTTCGCCCGATTTCACGCCGAAGCTCTTGATGAACTCGGCATCGACGTCCGGCAGCACCGGCTCCGAGATCTGTTCTACCTTGACGTTGACTACGGCCTGCTTGCCGGCCAGCTGCGGTACGCGCCAGCCCTCCGGGAAGTCGACGGTCAGGGTCTTGTCTTCGCCGGCGCTCATGCCGATCAGCGCGAGCTCGATGTCGGCGAACATGGCGCCCGAACCGATCATGGTCACGCCGCGCTCGGCGCCCTCGGCCGGCATGCGCTCGCCATCGACCATCGACCAGGTTTCCACGTCGGCTGCATCGCCGGCCTGGGCCGGGCGGTTCACCAGAGTCCAGCTGCGGCGCTGCAGGCGAAGATTCTCGATCATGCGATCGATGTCGTCTTCGGCGATCTCGGCGGTGTGACGTACCACTTGCAGCGCACTCACGTCGATATCGCCGAAATCGGGCACCACTTCGAAGGTGGCGACGTAGGCCATTTCGCCCTCGCCCGCTTCGGACGGCTCGATGCGCGGCGCGCCGGCGAGACGCAGGGCGTTCTCGCGGATGGCCTGATCGAAGCCCTGCTGCAGGAGGTCGTCGACGACTTCGCCGCGCACCTGGGCGCCGTAACGCTGTTCGATGACCTTGGCCGGCACCTTGCCCGGGCGGAAACCCTTGATCTTGGCGGTCCGCGCGATTTCGCGCAGGCGGCCGCCGATCTGGCTCTCGACGCTGTCGGTCGGCACGCGCAGGGTCATCCGGCGCTCGAGGTTACCCACGGATTCGACTGAAACTTGCATGGCTGACGACTCCTGCTGCCGCGCGCTCGCCCGCGGCCGGTGTTGTTGATGATGTGATGGAAGGCTGGATGGCCGGACCGTCCCGTCGGAACGCTCATGACACACCATCCCAGCGGAACGGACTAGTTTGGCCGATTACGGCGTTTCCCGCCAGTTTCATGGAATCGCGCCATCCCCGGCCGCGAGGCGGGCTGCCCGTCAGCGGCGCCAGCGGATGTCCCGCGATGCGCGGCTCAGCCGTGAAAACGGCGATTCGAGGCGCTCCTTCGCCAAGCCCGTTCATCTTTGTCGCATTGGCTTGCGCCCGGGATTGTGCGAGAGGGGGGACTCGAACCCCCACACCTTTCGGCGACAGAACCTAAATCTGTTGCGTCTACCAATTTCGCCACCCTCGCATGGGCCGCATTCTAAGGCACTCCGGTCGACGCGCTGCGCGAAGCCAAAGAAAAACGCCCGGCGCGAGCCGGGCGTTTTGTGGAACTGGTGGGCCGTCAAGGATTCGAACCTTGGACCTATTGATTAAGAGTCAACTGCTCTACCAACTGAGCTAACGGCCCGATGAGACTAGTCTAGCAAAAAGCGGCTTCGACAAGAACTGGGGTGGAAGACGGGATTTGAACCCGCGACCCCCGGAATCACAATCCGGTGCTCTAACCAACTGAGCTACATCCACCATTGAATCTGCCACTGGAACCCGAAAATTCGTGGGATCGCCTCCGAGGCTCCCACCGCCCGACCATCCTGTCGAGCCCTTGTCGCATCCCCGCTTTGGCGCGCCCGGCAGGACTCGAACCTGCAACCGCCGGCTTAGAAGGCCGGTGCTCTATCCGGTTGAGCTACGGGCGCATCTGCGCATGATAGCCGTACGGAAGAAGCGGAGCATGCCTGCGAGAAGCCGGGAGATGGTCGGGGTAGAGGGATTCGAACCCCCGACATCCTGCTCCCAAAGCAGGCGCGCTACCAGACTGCGCTATACCCCGCCGAAGAGCGGCGGCCGGGACCAAGCATGACCCCAGCCCCAGCAGGCCGGGTATTGTCCGAACCCCGGGCCCTGCTGTCAACGCGTACGGCATGGCGCCTCTGCAGGTATGCTTTGCGCCTGACACGATTTCCATACGCCAACCGCTTTTCGGAGAAGACACCATGCGCAGCGGCAACCCGGTCCTGAAGGACTCCACTTTCCTCGATCTCAGCAGCGGCAGCGTGGTTTCCGGCAATGCCGGCACGATGACCCTCAACGGCACGGTCAACAAGACCGGTCTGTTGCTGTTGATGACGGTCCTCACCGCAGCGTTCGCCTGGTCGCAGACGATGACGCCGACCGGCGAAGTCGCCCCCGGCGCGATGATCTATCTGTGGGGCGGCCTCATCGGCGGCCTCGTCCTGGCGCTGGTGACCACGTTCAAAAAAGAATGGTCGCCCATCACAGCGCCGCTGTATGCGCTGGTCGAAGGCTTTTTCCTCGGTTCGATCTCGGCGATCTACAACGCCCAGTTCCAGGGCATCGTGCTGCAGGCGGTGATGCTGACCTTCAGCATCATGTTCGCCCTGCTCTTCGCCTACCGCTCCGGCCTGATCAAGGCGACCGAAAACTTCAAGCTCGGCGTAGCCGCGGCGACCGGCGGCATCATGCTGATCTATCTGGCCACGATCGGTCTGGGCCTGTTCGGCATCAAGATCCCGTTCATCCACGAATCCGGCCTGATCGGCATCGGTTTCAGCCTGGTCGTGGTGGTGATCGCGTCGCTGAATCTGGTCCTCGATTTCGATTTCATCGAGAGCGGCGTCGAAGCCGGCGCGCCGAAATACATGGAGTGGTTCGGCGCTTTCGGCCTGATGGTCACGCTGGTGTGGCTGTACCTCGAACTGCTGCGCCTGCTGTCGAAGCTGCAGTCGCGCGACTGATCCAGCACCTGCGGCACTAAAGAAAACGGGGCGCATCAGGCGCCCCGTTTTTGTGTGCCCCGCCGACACCGGGGCGTCCGATCCGGGGATCAGAGCCGGCTGGCGATCGCCTTGGCGAACGACGTCGTATTGCCGGTGCCGCCGAGATCCGGGGTGAGCGAATCCTTGGCTTCCAGGGTGGCGATGATGGCGTGGCGCAGGCGCGTGGCGTTGTCCGGCTGACCCACGTGGTCGAGCATCTGGCCGATCGCGAGCAGCAACGCGCAGGGATTGGCGACGCCCTTGCCGGCGATGTCGGGTGCCGAACCGTGGACGGCCTCGAAAATCGCGGCTTCGGTGCCGATATTCGCGCCCGGGGCAAGACCCAATCCGCCGACGAGGCCGGCGCAGAGGTCGGAAATGATGTCGCCGAACAGGTTCGTCGTCACGATGATGTCGAACTGCTCCGGACGCATCACCAACTGCATGCAGGTATTGTCCACGATCATCTCGTTGCAGAGGATGTCCGGGTACTCGGCCGCGACGACGCGCGCGGTGCGCAGGAACAGGCCCGAGGTCGACTTCAGGATATTGGCCTTGTGGACCACCGTGACTTTCTTGCGGCCGGTCTTGCGCGCCAGTTCGAAGGCGTAGCGGACGATGCGCTCGGAGCCGCGACGGGTGATCTTCTGGGTCAGCATCGCGGTTTCGCCGTCTTCCGACAGCGTCTGGCCTTCGCCGATGTAGGCGCCTTCGGTATTCTCGCGGACCGTGATGAGGTCGACGCCGGTCGGGAAGCGCGACCTGGTGTTCGGAAAGGACTTCGCCGGGCGGACATTGGCGTAGAGATCGAAGCGCTTGCGCAGCTCGACGTTGATGGAACTGAAACCCTCGCCGACCGGCGTGGTCAGCGGGCTCTTGAGCGCGATGCGGTTGCGGCGGATCGAGTCCAGGGTCGACTGCGGGAGCAGTTCGCCGTGTTTCTCCAGCGCGACCATGCCGGCGTCGGCTTCTTCGTACTGCAGCCCGGTATTCATGGTGTCCAGCACGGACAGCGCGGCCTCCATGATTTCGGGGCCGATGCCATCGCCACGGATGACGGTAATCGTTTGGGTCATGATCTGGTTCCAGACAGGCCCGGCGCAGTGCGCAGGACCGGGGATTCGTGAGCGTGGCTCGGGATCGCACGGCACGCGGAACGCTTCGATGTCTTCCGCCAGACGATGGAGAAGCGAATGGAAGCGATCAGCGTGCAGAACCGGCGAATTATGCCGTAACGGCGCTCATCCTGCTCGAACGCCGCGTTCAGACCATCGTCGAATACGGCGCAGCCGCCCGCCCATCGGGCTCAGCCGTGGTCGTGGGCGGGCGCGGCAACCGTGGCGTCACCCTGCTCCAACGTATCGAGAAAATCGACCGCGCGGCGCAGATGCGGGATGACGATGGAACCGCCGACCACCAGCCCGACCGAAAAGGTTTCGAACATTTCATCGCGACTTACTCCCGCTTCCCTGCACTGGGCGACGTGGTAACTGATGCAGTCGTCGCAGCGCAGCACCAGCGACGCCACCAGACCCAGCAGCTCCTTGGTTTTCACGTCGAGCGCGCCGGCCTGATAGGTCTGGGTATCGAGCGCGAAGAATCGGCGGACGACCTGGTTGGGCTCGGCCAGGATGCGTTCGTTCATGCGCTTGCGGAACGCCGTGAACGCCGCGACGCGATCCTGTTCGCTGTCGCCGCCGCCGCTCATGCGCCTTCTCCGTTCAACAGCGGCTCGAACTTGCCGGCACGATGCAGGGCCATCATGTCGTCGAAGCCGCCGACGTGGACGTCGCCGACGAAAATCTGCGGCACGCTGGTGCGCTTGGACCGCGCCATCATCCGCTCGCGCTCGGCCGGATCGGTATCGATCCGTACCTCGGACCAGCTCAGACCCTTGCTTTTCAGGAAGTTCTTGGCGGAAACGCAATACGGGCAGATCGCGCTGGTGTAGATCACGATCGGCGTCTGGGGGGCGGCATCGCTCAAAGCGGTCTCCTCGCCGCGCGGATGCGCGGGCTGTCCGGGAATGTGAGGCAATCAATCTCGAGGCCGACATGATGAGGGCCCCATCCGGCCTTTTCCAGCCATCGCATGCAACGCTGCGATGCCCGGAACGAAGCCGACTCCGCGCGGTCGAAGGGGGCACGGCGTCTGGCTTAACAACGCATTCACGCCCATCCAGCCGATAAGCGGCATCCTGTCCCATTGAACCGCATCCGAGAATTCTGCCCATGCGTTTGCCGGCCGCCATCGCTGCCCTCACCTTCACGCTCGCGGCATTCATGGCCCCGGCACAGGACAACCGGCTGCCCGACATCGGCTCCTCGGCCAACGAACTGCTCAATCCGGCCAAGCAAGCCGAGTACGGCAGCATGTTGCTCAGCCAGTTGCGGCATTACGGTTATGTGCTGGACGACCCCCTGATCGACGGCTGGCTGCAATCGGTGGGCCATCGCCTGGCGTCGGCCAGCGACAAGCCCCAGCAGCCGTTCACGTTCTTCATGCTGAAAGACAGGCAGTTCAACGCATTCGCCACGCTCGGCGGCTACATCGGCACCAATGCCGGTCTGGTGCTGGCGGCGGAAAGCGAGGACGAAGTGGCGGGCGTGCTGTCGCACGAGGTCGCCCACGTCACCCAGACCCACGTGCTGCGCAGCGTCGAGCGCGCGCAGAAGGACAGTGTCCCGATCCTGCTGGCGATGCTGGGCGCGATCGCGATCGCGCAGTCCGCGGGCGGCAACTCTTCGGACGACGCGTCGATGGCGGCGCTGGCGTCGGCCCAGGCGCTGATGATGCAGCGCCAGATCGACTACACGCGCTCGAATGAATCGGAAGCCGACCGGCTCGGCATCCAGACCCTCGCCCGCGGCGGTTACGACCCTCATGCCATGGCCAGCATGTTCACCCGCATGCAGACGATCTCGCGGGTCAACCAGGGCGGCGAGCGCGAACGCACGCCCGACTACCTCCGCACCCACCCGGTCAACACCACCCGGATCAGCGAAGCCAAGCAGCGCGCTGCGGATCTGGCGACGAAGGCGCCGGCTTTCGACCCCGGCAGCACCATTACCAGCGAGAATCCGCTGCTTCCCTCCAGCCTGCGCGTGGCCGGCCCTGTGCGGACCAACGACAACGTGCAGTTCGGCTGGGCCCGGGAACGGATCCGTGTCTTCAGCGCCAACACCACCACCGAAGCGATCCGCGAGTACGAACATCAGAGCCGCTCCAAACCGCTGACCGATGCCCAGCGCTACGGTCTGTCGATCGCACGCTATCGCAACGGCGACTACGTCCTGGCCGCGAAAGAACTGAAATCATTGCTGGAGACGTACCCGGCGGACCCGTGGATCGTCATCGCCACGGCCGAAACCGAGGCCCGTGCGGGCAATCTCGCCGGTGCCGACGCGCGGCTGGACGCCTTCCTGCAGCGGAGCCCCAATCACCGCGCCGCGGCATTGAGCTACGCGCAACTATTGGCCGAGCGCAACGACGTCGATGCCGGCAAACGCGCCCAGGCGGTGCTGCGGCCGATGCTGGTGACGGCGAAGGAAGACCCGGTCTTCCAGCGGACCTTCGCGCGCGCCAGCGAAGTCGCCGGCGATCCTGACCGGGCCGGCGAAGCCTATGCCGAGGCCGAATTCCTCAACGGCCGACCGGAACGCGCGCTGATCCAGCTCAACACGCTGCTCAAACGCCCCGGGCTGGATTACTACGCCCGGGCGAGGATCGAAGCCCGTATCGCCGCGATCACCCCGGCCGTACTGGAACTGCGCCGGCTGGGCGTACGCGACGAAGTGTTCGAGCGGCGCTGAGGCGATACCGCGACGGCCCCGGCGGACGTCGGGTCCTGGCCGCATCCGGTTTCGGAAGACATTTCGGAAGACGCTCCGGCGTCGGTGCGCGCGTCCGTATTCGGCAGACATGTCTGCGGTCATGGTTCGGTCATAAAAATGTCGTCTACTGTGCCCGCTCCCCGGAATGGCCGCAGCCAGCCCGCCGAGCCGCCCGCTCCGGGCACCACGCAGAGCCACGTCATGCAGAAGCGCATCCTGATCGTCGACGACGAACCCGCGATCCGCGATATGGTCGCCTTCGCCCTGCGCAAGGGCGAATACGAGCCGATCCACGCCGGCGACGCCCGCGAGGCCCAGGCCGCCATCGCCGAACGCGTCCCCGACCTGATCCTGCTCGACTGGATGCTGCCCGGCACCAGCGGTCTGGAGCTGGCGCGGCGCTGGCGTCGCGACGCCCTTACCCGCGATATCCCGATCATCATGCTCACCGCGCGCGGCGAGGAGAACGACCGCGTCGGCGGCCTCGAAGCGGGCGTCGACGATTACGTCGTGAAACCCTTTTCCGCCCGCGAACTGCTTGCCCGCATCCGCGCGGTGCTGCGCCGCTCGCGCGAAGACGACGAGGACGGCAGCGTCCAGGTCGGCGGCCTGCGCATCGACGGCGCCTCGCATCGTGTCTACGCCGGCGACGCGCAGATCCAGATCGGCCCGACCGAATACCGGCTGCTGCATTTCTTCATGACCCACGCCGAACGCGTCTATACCCGCAACCAATTGCTGGACCATGTCTGGGGCGGCAACACCTACGTCGAAGAACGCACCGTCGACGTGCATATCCGCCGACTGCGTCGCGCGCTGGAACCGGTGGTGCTGGACGGCATGGTGCAGACCGTACGCGGCGCCGGCTATCGCTTCTCGGCCACACTTTGAGCGCCACGCTCTGAGCGCCACGCCGCCAGCGCGGTCTTCGTACGGACCCTCCCGTATCCGACGATCATTCACCCAACGATTCCCATAGACTCAGCGGATGCCGAACGACGCTCGATCCGCATGGTTCAAGACCCTCGGCCAGCTCGCGCTGGTGCTTGTCGTCGCGCTCGCGCTGGGTTTCGCCATCGGCCAGGTCTGGCCGGTGATCACCATCGCCGCGCTCGGCGTGGTCGCCTGGCATTACTGGAAACTGCGCAAGCTGCTGCTCCGGCTCACCGCACGACAGCGGCTCACACCGTCCACCGGTCCCGGGGTCTGGAACGAACTCGACCGGCTGCTGTTTCGCGGCCAGAACGAAATGCGCGGGCGCAAACGCCGGCTGATCGACATGCTGCGCGCTTACCGCGCCGCCACCGCCGCACTGCCCGACGCCATCGTCGTGGTCGAGCGCAACAGCCAGCGCATCCAGTGGTTCAACGAAGCCGCGACCCGGCTGCTGGGGCTGCACTATCCGAGCGACCTCGGCGCGGCGCTCAGCGATCGCCTTCAGCCGCTGCCGATCGCGCACTGGCTGACCGGCGGGCGCCACGCCGAACCGCTGCTCGATGCCGCGTCTCCGGTGCAGCCGGACCTGCGCCTGAGCCTGCGCCTGATCCCCTATTCCGATGAACTGTGGCTGCTGATCGCGCGCGACGTCAGCAAACTCATGCATCTGGAACAGATGCGCCGCGATTTCGTCGCCAACGTCTCGCACGAGTTGCGCACGCCGCTGACCGTGGTCCACGGCTATCTCGACATGCTCGACCCCGCCGAACAGCCCGATTGGGCGCCGATGCTCAACGAGATGCAGCGCCAGTCGCAGCGCATGACCCAACTGGTCGAAGATCTGCTGATGCTGTCGCGGCTGGAAGCGCAGGAAGAACTGCCCGAGGAAATCGTGGCGATGACGCCGATGCTCGCGACGCTGAAGCGCGAAGCCGATGCGTTGAGCCAGCGCCGGCACACGATCACCGCCGAGGATCTCGCCGGCGTCGATCTCTGGGGTTCGACCAAGGAACTGCACAGCGCGTTCTCGAACCTGGTGGGCAACGCGATCCGCTACACCCCGGCCGGCGGCAGCATCCATATCCGCTTCGCGTCGGAACGCGACGGCGGCGTGAGCCTGTCGGTGGAAGACACCGGCTACGGCATTCCCGCCGCGCATCTGCCGCGGATCACCGAACGCTTCTACCGCGTGTCCACCAGCCGTTCCCGCGAAAGCGGCGGCACCGGCCTCGGCCTGTCGATCGTCAAGCACGTCCTGAACCTGCACCAGGCGCGGCTGGAGATCGAAAGCGAAGTGGGCCGCGGCAGCCGATTCGCCTGCCGCTTCGGACGCGAGCGCATCCGCGCGCGCGACCTCGACTCCTATCCCGAAGATCACGAATGAGCACACAGCCCCCCGCACGCCCCGCAAAACGCTCCACGGGACACAAGTCCGCGCGCGCCTCCGGGCGCGTGCCCACGCAGCCCCACCCGCTGCTCGACCCGTCCCAGGACAACGATCCGCAGCGCGACCCCGCCCTGTACCTCAATCGTGAGTTGTCGCAGCTCGACTTCAACTTCCGGGTGCTGGCGCATGCGCAGGACGCCGCCGTGCCGTTGCTCGAACGGCTGCGATACCTGTGCATTTCCTGCACGAACCTGGACGAATTCTTCGAGATCCGCGCGGCCACCGTGCGCCAGGCGCAGGATTTCGGCATGCCGCTGGCCGCCGACGGCATCCCCCACGCGACGCTGCTCAAACGCATCCACGATCGCGCCGCCGAACTGGTGGACGCGCAGTACCGCTGCTGGAACGACGTGCTGCGCCCGGCGCTGAACGAATCCGGGGTGCGCGTGCTGCACCGGCAGGACTGGAACGCGCGTCAGACCCGCTGGCTGCGCGCGTATTTCCGCGACGAAATCATGCCGGTGCTGTCGCCGCTAGGCCTGGATCCGGCGCATCCGTTCCCGAAGATCCTCAACAAATCGCTGAATATCGTGGTGGTATTGAAAGGCAAGGATGCCTTCGGCCGCGCCGGGCATCTCGCCATCGTGCGCGCGCCACGCTCGCTGCCGCGCATCATCCAGCTACCGGAACGCGTCTCCGGCGGCGAACACGATTTCGTGTTCCTGTCGGCCGTTTTGTCCGCGTTCGTCGACGAATTGTTTCCCGGGATGGAAGTCAAGGGCGCCTACCAGTTCCGCGTCACCCGCAATTCCGAGCTGATCGTCGACGAAGAAGAAGTCGAGAATCTCGCACTCGCATTGCGCGACGAACTGGTCGGCCGCGGCTATCTGCGCGCGATGCGGCTGGAGATCGCCGCCGACTGCCCGAAACCGATCGTCCGCACCCTGCTGGAGAACTTCGATCTGCCGGAAAACGCGGTCTATCGCATCCAGGGGCCGGTGAATCTCAACCGCGCCGCGCAGATCTACGACATGGTGCAGCGCCCCGACCTGAAATTCCCGGCCTACCAGCAGCGCAAGCTGCAGGACATGGAGACGATCTTCGAGCGGGCCGCCAAGGGCGACGTGCTGCTGCACCATCCCTTCGATGCGTTCGCGCCGGTGTTGGAGCTGATCAAGCAGGCGGCGGAAGACCAGAACGTGCTGGCGATCAAACAGACCCTGTACCGCGCCGGCAAGGACTCGCCGATCGTCGAGCATCTGATCCAGGCCGCGCGCAACGGCAAGGATGTGACCGTGGTGATCGAACTGCGCGCGCGCTTCGACGAAGAAGCGAATCTGCGCCTCGCCGATCGCCTGCAGGACGCCGGCGTGCAGGTGGTCTACGGCGTGGTCGGCTACAAGACCCACGCGAAGATGCTGCTGATCGTGCGCCGCGAAGGTCGCAAGCTCTGCCGCTACACCCATCTGGGCACCGGCAATTATCACGCCGGCACATCGCGTGCCTACACCGATTTCGGCCTGATCACCTCCGACGCCGACATCGGCAGCGACGTCCACCAGATCTTCCAGCAGATTTCGGGACTGGCGCCGGCCATCAAGCTCAAGAAGCTGCTGCAGTCGCCGTTCACGCTGCACGCGGGCGTGCTGAAGCGGATCGAGCGCGAAGCCCGGCACGCGAATGCGGGTCGGCCGGGACGGATCGTCGCCAAGATGAACGCCCTGAACGAGCCGCAGGTGATCCGCGCGCTCTACGAGGCCTCGCAGGCCGGCGTGAAGATCGATCTGCTGGTGCGCGGCGCCTGCACGCTGCGCCCCGGCATGCCCGGCATCTCGGACAACATCCGCGTGCGCTCCATCGTCGGTCGCTTCCTCGAACACAGCCGGATCTGGTGGTTCGGCAACGACGAGGACCCGGAACTGTTCTGCTCCAGCGCCGACTGGCTGGAGCGCAATCTCCTGCGCCGGGTCGAAATCGGCTTCCCGATCCTCGATCCGGACCTCGCCGCGCGGGTCAAGGAAGAGTCGCTCGACAACTATCTGCTCGACAATCTCGATGCATGGGAACTGCAGGCCGACGGCCGTTACCTCCGGCTCGCACCGGAGGGCGACGCGATGCCGCATTCGGCGCAGGCGACGCTGCTGGCCAAGCTCTGCGGGTAAACCTACGCCATGTAGAGCGGCCTTGAGGCCGCTCAGTTCCCGTCTCGCATGACCTTATAAAATCTTACCTCTTCATTTACATCAGCCGCGGGCGCGGCGTCAGCTATCGCCGCAAGCTCGTAACGTCCTGGGCCGGCCTGAAGGCCGCTTTACGGGCAGATTGGACGAACGCTTCCAATTCCCGCCACAACCGTTCCGTTTGCGGGTCCATGTTGATAGGCTGCGCGGGCGTTCGCCGCCGTATCGTCCGACCCGCGACAGGAACACCGCTTGAACCGACCCGCTTCCCTGCACCACTTGCCCGCCGCTCCCCTTCAGGACGGCGACGTGTTGGCCGCCATCGACCTCGGTTCCAACAGCTTCCACATGGTCGTGGCCCGCAATGTGCTGGGCCAGCTGCGGGTCATCGATCGGCTGCGCGAAACCGTGCGTCTCGCCGACGGTCTGGACGGCAAGGGCGGTTTGAACGATGCCGCGCGACAGCGCGCGCTCGACTGTCTGTCGCGCTTCGGCCAGCGCATCCGCGACCTGCCTCCGCATTGCGTGCGCGCCATCGCGACCAACACCGTACGCGCGCTGCGCGACCCGCATTCCTTTCTTTCCTCCGCCGAAGCCGCACTGGGCCACGGCATCGAAGTGGTCTCCGGCCGCGAAGAAGCGCGTCTGATCTATCTCGGCGTTGCCCACGCGCAACCGCCGAAGCCGCAGCAGCGTCGGCTGGTGATCGACATCGGCGGCGGCTCCACCGAATGCATCATCGGTTCCGGCTTCGACACCATCGAACGCGAAAGCCTGCAGATCGGCTGCGTCGCCAGTACCCGGCGCTTCTTCCCCAACGGCAAACTCTCGAAGAAACGCTGGAAAGAAGCGTTGACCGAGATCGAAGCCGAATTCCAGCAGTTCGCCGGCCTGTATCGCGGGCTCGGCTGGCAGGAGGCGATCGGTTCTTCGGGCACCAACAAGGCCATCGGCGAGATCTGCGCGGCGATGAAGCTGACCAAGGGCGCGGTGACCGCCGAAGCGCTACCGATCGTGCGCGAACGCCTGCTCACCGCCGACCGTATCGACGCCATCGACTTGCCCGGATTGCCCGACGACCGCAAACCGATCATCGCCGGCGGCATCCTCGTGCTCGAAGCCGCGTTCGAGACCCTCGGGCTGAAACGGATGATGGTCAGCAAGGCCGCGATGCGCGAAGGTGTGCTGTACGACATGCTCGGCCGCGGCGGAGTGGACGATCCGCGCGATATCTCCATCGACGCGCTGATGCAGCGCTACGGCATCGACCGCACGCAGGCGAAACGCGTGGAGGACACCACGCTGCGGTTGTTCGGCCAGGTCGCCGGACGATGGAACCTCGGCGACGACGAGCGCCGGATGCTGATCTGGGCCGCGCGCGTGCACGAGCTCGGACTGGCCATCGCGCACAGCCAGTATCACGTCCACGGCGCCTATATCCTGGAACATTCCGACATCGCCGGTTTTTCGCGCCAGGAACAGTTGTTCCTGGCCGCACTGGTGCGCAATCACCGGCGCAATATCTCGAACAAATCGCTCATCGCCCTGCCCGATCGCCTGCAGGCGCCGGTCAGACGCTGCGCCGCGCTGCTGCGCCTGGCGGTACTGTTGCATCGATCGCACGAGGCCGAAACGATCCCGAAGCTGGAGCTGCGCCTGGCCGGCAACACCATCGCCGTGTCGATGTCCAGGAACTGGCTCGACCGGCGGCCTCTGCTGCGTTCCGACCTGGAACACGAACCAGAAGGCTTCGCCGGGCTCGGCATCGAACTGCACCTCGCGCTTTGACCCCACGGCGATGCCGCCCGGCAGGGCACGTTGCGCCGTGGAATCGTCTCGTTTCGCGCGAACGCTCTCCAGCCGCGTCATCGCGCTGTCACCGCTGCGCCACCGACGTTTCATCTGCCGTCGTCATGCTGCTTCAAACCGAAGAGCGATGCCGATGCGCTACGCGATCGTCACAGAGACCTACCCACCGGAAATCAACGGCGTCGCGCTCACCGTTCAGAGTCTCGAACAGGGTCTGCGCGAACGCGGCCACGACGTTGGCCTGATCCGGCCCAGGCAGTCGCGAAACAGCGCATCCGCGCCGCATGAACATCTCGTCGCAAGTCTGCCGCTGCCGCGTTACCCGGGTCTGCGCATCGGTCTGCCGGCGACGAGGAAATTGATCTCTCTGTGGAACCTGCACCGCCCGGACGCGATCTATGTGGCCACGGAAGGCCCATTGGGGTGGTCGGCGCTGCGCGCGGCGCGTGCGCTGGGCATTCCCGCCGCGACCGGTTTCCACACCCGTTTCGATCTCTACATGCGCGATTACGGCGTGCCGTTCCTGCAGTCGACCGCGTTGCATTGGATGCGCCGATTCCACAACCGCGCCCAGGCGACGCTGGTGCCCACCGAAGCCCTGCGCAAAGAATTGCAGGACATGGGTTTCCAGCACGCGACGCGACTGCCGCGCGCAGTCGACAACGCGCTGTTCCACCCGGCACGCCGCGACGACGCGCTGCGGGCGTCCTGGGGGCTGCGCGCGGAAGACCTGGCCGTGATCCATCTCGGCAGGATCGCGCCGGAGAAGAATCTCGGCCTGGCGGTGCGCGCATTCCGCAACATCCAGCAGCGCTGTCCGGATGCACGCTTCGTATGGGTCGGCGATGGCCCGGCGCGCGAGGCATTGGCGAAGGACAATCCGGACTTCGTGTTCTGCGGCGTCCAGCGCGGCGAAGCGTTGGCGCGACATTTCGCGAGCAGCGACCTGTTCCTGTTCCCCAGTCGCAGCGAAACCTACGGCAACGTCACGCTCGAAGCAATGGCCAGCGGCGTGCCGACCGTCGCGTTCGATTACGGCGCGGCGCACGAATGCCTGCGCGACGGCGAGCACGGCGCGGCGGTCGCGGACGGCGGCGCCGACAGCGACGACGCCTTCGTCCGCGCCGCGGTACGCATGGCCGCCGACGCGAATCTTCGCGCGCACATGCGCATCGCCGCGCGCGATGCGGTGTCCGAGTTGCGCCCGCAACAGGTCGCCGCCGATTTCGACGCCATCCTCCAACGCCTTGCCCTCGCGGGGAAACGCCATGAACAGCCGATTGCTGCGTCGCCGGTTGCGCACGAATGAATCGGCCTGGTGCCTGCGCGCGAACGCGCTGTGCGGGCGAAGGGCGACACGGCGCTTCTTCGCGCTGATCAGCCGGCTCGGCGATGGTGTGTTCTGGTACGCGCTGATGGCCGCACTTGCGCTGTTCGGCGGGCGCAACGGTCTCGCGGCCGCGCTGCATCTCGCCGCCATCGGTCTGGCGTCGTTGATCCTCTACAAAGGCCTGAAACACTGGACACGACGCCCGCGCCCCTGCGCCGCGGACCTGCGCATCCGCGCCTGGGTGGCGCCACTGGACGAATTCAGTTTCCCTTCGGGCCACACTCTTCACGCGGTAGGCTTCACCATCGTGACGCTGTCGTACGTACCCGCGCTGGCATGGCTGTTGATCCCGTTCGCCGCCAGCGTCGCTGTCTCGCGCGTCGTGCTGGGCCTGCATTACCCCAGCGATGTCCTGGCCGCGACCGGCATCGGCAGCGCGCTGGCGCTGGGTTCGATCTGGGCGAGGAACATGGCGAGCGCCGCGTTGTTGTAGGAGGCGCTTCAGCGCCGACGCCTTTGCCTTTGCCTGCCTCAACGGCATTTCAAACACTTGCCGGTTCAATGCCACCAGTCGCGGACGCGGCCTCGCTTCCATCGCAGCCATGGCGCGTCCCGGGCCGGCCTGCAAGCCCTCCTACCTGCAGATTTCGACCTTCGCCTGCTGCAACGCCGGCGCCTGCTGTCCGGGCCAGTCGAGATCGTTCGCGACCTGCGCGTCGGCACGGCTGTCGATGAGCTGCGCCACGTCGATGTCCGCATACGTCCATCCCGGCGCATCGTCGCTCGCGGCGATGACGCCATTCGCCGGCAAGCCGACATCCATCGGCGCGTACACCGTCGCATCGCCGGTATTGATATCGAGCGCGGGACTCCATTCCGCCACACCTGCGGTGACCGCCTGCGCGACGAAACAGCGGTTTTCCAGCGCCCGCGCGAGACATCCCACGCGTACGCGGGTCGCGCCGGCCACGGTGTCGGTGCAACTCGGCGTCAGCAGCAAGCGCGCACCAGCCTCGCATTGCGCGCGCACCGGCAAGGGAAATTCGATGTCGTAACAGATCGCGATCGCGGCGCGCATACCATCGAAGTCGAACACTTTCAACGCATCGCCCGCCTCGATGACGCCGGTCTTCTTCTCGAACCCGGTCAGCTGCAGCTTGTCCTGCCAGGCATGGTCGCCGCAGGGCGAAAACAGATCGGCGCGATTGCGGTAGCGGCCTCCAGCGACACCGAGCAGGAACGTGCCGGCGACGATGCGCATACCGCAATCGCGCGCCAGCCCCACGTAGAGATCGAGCCACGCCTTGCGATACGTTTGGATCGCTGCCAGCGAAGCCGGCAGATCGCCGCGGATCGCCGGCGCGAAGGTCGCGCCCAACTCCAGCGACAGATACTCCGGCAGCACCGCGATATCGGCGCCGGCCGATGCCGCTTCCTGCAGCCAACGCGATTGCTTGCCGGCGAAATCGTCGAAGCGCTGCGGCGTCCCGATCGGATATTTCGCGACCGCGATCTTCATGCCGTATCCCCTGCCGCATCCTCGACCGCGATCGCCCGTACCCAGAACGTCAACGCATGCTCGACTTCGCCACGGCCGATTTCGTTCCAGCGAAGACGCATCGCCATGCCTGCCTGGCAGAGGTAGCCGCGCTTC
The DNA here is from genome assembly GCA_020692565.1 of Thermomonas sp. Lineage (GTDB taxonomy): Bacteria > Pseudomonadota > Gammaproteobacteria > Xanthomonadales > Xanthomonadaceae > Lysobacter_I. The sequence goes on from JAIMKJ010000049.1 coordinate 18,403, forward strand.
ATCCAGAACGCTTCATTGCCGCGATGCTCCGCCGGACGGCGCGGGTCGTCGACTTCGCGATCCACCGCGCAGAATGCCGTGGCGTCGAAGCGGCCGAGCGAACGCGCGTGCGCTTCGCGATGATCGAAGAACGCGTGACCGATGCCGTAGCCGCGATAGGCCGGCAGCAGCACGGATTCGCCGAGATAGAACACTTTCCCGACATCGAGACCACGGGCTTCCAAGGGTGCGCGGAATTCCGCGGATTGGTCCGCCAAGGGCAAGCCGGTGGACGCACCGATCATCGTCTCATCATCGAAGGCGAGCACGAACACGCTGTCGTTCGATCCGGCATAGGCCTCCAGGTATTCGCGTTCGTAAGCGATATCGCCGTCGTACAGATAAGGCCAGTCGCGGAAGACCTCGATGCGCAGCGCGGCGACGGCATCGAAGTGTCGTCGCAGGTCGTCTGCACGGGTGCAGCGACGGATCTGGATGCGGGGAAAGGCGGCGGCGCGCTTGCTCATGGGTTCGAGTCTAAAGCAAAGAAAACGCCGCAGACACAGGGCCTGCGGCGTTTTTGAACGCACCGGAATCTTCAGCCCTTCGGCAGCGGCGGCGGCACGATCGAGCCGACGCTGTACCAGTCGATCTTGCGGGTGACGATCATGATCGCAGCCAGGATCAGGAACAGCAGCCCAGCGCCCAGCACCATCGCGTTGTCCTCGGAAATCAGCAGGCCGTACAGCGCACCGTAGAGGGTCGACAGCATCGCCGCGAAGCCGAAGCC
>JAIMKJ010000049.1:19192-29464 GCA_020692565.1 Thermomonas sp.
CGTAATAACCGAGCAGGCCGATGCAGGCGGCGCTGGCGACGAGATAGGCCCGGCCGAATTCGATGTGCTCGGACAGCGCCACCAGCAGCAGGAAGAAGATCGCCAGCGCCAGGCCGACCAGACCGTACTGGATCGGGTGGATGCGCAATTGCTTGATCAACTCGAACATGAAGAAACCGACGAAGGTCAGCAGCACGAACAGGATGCCGTACTTGCTGGCGCGATCGGCCTGGGTATAGATATTGACCGGTTCGACCAGCGATACGCCGATGGCGTCGAGACCCGTCACCGCCCGGTCCATGTGCTCGACATCGATCGATCCGGCCGCCGCCATGCCCGGCACGCGCGCGCCACCGAGGTATTGGGCCTGGGCATTGCTGGCCAGCGACGAGATTTCCCACTCGGCGCGGAAGCCCTTGTCGTCGATGCTGCGTTTGCGCGGCAGGAAGTCGCCGTTGAACAGCGGGTGCGGCCACGGCGATGCGATCTTGATGATGTTGCGCTTCGCCAGCGGCGCGATCGCGAGGGATTCGGTGCCTTCGAGCGTGAATTTCAGACGCGTGTCGAGGACGATCGTGGCGCCGGCCGCAGTCGCGGGCAGGCGCGCATGCAGGCCGCCGCCATCGCCGCTGCCCGGCCCCTGCAGCAACTCGGACTTCCGGCCGTTGACCGTCAATGTCTGCAGACCGACGACGCCGCGGACATCGGCGATGGCATAGCTCAGATACGGCTGGCCGATCTTGCGCGGCGCGATGGCGTTGGCATCGCCGGGCACGTCGACGCGGAATTGCGCGTCGAGCAGGGTGTCGAACTCGTACTTGCGCACTTCGTGCAGACCGATCCTGCGAACGACCGGCTTCATGGCGCCGTCGGCCTCCAGCGTTTCCGGAAAGAACATCCACAGCCCGGCTTCCTCGCGCTGCACCTTGCGGGTGAAGCCGGCATTGTCTTTCTCTTCCACTTCCACAAGTTCCGTATAGGGCACCATCAGCACCGGACCTGAAAACGCCTGTGCCCCCGCCGAGCTGCGCGCGACGGTCTGCACCGCTTCACGGCGATACATCTGCCGTTCCTGGATGGTGCCGCGGATCATCATCAGTGGAACGAGGATGGCGATGGTCAACCCGACCATCATCATGATTTTCAAGAGCAGGCGCATGTCGGACTCCGGCGTTGTGGATGGCGCCAGTGTCGACAGGGCTTGCGGGGCGGCGATGGCGGCTGTGTGAAGCCGGAGTGAAGCGGCAGCGCCGGACATCACGTCTGTCATCCCGAACGCGGACGAAGCCTGCGGAGGGATCCGTTTTTCATCGCGCGACGATGAAGCAGATCCCTCACCCTGAAAAGCGGGTTCGGGATGACAATCTGATAGCACGATCAAATTATTGGCAACACCATGCTCGCCACCGCGCCGCCATCCTCGCGATTGCCCAACGCGACGCGGCCGCCATGCAGCTCCACCGCTTCGGCGACGAAGCACAGACCCAGGCCGCTGCTGCGACTGCCGCCGTCCGGGCGCGGCAGCGAGTAGAAACGCTCGAAGGTACGACCCAGTGCGTAGTCCGGCACGCCCGGGCCACGATCCAGCACGTCGACGATGAGGTTGGCTGCGTCGCGGCGCAGCCGCAGTTCCACCTCGCTGCCGGCCGGTGCGAAATCCGCGGCGTTGTCGAGCAGGTTGAGCAACGACTGGCGCAGCAGGAACGGATCGCCCGACACGCGCAGGCCGCGCGCATCCTCATCTTCGACGATGCGCAATCGCAGCGCGGTCTGCGCGTACTTCGGCGCGGTTCGTTCGGCGGCTTCGGCGGCGATGACGCGCAGATCGACCGGCTGCGGCTGCTCGATGCGCTGCCGGTGTTCCACGGCAGCCAGCGTCAGCAGTTTGTCGATCATTTCCGACATCCGCTCGCTCTGGGCGCGGATCGTCGCGACGAAACGCGCGCGATCGGCCTCGGGCATCGGCGCGGCGGCATCCGCGGACTGCAGCAGCTCGGCGCTGCCGCGGATCGCGGCCAGCGGGCTTTTCAGTTCATGGGTCAGCGCGTGGACGTACTGTTCGACGTACTGTTTGCCTTCGAGCTTGGCGCGCATGGTTTCCAGCGCGCGGCCGAGATCGCCGAATTCGCCGGCGCTGTCGGGCGGGCTGACGCGTTCGCCGGCAGCGACAGCATCGGCATACCGGCGCAGCGCGCCGAGCTGGCGCGACAACCACCACGCCGCGAGCAATCCGATCATCAGCGCAGCGCCCAGCAGCACGAAACCCCAGCGCAGGATCACGCTCTGGCTGCGGGCGATGAACGGCGCGATGGCCTGGTTGGGCTTGGCGACGGTGAGCACGCCGACGATCCGCGACTTGCCGCCATCGCGCACGACGATCGGCGCGGCCACGTGCATCACCGAGCTGGCCTCGTCGTCCGGATCGCTGCGCGAAGAACGCGCGCCGTAGCGGCCTTGCAGGGTGAGATAGACATCGTTCCAGCGCGAATAGTCCTTGCCGACATCCTGGTCGCCGGAGTCGAACACCACGATGCCGCGCGCATCGGTCACGTAGATGCGGGTGCTGACCTTGCGCTTGGTGAAGCCCCAGATCCGGGCGCCGAGATCGCGATCGGTCAGCGCGCGGACCCGGGCGGCGAAGCGGCCATCATCGATGCGCCCGGCCAGCAGATCGTCCTTGGCCTGTTCCGCCAGCAGGTTGGCGGTGTCGACGAGAGTGTCCTCCATCGCCTGGCGCACGCCGGGCTTCACTTCCTGCAGGAACACCCGGCCCAGCAACAACGCGGCCAACGCCACGATCAGGAAGTAGCCCAGCAGGATGCGCAGACCGATTTTCACGGCGAGCTCAGCCGTTGCCCACTTCGAGCGAATAGCCCAGCCCGCGATGGGTCCGGATGGGATCGTCGCGGCCGTCTTCGTGCCCGTCGCCGCGTTCGTCCAGCGCGCGCAGTTTCGCGCGCAGCGTCTTGATGTGGGTATCGACGGTGCGGTCGCTGCTCTCCAGCGCATCGGCCCAGACACGATCCATCAGCTGCGTGCGCGACAGCACCGCCCCCGGACGCAGCATCAGCACCTCCAGCACGCCGTACTCGTATCGCGTCAGGTCGAGGGCGCGGCCCCGGTAGCGGATGCGCTTGCCGTCGCGGTCGATCTCGAACGCGCCGTGGCTCTGCCAGCTCGCGGCCTCGGCCTGGGTGCGCCTGCGCAGTCGCGCGCGCACCCGGGCCACCAGTTCGCGCGGGGAAAAAGGTTTCACGACATAATCGTCTGCGCCCAGCTCAAGCCCGACCACGCGATCGATCTCGCCGTCGCGCGCGGTCAGGAAGATCACCGGCACTTCGCTGAAAGCGCGCAGCGCGCGGCAGACCTCGAAACCGGTGATATCCGGCAATCCGACATCCAGCACCACCAGATCGACGCCACCCGCGCGCACCCGCGGCACCACCTCGCCGCCGAGCAGCACGTGATCGGCGGTGAAGCCCTCGCTGCGCAGTGCGTACAGCACGGTCTCGGCGATCGCGGTTTCGTCTTCGGCGATGAGAATGGCGGGCATGGCGGCCATGGCGGTCGTCGGAAAGGCGGCGTCGGGCATTGTAGGCGGTCTAGGAGCCTGTTCATGATCTCTCCATGCCTGGGATTCGCATACCATGACGATCCCGCGCCTGCGACGCCGCATGAACCCCGCTGTATGAATTACCGCCACGCCTTCCACGCCGGCAACCATGCCGATGCGCTCAAACATGTCGCCCTGCTGGCGCTGTGCGATGCGCTGACCGCGAAACCGGCGCCGCTGTTCGCGCTCGACACCCATGCCGGTGCTGGCGTGTATCTGCTGGACGGCGAAGAAGCGCTGAAGACCGGCGAAGCCGCGGGCGGCATCGGCCGGCTGCTCGCCAAACCGCCGCAGGATCCCGCGATCGCGCGCTATCTCGCTGCAGTCGCCACGTGCCGCGCGGAAACCGGCCAGCCCCTCGCCTACCCGGGCTCGCCCTGGCTGCTGGCGCACGCATTGCGCGACCAGGACCGCATCGCCTGCTGCGAGCTGCGCGAGGAAGAAGCCGTGCTGCTGAAGCGCAATCTGGGCCGCGACATGCGGATCTCGGTGCAGTCCCGCGACGGTTACGCGGCGATGCATGCGCTGTTGCCGCCGAAGATCGGCGATACGAAATTCGCGCGCGGCCTGGTGCTGATCGACCCGCCCTACGAAGCCCAGCTCGAAGAATTCGACACGGCGCTATCGGCGTTGCGCGACGCCATGACCCGGTGGCCGCAGGCGGTCTACCTGCTCTGGTATCCGATCAAGCGCCGCACCGCGCTGATGCCGTTCTACCGCAAGCTCAATCATCTGCAGGCGAAATCCAGCCTGATCTGCGAGCTGCTGGTGCGCCCCGACGACTCGCCGCTGCGCATGAACGGCAGCGGCCTGCTGGTGCTCAATGCGCCGTGGCAGTTCGATCTGCGACTTCACGCCAGCCTGACGGCGTTGCGTAAAGCCCTTGGCGAGCCCGGCGCCTCATCGCGATTGGAATGGCTGCACAAACCGGCCTGAGCGCACCTGTCCGAACGTAGCGGCCCGAGGCCGGGGCCAGCCAGCCGAAAGCACCGGCGACGCGGCGTCTATGCGAAAATCCGCGTCCCCATTGCCCTGATCGCTCCCATGGCCGGTTCCAGCCTGCTCGCCCTGCTCGACGATATCGCCACCCTGCTCGACGACGTGGCGCTGATGACCAAAGTCGCCACCAAGAAAACCGCCGGCGTGCTCGGCGACGATCTGGCCCTGAACGCGCAGCAGGTCGCAGGCGTCAAACCCGACCGCGAATTGCCTGTGGTCTGGGCGGTCGCAAAGGGCTCGGTGGTCAACAAGGCGATCCTGGTGCCGGCGGCGCTGGCGATCAGCTGGTTCGAGAGCTGGCTGCGCGGCCACGGCATCGACCTGCCGATCATCGTCGTGCTGATGATGATCGGTGGCGCTTTCCTCTGTTTCGAAGGCGTCGAGAAGCTGCTGCACAAGTTCCTGCACGACTCGAAGGAAGACGAGGCGCATCACCGGGAACTCATCGAGGCGGTCGCCAACGAGAACGTGGATCTGGTCGCGTTCGAGAAGGACAAGATCAAGGGCGCGATCCGCACCGACTTCATCCTGTCCGCCGAAATCATCGTGCTCTCGCTCGGCGCCGCCGCCGGCAAGCCGTTCTCGGTGCAGATCGGCACCCTGATCGCGATCGCGATCATCATGACCGTGGGCGTCTACGGACTGGTCGCCGGCATCGTCAAGCTCGACGACGCAGGCCTGCACCTCAGCCAGCGCGCGAACGGCGCCGCCCGGGCGCTGGGCCGCGGCATCCTGCTCGCGGCACCGTGGCTGATGAAGTTCCTGTCGATCGCCGGCACCGCGGCCATGTTCCTGGTCGGCGGCCACATCCTGGTCGAAGGCATCCCGGCCCTGCACCACCTCGGTGTGGGCTTCGGGAAGATCGAGGGCTTCGGCTGGCTGGTATCGATGCTGTTCGACGCAGCGGTGGGCATCGTCGCAGGTGCGATCGTGGTCGCGGTGGTCACATTGGTGTCCAGGCTGCGCAAGCCGAAGCCGGTCAAAGCCGGCTGAGGCCCACGAAGGGCGGGCTCAGCTGAACGATGGGCTCAGCTGCCCGTCAGCTCCCGCTGAGTCCGCTTGGGCAGTTTCGACAGCACCAGCCCGTAACTCGCACGCAGCAGGGCGTCGCGTTCGGTTTCCGGCAAGGCATCGGGACTGACCAGGCTGATCCAATGGGCGCGGGCCATGTACGGGGCGGGCAGAATGCCCGGACGATCCGTGAATTCCAGAAACCGCGCGGCTTCGACCTTGAAGCCCAGCCGGCCGCTGCCGCCGGTGTCCAGCACGCAGAACATCTTGCCGCCGACCGAAAACACGAGGTCGCAGCCCCATTTGATGTCCTCTGTGACGCCGGGCCAATGCCCGACCACAGTTCGCAGCGCGGCGGGCGTCATCGCCCGAGCATACCCTCTACTTGCCTGTGCGAAGATGCCGCGGTGAAACGTGATCGACTCCCGCCCTGGCACGAATACAAACGGCTTCTCGATGGCCGTGAGGTGTTGATCCGCCCCATCCGGCCCGAAGACGCCGAACCGCTGCGCGCCGGATTCAGCCTGCTGCGCCCCGACGAGATCCGCCAGCGGTTCCTCTACGCGATCAAGGAACTCACCCCGGAAGCTGCGGCGCGACTGACCCGGCCCGATCCCGAGCAGGAATTCGCGCTGGTCGCCGCCGAACCGCAACCGCCGGGCGAAGCCCTGATCGGTGCGGTGGCGCGGATCGCGATCACGCCCGGCACACGCGATGCCGAATTCGCCATCCTGGTCAGTCATTTCATCAGCGGCATGGGCCTGGGCCGGCACCTGATGCTACGACTGGTGCGCTGGGCACGCCGCAGACAGCTCCTCCGGCTCTACGGCGATGTGCTGGAACACAACACCGCGATGCTTGGCCTGGCGCATTCGCTCGGGTTCCAGCGCGAAACGTCCGATAGCCCGGGGCTGGCGCGGATCACGCTGGATCTTGCGCTCGCCCCGGACGTCGAATGAATGGCGATACCGCCGGCGTGTGGACGCACGCGACGGCATCGCCATCACTGCACGATCAGAACGGCATTTCGATCTCATCGAGCTGATCGCAGCGATACATCCGCTGCATCGTGCTCGAGCCGGTCTGTCCGACCAGCGGAAAGCCACAGGCGCCCACGGCTTCAACGCCGACAAGCGCGCCATCGGCATCGTAATGACTGGTGACGGAAATCGATTCCCAAGGCCAATACGCCCATGCAGCCAACGACACGGCCATACCGGCCATCAGTCCTGCCAATGGCAGCCAGATCTTTGGTCCAAACGTCGATGCATGCTTCATGATGAATATCCTTCTTGATGAACGTGCGGAATATGGGCTGCATGCCCACCGGCCGAGTATCGGCCCGCGCAAGACGGTCGACAATCGTTCCGCGAACGTCCGCCGTTCGATGCGGGGCCGGTAAAATGGCTGCCATGACCTCTCCGCCCTCTTTCGATCTCCTGCCCAAGCGCGGGCAGCTGCGCGCCTGGTGGCGTGCGCCCGCGAGTGCGAGCGCACTGGCCTGGGCGATCTCGCAACTCGCACGCGCGCACGACGGCCCACTGCTTGCGGTAGTGCGCGACAACCAGTCGGCGCATCAGCTGGAACACGATCTCCGCACCCTGATCGGCGCCGATCCCGCGCTGCCGGTCGTGCCGTTTCCCGACTGGGAAACCCTGCCCTACGATCAGTTCAGCCCGCATCCTGACATCGTCTCGCAGCGTCTGGCCGCCCTGCACCGCCTGCCGTCGCTGCGTCGCGGCGTGGTGGTGGTGCCGGTGCAGACGCTGATGCAGCGATTGGCGCCGCTGTCGCATATCGTCGGCGGCAGTTTCGACGTGCGCGTCGGCCAGCGGCTGGACATGGATGCGGAAAAGCGTCGCCTCGAGGGCGCCGGCTACCGCAACGTGCCGCAGGTGTTCGACCCCGGCGATTTCGCGGTGCGCGGCGGTCTGCTCGATATCTATCCGATGGGTTCGGACGAACCCTATCGCATCGAACTGCTCGACGACCAAATCGACACCATCCGCGCGTTCGACCCGGAGTCGCAGCGGTCGCTGGAAAAATACCAGTCGGTGCAACTGCTGCCAGGTCGCGAAGTGCCGCTGGAGGGCGAGTCGCTGCAGCGCGCACTGGATACACTGCGCGACCGCTTCGATATCGACACCCGCCGCAGCGGCCTGTTCCAGGATCTGAAGGCGGGCCACGCGCCGGCCGGCATCGAGTATTACCTGCCGCTGTTCTTCGAGAAAACCGCGACGCTGTTCGAGTACCTCGCCGCAGGCACTCTGCCGATTCTCGGCGAAGGCGTGCAGGAGGCGGCCGATCATTTCTGGCGTACCACCGGCGAGCGCTACGAACAGCGACGGCACGACATCGAGCGACCGCTGCTGCCGCCGGATGAACTGTATCTGCCGCCGGATGCGCTGCGGACGCAGCTGAATCTCGGCCGTCGCATCGACGTCTGCGCCGAAGGCCATCCGCGTCGCGACGAAGCGCTGTCCATCGGCACGCAGCCCGCGCCCGATCTGCCGCTGATGGCGAAGGATGCGGAACCCGCAGCGGCGGTGAAATCGTTCCTGGCGTCGTATCCGGGCCGGCTGCTGATCGCCGCCGATTCCGCCGGGCGTCGCGAGGCGCTGCTCGAAGTGCTGCATGCCGCCGACATCCGTCCGCGGGTGGTCGCCGCATTCCCGGAATTCCTCGATGCCGCCAACGAAGATGCGCCCAAGCACGCGCCGGAACGCGTGTTCATCGCCGTCGCCCCGCTGGACAACGGATTCGGTATCGACAGCGCCCCCCCCTGGGTCGTCGTCACCGAACGCCAGCTGTTCCCCGAGCGCGCCGCGCAGCCGCGCCGACGCAAACGCGCGGGCCGCGAACCCGAAGCGATCATCCGCGACCTCGGCGAACTCAGCGAAGGCGCGCCGGTCGTGCATGAAGACCACGGCGTCGGCCGCTATCGCGGACTGGTGACGCTGGAAGCCGGCGGCCAGGCCGGCGAATATCTCGACATCGAATATGCCAAGGGCGATCGGCTGTACGTGCCGGTCACCCAGCTGCACCTGGTCAGCCGGTATTCCGGCGCGTCGCCGGACACCGCGCCGCTGCATTCTCTGGGCGGCGAAGCTTGGGGCAAGGCCAAACGGAAAGCCGCCGAGAAGGTTCGCGACGTGGCGGCCGAACTGCTGGAAATCCAGGCCAAGCGTCACGCCCGCGCAGGGCTGGCGTTGGACATCGACCGCGCGATGTACGAACCCTTCGCCGCGACCTTCCCGTTCGAGGAAACGCCGGATCAATTGGCGTCGATCGAAGCGGTGCTGCGCGACCTGGCATCGTCGCGACCGATGGATCGCGTGGTCTGCGGCGACGTGGGTTTCGGCAAGACCGAAGTCGCGGTGCGCGCCGCATTCGGCGCGGCCATCGCCGGCAAGCAGGTCGCGGTGCTGGTGCCCACCACCCTCCTCGCCGAACAGCACTACCGGAATTTCCGCGATCGTTTCGCAGATTGGCCGCTGAAGGTCGAAGTGCTGTCGCGCTTCAAATCGACGAAGGAAATCAAGGCCGAGCTCGAAAAGCTGACCGAAGGCAAGATCGACGTGATCGTCGGTACCCATCGCCTGCTGCAGGGCGACGTGAAGTTCAAGGATCTGGGCCTGGTCATCGTCGACGAAGAGCAACGCTTCGGCGTGCGCCAGAAGGAAGCGCTGAAAGCGCTGCGCGCCGACGTTCATCTGCTGACCCTCACCGCCACACCCATTCCGCGCACCCTCAACATGGCGATGACCGGGCTGCGCGACCTGTCGATCATCGCCACGCCGCCCGCGCATCGGCTCGCCGTACAGACCTTCGTGGTGCCATGGGACGACGCGCAGCTGCGCGAAGCCTTCCAGCGCGAACTCTCGCGCGGCGGCCAGGTGTATTTCCTGCACAACGATGTCGAAAGCATCGGTCGGATGCAGCGCGAACTCGAAGCGCTGGTGCCGGAGGCGCGGATCGGTATCGCCCACGGCCAGATGCCGGAGCGCGAGCTCGAACGGGTGATGCTGGACTTCCACAAGCAGCGCTTCAACGTACTGCTGTGTTCGACGATCATCGAGTCGGGCATCGATATCCCGAACGCCAACACCATCGTCATCAACCGCGCCGACAAATTCGGGCTCGCGCAGTTGCATCAGCTGCGTGGTCGCGTCGGACGCTCGCACCACCGCGCCTATGCCTACCTGGTGATTCCCGACACCCGCAGCATCACGTCGGACGCGCGCAAGCGGCTCGAAGCGATCGCATCGATGGACGAGCTCGGCGCGGGCTTCACGCTGTCGACGCACGACTTGGAAATCCGCGGCGCCGGCGAATTGCTCGGCGAAGACCAGAGCGGACAGATGGCCGAGGTCGGATTCTCCTTGTATACCGAGCTCTTGGAGCGCGCGGTGCGCAGCATCAGGCAGGGCAAGTTGCCGGGGGTCGATGCGCTCGGCCTCGATCTGCACGACCATCGCGGCGCCGAGGTCGACCTGCACATCCCCGTGCTGATTCCCGAGGATTACCTGCCCGACGTGCATACGCGCCTGACCCTCTACAAGCGCGTCAGCAGCGCACGCAACGTCGACGATCTGCGCGAATTGCAGGTGGAAATGATCGACCGCTTCGGCCTGTTGCCGGATCCGGCG
>JAIMKJ010000050.1 GCA_020692565.1 Thermomonas sp.
GCATTGCCCAGCGCGATCGCGAGGTTGCGCAGCCAGCGCGCGTAGCCGCTGCGGCGAATGGGCGAGCCCTCGGTGCGCTGGAGGAATTCGTCCTCGCTCCACGCGAACAGGTCCACCAGCGTCGCTTTGTCCAGATCGTTGCGGGCGCGGAAATCCGGTTCGTCGGTGGTCTTCGCGAACTTGTTCCACGGACAGATCAATTGACAGTCGTCGCAGCCGAAGATGCGGTTGCCGATCAGCGGGCGCAGTTCCTCGTCGATGCTGCCTTCGTGTTCGATGGTGAGATACGCGATGCAGCGGCGCGCATCCAGCCGATGCGGCGCGACGATGGCCTGCGTGGGGCAGATGTCGATGCAGCGGACGCAGGTGCCGCAGTGCGCGGTCGCGGGCGGATCGACCGGCAGCGGCAGGTCGACATAGAGTTCGCCGAGGAAGAACCACGAGCCGCCGTCCTTGTCGATCAGGCAGGTGTGCTTGCCGATCCAGCCCAGCCCGGCATTGCGCGCCAGCGCGCGTTCCAGCACCGGTGCGGAATCGACGAACACCCGATAGCCGAACGGCCCGATCTCCGCGGCGACGCGGTCGGCGAGTTTCTGCAGGCGGTTGCGCATCAGCTTGTGATAGTCGCGGCCCAGCGCGTAGCGCGCGACGTAGGCGCGTTTACCGTCGTCCAGCGTGGCCCAGGCGTCGTCGACGTCGCGACCGTAGTCCAGCCCCACCGAAATCACCCGCAGCGTGCCCGGCACCAGATCGGCGGGGCGGCTGCGTTTGTCGCCGTGATCGGCCATCCAGCGCATCGAACCGTGCAGCCCCTGCGCAAGCCAGTCGCGCAGATGCGTCTCGTCGGCGCCGAGTTCGATGTCGGCGATGCCGCAGCGCTGGAAGCCGAACTCGCCCGCCAGCATCTTGATCCGCGCGGTCAATGCGTGCAGATCGGGAGCGGGGTGGCCGCTGTCGGCGGTCTGTTCATGGGTCTGTTCCACGTCGGGAGTATAGAATCCGGCCATGCGGATCGTCTCATTCAACGACATGCCCAAGCTGTACCGCGGCGCCGCGGTGCGCGCCGCAGAACAGGCGGCGATGGCGCGATTCGGCCTGGACGAAGACGATCTGATGGCCCGTGCCGGTCTGGCCGCGTGGCGGCTGCTGCTGGATCGATGGCCGCAGGCGCAGCGCATCGGCATCGTCTGCGGCCCCGGCAACAACGGCGGCGACGGTTATGTGCTGGCCGAACTGGCGCGCAGTTCCGGGCGCCATGTCTTCGTGTTGCGGCTGGACGATGACGTGAAAGCCGGCGCGGCTCGGCGCGCCGCCGATGTCTACACGCAGGCGGGCGGCGAAGTCGCGACGTTCGTCGTCGAGGACGGGCTGCCGCAGGCGGATATCTGGGTGGATGCGCTGTTCGGCATCGGTCTGCGCCGCGCGCTGGAAGGCGCTGCCGCGGACATCGTGGCAGCGCTCAATCGCGATCGCATGTCGCCGGTGCTGTCGCTCGACGTGCCGTCGGGCGTGGATGCCGACAGCGGCCATGACCATGGCCTCGCGGTGCGCGCCACCGTCACCCTGAGTTTCATCGCCGGCAAGCCCGGGCTGTACACCGGCCGCGGCCGGGAGATGGCCGGCGAGGTGACCGTCGATACGCTCGGCCTGGCCGATCATGTGTTCGACGATCTCGAACCCGCCGCGCGTCTGGCGCGTGCGGACGCGCTGCCGCTGTGGCTGCAGCCGCGCGCGCGCAGCGCGCACAAGGGCCATTTCGGGACCGTGCTGTGCATCGGCGGCGACCACGGCTTCGGCGGCGCCATCGCACTCTGCGCCGAAGCCGCGCATCGCGCTGGCGCAGGACGGGTCAGTGCGGCGACGCGTGCGGAGCATGTTCCGGTGCTGCTGACGCGGCGCCCTGAAACGATGGCGCGCGCGATCGCTTCGGCCGACGAACTCAAGCCCTTGCTGGATGCCGCCAGCGTCATTGCCATCGGCCCGGGGCTCGGCGGCAGCGAATGGAGTGCGGCGATGCTGTACGCCGCGCTCGATGCCGGGAAACCGCTGGTGCTCGATGCCGATGCGCTGAACGCGATGGCACGACGCGATGCGCAGGCGCTGGGCGACGCTGTGCTTACGCCTCATCCGGGCGAAGCCGCGCGACTGCTGGGCGAGCGCGTGGCCGATCTCGAACGCGATCGCATCCTGGCGGTGCGCCAGCTCGCGGCGCGCTACGACTGTGCGGTGGTGCTCAAGGGTGCCGGCACGGTGGTGATGGCGCCCGGCGAAATCCCGGTGATCGTCGATGCCGGCAACCCGGGTATGGCCACCGGCGGGATGGGCGATGTGCTGACTGGCGTGATCGCTGGCGCGATCGCGCAGGGCTGGTCGAATTTCGATGCCGCCGTCTGCGGCGCGCTGCTGCACGCCGCCGCCGGCGACGCCGCCGCACGCGAAGGCGGCGAACGCGGTCTGCTGCCGTCGGATCTGTTCGTGCATCTGCGTCGTCTCGCCAATCCGGTGATGCGGGCATGAGCGAATCGGGCGTCGAGAATGCCAGCACGCTGTATCTGTCCGATGCCGACGCCACCGAGCGTCTCGCGCAGGCGCTCGCGCGCACCGCGCCGACGCCCGCAGTCGTGCATCTGCACGGCGACCTGGGCGCCGGCAAATCCACGCTTGCGCGCGGTTGGCTGCGCGCGTTGGGCGTGACCGGCGCGATCCGCAGCCCGACGTACACGCTGGTCGAACGTTATCCGCTGTCCGCCGGCCCCAGCCCGACAGGCGAGGCCTTGCATCTCGATCTCTACCGGATCGGCGATGGCGCCGAGCTGGAATTCCTCGGGCTGGACGATGCCGACGCGGCGCTGTGGCTGATCGAGTGGCCGGAGCGCGGTGGCGGTTCGTTGCCTGCGGCCGATCTGCGCGTGGCCCTGGCGATCGAGGGCGATGGCCGCCGCTGCGAGCTGCGGCCGATGACCGAAGCGGGACGCGATTGGTTGCTGCGGGCGGGTGCCGGGCAGGGGGTTGCACTCCTTTGATGAACCGCTACAGCAGGAAGTTCAGCTAGGCCACGGATTATCAAGGGAAAAATGCTTGAAAAATTCCCCGGCGAGTGGTTGACTAGCCGCATGCGCGCGAAGTGGACCACCCTCCAGCAGATCGTCCTAGGCCTGGCTTTGCTGGTCGCCCTGTGCTGGAACCTTGTATACGCGAATGAAATCAAGGGGTTGCAGTTGAGCGATGGTGCCACCGGCACCCGCGCCGAACTGCAGTTGCAGGGCGAGGTCGCGTTCAAGACCATGACCCTGTCCAACCCCGACCGCTTCGTGGTCGATCTTCCCGATACCGTCGTCGGCCGCACGCTGCAGTTGCCGGCGCCCGTGGGGGCGATCAAGGCGATCCGCAGCGGCAAGCCCACGCCGGGCACGACCCGGATCGTTTTCGATCTCGCCTCCCCGATCGCACCGCTCAAGCCGCGCATCGAGCGCGGCACCGAGGGTGTCCGGCTGGTGGTGGAATGGCCGGGCGATGGCGCCAAGCCGGTCGCGGCGGCAGCGTCCGTGCCGAACGCGCCGCCGCCTGCCGTCGTACCGTCGGTGACGAGCAAGCCCGTCGAGGTGCCTGCGGCGGCGGCCGTCGCTACGCAGACACCCGCGCCTTCGGCCGTGATCGACAAGCCGTCCCCGGCCAGTCTGTTGACGCAGGGTTCGACCACCGCTGGTCCGGCCACCGCTGCTGCGGCCATCACCGGCACCGGCACGGCTGCTGCGCCGCCACCCGCGGTGTCGGCCGCTCCGACGGTGGTCGAGGCCGCGCCGCCTGCAACCGCCGGCAAAACCCTGCAGGATCTGCGTGCCGGCACGCGGCCGTTGGTCATCGCCATCGATCCCGGCCACGGTGGTCAGGATCCGGGTGCCATCGGTCCGAGCGGACGTTACGAAAAGCACGTGGTGCTGGCGATCAGCAAGGAACTGGCCCGCCAGATCAATGCCACGCCGGGCATGCGCGCCTATCTGATCCGAGACACCGACGTCTACGTGGAGCGCCCGCAGCGCGCCCGCAAGGCGCGTGCGGCCAAGGCGGACATGTTCGTCTCGATCCACGCCGATGCAGCCGAAAACCGCAGCGCCTGGGGATCGTCCGTCTACGTCCTGTCGACGCGCGGCGCGTCCTCCCAGCACGCCCGCTGGTTGGCGGACAAGGAAAATGCCTCCGATCTGGTCGGCGGCGTGCGCCTGACCAAAGACACCCTGTCGAACGTGCTGCTGGATCTCGCGCAGAGCGGCCACATGAAGGCGTCGCAGGATGCGGCCGGTTACGTGCTCGATGGCCTGAAACAGCTGGGCAAGACCCACAAGCCGCAGATCGAGTTCGCGAACTTCGAAGTGCTGCGCAACTCCGACATGCCGGCGATGCTGGTGGAAACCGGCTTCATCTCCAACGCGGAAGAAGAGAAGCGCCTGTTCGATCCGGCCCACCAGCGCAAAGTGGCGGCTGCCGTACTCAATGGCATCCAGGCCTACTTCACGCGCCAGCCGCCGCCAGGTACGGTGTTTGCCGCCCGCGCCAAGAGCGAAGAAGCCACGGTCGTGGCCAGCGCCGCTGCCGCGACGACGGGCGGTAGCCCTTAACCTGCGGCACGACGCGTTCCACGCGTTCGTTGCCGTCGGGCAGTATCATCCCGGCTGACTTCCCCAGACACCGCGATGACGGTGCTTCCCGACGCCGTGACCATCCGCCAGCTCCCCGATACCCTCATCAATCAGATCGCCGCGGGCGAGGTCATCGAACGCCCGGCGTCGGTGGTCAAGGAACTGGTCGAAAACGCCATCGACGCCGGCGCGCGGCGCATCGATATCGATCTCGAAGACGGCGGCGTGCGCCTGATCCGGGTGCGCGACGACGGCGGCGGTATCGCGCCGGAGGACCTCACTCTGGCGGTGCAGCGGCATGCCACCAGCAAGATCGCCTCGCTCGACGACCTCGAATCCGTGGCGACGCTGGGCTTCCGCGGCGAGGCGCTGCCGTCGATCGCGTCGGTAAGCCGCTTCAGCATCGCGTCGCGTCGCGACGACGACGATCACGGCACGGCACTACCGGTCGAAGGCGGCCGCGTCGGCGAACTCACGCCCAAACAGCAGTCCACCGGCACCACGGTGGAAGTGCGAGACCTGTTCTTCAACGTGCCGGCGCGGCGCAAGTTCCTGCGCGCCGAGCGTACCGAGCTGGGACATATCGAAGAATGGCTGCGTCAGCTCGCGCTGGCGCGCCCGGATGTGGAACTGCGCATCAGCCACAACGGCAAACCGCTGCGGCGCTACAAGGGCGATAACGGCGGAGGCGACAGCGATGCGCTGTTCCCCGGCGAACGTCTGTCGGAAACGCTGGGTAAAGAATTCCTCGGACATGCGCTGCAGATCGACCACGCCGCGCCGCTGTCCACCGACAGCGGCAGCACCCTGCGTTTGCGTGGCTGGATCGCGCAGCCGGCGTATTCGCGCGCCAGCGCCGATCAACAATATCTCTACGTCAACGGTCGCGCGGTCCGCGACCGCAGCGTCGCGCATGCGGTGAAGCAGGCCTATGCCGACGTGCTGTTCCACGGCCGCCAGCCCGCATACGTGCTGTTTCTGGACGTCGATCCGCGCCGGGTCGACGTCAACGTGCATCCTGCCAAACACGAAGTGCGTTTCCGCGACTCGCGACCGATCCACGACTTCGTCTATCGCACGCTGCACGCCGCGCTGGCCGAAACCCGCGCCGGCATCGCCGCGGGCGGCGCCGACAGCGCGATGCCGGTGACTTCCGCGGATGTCCCGCAGTACGCGGCGACCGGTGCTGCCATGCCGGGCATGCAGACCGCGGGTATCCCGCAATGGAACCGACCGATGCCGCAGACCGGACTCGGTTTGCGCGTCGATGACGCCCGCGCCGCCTACACTGCGCTGTATGCGCCAACGTCGTCGCACCCGCAGCCAGCGGTTCGTCCGTTGCCCGAAGCGGTGGAAGGCGAAGTTCCGCCGCTGGGCTATGCCATCGCGCAGTTGCACGGCATCTATATCCTCAGCGAAACCGTCGACGGCCTGATCGTGGTCGACATGCACGCCGCGCACGAGCGCATCGGTTACGAAAAACTCAAGACCGCGCACGACAACGTCGGCCTGCGCATGCAGCCGCTGCTGGTCCCACAGACGATCGCGGTGTCTGAGCGCGAAGCGGAAACCGCCGAGCGCGAGGCCGAACTGCTGGATACGCTGGGTTTCGAGATCACCCGCAGCGGGCTGCAGAGCCTGATCCTGCGCGGCGTCCCGGCCTTGCTCGCGGAAGGCGACACCGAAGCGCTGTTGCGCGACGTGATCGCCGACCTGGTCGAACACGGCGAATCCAGGCGCGTGGCCGCCGCGCGCGACGAATTGCTGGCGACGATGGCCTGTCACGGCGCGGTGCGCGCCAATCGTCGCTTGAGCATTCCGGAAATGAATGCGCTGCTGCGCGAGATGGAAGCCACCGAACGATCGGGGCAATGCAATCATGGCCGCCCGACCTGGGCGCACTTCACGTTGGGCGAAATCGACCGTTGGTTCCTGAGGGGGCGTTGAGTATGGATACGATGAAAATGGGCGCGATGATGAGGGGGCTGCGGCCTGCGGGAATGCCTGCGGCGCGCGCCGTGGCATTGTCGCTGCTGGTGTTGTTGGCGGGCTGCGGCGAGAAGTCGTCTGCGCCCGACAAGCCCGTGCTCAGCGCGACGGAAGCACAGTATCTGTCCGATGAGAATCTCTGGCGCATCCAGCGTCAGGAAACCCTCACCCAACCGGACGGTTGGGCCAGTCTGATCGGCCTGCACTGGCTCACGCTCAAATCGCATTACGTCGGCAGCAGCGCGCGCAGCGGCATCCGCATCGCGATGGGGCCGGACTCGCTGGGCATGTTCACGCGCGACGGCCAACGCGTGTTCTTCACGCCCGATCGCGGCGTTCCGCTGACCCTCGACGGCGAGCCATTGAAGGGCCGGGTCGAGCTGAAGGACGACAGCCAGGGCGCGCCCAGCGTCGTCGGTTTCGACGAGGGCAAGGGCAAGCTCACCGTGATCCAGCGCGCCGGCAACCGCGCGCTGCGCGTGAAGCATGCGGATGCACCCACCCGCACGCAATTCCAGGCGATCGAGTACTGGCCGCCGAACCGGGATTGGCGCGTCGAAGCGACCTTCGTTCCGCATCCGGCCGGGAAAACGCTGCCGATCTCGACCATCATCGGCACCACCGACGACACGCCCAACCCGGGCGCGCTCGAATTCCAGCACGAAGGCAAGACCTTCCGCATCGAGGCCCTGGATCAGGGCGAAAGCACGCTGTCGCTGATCATCGCCGACCGTACCAGCGGCCACGAAAGCTACGGCGCGGGACGTTACATCGACGTGCCGCGTCCGGACGCGCAGGGCAAGGTCGTGATCGATTTCAATCGCGCCTACAACCCGCCGTGCGCGTTCACCCCGTTCGCCACCTGCCCATTGCCGCCCAACGAGAATCGCCTCGATCTGGCCATCACCGCCGGCGAGAAACGCTATGGCGTGAAGCATTGACGCCGGTACGACACACCCCACAAGGATTTTCATGCGCATCCATTCCCTGCTGATCGGTTCGTTCGTCGCGGTTGCGGTCTCCGTCGCCGCCATCGCTGCCGATCGTGCGAGTCCCGCTGCGACGAAAGCGACTGCGCCGCCCGTGCCCTTGCTGTGGAAAGTCTCCGACGCCGACAACGATCTGTATCTGCTCGGCTCGTTCCACATGCTGCGTCACAGCGATTATCCGCTGTCGAAGGATGTCGATGCCGCATTCGACGATGCCGAAGCCCTGGTGTTCGAACTGTCGCCCGAAGAGCTGTTGTCGCCGCAGTTGGGCACGGCGATGGGGCAAGCGGCGCTGCGGACCGACGGTACGCCGCTGAACAGCGAACTGCCGGACACCACCATCGCCAGACTCGACGCCTGGACTGCCGCAAACGGCAAGGAATTGAAGAAGATGGGCGCATCCGCAGAAGTGTTCCAGATGTTCGAGCCGTGGTTCGTCGGCATGATGATTTCGCTGACCGAGATGGGCAAACAAGGGCTGGACCCCGAGATCGGCCTCGATATGCATCTGATCGGCCGCGCCAAGAAAGCATCGAAGCCTACGTCCGGGTTGGAGAAGGGCAGCGAACAGATTGCGGTGTTCGACGGGATGAGCAAGGCAGAACAACTGCAGTTCCTGAACGAGTCGCTCAACGACGCCGTCGAGGCGAAGGCGGAGATCGAAAAGCTGCACGCGGCCTGGCGTCGCGGCGATCAGGATGCGCTCTGGAACGGCATGGCGGCCGACATGCGGAGGGAATACCCGCAGCTCTATCGCCGTATCAACGTCGCACGCAACGACAATTGGGTGCCGAAGCTGCAGCGCATGCTCGACGACGAAACCGAGGATGACACGCTGGTCGTCGTCGGCGCGCTGCACCTGCTGGGCGAGGACGGTGTAGTCGAAAAGTTGCGCGCCAAGGGCTACAAGGTCGAGCGCGTATGTTCCGCTTGCGCGGGCAAAACCCCGGCACGATAGGGCGCGGCGGCGACGCACCGCTTTTTGTCGATGTGACCGGCGACGCGACGCGACGCGCGCGCCCGGTCGGAATACCGCTCGCGTCGATAGCAATGGCGCGTCGTTCGTGCGATAGCGATACGACTCACGCCTCTGGCGTACGCGCGCGGACGTTGTCGATCAACACGATCTTCTGCCAGATGTTGGACGACAGTCCGGTGGTCAGGCTCTGGATATCGTTGACCGCGCCCAGTATCTGCGGGTCGTCGAGATATTGCACGTAAAGCGCCGAGATCTTGCTGATGATCGCCAGCATCTCGGTGCAATAGTCGAGATAGCGCGCCAGCTCGAAACGCGAGAGATTCCGCTGCGGCGACGATGCGGTGTTCATCGTCGGCGACAGCAACTGCTCGGGATCCTTGGTGAGCTGGTGCATGTCGATCACGTGCGCCAGGCTGCGCAGCTGATGCAGCGCGCGCAGGGCCTTGCGTCGTTTGAGCCGGGCTTCGAAGGTGGTCAGGAAAAAGACCGCGATGCCGAGGAAGATCACATCGTTGATCGCCGATTCGATGATCGGCAGCAGCGCGAACCATTCCAGTCGCGATGTCGGTGCGCTGGCGGACGCCGCCAACATCGCCGTGACCGTTACCATCGACAGCAATGCCAGCGCGACGCCGATGCGGATCGGCCAGTTCGGCCGGCGGATATGCTGGATGCCCTCGATGGTGTCGCCCGCGACGGCCAATACGTCCTGCCCGACTTTGGACAGCCCCGACTGGGGGAAGCGCTCGTCGATGCGCGTACTCAACCGCGCGCAGGTGGCGACGATGGCATCGGCATCGAGCGCGCGATAGGTCATGCCGTGGCTTCGACGGCGGTAGCGGGTAGCAGCACGATACAGTCGACCGGGCAGGCGGGCAGGCATAGTTCGCAGCCGGTGCACAGCGGTTCGATCACCACGTGCATGTGCTTGGCGCCGCCGATGATGGCGTCGACCGGACAGGCCTGGATGCATTTCGTGCAGCCGATGCAGTCGGCTTCCACCACCACCGCGACCTGCGGCGGCTTGTGCGCACCGCGCGAGCGGTCGTACGGGCGCGCCGGCACGCCCAGCGCATGCGCGAGTGCACGCGCCCCAGCGTCGCCGCCCGGAGGGCAGTGATCCACGCCCGCTTCGCTGCGCGACATCGCTTCGGCGTACGGACGACAGCCCGGATACCCGCATTGGCCGCACTGGGTCTGCGGCAGCAGGCGGTCGAGGCGCTCGATCAGCGCCAGCCCGCCATCCTCGTCGTTGCGCATCGCGGGTAGGTCTCGCGGCCCTCAGCGCGCCGGCTGTGCCGGCGCGGCCGCGCAATGCCGGGCGAAGCCTTCGGCCGTATTCTCGAACCCGGCTTCCTTCGCGAGTTCCCAGGGACGCACGCATTGTTTCTCGCGTTCGCACCACGCATAGCCGGCAGCGGGCAGGCAGCCGTGGGCATCGCGATCGCCGCCGATCGGGCGCGGCGGCGGTGCGGCGTCATCGACGGCAGTAGCAGGTTTGCCTGCGCATGCGCTCAGAGCCGCCAGAGCAAGGGCCATCAGCACCATTTGCACGCGGGTGTTCCGAGTCGGGTGGTGTAGTGTCATGGCAAGGCTCCAGTCGTGAAGGGGCGAAGCGTCAGCGTACCGGCATGCCGGGCTGCGCGCCGCTGTCGGCATCCAGCAGCGCCAGCGCGCCGCCGTCGAAGCCGGCGGAGAGGATCATGCCCTCGCTCACGCCGAAGCGCATCTTGCGCGGCGCGAGATTGGCGATGAACACCACGCTGCGGCCGACGAGTTTCTCCGGTTCGGCATAGCTGCCGCGGATGCCCGAAAAGATCTGGCGCTTGCCGAGCTCGCCGGCGTCCAATTCGAAGCGCAGCAGTTTGTCCGACCCTTCGACGAACTCGCACACCAGCACCTTGCCGATGCGCAGATCGAGCTTGGCGAAGTCGTCCATGCCGATGAACTCGCTTTTCGCCGCCTCGGCTTTCGGCGCCTCGCTCTTCGTAGGAGCGCCCTTTGTAGGAGCGGCTTCAGCCGCGAGCTTCGCTTTGGCGCCTGCGGGCTTCGCGGCTTCCGCCGCTCCCACAGGTGCACTCATCGTTTCCTTGGAGGCTTCGGTCATGGCTTCGATCTGCTTGGGGTCGATTCGGGTGAAGAGTGGGGTGTAGGGCTGGATCGCATGGTTCAGCAGCGGCCGATTGAGGTCATCCCAGTGCTCGACCGATGCAGCGAGAAATTGCTCCGCCTGCGCGCTCACGCCCGGGAGCACTGGTTTCAGATACGCAGCGATCAGCCGGAACAGATTGAGCGCCGTGGTGCAGACCGCATGCAGACGTTCGCGTGTTTCCGGCGCGTCGTCCAACTGTTTCGCGAGCTGCCACGGCGCGCTGTCCGCGACGTAGGCATTGGCGAGGTCGCAAGCCTCCATGATGCTGCGCAGCGCGGCAGCGGGGTTGTTGGCGCCGTAGGACGCGACGATGCCATCGCGGCGCGCCAGCGCATCGGCGTACAGCGCTTCGCTACGCCCACTTTCCAGTGCGGCACCAAGCCGGCTATCGAAATGCTTCCCGATGAAGCCCGCGCAGCGGCTGGCGATATTCACGAATTTTCCGACCACATCACTGTTCACTCGCGCGACGAAATCGCTGAGGTTCAGATCGAGATCTTCGACGTGGCCGTTGCTCTTCGTCGCGAAGTAATAACGCAACGCTTCCGGATGCAGCCCGCTTTCGAGATAGGTGCGCGCCTGGATGAACGTGCCGCGGCCCTTCGACATTTTCGTGCCGTTGACGGTCAGATAGCCATTGATGTGCAACCGCGTCGGCGCACGCAATCCCGCGCCCTTCAACACCGCCGGCCAGAACAGACCGTGGAAATTGACGATGTCCTTGCCGATGAAATGATGCAGCTCGGCATCGCTGTCCGCTTTCGTGAACGCGTCGAAGTCGTAGCCCTTCGCATCGCACAGCGCCTTGAAGCTGCTGAGGTAGCCTATGGGCGCGTCCAGCCAGACGTAGAAGTACTTGCCGGGCTGGCCGGGAATCTCGAAGCCGAAGTACGGCGCGTCGCGGGAGATATCCCACGGGCGCAAGCCGCCATCGGAGTCCAGCCACTCCTGCAGCTTGGCCTTCATGCCCGGCACCATCACGTCGCCGGCCAGCCACTCGCGCAGGAAATCCTCGAACTGGTTCAGTTCGAAGAAGAAATGGTCGGAGGCGCGCATCTCCGGCGTGGCGCCGCTGATGACCGAGCGCGGGTCCTTCAGATCGGTGGGCGCGTAGGTGGCGCCGCAGTGCTCGCAGTTGTCGCCGTACTGATCGGCGGTGCCGCAGTTCGGGCAGATGCCCTTGATGTAGCGGTCGGGCAGGAACATGCCCTTGGCCGGGTCGTAGAACTGCTGCACCGAGCGCCGGCCGATGTGGCCGTTGGCTTCGAGCTTCGCGTAGATCGCCTCGGTCAGCGCGCGGTTGCCGGCCGAATGGGTGGAGTCGTAGTGATCGTAGACCACGCCGAACGCGGCGAAGTCGCGCACGTGCGCGGCCTGGATATCGGCGACGAAGGCTTCCGGGGTGGTGCCCGTCTTCTCGGCGGCGAGCATGATCGGCGTGCCGTGGGTGTCGTCGGCGCAGACGAAATGCACGGTATCGCCGGCCATGCGCCGCGCGCGGACCCAGATGTCGGCCTGGATGTAGCCGACCAGATGGCCCAGATGGATCTGGCCGTTGGCGTAGGGCAGGGCGTTGGTGACGAGCGCGGAGCGTGGCATGGGCACGGGGACTGCTGAATCCGGGGCCGGCGATTATCGCACGCGCGGCTAGGGCGACTCCCGCAGCCAGGTCTGGGTGCGGCCGAGCACGGCGACGCGGAGGAAACCGCGCACCTCCAGCCGCTTCCCGCCCGCGATCGGCGTGAACTTCACCGAATACTCCTTGCCGTTCTCGGGATCGAGGATTCGGCCGCCGCCCCAGGCTTTGCCCTGCGGCTTCAGGCCCCAGGCGATGGTCATGCCCAGGATCGGCTTGTTGTGGCGCGCGCCGCTGCAGGCATCGCACAGCGGGTTCGGGCCGTCGCTGGTGTCGATCAGTTGCACGATCCTGGCCGAGAGCGTGCCGTTGCCGGCCTCAGAGACATCGATCACCGCTTTGGGTTTGCCGGTGGCGTCGTCGATGCTGCGCCAGCGGCCGACAGGCGTGTTCTGGGCGTTTGCGGCCAGCGACAAGCACAGCAGTGCGAATACGATGAGGCCTCTGCGGATCATGACGGGTCCGGTCGAATGGAATGGGCCGAAAACGAAACGGCCCGTGGATCGTTTCCGATCACGGGCCGCCATGCTGGTGACTGATTCCTGGATCAGGCGAGGCGAATCAGTTCTCGCGGGTCCAGACCTGCTTCTTGCAGACCGGCCCCATGCAGCCGGAGACCTCGAACTTGCTGCCGCCGTCCTGCAACTGGGCTTTCGATTTGTAGGTCTTGCCGTTGGCCAGCTTCAGCACCTGACCGCCGGAAAAACTGCCACCGCTGCCGGGCTTCTGGCCCCACATGATGACCATGCCTTTCACCGGCTTGCCTTTCTTGTCGCCGGTGCAATCGGTGCAGACCGCATTGGGCTGATACAGCGTGTCGAGCACTTTGGCGGCATAGGTGCCGCCCTTGGCCTCGTAGACCTCGACGATCAAACGTGGCTTGCCGGTGTCCTCGTCGTAGGTCTTCCAGCGACCGACCGCCGAATCCTGCGCCGAGGCGGCGAACGAGGCGGCCAGCAGCGGCAACGCGAGCAGTGCAATGATGGATTTGATGCGCATCTTTCCCCTCCCAGGGCATGGATCGTTGTGAAAACCCGGTTGGCGGTGCCTGCCCCGGGGCACGTCTTTATACCGCATTCGGGGGGGTATGGATGGGGCGTGTTGCTGTGCTGCGTTCGGTGGTTGGCGGTGAACTGCGATCCCTGGCTGGGATGTTTGCGGCAGAAGTCGAGAATGACGGTTTCGACCTCGGGCTGACGCGGTTGGGATGCGGTCCTCGCGGCCCGCGCTTCTGTTCGACGAGGCCGACGCCGCCGACGGCTATGGAGATCGCTGGCGAACAAAAAAGAGCCCGGCTTTCGCCGGGCTCTTTCGTGTCGCGGGTCATGCGGAGATCAATTGAACTTGTAGCTCAGTTCCAGGCCGATTTCGCGACCGACCGGGCTGTAGCCCTGCCAGAAATACGGGTAGGAATTGAACGTGGGATCGTTCGGTGCGATCCGGTCGAACACGTTGTTCATGTTCGCACGCACGTACAGGTTCTCGGTGATTTCCTTGCCGACCGTCATGTTCCACAGGATGTTCGGGCCGGTGCGGCTGTCGATGTTGCCGTTGACGACGTTCGCGTTGGACGGGGTCCAGATCGGGAAGCTGCCGGTACGGGTCATCAGCACGGTGGCGTCCCAGTCGCCCTTGCTCCAGCTCGTCGTCCAGCGAAGACGGCTGCGGTAATCGGCGCTGGAGTTGAGGTCACGGGTCTGGACCACCGGGTCGCCCGGACTGGACTGCTGGGTGGATTCCAGCGTGTGCGACCAGGCGAGACTGGTGTTGAAGTTGCCGAAACGATCGGTATTCAGACGGTAGGCAACCGTGGCATCGATGCCCTTGACGCCCTGGAACGCGAGATTGATCGGACCACTACGGATCTCGGTGATCGCGTTCGTGTTCGGATCACGGCTGATGCGTGCCAGCGTTTCGGCGCAGAAAGCCGAGCCGGGCGCGAACGGGAATGCGGAGCCGTTCGGGTAGGTACCGGTACCCGAGAGGCAACCGAACTCGGCGTTGAGGATCGAGGTGCCCGACTGCACGGTCACGACATCTTCCAGGTCGATGCTGTAGTAGTCCGCGGAGACCGACAGCGAATCGGTGATGTCCCAGACGAAGCCGGCAGTCCAGGACTCGCCGGTTTCTTCGCGCAGACCGGGCTGGCCCTGCGACGTGGTGAACGCCGAATAATTGTAGGTGCCGCCGGATCCCGAGCAAGAGCCCGGAGCGATGCCTGCCTGGAAGCAGCGATAGAAGTCGGTGATCGCGCCGAAGCTGCCGCTGGCTTCGGAGAACACGTAGTGCATGTCCGGAGCCTTGAAGCTGGTGGCGTAGTTGCCGCGGATCAGCAGGCTTTCGAACGGGCGGAATTCGATGCCGGCGCCCCAGGTCTTGGCATCGTCGACATCGGTGATGTCGTCGTACTTGTCGTAACGGCCGGCCAGGCTGATGTCGAGCATGCTGAACACCGGGATGCGCACTTCGCCGCCGGCTGCATACTTCGAACGCTTGCCGCCGCCGCCGGTACCGGTCAGGTTGTAGATTTCGCGGACGCTCGGGAAAATGCGCGGATCGCTCTTGAGGTCGTAGGACTGGCGACTGGCTTCCAGCGTGGCCGCGAAGCCCACCGGGCCGGCCGGCAGTTCGAACAGGTCGCCGCTCAGCACGAAGCTGGTCGCCGCGTTCTCGGACTGGCCGTGGTACTTCACCATCGTCGACATCGACGCATAGTCGGCTTCCGAGATCGGGCCGTAGAAGCGGTCGAAGTTGGTGTTGTAGACCGCCAGGCCATTCGGAATGCCGACCAGGCCCGTATACGCACCGGTACCGGTCGTGCCGAGACGCGGGCCCAGGAAGTAGTTAGTCGCGCCGGTGACGGTCATGCGCGGACGTTCGCGCTTGGCGTCGTACTTGGCGCCGCCGATGGTCCAATCCCAGTCGAAACGGTCGGCGATGGTGCCGCGCAGACCGAAGGCGAGGTCGAAGGAGTTCTCTTCGAACTTCTGGAAGGTGCCCTTGCTGCCGCCGTAGGTCTCGGGGGTCAGTGCACGGATCGGGAAGATGCGCATGCCGAGTTGCGGGTCGTAGTGGCTCGAGCCGGGCTGTGGGCCGCCCTGCCACTGTTCCACGCCGCCGCCCAGGCGCCCGCGGGAATTGAAGGCCATGATGCTGGCCCAGCCTTCCAGGTTGTCGGTGAAGTTGTAGGTGCCGTAGACGTAGCCGGAGAGGTCGTTGTTGCCGTTCAGCACGGTCTGCTCGGCCGGGAAACGGTCGTAGCCGCAGCCCGGGCCCAGGAGGGCGCCGCTGGCGCTGCTGGTGTAGGTGTGCGGACGGTAGAACTCGCTGGCGCTGCAATCGCGACCAGCAGGCTGCACGTAACCGATCGTGCCGCCGGTGGCGTTGAGGCGGCGGATCTGGATGCCGATCGGCGGCTGGTAGCCACCGACGCCGGTGGAACCATTGACGCCCGGAGGCGCCGGGTTGTCCTGGGCCGAATCCATGAAATCGCGCTGGTAGGCGAAGAGCGGTTCGACGTTGTAGGACTCGAACGCGTAGGTGACGCTCCAGTTGTCGCCGGTCTTGCCGCCGACCCACTGCACGTCGCCCATGTCGCGACCGCCCTGGGTGCTGGTCTGGCCCTTGATCTTGAGCAGGTTGCCTTCGTAGTTGGTCTTCAGCACGACGTTGATCACGCCCGCGACCGCGTCGGATCCGTAGATCGCCGAGGCGCCGCCGGCCAGGATTTCGATGCGCTGCACCGCTGCGGCCGGGATGCTGTTGAAGTTCTGGAAGTTGCTGCGGCCGTTGTACGGGAACGGATAGTCGTTCGCGCGGCGACCGTTGACCAGCAGCAGCGTGCGGCCCGGGCCGAGACCACGCAGGTTGATCACGCTGGCGTTCGGCGTGAAGCCGCCCGCAGCGTTGAAGTCGTTCTGGCCGAAGCCGGTGTTCGCACTGATGGTTTCCAGCGCGTCGTAGACGGTGTTGAAGCCTTCGCGTTCGATCTGCTCGGACGTGATGACGGTGACGGGCGACGGGCCTTCGACCTCGGCGCGCTTGATGCGGCTGCCGACGACTTCGACTCTGTCGAGTGTTCCGGACTGCTGCGCGGCAGAGGTCTGGGTGTCGTCTGTGTCTTCGTCCGTGTTGCCGCTGGTGTCCTGGGCCAAAGCCATGCCCGAAATGAGGAACGACGCCAGAATGGCGGATGTAAGTTGGCTGCGCCGCATGAGGCGCGGATTGCGAGAAGTCATTGATATCCCCGGTTTCAAGTCGTTAACGAGATCGAGACGGCACAAAGATTTCGCCGCCTGCCTTTGGAACTTAACATGGCTTTAACGGCTTTGTCATGTGAGCTGGGTCGCATTAAGTGATCGGCATTTGGGGGCAGCCGGTCTTTGGTCCGGTTTGTGACGGCGACCACGGTCTGCGGTTGGGCTGGTCCCCCGCCACCCCGGCCGCCACAATGACGGGATGAATATCTCCAATCCGCTTCGAATTCCGCCCCATGCCGTCCAGCCGAACCTGTCGCCGCTGCCGCGGATCCGCAACATCATCGCGATCGGTTCGGGCAAGGGCGGGGTCGGGAAATCGACGACGGCGACCAATCTGGCCGTGGCCCTGGCCGATCTGGGCGCCCGGGTCGGCCTCTTGGACGCCGATATCTACGGCCCCAGCATCCCGACCATGCTGGGCCTGTCGGGTCGCCCGGACAGCCCCGACGGCAAATCCATCGTCCCGATGCAGGCCCACGGGGTCGAGACCATGTCGATCGGGTTTCTCGTGGAGCAGGACACGCCGATGATCTGGCGCGGACCGATGGCGACCTCGGCCCTGACCCAGTTGCTGAACGAAACGCGCTGGGGCGGTGACGGCGACGAAGGCCTGGACATCCTGGTAGTGGATCTGCCGCCGGGCACCGGCGACATCCAGCTGACCCTGGCGCAGAAGATTCCGGTGGCCGGCGCGGTCATCGTCACGACGCCGCAGGATGTGGCGACGCTCGACGCGCGCAAGGCGCTGAAAATGTTCGAGAAAGTCGAGGTGCCGGTGCTGGGACTGATCGAGAACATGGCCCAGCATGTGTGCTCGAACTGTGGCCACGTCGAGCATCTGTTCGGCAGCGGCGGCGGCGAGCGCATGGCCGCGACCTATGGCCTGCCGCTGCTGGGTTCCCTGCCGCTGGAGATCGCGATCCGCGAACAGGGCGATGCGGGCGTGCCGCTGGTGCGCTCGAACCCGGAATCGCCCGCGGCCGAGGCCTACCGCAATGTGGCCCGGCGGCTGCTCGAAGAGCTGGAGAAGCGACCGCGACTACGCGGCGGGATCGGTGCGAGTCTGGTTTGACCGCGTCCGCGACGCATAGAATGCCGGGCTGAACGCCTCCTTCGAACGACAACGGGCTCCGTCGAGCCCCGGGAACGACTGCATGAGTATCAAGAGCGACCGCTGGATCCGCCGCATGTCCGAACAGCACGGCATGATCGAGCCGTTCGAGCCGGGGCAGGTCAAGCACGCCGCGGATGGCCAGCGGATCGTCAGTTACGGCACTTCCAGTTACGGCTACGACGTACGCTGCTCGCGCGAGTTCAAGATCTTCACCAACATCAACTCGACGATCGTCGATCCGAAGCATTTCGACCCGGGCAGCTTCGTCGACATCGAGAACGATGTCTGCATCATTCCGCCGAATTCGTTCGCGCTGGCGCGCACGGTCGAATACTTCCGCATCCCGCGCGATACGCTGGTGGTGTGCCTCGGCAAAAGCACGTATGCGCGCTGCGGCATCATCGTCAACGTCACGCCGCTGGAACCGGAATGGGAAGGCCACGTCACCCTGGAATTCAGCAACACCACGCCGCTGCCGGCGCGCATCTACGCCAACGAAGGCGTGGCGCAGATGCTGTTCTTCCAGTCCGACGAAGTCTGCGAGACCTCGTACAGGGACCGCGGCGGCAAATACCAGGGCCAGACCGGCGTGACGCTGCCGCGCACCTGATGCGGCTTCCTCGAACAACATCGCGAGAAAATCAATGGACCAGCAGAACAACCCGTACCGCGCGCCGGAAGCCGCCATCGTCGACTTCGGCCATGATGCCGAACTCGCCGGCCGCGGCGAGCGCCTGGCCGCGGCCATCATCGACACCATCATCATGCTGGTCGTGCTGGTGCCGATCATGTTCCTCGGCGGTTATTTCCAGATGGTGATGAGCGCGGTGACGACGGGCCAGGAATTGCCTTATGCCACCGAATTGCTGTGGGGCGTCATCGGCCTGGTGGTGTTCCTGGCGATTCAGGCCTATCCACTGCATGCGACCGCGCAGACCTGGGGCAAGCGCGTGTTGAAAGTGCGGATCGTCGGTCTCGACGGCCAGCGGCTGCCGTTCGCGCGATTGATCGCGTTGCGTTATCTGCCGATGCAGGGCGTCGGCCTGCTGCCTTTGCTGGGTCCGTTGCTGTCGATCGTGAATGTACTGTTGATCTTCCGCGCCGATCATCGGTGCGGACATGATCTGATCGCCGGAACCAAAGTCGTCAAGGCGTGATCGCTGCCGTCGATGACGTGGCGGACGGCGGCATCGCGCGATGTGGCGCCGAGGATGCTTCGATGAGAGGGCTTCGATGAGCGTCCGCGCATGAATCCGCTCGAACGCGTCTACGAGCAGTTGCGCCAGTCGCGCCTGCTCGAAGCCGAGCAGACGCTTGCGCTGCTGTTGCGACAGGCGCCGCAGGATCCCGCCGTGCACCGCGCCCATGCCGTGCTCGCGCAGAGCGCCGGGCGCATCGATCAGGCATTGCAATCGATGCGCACCGCGGTCGGACTGGCGCCGGATGCGGTTCCGCTGCTGATGGAGTCGGGGCAATTGCTGGCCTCGAACGGGTACGCGGACGAGTCGGTGGCCATGTTCCGCCGGGTTACGGTGCTGCAGCCGGCGTCGCCGGAGGCGTGGTATTTCCTCGGCATGGCGCTTTACACCGCGCGCCGCGATGCCGACGCGCTGCCCGCGTTCCAGCAGGCCCACTCGCTGGCGCCGGGGCAGGCGCAGATTGCGCGCGCGCTGGCCGAAACCGAATACGCGCTGGAGCATCACGCCGAAGCGTTGGCGCTGTACGAGGGCCTCGCCGCGCCGGCGCAGGGCATCGATGCGGGACTGTTCCTGCGGCTGTCGCAGTGCCGGCGCAAGACCGGCGCGGTGGGGCGAGCCTTGGACACCGTGCGCGAAGGCCTCCAGCGGTTCGCGGACGATGCCTTGCTGTGGCTGGAACTCGGCTGGGTGCAGGAAGACCTGGGCGACGCCGTGCAGGCGCAGGAGGCATATGCGCGTGCGAACGCGCTGCGACCGGATTGGGGCGATCCGCTCGCCGCGTCGATCGCTCTGCTGCGTACGCATACGCCGCAAGCGCTGGTCCACGATGCCGAAGCAATGTTGGCGAAAGCGACCGTGTCCGAACACCAGCGGGCGTATCTGCACTTCGTCCTGGGCAAGCGCGACGACGCACGCGGTGCGTATGCCGAAGCCGCACAGCACTGGTCGAACGCGAACGCACTGCGGCGACGGGTGGACGGCGGCTTCGACCGTGCCGAATTCTCGGCGAAGATCGATGCGGCCATCGAGGCGTTCGCCCCACGTTTTCTGCGTGCGCGCCATGCCGATGCCCTCCGCGACGAACGTCCGGTGTTCGTTCTGGGCATGCCGCGCAGCGGCACCACGCTGGTCGAGCAGATCATCGCCGCGCATCCATCGGCGCATGGCTGCGGCGAGTTGACCGGCATCGTCTCCATCGCGCAGAACGCATCCGCGGGCACCGACCTGCGCTGGCCGCAGGACGCGGCGCGTTTCGACACCGCATGGGCGCATCGAAACGCAGCGGACTATCTCCGTTCGGCTTCGGATTCCGCAGATGCGGATGCGAAACGCCTGGTCGACAAGCAGCCGTACAACTTCCTGCATGTCGGCCTCATCGCGATGCTGTTCGCCGACGCGCGCATCGTCTGGTGCCGGCGCGATCCGCGCGATATCGCGCTGTCGATCTTCAGCGAAAGTTTCTCGCCGCTGGCGACCTATGCCACCGATATCGACGATATCCGCTTTTTCATCGAAGAGCAGGAACGGTTGATGCGTCACTGGCAGTCGGTGTCGCCGCTGCCGATCCTCGAAGTGCAGTACGAAACGATGGTGACCGATACCGAAGCGCAGATCCGGCGCTTGATCGATTTCGTCGGACTGCCCTGGGACGAATGCTGCCTGGATTTCCACAGCAGCGGACGTTCGGTGCAGACGCTCAGCCGCTGGCAGGTGCGTCAGCCGATGCATACGAAATCCGTGGGTCGCTGGCGCAATTATGCGCAGTGGTTCAGTGCTGATTGATCGCAGGGGCTCGACCGGCGGATCGTGGTTCAGTGCGTTGCACCCGCCGCGATACGACGGTCTTTGCGGGTTTGCAGTGCCGTTTCGATCATGATTCTCAACCCGGCGACCACGATGTCCAGCGACAGGCTTGGCGCGCCCGGGTGTCCGGTGGCCTGCCCGGGCAGGTACGGGATATGCACGAAGCCGCCGCGCGTGCCTGCGTGGAGATGTGCGTCTTCCGCCAGCGCACGCATCAGCGCATAGAACACCCGGTTGCAGACGAAGGTGCCGGCGGTCTGCGAAATTTCCACGGGAATCCCGGCTTCGCGCAGCGCGGCGAACATCGCCTTGATCGGCAAGGTCGAGAAATAAGCGGCCGGCCCGCCACGCGCGATGGACCTGTCCACCGGCTGGGCGCCGTCGTTGTCGGCGATGCGCGCGTCGTCGACGTTGATCGCGATCCGCTCCAGCGAGATCTGCGCGCGCCCACCGGCCTGGCCGACGCAGACGATCAGTTCGGGCGCGTGTCGGCGGATCGCGGCGCGCAATGCGCGCGGGCCGCGCGTGAACGATGTCGGCAGTTGTATCGCGACGATACGGCGGCCGGCGATGGTTTCACCGTGCAACGCTTCTACCGCGAGCCAGCTAGGATTGAGGCGTTCGCCGCCGAACGGATCGAAGCCGGTCAGCAGGACGGTGCGTGGACGCGGCTTCGGTATCGGCATGGCTCAACGCAACGAGATGAAGTAGATCAGCAGGATATTGCAGGCCAGCACCAGCGCGCCGGTGCGCCACTGCGCGCGGATCACGCCGTAGGGATCCTTCAGTTCCAGCAGCGCGGCCGGGACCAGATTGAAGTTGGCCGCCATCGGCGTCATCAGCGTGCCGCAATAGCCGGACAACATGCCGATGGCCGCCAGCGATGCGGCGTCGGCGCCGTGCAGGGTCACCAGCAGCGGCAAAGCGATGCCTACCGTCATCACCGGGAACGCGGCGAACGCATTGCCCATGATGATGGTGAACAGCGCCATGCCCAATGCGTAGGCGACGACGACCAGGAACGCGTTCTCGACCGGAATCACTGCACGCACCACGCCAGCGACGGCCTGGCCGACGCCGGCGGCGTCGAACACGCTGCCCAAGGCGGCCAGCAGTACCGGCAGCAATGCTGCCCAGCCGATCGCGTCGACCAGCCGGCGCGATTGTTCCACCGCACTGGCCGGCGTTTGCCGGGTGATGCCGCAGGCGACGGCGAGCGCGACCACGCAGGCGATGGCGAGCGAGCTGAGGGTCAGCGTATTCGCGTTGTCGAACAGCGCTTGGCCGCCGATGCTGGCGTGCTTGAACAGCAGCGTGCCGAGGACGGTGATCGCGGGAATCAGCAGCGCGGGCACGAACAATCGATTGCCGAGGCGCATCGCTTCGCCGCGTTTTTCGTCCGCAGTGGTTTCATCGTAGCGGCCGGTACGCAGGCCGCCGAGGCCGGCAAGCAGCGCGATCAGCACCACGCAGCCGCCGACGAGTCGCACCGGCATATGCTCGGCCGCGAACAGCAGCAGGGCGAGCAGCGCCCAGAACAATGCCGTGGTGTGCCGACGCGGATTGGCGGCATCACGGACGCCGCGCCAGGCCAGCGATGCGAAATAAAGGCCAAGCAACCAGTAGACAGCGGTCATGCCGATCATTCAGGCGCGGTCTCGTTCGCTGTCGTCGTTTCCGTTTGCGCCAGCCGCGCGGTCATGGCGCGCTGGAAGCGCATGATCCGCCACGCGTGGATCACGAACGCGCAGATCGCGGTGGGAATGCCCCACAGCGCGATCTGGAGCGGTTCCAGCGCGATGCCCTTGTCGCCCAGCACGCCCTGGATCAGCAGCACCGCGCCGAACGCGATGAAGATGTCTTCGCCGAAGAACAGACCCACGTTGTCGGTGGCTGCCGACATCGCGCGGATGCGCTCGCGTTCGGCCTGCGGCAGGTCGCCGTGCGTGATCTCGGCGGCCGCTTCGGCCATCGGCGCGACCAGCGGGCGCACCGCCTGCGGGTGGCCGCCGAGGCTGGTCAGACCGGCCGCGGAACTCACCTGGCGCATCAGCAGATAGACCACCAACAGACGTGCTGTCGTCGCGCCGCGCAGTCGCGCGATCCACGCCTGCGCATGTTCCTTCAGGCCGTGGCGTTCCAGCAGGCCGATCACCGGCAGCGCGATCAGGAACAACAGTAGGAAGCGTTTGTCGGTGAAGGCCTTGCCGAGGATGTCCAACACGTCCAGCGGCGACAGGTTCGCGGCGAAGCCGGTGATGAAGCCGGCGACCACCACGACCAGCGCGGGGTTCAAGCGCAACACGAAGCCCAGCACGACCGCGAGTACGCCGATCAGCGGCCAGTAATTGATGAACGTGGTTTCCATCAGGGTCGCATCCCGGTTTCGGCCATGAACGGAAGAATGTCGACGCCGTCGGCGGCCAGACCTTCGCGCAGCGCACGGGCGAATACGGCAGCGTCGTCGCGGTCGCCGTGCAGGCAGAGGGTGTCTGCGCGCAGCGGCAGCCGCAGACCCTCATCGCTGCGCACCTGCGCATGCAGCGCCAGCATGCGTGCCTGCGCGAGCGCCGCGTCCAGCGTGTGCAGCACCGCGCCTGGCGTGCCGCGCGGCAGCAGCCGGGCGTCGTTGCCATAGCCGCGTTCTGCGAAGACTTCGTGCGCCACCCGCAATCCGGCGGCGTCGCCGGCAGCGGTGGACGCCGAGCCGGACAGTCCGACCAACACCAGCGTCGGATCGAAATCGCGTACCGCCGCGGCGATGGCGGTCGCGATGAGCGGGTCGCGCGCGGAGCGGTTGTAGAGCGCGCCGTGCGGTTTGACGTGATGCAGAATGACGCCTTCGTCGTGGGCGATCGCGGCGGCGCGTTCGAGTTGGCTGCGGATCAGCGCAGCGATGTCGTGCGGCGCCAGTTCCATGTCGCGTCGGCCGAAATGCGCACGGTCGGCGTAGCCCGGATGTGCGCCTGCGATCACGCCGTGCTGCCGGCAGAGGCGCAGCGTCTCGCGGATGGTCGCATCGTCGCCGGCATGCGCGCCGCAGGCGATGTTCGCCGAGGTGATCCACGGCATGATCGCGGCGTCGTCGCCGCAGCCTTCGCCCAGATCGCAGTTGAAATCGATGCGTGGCATGGGCGGCTCCGCTGCGGAAAGGCGCAGCCTAGGCAATGCCGTGGCCTGCTGCAAATGTGCCGCGATTCATGCGTGCCGCAGCCGGTCGTCGACCGCGAACAGCGCACGCGCCAGTTCGGCATCGCACTTGCGTCGCAGCAGGGTCGCGGCGTCGGCGGTGACGGCTTCGAAGCGCAGCGCATCGCCCGCGCGCAACTGCGCCAGCCGCGGAAGATCGACGGAAATCACATGGCCCAGCCGCGGATAACCGCCGACGGTCTGCGCGTCGGCGAGCAGCACGATGGGTTGGCCGTCGGGCGGCAATTGGAGGGTGCCCGGCGCGACTGGCGCCGAAATCTGCTCCGGCAGCGTCGCGACGATGGGCGCGCCGCTGCAGCGCAGGCCCTGGCGGTCGCTGCGCGGATCGATGCGCCAGTCGCGCGTCGCCAGTGCGCGTGCGGCCTCAATCCTTGCGGGCAGGTCGCCGGCCGGCACGTAGCGGATCGGCGAAGCATTCGGAGGTGCGGTGTCCAGCGCCACCCACCATGCCGGCGCCTGCGGTTCGAGGGGATCGAGTGCCGGCTGTTGCCCGAGCGGAAGCGCGTCTCCGCTACGCAGCGCCTGCCCGTGCAGCCCTCCGAACCCCCCGCGCAGGTCGGTGCTGCGGCTGCCGAGCACACGCGGCACGTCGAGCCCGCCCGCGACCGCCAGCCATGCGCGCAGGCCGCTGCGGATCGCCCCAAGACGCAGCACGCCTGCCGGCAGATCGACCGGGCGCCCGCCGGGGACGGTGTGCAGACCGGTTCGGGCATCGTCGAAGCGTGCGTCGATGCCCGCACCGCACAGCGCGATCCGCGCCGGCTGCGACAGCGCCAGCGTCGGTCCAGTCAAGGTGATTTCGAGTACCGCCGCATCGGGCGGGTTGCCGACCATCCGGTTCGCCAGCGCGGCCGATGCGGGATCGAGCGCGCCGGCGCGACCCACCCCGAGGTGGCGCCAGCCGACGCGCCCGAGGTCCTGCACGGTGGTCAGCGCGCCGGGAGCGATCACGTGCCATGCGCAGCGGCTCATGCGTCGGGCCCCAGCCGCGCGAAGGTGTCGTCGTCGATGGCGACGAAACGCACGCGGTCGCCGGGGGCGAGCAGCGACGGCGACGCACGCTGCGGATCGAACAGTCGCAGCGGCGTACGTCCGAGCAAGCGCCAGCCGCCGGGGCTTTCGCGCGGATAGATGCCGGTCTGCGCGCCGCCGATGGCGACGCTGCCTGCGGGCACGCGCGTGCGCGGGGTCGCCAGCCGCGGCAGCGCCAGCGACGGATCGAGACCGCTGAGATAGGGGAAACCGGGCGCGAAACCGATCATCGCCACGGTGTAGAGCGCGGCGCAGTGGCGCGAGATCAATGTGTCCGCAGTGATGTCGAGTTCCGCAGCCACGGCGTCGAGATCCTCGCCGAAGGCGCCGCCGTAGAGGACCGGAATCTCGATCACGTGCGACGCGCTTGCCTGCGCGTCTGCGACATCGTCGAGGGATTGCGCATGCAGCCAATCCCGCGCGGTTTCGGCATCGGTGGCGTCGAGATCGAAGAAGACCGCGAGCGTGGCGTACGCGGGGACCAGGTCGCGCAGCCAGCCTGGCGCCGCAGCGCGGATGCGCGCGGCGAGGGCATGCACGCGCGCATTCGTTTCCGGATCGATGATCGACGCGACCGGGGCATCGAATGCGATCAGCCAGGCATCGTCGGCAAGACGTTCGAAGCGTATGTCCGGTCGCGTGTCCGCTTGCGTGTCCAGTCGTGGGCCGACTCCGCTGTCGCTCATGCCGACAGGGCGGCGTGCAGCACTTCGACCCGGGCGATCAGCAGCTCCGGCGAATACGGCTGCGCGGTGGCCATGCCCCACACCGGTCGCGGCCAGGCGATGTCGTCGTGGAAACGCGCGATCACATGCACGTGCAACTGCGGCACCACGTTGCCCAGTGCGGCGACGTTGAGCTTGTGCGGCTTCACCGCGGCCTGCAGCCCGCGGCTGGCGCGATCGATCTCCTGCATCAGCTGCGCCTGCTGCGCGGCGTCGAGGTCGATCACTTCCACCGCGTTCTCCACCCGCGGCACCAGGATCAGCCACGGATGATTGGCGTCGTCCATCAGCCGCACTTCGCACAGCGCGAACTGCGCCAGCGGGTGGGTGTCGTCGGCGAGCTGCGGATGCAGATGCCAACCGTGGACGTCGTTGTGCGAATGGCGACTCATCGCAGGTGCTCCGAAAGGAAAGCGGTGGTGCGGTCCCAGGCCAGCGCTGCGGATTCGGGCGCGTAGTCGTGGCGTTCGTCGCAATTGAAGCCGTGGCCGGCCGGGTAGGTGTGGACGATCGCGCCGGGATGGTGGTCGCGGTGCTGTTGCACGTCTTCCGGCGGAATCAGGCGGTCGTGTTCGCCGAAGTGTAACAGCATCGGCGCCCGCGCCGGTTCGCCCAGGAACGGCACGCTGCGGCCGCCGTAATAGGTGACGGAGGGCAGCCCCTGGCGGGTGTTGGCCAGCATTGCGACGGTGCCGCCCCAGCAGAAGCCGACCACGCCGACCCGGTGGCCGGACTCGCGCAGCCAGCGCGCGGCGGCGGAGACCACCTGCAATGCGCGCTCGAAGCCCAGTTCGGCCGCCAGCTCGCGGCCCAGCGAGGTGCCGGCGTCGTCGTAGCCCAGTTCGACGCCCGGCCTGACCGGATCGAACAGCGCCGGAGCCATCGCGGTGAATCCGGCCCTGGCGAAGCGGTCGGTCACCCGACGGATGTGCGGATTCGCGCCGAAGATTTCCTGAACGACCACCACCGCGCCCAGCGGCGGTGTGTCGGGCCGCGACAGCCAGGCCTGAACCGGGCCGGCCGGCGTCGTCAGTGGCAACCACTCGCCCATGGGGTCTGGTCTCGCGATGTCGGAGACCGACATCCTAACGCCGCGGCCACGATCCGGGGCGGGCGGCAAAGGCGGCATGGGGCAGGGCGGTATACTGCGCGCCCGTTTTATATGCACAGAGCCCATTCCGCGGCTCCGGCATCGCGCCTCTCCGGACCACCGCTCATGTCCCTGCTCGACACGCCTTCCAACGGCCGCAAGGTCGGTTTCGTCAGTCTCGGCTGCCCCAAGGCCTTGGTGGACTCCGAACGCATCCTCACCCAGCTCCGGGTCGAGGGCTACGACATCGTCCAGACCTACGACGATGCCGACGTGGTGGTGGTGAACACCTGCGGCTTCATCGATTCGGCGGTGACCGAATCGCTGGACGCCATCGGCGAGGCGATGGCGGAGAACGGCAAGGTCATCGTCACCGGCTGCCTGGGCAAGCGCCCGGAGCAGATCCGCGAAGCGCATCCGGACGTGCTGGCGATCACCGGCCCGCAGGATTACCAGAGCGTGATGGCCGCCGTGTACAAGGCGCTGCCGCCGCAGCACAACCCGTTCACCGATCTGGTTCCGCGCAAGCTCGCCGAAAATGACGTGGGTATCAAGCTCACGCCGAAGCATTACGCCTATCTGAAGATTTCCGAAGGCTGCAACCATCGCTGCAGCTTCTGCATCATTCCGTCGATGCGCGGCGATCTGGTGTCGCGTCCGGTCGACGAGGTGCTGCGCGAAGCCGAAAAACTGGCGATGGGCGGGGTGAAGGAACTGCTGGTGATCTCGCAGGACACCAGTGCTTATGGCGTCGACGTGAAATACGCCGAGCGCACCTGGCGCGGCAAGCAGTATCAGACGCGGATGAAGGCGCTGTGCGAAGGGTTGTCCGAACTCGGGCTGTGGACGCGCCTGCATTATGTCTACCCGTATCCGCACGTCGACGACATCATTCCGCTGATGGCAGACGGCAAACTGCTGCCTTACCTCGACATCCCGTTCCAGCACGCCAGCCCGCGCGTACTCAAGCTGATGAAGCGCCCCGGCGCGGTCGACAAAACCCTTGAACGCATCCAGCGCTGGCGTGGCATCGCGCCGGACATCACCATCCGCAGCACCTTCATCGTCGGTTTCCCGGGCGAGACCGAGGACGAGTTCGAGGAACTGCTGGATTTCCTCGACGAGGCCCAGCTCGATCGCGTCGGTGCCTTCGCCTATTCGCCGGTGGAAGGCGCGGCCGCGAACGCATTGCCCGACCCTGTGCCCGAAGACGTGAAACAGGAGCGCCTCGCGCGATTCATGGAGCGTCAGGCAGAGACTTCCGAAGCCAAACTCGCGGCCAAGGTCGGCAGCGTGCAGCGTTGCCTGGTGGATTCGGTGGATGGCGACCTGGGCATCGCGCGCTCGATGGCCGACGCGCCGGAAATCGACGGTCTGGTGCAGATCCAGAACAGCCTCGAAGCCGGCCTGCGCCCGGGGCAGTTCGTCGATGTCGAGATCATGGGCAGCGACGAACACGATCTGTACGGCGAGGCCGTGCTCGAATCCTGATACGCGAACGGCGACGGACATGGCGAAGCGCCGTTTCATCGCGCCATCGCGAAGCGGGTTGGATCCCGCGTGCTTCGCGCATCCGATCTTCGATGGCGTATCGGCGTACCGCGCGTGGTTCACGGCGCCGGCATGGCCGGCTCCGGACGATCTGAACGCGGCGATGACGGTCGCCGATCAATATTTCGCGCCGCAGGACCAGGCCTTGCTCGACGATGGCCTGCACTACGAAACACGCATCGCCGAACGCGGTGCGATCGCCACCCGCGCGGAGAACTGGCACGACCTGTTCAACGCTGCGATCTGGTGCCGCTACCCATCGATCAAACTGGCGCTCAATGCGCAGCAGCTCGCGCATATCGCGGTGATGGGCGCGTCGCAGCGCAATCGCGCACAGTACGCGCTGACCCAGTTCGACGAAGCCGGCGCCATCGTTCGCGTGCGCGATCCGCAACTGCTTGAGGTCTGGAACCGGCACGATTGGCCGGCGTTGTTCCATGCGCATGCCGATGCGTGGCGCGATGGCGACATCCGCATCGCGGCGGTGATCGGCCATGCGTTGCTGGAGCATGCGCTGGTGCCGGAACTATTCCTCGTCGGCAAATGCCTGGTGGTGCAGGGCGATGGCGACGACGAGGCGTGTGTCGCGCAAGCCGCCTGCGCCATCGCCGAAGGCAACGTGTTGAACGATCCGCTGGAGCTCCGGCCGCTGCCGATGGCAGGTATCCCCGACTGGTACCCCGGCCAGGACGCCCGGTTCTTCGCCGAAGCCGAATGCTTCCAGCCGGTGCGTGCGGGGCGGGTGTATCCGTCGCCGCTGTAAGCCTGCGTCGGTTCCGTCAGCCGCCGCCCTTTCACAGTGCGCGCCGCAGCATCCAGTAACCGAGATACGCGAACCACACGATCTGGCTGAGGCCGAATATCGTCCCCAATCCGCCGAGCGAAGGCAGTGCGGACAGCACGCCCGACGCGCC
>JAIMKJ010000051.1 GCA_020692565.1 Thermomonas sp.
TTTAATGCCAAGGCAAATCTGCCGTCTGACACGTGGCCGGGATTTTTCGATGCGGCATCCATGCCGCGTCGAAAAACGGCGCACTCCTGTGCGCCGCCCTCCGGGTCTACGCTTGCGTGATCGCTTGCTTGGCGGATTTCAAAGCGGAGATTTGCATTGTCGTTGGCCAGACACGATCTGGGACGTTCGCTATCGCTGGACGCCACGCGATGTCCATTGCGGCGCTACGCAGCCGTATTCCGCACGTGTTTTTTCGCCGACATTTTCAGAATCATCCGGAAATACACCCCGGGCAGCCAACGTTTCATCCGCCACCGCATCGGTTCGCGCTTGGTCGGGATGATCATGAATTCGCCGCGTTCGGCAGCGGCGAAGACCTTGTCGGCGACGCCGTCCAGCGTATCGGGCGAGGTATCCATCAGCTTGATGACTTTCGCCTTGATCCTGTCGCTGGCGAATGCGGTCTCCAGCAGATTGGTGCGGAAGAACGCGGGACAGATCACGCTCACGCCGACACCGCTGGCGTGCGTTTCGGCACGCAGCTGCTCCGACAGCGCGACCACGCCGGCTTTCGCGACGCCGTAACTCATCATGCCCGGCGCGCCGGCCAGGCCGGCGAAACTTGCGGTGTTGATGACCTGTCCCTTGTGCGCCGCCAGCATCGCCGGCAGGAATAATCGACAGCCGCGGACCACGCCCAGCAGATCGATGTCGATGATCTTCCGCCACTCTTCCATCGTGGTGTCGACCATCGCGCCGACCGAGGCGATGCCGGCGTTGTTGATCAGCACGTCCACGCCGCCCCACTCGCGCTGGATGCGGTCGTGCAGCGCCTGCATCGACGCGTCGTCGCCAACATCCACGATCTGTGCGAGATGACCGTTCCCCGGCAACGCCGCCGCCGCCGCTTCTGCGCGCTCGGCGATGAGGTCGACGCAGGCCACGCGTGCGCCGCTGCGTGCGTAGCGATGCGCCAGCGCGAGGCCCAATCCGCTGCCGGCGCCGGTGATCAGTACGCGTCGTCCGCTCTCCATGTGTCCCGCCCCTGCTGTGCTAGTCTCGCCAGCATAGCAAGCCGCCTCGCGCGTGCCGTCCTTTCACCCTTCATTTCGTGGACTTCCATGTCGATATCCGATCCCCTGTTCGACCTCACCGGCAAGATCGCGCTGGTCAGCGGCGCATCGCGCGGCATCGGCGAAGCCATCGCCCATACGCTCGCCGCGCACGGCGCGCACGTCGTCTGCACTTCG
Organism: Thermomonas sp.; assembly: GCA_020692565.1. Lineage (GTDB taxonomy): Bacteria > Pseudomonadota > Gammaproteobacteria > Xanthomonadales > Xanthomonadaceae > Lysobacter_I. Next base: position 1,251 of record JAIMKJ010000051.1, read on the forward strand.
CGCAATGTCGAGGCCTGCGAAACCGTCGCGGCCGCGATCCGCGCGACCGGCGGCTCCGCCGAAGCGCATGCGCTGCACGTCGGCGATGCGGACGCGATCGAAGCCCTGTTCGCGACGCTCGACGCGGCCGGAAAGGCGCCCGATCTGCTGGTCAACAACGCCGCCACCAATCCGTATTTCGGCCCGATGATCGACATGGATCTGGGCAGCTATCAGAAAACCGTCGACGTCAATCTGCGCGGGTATTTCTGGACCACGGTGCAGGCGGCGCGGCGCATGAAAGCGAAGGGCGCCGGCAGCATCGTCAACATCGCTTCGGTCAATGCGAAGCGGCCCGCGGCCGGGCAGGGCGTGTATTCGATGACCAAGGCCGGCATCGTCAACATGACCGAAGGCTTCGCCAAGGAACTTGCGGGCCAGGGCATCCGCGTCAACGCGGTGCTGCCGGGGCTGACCGACACCAAGTTCGCGTCGTCGATCACGTCCAATCCGAAACTCATGGGCATGATGTCGCAGCTGATCCCGATGGGCCGCAGCGCGCAGCCGGACGAAATTTCGCCGGCGGTGCTGTTCCTGTGTTCGCCGGCGGCCGGGTATGTCACCGGTACTTGCCTGGCGGTGGATGGCGGTTATCTGGCGTAGAAGTCGTGCATGCTTTGGCGTCGTCGCTGCCGACGCCCGACGCTTTGATTCTCAGGGCTGCCAGACGCGCAGCTTTCCATCGTTCTCCGGCGAGAGCAGCATGAATTGTTGCTGCCAGTCGACCAGAACCAGGCCGTATGCCCGGTTGAGCGCGACGAAGGTATCTGTGAGCCGGGTGTCGTCAGGGGCTGGGCCGACGCTGGCGCCAAGCACCGGGATGCCGTTCCCGTCGGTGTGACCATAGAGCTGGATGTTTCCGCCGACAGGAAGCGTGAAGCCTGACTCCACGCGGCCGGTGATCGCGTTCGAAGCATGCAGTATCGGCGCTGGACCGAGTGTGGCGTCCAGCAGATCGGCCAGCGCTTGCACCGCGTCTTGGCCGGCCACGACGGGAGCGGCCGCCAGTGCTCGTACGTAGACGCGCTTCCAACCGCTCCTTTCGCGATGCTCGGCCGAGAACGCCTTGAGCGCCGTGAGCATGGATTGCACTTCGGGGATTCTGTCGGCTGGAAAGAACTCCAATTGCCGCCAGTCGTCTTCGTGGAAGAAAACGTCACCGGACGTCTGATCCGCATCGACGGCTTCCAGCGGCGGCAGTTCGTTGGACAGCGTCGGGATAGAGAACAGGATCGTGCCAGGATCAATCACCTCGACCTTGGGCTCGGCGGCATGGGTCACGCCGAAGAGGGACAACAGTGCGCCGAAGACTCGTTTCATGCAGATGTGAACAAGCAGTTGCCCATTGTGGGCGATGCGCCATGCTAAGCGATGTCTGCGTCTCCGTGCCGCTTCGGAATCTTCCGCCGCGGCCCCTGCGCCTCGCGCTCCTGCATTTCGCGAACCCGCTCGCCGGCGGTGCGGATCAGTTCCGGCAGCAAATGCGCTTCCGGCAGGTGTTTCCAGTATTTCTGCGGCATTTCCTGACGCATCATCCGCGTATTCAGCCGCGCCGGATTGAAGATGTGCGCGTAGTACGTGCGCCACAGGTCTTCGCGGGCATCGTCCGCAGGGGCGTCGCTGCGGTGCATGCCGGGCGCGAACGCGAGCGCACTGCCGTCCCAGGCGACGCTGCGGTACGGCGTGAGGATGGCCCAGCGCATGCCGGCGAAGCGGCGCGCGAAAAATGGCGCGACGCGATCGAGGATCCAGTGTTCCGGCTCGAACCAGGCGATGAACGCGTCGTGTTCGCCCGGGATTTCGCGGAAGCGTACGAAGGCTTTCATCTTGTGGGTGTCGCGGCTGACGGCTTTCGCGAGTTCCGCCGCGCGCCGGGTGTCGGGATCGGTCACGCGCGCCAGCAGATGCTTCTCGCCGTGCGCGATCCGCCACGCGATGCGGTACAGCAGCGCATGCCGCTGCGGGTCGCGATGGCACAGCACCGCATCGGCGAGTTCGAACAGTCTTGCGGGTACCGGCGGCGGTGCCGTGCGCGGTTGCGCCGACGTGAGCGGCATCGCCGGAAGAAGGCTGGCCTGGGCGTCGCCGGTCCAGTCGATGTCTTCGGGCGCGAGATCCGCGCGCAGCGCGATCCTCGCGGCATCGCGCCAGGCATCGAGATCCCAGGCTGGTTCGATCGCGGCACGGAAGGCGGTGCCGGCCGGCGCGGCGCTCATGCCGCAAACAGATCCTGCTGGCGCGGTTTGGGCGCCAGTTGCGCGCGCAGCACGCCGGGGTCGTCCAGACGCTTGCGCGGGTGGTGATCGAGCAACTGCACGAACGGCAGCATCTTCTGCAGCGGCGCGCGCAGGCGCGCGAGATCGGCGATGCGCAGCTTGCCGTGGCGCCGCGCCAGCACGATGCGATCGACGTTGCGCGTCCCCAGCCCCGGCACGCGCAGCAGGGTTTCGCGCGGCGCGGTGTTGAGGTCCACCGGAAACTGCTGCGGATGCCGCAGCGCCCACGCGAGTTTCGGATCGATGTCGAGGTCGAGCATGCCGCTGCCGCCCTGCGCGGTGTCCGGCGCGATCTCTTCGACCTTGAAATCGTAGAACCGCAGCAGCCAGTCGGCCTGGTAGAGCCGATGCTCGCGCAGCAGCGGCGGCGGTTTGATCGGCAGTTTCGTGGATGCGTCCGGAATCGGACTGAAGCCGGAGTAGTAGACCCGGCGCATCCGGTAATCGTTGTAGAGACCATGCGAGGTATGCAGGATGCTGCGGTCGTCGGCATCGTCGGCGCCGACGATCATCTGCGTGCTTTGTCCGGCGGGCGCGAAGCGCGGCGCTTTGGCGCGACGCTTCGCCGTCGCGGCCTGCGGCTTGCGCGCCTCGCGGTTCTCGTCGATGCGCCAGCGCAGTTCGCCCATCGCGGCGTGGATGCCCGGCATGGTCTTCTCGGGCGCCAGCTTCGCCAGTCCCGCCGCGGTGGGGAGTTCGACATTGATGCTGAGGCGGTCGGCATGGCGGCCGGCGGCGGCCAGCAGATCGGGCGAGGCCTCGGGAATGGTCTTGAGATGGATATAGCCGGCGAAGCGATGGTCTTCGCGCAGGCTGCGCGCCACTTCGACCATCTGTTCCATCGTGTAGTCGCCGCTGCGGATGATGCCGCTGGAGAGGAACAGCCCTTCGATGTAGTTGCGTTTGTAGAAATCGAGGGTCAGCCGCACCACTTCGTCGGTGGCGAACCGTGCGCGTCGCACGTTGCTGGACACCCGGTTCACGCAATACGCGCAATCGTAGATGCAGAAGTTGGTCAGCAGGATCTTCAGCAGCGAGACGCAGCGGCCGTCGGGCGTGTACGAATGGCAGATGCCCATGCCCCCGGCGCTGCCGATGCCCCCGGTGCGGCGCGAATCGCGGCGCTCGCCGCCACTGGATGCGCAGGAGGCGTCATATTTCGCGGCATCGGCGAGGATCGCGAGTTTTCGGGTCACTGACATGGCGCCATTCTCCACGCTGCGGGTCTCATCGGGTGAGACCCGCGCAATGCATGCGGACGGTCGCGTTCAGGCGACGATGGACGGGCGCCCGGGTGCTCGGTTAGGGTCGTCGCGCCATCCGCACAAACGCCACGCCATGCGCCTCTCGTCCTTGCATCTGTATCCGCTGAAGTCGGCCGCCGGCATCGCGGTCGACACCCTCGACATCCTGCCGCGCGGGCCGCGGCACGACCGCCGCTGGCTGGCGGTCGATGCCGACGGTGGCTTCATCACCGCGCGACAGGTGTCGCAGATGGTGCTGATCCGCGCAGAGGCGATGGGCGAAGGCCTGCACCTGTCCGCGCCCGGTCTGCCCGATCTCGACGTGGCGCCGCCGCCATCCGACGCGCCGCGTCTGCGCGTGTCGATCTGGAAGGACGCGGTGGACGCGCAGCGTGCCGACACGACCGCCGATGCCTGGCTGAGTGCGTTCCTGCAGCGGCCGGTGCGGTTGGTGCGCATGGACGATGCCGCGCGGCGTGCGGTCGATCCGGACTATGGTCGGCCTGGCGACGAAGTGAGTTTCGCCGATGGCTATCCGCTGCTGGCGATTTCGCAGGCCGCGCTGGATGGCCTGAACGTACGACTTGTCGAGGCGGGCCGTACGCCGGTCGTGATGGCGCAGTTCCGGCCGAATCTGGTGATCGCCGATTCGGCTGCGCACGCCGAGGACGACTGGACGCGCGTGCGCATCGGCGATGTCGAGTTCGATGCGGTCAAGCGTTGCACCCGCTGCGTGTTCACCACGGTCGATCCTGTGGCCGGCGCGCGACGCGACGACGGCGAACCGCTGAATGTCCTCAAGGACTATCGACGCACGCCGGCCGGCATCACTTTCGGCATGAATCTGATCCCGCGCGGCACGGGCACGCTGCGGGTCGGCGATGCGGCGATGGTGCTGGCCTGAAGCAGGCTGCCGGGCGCACTGGCTGCGTGTGCTTCAACGCGATCAATCGCGGCTTCAGGACAGCGTTCCGGGCACCGTGACGCGTATCGCGCAGCGCATGCACGTCGTGGCCTGCGCGGACGATCCGCGGCGTTCTCCCGCTAGCCGGTCGCATGTCGCGACCCGCCCGGCCGGAGGCCTTGGCCGGAAGGATGCAACACGATCATTGGATATCACATGAAAACAACACTCCTCACTTCAGTGCTGCTGTCCCTGTCGGGCGCGATGTCGTTCGCGCCCTCCGTCGGGGCCGCGGACCCCGAGCTCCGTCATGCCCGCATCTGCGACGCTTCCGCCTGCTATTTCGCCTGGATGGTCGTCGACTCCGATCGCGATGGCGTCAGCGATGCCGACGAAGTCGTCGCGGGTACCGATCCGTACGATCCGAAAAGTCGCCCCGGCCTGGCATTGGTGGTGGGCATGATCGGCGAACGCCTGCTGCCGACGTTCGAATTCGGCCTGGGCAAGATCATCGTCAATCCCGCCGAGATGCAGGCGCAGATCGAAGCGTTCCGGCCGGACAATCCGGTCGCGGCGGCGTTTCCGCTCGACGGACGCGCCGACGCGCTGACGCGCATGGGCCTTTCGACCGAGCTGCTGAAAGAGCACGGCCTCGACCCGGGCAAGGATGGCTTGACTCTGGTCCAGGAATTCCGCACCGACAACAGCGAGCCCTATCGGCGCGTCGGCGGCGTCGATGCGCGGCAGATCAGCGCAGGCGGCGATGACGACGTCGAGCCGCAGATCAACGACGTCGTCGATTTCATCAATCACGAAGATGGCTCGACCACGTACATCCTCGACAACGGCGATACCCTCTACGACGGCGCGGACGGTCAGGGCGTGCGCCAGGACAAGAACGGCACCATCCTCGACGACTGGTATGTGAATCCCGATGCGGACACCGGCACGGGCGAGCCCACGAAGGATCAGATCAAGGCCTGGGAGCGGGTGCGCAACGCGACGGTGCGTACCGCCGCCGGCCGCGAACCGCCGACCGTCGATCCGAAGGGACTCCGCAATCCGCGCGAGACCATCGTGTTGATCGATCCCGAGTACGCCGATTACACCAGCAATATCCAGGATCCCGCGCGGCACAACATCGCGCAGCCGGAGACGCACCCGGGTCTGCCGAATCCGCAGGTTTCCGCGGGTTGCAAGCCTTTCTGCCAGTGACGGTGTCCGTCGCTGCCGCATGAACGCGAACGGCGGCCTCGAGGCCGCCGTTCGCATGCCGCATCGCGCGGCCTAGCGCACCACGAACACCACCGCGGTCCGCGGCGGCAGCGTGAAGCGACCGCTGGTGCGATCGTATGCCGCGCTGGCGGCGCGACGGTCGGCGGCGTCGTGCGCGGTGTGGACCGGATGCAGACGGTAGTGCTTGCCGGCTTCGGCGGGAATCGTCAGCGATTGCGGCAGCTTGTCGACGTTCACGAAATACAGCAGCTCGCGATAGTTCGCCCCGGGGTAGCCGCGGCCGTCGAGATGCGCCGCCAGCACCGTCGCCACCTGCGCGCTGCCGGTGTTGCGGAAGCTCAGACGCTGCTTGATCTCGTCCGCGGTGCGCAGCCGGAACAGCCGCGAGCTGGCGCGGATCCGCACCAGGTCGCGGAAGGCGTCGCGGGTCCAGTGGGTCTCGGCCTGCGTCGGCTTGATCCGCGCGTCCGCCAGCAGCGGGCCCATCACCGGCCAGTTGTCGCCGTTGTCGCCCTGCGGCGGCAGGCCGGCGGCGTAACCGTTGTCGCGATAGGTCCAGTCGATGCGGTTGAACCAGTCGCCGCTGTCGTAGCTGTTGCGGTCCAGCGATTTGCTGCGCAGCGTGTCGATGCCGGCGTGGTAATAGGCCACGCCCTGGCTGAAGCTGTTGATCGCGGCGCCGAGGATCTGCACGCGAGCGCGGTCTTCGCGACTGGTGGCGGTCGGCAGCTTGAACGCGTTGTTGTCGAACAGCGTCCAGTTGTCGTGGTTGTCGACGTAGTTCACCACTTCCTGTGGATCGACCACATACCCGGCCGGCTGGCCGTTGTAGTCGATCTGATCCAGACGCAGGGTCACGTCCCAGTGGGTGGTCATCGCGTAATCGCGGATCGAGCCGGCAAGGCCGACCTTGATGATGTCGGCCGACCACATCAGGTCGTTGCGGCTCTTGTTGCCGCCGCTGCCGTTGTCGTCGTAATGCATGCCGTTGATGTAGCCCTGGTTGCTGCGCAGCGCGTTGCCGCTGTCGAAACCCGAGCCGCCGCGGACATGGTCGCGGGCGCGATCGCTGAACGTGCCGATGCCGCTGCCGTTCAACGACAGCTGCGAAGCCTGCACGAAGCGCGCGCCGTTCGCCACTTCGCCGAAGTTCCAGCCTTCGCCGATCAGCTGGATCGGGCGGCCGGCGGCGGCCGACACGTCATCGCGCAGTCGTTCCATCACCGAGCGCGGCTGGTGGCCCATCAGGTCGAAGCGGAACGAATCGATCCGGTACTGGGTGGCCCAGGTCTTGACCGAATCGATCATCAACTTCGCCATCATCCGGTTTTCGGTCGCGGTGTTCTCGCAACAGGTCGAACGCTCGATCTCACCCGCGGCGTTGAGCCGGTGGTAGTAGCCCGGCACCACGCGGTCCAGCACCGAGCGGTTGCCCTGGCCCGAGGCGCTGGTGTGGTTGTAGACCACATCCATGCCCACGCGCAGGCCGCTGAGGTTCAGCGCCATCACCATCGCGCGGAACTCGCGGATGCGCGCCGCGCCGTCGTCGGCATCGCTGGCGTAGCCGCCTTCCGGCGCGGTGAAGTGCCAGGGGTCGTAGCCCCAGTTGAAGCAGTCGGTCGCGCGCGCGGCGCCGGCCGCGGCCTGCTGCGCGTCGGAATCCGGCGCGGCGTTCGGAATCGTCGGCGTGATGCAGCCTTTCTCCGGCGTGCTGGCGAAGTCGAACACCGGCAGCAGATGCACGTCGGTCAGCCCGGCCTGCGCCAGCCCGCGCAGATGGCGCATGCCGTTCGAGTTCGACTCGGTGAACGCCAGATACTTGCCGCGGTTGCGCGCGCTGACGCTGGCGTCGCCGGCCGAGAAATCGCGGACGTGCAGTTCGTAGATCGACATGTCTTCCTGCGCGCGGACGTTGTCCGGCGCGCGGTAGAAACGCCAGCCCGGCGGCATCAGCGCGGGCGAGTCCAGATCGGCGACGTAGCTGCGCTGCGAGTCCGCGTTGAGCCCGATCGAGTACGGATCGGTCACCAGGTTGCGGACCACGCCGACGCCGCGCACGAACACTTCCACCGCGTACTTGTAATACGCGCCGCGACGTTCGCCGCGCGCGTCGAAGCGCCACGCGCCGGTGGCGGGATCGAAGCGCATCGCGTCCTGGCTGTGTGCGACGCCGCGCGCGCCGTAGGTGCAGAGCGTGACCTTGCGCGCGGTCGGCGCCCACAGTTTGAAGGTCGTGCGTCCATGGCGAAGCGAAACGCCCAGATCGTCGATGGATTCGGCGGCGGCGTAGCGATCATCCAAAGCGCCTGCCAGTTGCGGCGTGGTCGCACCCAGCACCTTGCCGTTGGCGTCTTCCTGCACCAGCACCAGTTGCTGCTTGAGAAGATCGCCGAGGCGCACACGATCGGCCGCGTTCACCGCCAGCACCACGCCGGCATCCAGATACTTGAAACGCTCGGCCGCATCGGCGGGCACGTTGCCGCCGGGCGACAGCGTCAGCGCGCCGTCGGCACCGCTGACGGCCTGTCCGCGCGGGGCGAGGATCTGCCCGTTCGCCGAGTGATACAGCTTGAACGTGCCGAACGCGTCGGCCAGCGGCCACTGGATCAGATCGCGGGTCAGCCACGCGGCGCGCGCGTCGATGGTGGAGACGCGACGCGTGTCCGGCGGCGCGGTGAACACGGTGGGCGTGCCCTGCACCAGCCAGATCTGGCCGACGCGATCGCTGATCGACAATGCCGCGAAGTTCACGCGGATGTTGTCGTTCCAGCCGTCCTTGTTGTTGACGCCGCCGTTCGGATTCGACGGCATGCCGTGGATGATGAATTCCACCGCGCTGCGGTTGGCGTCGCCCTGGGGATTGAGTACCGGCAGATCGAACGTGATCTCGCCGCTGCCTGCGGCGTAGTTCGGCATCGATGCCAGCGGCACCGGATTCTCCCACTGGTCCAGGGTCAATCCCGGGAGCCGGCCCGGATCGATGCCGCTGGTCGGCCACAGATGCAGGCCCCACGGGTCGTAGACGTTGTCGAAGCGCTTGTAATGCACGCGTACGGTGTCAATGTCCGGCGTGCTGCCCAGCGGGTTGCTGCGGTACACGGTGGCATCGCCGGAGCGCAGCCAGAACGTATTGCCCTCGGTGAATTTCAATACCCGGTCGACGCCGGGATCGCCGCCCTGGCCGGGCGGATGCACGATGAAACCGAAACCCGCGGCAGCGGAATGGGTGAACTGCGATGCGCGGATTTCGAAGTACGCGCCGTAATCGTCGATGCCGGAACGCACCAGCGGCGAAGGCCACGACACGCCCGGGTAGTCGGCGATGTACTGCCCCGCGTCGTTGACCTGCCACACGTGCAGGCCCCAGTCGCCGTAATCGCCGGCAGGGCGGTTGTAGTGGATACGCATGTCGATCGGCGCGCCGTCGCGTGGCGGCACCGGCACCGGCGTCAGCACCGTGCTGGCGGTGGGTGCGTCGCAGATGCCGTTGGCGCCGCCGCCGTGATGTTTGCTGGCGATGGCGTCCAGCGTGATCGGTGCGTCCGCAGCGATGGTCGCTCCGTCATCGCGCAGCGGCAGATCGCAGGCCGCGAGCAGCAGCGTGAGCATGAAAACGAACGCCGCTGGCAGCATGTTGCCGTGGCGTCGAGAGAATATGCGCATCCTAGGTCTCCAGGTTGAGTCGCATCCACATTGCGTCTGCTCGCGTCGTGTCGTCACGCGACGAGATCGATGCTGCGTCGCAGCATCGATCTCGCGGCCAGCGCGCCGGAAATCGCGGTTCGTCTATCAGGTTCGTCTATCGGATCAGCGTGGTATCTGATGCGTCGCACTCTGGGTGATCCGGACTGGGCGGACAAGACGCGAATCGCCTTCTGAAAACGTATTCTCGCGCTGTTTCAGCGTTTCGCCCGATGGCGCGCCCGGTACCGGCCGGGAACCCGCGTGTCCGCAGCGCGGAAACCCGCTGTTATCGTGGCGTCGCATTCCCCGTCACGCACCCAGAGCATTCCATGCTTCCGACCCATCCGAAGATGCCGGCGACCCTGTTCGCGCTCGTACTGTCCTGTGCGAGTGCGGTCGCCAGTGCGCACCAGATCAATCCGCTCGCGAACAAATACCGGCAACACCCGATGCCGACGGTCTGGCATCAGATCACCGAGCCGGTCCATGAGGACGTGACGCAACTTGCGCGCGCATGCGCGGCGAATGCCTCGGGCCCGGTGGACATCCCGGTCGTGTGCCTGCCGGACACGCGCCCCGCAAGTCTCCCGCAAGGCAACAAATACGACTCGCTGGTGCGCGGTGTGTGGTGGAACGACGATCCCAATCAGTATCTGTTCGCAGGTTGGCAGGCGAAGTGGCTGATATGGATGGAAGACGCGGACAGGATCGCAAAGCACGGCGTCAACCTTCGCGGCAGAAAAGCCGCCATCGACCGCAACTACGTCATGACCTATCGCAGTCATTACGGCGATCTGCAGTTCCTGCACGCGATGGCAAGCGGCGACGGCGAACCGGCCGTCGTCACCCGGGACAACGTGCTGGATTGGGCCGAGTTCGCCTATGCCGTGGCGACCGGCCGTCTCGACCCGGCGTCGACGTTCGAGACCGTCGACCTCCCCTTTGTCCGCAGGCACTTCGATCATCGTCCCGGTTGGAGCATCGCCTACCTGTTCGCTCCGAAATACCGGCTCAGGCGCGAAACGCACTATCGGGACATGGCGCTGGGCGCTCTGCTGCATACCGTTCAGGACTCGTATTCGGACCCGCACGCCGCGCGCAACTTCGATGCGTCTCCCGATTGCCCGAGGGGAGGGATCGCGCGTTTTCATTTCTACGGCGGCCAGGACGGCAAAAAACACAAACAGGCCGATACGCTCGATGCCTTCAAGGCGCGCCAGAACGCCGAGTTCACCGATACCCAGAATCCCATCCACGTATCGGCGACGCTGATCCGTTATGCGGCCAACGACGTGGGCTGGCCGGTGGTGCGCGAGTATCTGGAAACGACGGTGTTCTGCATCGGCCGCAATACCCCGGGCGCGAATGCGGGCGATGCCTACGCATCCGCGGACTACAGCCCGAGGTAGACGCGTTCGCAGCGTGTGCAGGCTCGCCACGATCTGCGCGTAGTTGTCGTTCGCCCACGCATCGTCGGTCTTTGCGTCCCATCCCGGCGAAACCCGCTTGCCTTTCCATCATGTGATGCACCGCTTCGATCGGCGACAGGCTGTCGCCGCAGAGGCTGTAGAGCTTGTCCACCATCCGGTCTTCGTTGCGGAGCATGGTGAAGAAGAATTGCAGGTCGTCGTGCGCTTCGCCCTTCGCATCCGGATCCATCGGCGCGGCGACGATGCGCTGGGCCTTCTTCACGATGCGTTCGGATCGGCCGAGGATCGACAGCGCGTCGCGCGAGGCGAACGGCGCCGCCGATGCGACCGCCGCGTCTTCCCTCCGGCCTTCGGCGGCAGAGTCGAAGCGCGCGACCGGCGGCCTGGCCCGGGCCGCCGTGATGTAAGCGATTGATTCGTGGTGGGCAAGCGGGGCATGGGCCGGATCTGCGGCCGAAAAGGCGCATGAAGTGCGTTTTTCGATGCGCTGCTGGGCTAGGATGGCGCCAAATGTCCGCGCTAGGAGCACCGTCATGTCAGACCCCACGAACGAGAGCGTCCGCGAAGACCGCGTACAGCAGACCCAGTTGCTGGCCGATCTGCGCGCCGCCGGCAGGACCACCGAGGCCGATCAACTGGCGGTCAATTATCACGGACGGCAGATGGCCGGTCTGGCCCAGGATGTCTACAGGTCCGCTGCCGGCGAAGGTGCGCCGCCGCCCGGCTGGACCCGCGCCAGCGAGCATCCCGAACGCCTCCAGGCGCTCGCTCCGGGGCTGAGCCGCGAACAGATCGACGAAATGCTGCGCCCGGAAGGTTCCGGCTTCCGCGCCGAAATCTATCTGCCGGATCCGGCGATCCTTGGTCCCGACGCGCGACCGGTGTTCGCGGTCAAGGGTTCGACCGGCCCGATCGTCGATCCCTCCGCGCCCGGCGGCATGCGCGAGAGCGGCGCCGAAGACTATCTGGCCAACAACATCCCGCAGGGCCTCGGCCTGCGCGCCGATTACTACGACCGGGCGATGGATGCGGCGCGTCTGCTGCAGAGCCAGCCGGGTCTGGACTTCGAGATCACCGGTCATTCGCTCGGCGGCGGCATCGCCTCGGCCGCCGGTGCGGTCACCGGCGTGCAGACCACCACCTTCAACGCGGCCGGTCTGCATCCCAATACCGCGGCCCGCTACGTGGAAGAGAACGGCGGCGCCGTGCACGATCTGCGCGCCACGATCACCGCGTTCCAGGTCGACGGTGACGTTCTCACCGACAGCCAGACCGGCGCCCAGCGCATGAGCGAGGCCAGCCGCGAACAGGCCGGCGCGCTCGCCAACAACATCGGCGAATTGATGCAGACGCCCGGTATCCGCGAGCGGCTGCAGGGCCAGTTCGACGAGATGCTGCCGCCGAATGCGCGCGGACCGGCGATGGCCGCGATCGATCTGCTGGCCACGCAGCCCGGCGCGCAGCTGCTGCGCGACGTGCCGACCGCTGCCGGCGATGTGCAGCCGATGATGGCGGCGCGGACGCGCGACGCCGACGGCAATCTGGTGGACCGGCCGAATGAGATGCCGGTCAGCGAACTGATGACCTACGCCGGTCCGTTGACCGATGTGCTCAGCACGGCCGCGGTCGGCGGTCGCGTCGGTCGTGTCGTGGGCGAGGGCGTGCAGGTCACGGGCCAGGTCGCCGAGCAGGGGCTGCATCTGGGCGGCACCGCACTCGACTACACCGCGCGTTTCCAGGGCGAGACCGTCGCGACCATGAGCGGCGCGGTGGGCACGATCGGCAGCACCACGGTCCGGGCCGGCGGCGCGGTCGTCGCGGAGGTGCGCACCCAGGCCGGCAATGTCGGCGCCGGCATCGATCTGGCGCAGGGGCATGTCCAGCAGGCCACGACTTCCTGGACCGCCAGCGCCTTGCGCTTTGCCGCACGCGCGCTGCCCGAGGATGCCGAACGCTGGGTCGGCCGGCAGGCGCAGGGATTGGAAGCCTATGGCGATGCCGCACTGGCGCAGAACCGCGAGGCCGCCCGGCTGGCGGTCGAATCCGCGCGCACCGACGCCGGCCGGATCCGCGAAGGCGCGAACGGCGTGGCGGGGACGATCGACGACGGCGCGGCCAGCATCGCTGCGACCGCACGTCAGACCGGCCAGCAGGTCGGCGCGACCCTGCAGGAGGGCGCGGATGCCGCCGGGCGCACGATCCGTGGCGTCACCGATCAGGCGCCCGCTGCCGGCGCGGTGGTCGGGACGGGCATCGGGCTGGTCGGTGGCGTCGCCATGACCTACGGCCCGCAGAATCCTTACAGCCTGTCGAATATCGGGCAGACCGTCACGTTCGGACAGAACGCGATGCCGTCGGGGCAGGAAGCGCTGCAACGTCATCTGATGGAAGCCGCCGTCATTCCGAGCCTCGATTCGGTCATCCAGACCCAGGAAACCGAGGCGCGCCGCCTGCTGGCGACGCCCGCCCGCGCCCAGGACGGTGCGGTGCCGCCGTCGACCGACGCGCCTGCCAGGCCGGTGACGCCGCCGGCGTCGCCGCTGCTGGACGATGCCGCGCATCCGAGCAACGCGATGTACCGCGATGCGCAGCGCGGCGTGAATGCACTGGGCGCCCCGTTCGACGCGATGTCACAGCCCCAGCGCGACCAGCTGGCCGGTGCGCTGGTCGCCGATTCCGTGGACGCGGGCTTGACCCGCATCGCCCGCGTCGACGCGGGCGCCGGCAACGGACGGATCTTCGCTTCGGACAACCAGGATCCGTCGGCCGCGCACAACCGCATCGCCGGTACCGACGTGGCGCAGGGTCAGGCCCAGCCGCTCGCGGCCAGCACCCAGCAGGTCGATCGCACCCACGAACGCGCCGCAGAGCAGGCCGCGCAGCAGCCGCAGCAGCGGACGCAGGACGAAACGCAGAGCGAGACCGCGCCGCGGAAAGTAGCCTGAAGCAATCCCCAGCCCTGACGCATGTCGGGGCTGGGGCGACTGCGCGCGGATCACTGCGTGCACATGAAAAGCATGCGCATCAAAGCATGCGCATCACGCCATGCCGAAATCGATGAAGTCCGCCGGCACCGCATCGGTGAGCCAGATGCCGTTTTCCGAGCGGTAGAACGCATGCCCCGCCGCGACCATCTCCGCAGCGTGGACGACCAGCACCACCGGCGTGCCGTGGCGCGAGCCCACATGCGTCGCGGTGTCGGTATCCGCCGACAGATGTACGTGCCGACGGCTGCGTTTGAGCAGTCCCCCGCGCTGGATCGAAGCCACGAATCGCGTCGCCGTGCCGTGGTACAGCCGCGCGGGCGGCGTCACCGGAACGAAGCCCAGATCGACATCGACCGAATGTCCCTGACAGGCGCGGATGCGTTGCCCGTCGGCGCTGATCGCGAACCGCTGCTTGTGGCTGTTCTCCACGACGGCTTCGATCAGCGGCCGTGTCAGCGGCCTGCGCGCGTGTGCGCGCCGGATGAGTTCATCGATGTCGGCCCAGCCTTCCGCGTCGAGCGACAGGCCGATGACGTCGGGCCGGTGACGCAGGACCAGGCTGAGGAATGTGCTGGCGGACACGAGCTCGGTCGCGGCGATGTCGGTCATGGCGCGCGATTCTAGGGAAGAGCCGGCGGATGTTGCGGCCAACGCGATGCCCGCCAGGCCGCGCGCTGCGTCGCGTCGAGGAAGGTCCAGGCGACGAATCGGCTCTGCTTGTTGCCCTGCGCCATCCCGACCACGCGCACGTCCTGCGCAGCCACCTGTTGCAACTGCTTGCGTACGTCGTCGAGGTGTCCGGACTTCGCGATCAAGGTGCTGAACCAGCACACGCGGGTCGAGAGGCCGGCGCTTTCGCGGATCATCCGCCGCACGAACCCCGCTTCGCCGCCGGCGCACCACAACTCCGTGTGCTGTCCGCCGAAGTTCAGCCCGCCGGAGTTCGATCGCATCCCCGTGCCCGATGCCTCGCGTTGGCCGAGATTGCGCCGTTTCCGCTGGTTGCCCTGCGCCGCGTCCGCGGCCGAGGCATGGAACGGCGGGTTGCACAGCGTGAGGTCGAACACGTCCTCGTCGCGCAACAGGCCATCGAAGATCCGCGCGGGAACGGGCTGATGGCGCAGTTCGATCATCCTGCGCAGACCGTTGGCATCCGCGATCGCCTCCGCCGCCCGCAATGCGGTGATATCGATGTCGGTCGCGACGAAGCGCCAGCCGTATTCGCGATGCCCCAGCAGCGGATAGATGAGATTCGCGCCGGTGCCGATGTCCAGCGCGCGTATCGCCGCGCCGCGCGGGATGGCGTGCGCTTGCGCATCGTCCTCGGACGACGCCAGCAGATCCGCCAGGCCGTGCAGATAATCGGCGCGGCCGGGGATCGGCGGGCACAGATAACCGTCGGGCAGATCCCAGTGCGCGATGCCGTACTGCGTCTTCAGCAGCGCACGGTTCAGGGCGCGCACCGCCGCCGGGTCGCTGAAATCGATGCTGGTCTCGCCGCCGGGCGTGTTCAGCAGGAACGACGACAGCGCCGGCGAGGCCGCGGTCAGCGTCGCGAAATCGTAGCGGCCCTGATGCCGATTGCGTGGATGCAGGCCCGTCCGCGCGGAGGCGATGCGCCTGGTGGCGGGCTTGGCGGGGCGTTCCGGGAGATGGGGCATCGGTGGATTGTCGCGTGATCCGCCCGGATCCGTCACTCCGCGCCCTCTGCCGGGCCGCAGTCGTCGCATCGTCGCGCTTTGGCCTTATCCTGACGGCTTCCCATGGAGCGGAGTGGAGACATGCGTTCAGCCATTGCGGGCCTCGGTATCGCCCTCGTCGTGTTCGCCACCGCCTGCGACAAGCAGGCGGAAGTGGTCACGCCATCGCTGCCTGTGCCCGTCTGCAAGGTCGCGGACGAATACGACGCCAAAGCCTTCGCACGCCTTGTCCAGTCGATGGACCGGTCCGGCGATATCGCCGAGGTCTCGAAACGCTTCCGCCTGCACCGCCAGGCGGTCGAAGCCCTGCTCTCCAAACGCGACCCGGCCTCGCTGACGCTGCTGAAGCCGGTGCTGGACGCGGAATTCTCCGACGAGCGCCTGCGCGCGCGCGCCGCCTGCGCGTTCCTGAAGATGGCCGGGGATTCCAGCGGTGTCGCGGCCCTCGAGGCATGGTCCCGCGATCCGGAGATGCATGCGATCAATACCGCGATCTGGAGCCGGACGCCGATCCTTTCCGAAAAGGAAGAGAACGAGAAGATGACGGCCAAGCGCAAGACGCTGCTGCGCGACATCGTGGAAGCGATGGCGCTTCAGCAGGTCCAGGCCAATACCGACAGGGCCGCCAGCCAGGGTGCTGCGGCGCTGGTCGCCGCGTTCGATCCGCAGGCGAAGCCCGCGCCGAAACCCGCGGCCGGCGCAGGCGCGCTGCCGAGTCTGGCCGTCGTGGTGGACGAATGGCTGACCCCGGTGCTGAAGAAAGTGCCCGATGCCGATCTGGCGAAATTCCTGGCCTTCGCCGACAGCCGGTTCGGCGGCGATTACTACGTGGCGCTCAGCGCGGCCTACGATTTCCAGGCCGGCGAGTGGTACGCGCAGCTGGTCGAAACCTTCAAGGAAAGCCGGCCGCCTGCCGCGCAGGCCGACGGTCAGCCCGCGAAGGAGGCGTTGGTGGCGGACGCACGGCGCCTGCTGCATGACGTGGGCGGCGGCGCCGCTGCGGCGGATGCCTTGAACAGACTGCTCCAGGCCGAACAGATGGATCCGCGCAACCCCGAGATCCATGCCCTCATCGGCGAAGCCATGATCATGACCGCGCCCGCGATGCGGCTGGGTCCGGATCAGTTGCGGGTGGTGATCGATACGCCCAATTACGAACAGGCCGACGTGCGTCTCGCCAGGGCGCTGCAGTTGGCGCCCGATTACGCCGATGCGCTGATGATGCAGGGCCGGCTGAGATATCTGCAGGGCAGGGACACGGAGGCGGCCGAACTCTACGAGCGCGTGCGCGCGATCGAACCCGACCATCCGCGCATGAACTTCTACCTCGGCGATCTGGCCTTCGCGCAGCTGGAGTACGCCAAAGCCGTGCGTTACTACCAGACCGCCCTGTCCAAACCCGAGGGCATCGCGCTGACGCATCACCATGCGCTGACCAACCTGGTGCCGGCGCTGCGCAAGATCAGCCGCATGGCCGAGTACCCGCGTATCGCCGAAGGGTACCTCGCGCGCCATCCCGACGCCTGGAATTTTCGTTTCGATTACGCCGAATATCTGTTGGCGAACGACACCCGGGCGGACAAGATCCTGGGTGTGGTCGAGCCGGTACCCGATACGTGGCTTCCCACCCGCAAGTTCCCCATCGTCTCGGCCGCACTGATGCGCAAGGCGTCCGAAAACGTCAACAAGGTCGGGGAGCCGCTTGCCGCGAGCCAGCAGGCGATGCGTCGCGTGATGGAGATGAATCCCGATCCGCGCGCGCTGGCCGAAGCCGTCTGCCGTTCCGGCGTGAGCGGCAAGCTGGCCCAGGTCGTTGCGAGCGCCACGTCAAGCCCGCGCGCTACCTCCACCGCACTGGTGGTCTGCGCGCTGCGCTGGCGGCGCACCGATGTCCTGCGCATGCTGGCCTCGGATGCGCATGTGTCGCAACTGAACCTGCCGCATCCCGACCTCGGCGGCGACACGCCGATGTGCTACGCGGTCGCGATCAAGGACGTGAAGGCCTTCATCGTGTTCTCCAAGATCCAGCTCAATCCGCTGCAGAAATGCAACGACGGCAACACCGTCCCCGAACGCCTGCAGCGGATGGCCTACGGCGGCGACCAGGCGGTGCTGCAGATGCGCAACCTGATGGCCCGGTTCTACAAGAAATCGTAGGAGGGCCTGCGCGCGATGCGGGTGTCGGCCCGCGCCGCCGGCCGTCGCGATCGCTGCCCCATCGAGTCGGATCGCTCCCGATCGATGGGGCGCGGGATCAATCCCTGCGCTTGCTGATGATCTCGCCCGTCGCGGCGTCGATGCGCAGTTCGAAGTCCTGGCCGGCTGCGTTTTCCGCCTCCGCTTCCCAGACGCCGTTGCGGAATTTCAGATCGTCGATGTCGAAGTAACCGGCTGCGGACAGCTTGGCCCGCACATCGTCCTTGCTCAGGTTCGCGACCTGGGTTTCCGGATAGACCTTGCCCGTCGTGGCGTCCACACGCAGGTCGATGCGGTTGCCGTCGGCGCTGCGCGCGTCGGCCTCCCACGCGCCGTCCTTGAACGTCACGTCGTTGATGTCGGTGTAACCCTGCGCTTCCAGCGATGTCCTGACCTGCGCTTCGGTCAGGGTGTCGCGCACGGGATCCTGCGCGGACGCGAAACCGGCGACGGTCAATGCGGCGATCAGGCCGGCGCCGAGCAGCGCGCGGCGCGGGAAGCTGCGTTCGTGAGCGATGTCGGTCGAACGATGCATGGGCGTCTCCTGGTGCGGGTTCGGGAGCCGAGTATCCAGCCGCCATTGTCAACACGCAGTGAAACGCCGCGATCGCGGTCAGCCGCTTTTCATCGTGTGCGGAATGCACGACGCATCGTGCGCGATGCAGGAATCGAATCGTCGCCGCAGGCGGTTCTATACTCGGGTGCATTCCAACGATGAGGATAGCGACATGGATGATTTCGATGATCTGAAAGGCAGGGTCGCAGCGCTTCATACGGTATTGACGTATCTGCTTTCGGAATTGCCGGCGGATCAGCAAGCGAGAATCCGCGACCGCCTGGCGCGCGAACGCCTGACCAATCCCACGCCTTACGCGGACATGCCCGCCGTGCAGGATTCGTTCGTGGAAGCGATGGCGGTACTGGAATTCCAGCTGCTGCCGAAGTGATCGAAGACCCGGGACGCCGACCTGCGTCGGCGTCCTGAAGGTTCGATCCGCGGCCGGAGATCGGCGCTGCTCCCACGAGCCGCGCATCAACCCAACGGCAGCAACGGGTTGACGCAGGCCGGCACGCCCGACGAGAACGGACGTTGTTCGATCACCAGCGATTGATCGTCGACCATGCCCGCGCCCACCGCGCCCGGGCCTTCGACATGGCCGCGAACGCGCACCGTGTAATTGGCGCCCGCATCCACCGTGCACGCGACCGTCGTGCCCACCGTCGCGGCGCGCAGATTGCTTTCGGTGGTGGCGCCATCGTTTGAACACAGCGCGCTCAGGGTGTCGTTGGTCGGCGGCGTCTGGCGTGCGGTCAGCGTGAGGAAGTCGCGGCTCACCACGATGTCGTACTCGACGTGCCCGCGGATGACCTGGCATTCGGCGGAATAATGGATCAGCAGCGTGCGCGGCCCGGTGGTGGCGATGGTCCTGGATATGAATTCGACATCGGCAGTCCCTACCGGTACGACAACGCCTCCGGTGTTGGTCTGGACCGCGACATCCTGTGCGGTCGCCAGCGGCGACAGCGTCGCGCCCAACACCAGCAGCGCGGCGACGGCAATACGTTCGGTCTTCATGACAGTGTTCCTCTCGATCGGAATGGAAGGGTTCCGCGCCGCGGATAAGGCGTGGCGACGCGTGGGACGGCGCCCGTTGCGGTGCGCCGTCCTCCTTCCTTCAGTCGCAGAGGCGAGCCAAAGCCCGCCACTGTTCCGACCAACGGCGTACGTGGGCGATGCCCAACGCGCCAGCCGTCAGGCCCTGTGCCCCAGCAGGCCGATGCGCCGGAACCACATCTCCAGCGGTACCGTCACCAGCGGCGGCACGGCCGCCAGCAAGGCCAGCAACAATGCCCACCACGGCCAGCGCAGACGCACGCCCGACACCAGCGTGACGAGCAGATAGAACAGGAACGCCGCGCCATGCAGGCGACCGAACAGCCACACCCCCAGATCGGTGGTCCCGGTGCCGTATTTCAGCAGCATGCCGACCAGCAGCCCCGCCCAGGTCAGGCCTTCGGCGAAGGCCGCGATGGCGAACAGACGCCCGGCGGGCGAGAGGGAAGATGACATGCATGGACTCCAGTGAGGAATGCCGCGACGCGATGGCGGCGGCGACGCCCGCTGGCGCCCATAGTCTAGCGGCCAATCGCGAAGGATTCGTAGGGCGGGTCTTGCACCCGCTGCTTTTCAGGACGACGGAATCTCCTCATGCAGTCCTGCATCCCGCCTGCGATACGGACTTTCCGGATGAAGTCGGCATGTATGATCAGCCTTCATCTCGAAAAACCCGGAGACTGCGGCGTCACTGCAAGCAAGCGCGCGCCGCGCAAACGTATGAAGACCTCTCCGGAAACGCGCGAACCCGACGAAGCGGCGATGACCGCCGAGATGATCGACATCCTGCGCCGCAAGATGGCGCGCGATTACGAGGCGGGCCACACCCGTCGCGACGCTCACCCGAAAGCCACCGGGCTGCTGCGCGGGCGTTTCGAAGTGGCGCCCGATCTACCCAAGCATCTGCGCGTCGGCCTGTTCGCCAAAGCGCAGGCCTACGACTGCTGGATCCGCACCTCCAACGCCAGCGGCAAGCCGCAGTCCGACGCGATCGCCGATGCGCGCGGCTTCGCGATCAAGCTGATGGCGCCGGGCGGCACGCGCAAGGACGAAACCCCGCTGGGCCAGGATTTCGTGCTGCTGAGTACGCCGGTCATGCCGCTCGGCACCGTCGCCCTGTTCCGCGATGCGGTGTACTACACCATCGAAAGCTCGGTGGTGCTGTTCGCAGCCAAAAGCCTGTTGCGCGGCCATGCGCGCGCGCTGCTGGGCCTGGCCGCGCTGCGCATCCGCCCGACATCGCCGCTGGACATCCGCTACTGGAGCACCACGCCCTACCGCTTCGGCAAGGGCCGCGCCGTGAAGTATTCGCTGATCCCCACCTCGCGCCACCGCAGCCCCATACCGAAAACGCCGGGCGCGTCGTACCTGAGCGAAGCGATGCAGCGTCATCTGGAGACGTCCGAGGCCAGCTTCGATTTCTGCGTACAACTGCAGCAGGACGGCATGCCGATCGAAGACGCCGCCCCGCGCTGGGACGAAACCGCATCGCCCTTCCTGAAGGTCGCGACCTTGCGCATCCCCAAGCAGAAATTCTGCAGCACGCAGCGCGATGTCTTGGCCGAATCGCTGGCGTTCTCACCGGGACACGCGTTGCTTGCGCATGCGCCCTTGGGTGGTTTGAATCGTGCGCGCATCAAGATCTACAAAGCGCTGTCGAAATTCCGGCATGTGCGGGATGGGCGTGGGGAGATTGCTTGAATTTCGTTCATGTAATCTCGCTTCAAGGGAACGATCGGTATATGTGAGAAAGGAGAGAAAATGAAGGAGATTCTGGACGCAGGCGGAGCGGCGTATCTCATGCCAGCGGTTCTGTTCACAGTCGTGCTTTACCTGTCTCGCGGTCTGTTTGGATGGCATGGTCGTCGAAGCCAGAATCGCAAAGAGTTTCTTGAGCTTTGGGATCCCGTGCGCAGCCAGGATGATCTGTGGCTGGAGGCCGTGGTTCGTCATTGGTTAGGCACATACTTGCCTGCGCATGTGATCCGATTGGCGATGGCGCAGCCCGACAAGAGCCAGTCGCTCATTGAACTCTCAGGATTGTGGCCGCTGCTTCGCTACGACCGAAATGCGCGGACGGTGAGTTGGCTTGGTCGCCGACACAATGCCCATGTAAAACGCAACGCAAAGAGAATACTATTCATTGCAGGATACTTTCTCAACATGTCCATTTCGCTAGCCGCTGCCTACGCAGCTTCGCAATATGGACCAAACACTTTATCTGGCTGGGTATACGGCGTCTTCGGGGTGCTTGCCCTATTCTTGGCATTGATTTGTATCCTCGAAGACGATGTTGTCAAAGCCGCTGATCTTGTTGGCGATGCATGGATCGATCGGATCAATCGTTCAGTCTCACCGTCAGGAACACACTCTCGCGGTGATGATCGAGAAAAGGGCGTTAGCCCTCGTTGAATTGGCCGAAATGGCTCGAGGTCGCGGCATCCAATTAATGGGCTAGGTTATTGACGCAGTCTTGGGCACTGTGTTTTTTTAGAGGTGCATTGCTGCCCTGTTTGTTTGCTTCCATTTTTCCCCGTCTGCGTGGAGAGGGTGCCCATATGGTGGGTGAGGAGCGGTCAAAGCTGCAGTCAGTAGGATGATGCTGCATTGATTCGCGTGCTACGAATCACAATTTGGTGAAAGCCTCACATCCCATTTGCCGTGTGTTTGTGCAATTCTTGCGAGTAGGTCACTTAATGCTGTGAAGATCGGCACCGTTTCGATGTCCTGACGCTTGGCTGGCCTCAGCGCGAAGAACTCATGGAAGGCATGATCCAGATCGGATGGGCCGTCGTAGTCGATAAAATGCTGTTCGCAGAGTGAAGGAATGCCGATTTGCTCGGCAACAAACAGATAGCCGCCGTCAAAGTAGGAGGTCATGGTGGAGATGTCTGCTTCAGAGGCTTCACCGGTCAACAGCAGTTCGCCAAAGGTCTTCCAGTTGGCGGCATCTCGGTATTGGTACGAAAATACGCAGCAGGACTCTTGCTTCTGATGGTTTGTCATGGAAGTCTGGTCTCGGTTCGACTGAAGGCGACGGGCGAACAGTGAGGCATAACAGTCGCAACGGACGAGACGGGGGAAGATATGGCTAACGCGATCTTTACGGCATCTGAAAGTAGCGCTTATGACGATCGTATCGAGCTTTGGTATCACTTCCCGAGGACCTACTTGAGGCAGGTCGAGAATGCCGTCGGAGATTTCATCGTCTACTACGAGCCGCGGCGGACGACAGGGCCTTCGAGTTCGACCGGTCGACTGGCATATTTCGCAGCAGCTCGAGTGATCGGTATTCGCCCGGATCCGAAACTCGACGATCACTATTACGCCGATGTTGAAAACTTCATTGAGTTTGATCGCCCGGTATCTTTCCGTACCGATGCGGCATACTACGAATCAGCGCTCAAGAAGTCTGATGGTTATACCAACAGCGGCGCATTCGGTCGATCAGTCCGCAATCTGCCGACCGCAGAGTTCGAAGCCATCCTGCGCGCGGCATTCGCGACACCATTGCAAGCTTGGGAATCCAACGACCGCGTCGCTGAGGAGCCTGCAGAGTACATCGCGCGGCCTATGGTCGAGCGCCTCGTGTCGCGACCGTTCCGCGATGTCGCTTTCCGTCGCCATGTCAGAGGTGCCTACGCCAACCGCTGCGCGGTGACGGGGTTTCGATTAATCAATGGTGGGGGTAGGCCGGAAGTGCAGGCCGCTCATATCCGCCCTGTGGAAGCGAATGGGCCGGACACGGTGCGTAATGGTGTCGCGTTAACCGGAACAGCGCATTGGTTGTTCGACAGAGGGTTGATTACGTTCGAAGACGATTGCCGAATTCTCATTTCACCACATGGCGTTCCGGACGATTTGGAAAAGTTGATCCTGCCAGAAAGAAGGCTTCTAGTTCCGGAAAACCAAGACTGGCGACCGCATTCGACCTACTTGCGTTGGCACCGAGAGAATCGGTTCAAAATTTAATGACGTAGCCCCGGATAAGCGCGCAGCACTCACCCGCGAGAGCGCAAGCCGTCAAATATCCGTCGCGGTTCAAGATCAAACGCCTCGGGTGCGACCTGCGGCCTTGCCCGGTCTACTTACTCACCCCTTTTCATGCTGCATCAGGTAAGCGAGCCAAGCGGGATCCTCGGACGCCAACGCTGCGAGCCGGCGCTTTTCGGGGACGGGCAGGCGCTTGAACCGGTACTCGTTCGACAGTGCCTCGCCCCGGCTCTCGAAGACGAATGCGCCGAGCAATCGGATGGGCTTTCGCATTTTCGTGAACCGCGCTCCACGTCCCGCGCAGTGGTCCCTGAATCTGCTCAAGGGATCGATCGCAGTGCCCGTGTAGAGCGCATCGTTCTGGCACAGCAGAAAGTAGACCCACGTTTTCATCGATTCCCGAGCCGCCTACGTGTGCCACCAATCGCTGATTGGATCGCATGAGTGCTCAGGCTGCAAACCGACATTTTCAAGATCATGAACCCGAGTTCGGCGTGCGGCCTTGCTCAGGCTACGTGCTGATCCTTTGAGTACGCAAGTCATTCTTCCAATCCCAGAAACCACCCTATCCGCCCCATTTCCTCCTCCAGTCCCGCCCTGAAACCGGCATCCCTTGGCGCGCGGCCACTGACGTAACCGAGGCTGCTCTCCAGCACGCCTCCACTTACGGCCAGATTGCCCCAGCCGATCACACGGTCGTGCCACAGCAGCGGCAGCGCGTAGTAGCCGAGCTTGCGCTTGGGCGCGGGGGTGTAGGCCTCGAAGCGGTAGGTCCAACCCCAGAGGATCTCGAAGCGGCGGCGGTCCCAGGCCACCGGGTCGAAGGGGGTGAGCAGGCGCACGGCGTGGTCGGGTGTCCAGCGCGCCGAGGCGGGGTTTTCGCCGATGGGCCAGTACCAGTCGATGCCGTCCACGCGCGCTTGGCCGAGGCGTTGCTTCGCGCGCGCCAGCGCCGCCGCGCGCTGCGTCGTCCACTGCGGCGCGCCGCCGCCCAGGTGTCTGACGAGCTGCGCTAGGCTGGATGCGGGCAACGGCGCGTATTTGCCGACGACGATATCGATGAGGGCGTCCATGCGTGCGCTCGCGGTGTCGGCGTCGACCGGCGTGGGATCGCCGGCACGCGTCGCATACACGCGTGTGCCGCCATCGCGACGCGCCACGCGCAACAGGCCGCGATAGTGCATGGCATCCAGCAGTTGCGTGCTTGCGTTGGACGCGCCGCCGAACCAGTTGGTGGCCTTGCCGTGCGCGAAATGCGCATCGACCTCGCGCGGATGCGCGATGCCGCGTTCGGCGATGAAATCCAGCACCGCGCGGGCCTGTTTCCAGCGCGCAGGTGTCCACGCCACGCGCGGCGTGCGCGGATGCATCAGGTGGTGGTGCGCGCGCGGCAGGAAGCCATAGTTGACGAAGAAGTCTTCTTCGATCGGCAGCTTCGGATAGCGGCGTTCCAGGTCGCCGGCGCGGTAGCCGATGACGCGGTGGCGCAGGGTCAGGTCCTGCGCGCGCGCCGGTGCGCGGATCGGATCGGCCTGCACGAAGCCGAGTTTATCGATCGCACGCGACAGCGTGGTCGGCTTGAACAGCGTGCGGGCCACGGCATGGCGGCGCAGATGGTCGAGGGTGATGGGCATGGGGAATTGTGGCGCGGAACGGCGCGCGGTGTCTGTCCCTGTCGTCCCGGCAGGAGAGCGCTGGGACGACCCCCGGCCGACCATCGCGGCATGTCGGGCGATGCATGCCGCGATGCGGGCGATTGACGGTATCGTGTGGGCGGCACGCCCCTGCCGGAGAGGACTCGCGATGCATGCACGCCTGCTGTTGTGTGGACTTGCGCTGTGGCCGTCCCTCGCGCTGGCCGGGGACGGGTTCACGTGGCCGGAGGGACGCAAGGCGGCGGTCAGTCTGGCTTACGACGATGCGCTGGACTCGCAGCTGGACAACGCGTTGCCGGCGCTGGACCGGCACCGGTTGAAGGCGAGTTTCTATCTGCAGCTATCGCGCGCGCCGGTGTGGACGCGCACGGAGGATTGGCGTGCGGCGGCACGCAACGGGCATGAGCTGGGCAACCACACCTTGTTCCACCAGTGTTCGGGCCGCGCGCCGGGGCGCGACTGGGTGACGCCAGCGCAGGACCTCGACGCGACCACGGTCGCGCAGATGGTGGCGCAGGTGGCGTTCGCGGACACGCTTCTGGAACAGATCGACGGCGGCAAGGAACGCAGCTTCACCGTGCCCTGCGGCGATCGCCGCGCCGGCGACGGCGACTACGTGGACGCCATCGCCGGCCGATTCGTCGGCATCAAGGTGCCGGGCGACGCGGTGGTGGCAGACATGGCCACGCTGGATCCCGACGCGGTTCCCGTGCTGGCGCCCGAAGGCCTGAGCGGCCCGCAGTTGATCGCGCTGGTGGAAGAGGCCGGCCGCAAGGGCACGATGGTGAATTTCACCTTCCACGGGATCGGCGGCGACTACCTCCAGACCTCGAACGAGGCGCACGACGCGCTGTTGGCCTGGCTGGATGCGCGCCGCGACGACTACTGGACCGCGACGTTCGGCGAGATCATGCGGTGGGTGCGTGAGCAGCGGCGTTGATCACACGGGTCAGGTTCACTTCAAGAGGAGTGAACCTGACCCCGGATCTCCTTCCCTCGCGTAACGATGAAATGTCGAATGCGGCCAATCTTCAGGTGTATCGCACAAGCCATGTTTCACCGGATTGTAGTGGGTGTACGCGATATGCATGCGCAAGTCATGCTCGTCGCGGATGGTGTGTTCCCAGTATCGACGTTGCCAGATACCTCGTTCCGATTTTCGTATCCTGCTGGGTGAGCGACGCTCATCACCGCACACCGCGTGCGTGAACCGTCCTTTCAGAAGGCGCCAGCGTGTCGGGTAATCGTCATCGCCTTCAGGCAAGCGCCATATGGCGTGCAGGTGCTCCGGCAGCACCACCATCGCGATGATCTCGAACGGCCTTGCTGCGCATGTCGCCCGAACCGCGTGCCGCAGGGCATCCATGCGATCGATCAACAGCGTGTTTTCCTTGCGCTCGGCAAGGTTGACGGTGAAAAAAAGGTGCCGCCCGGGACACGGTTGCGAAGGTATGTACGCATCGCTGTAGCGTGCATCCGCACGACCACCCGCCATATCAGCCATTCCCTCGCATCCGCGTCAGATTTCCCCCACAACGCGGCCACCCATTCGCCACCCAAAAAACGAAATACCCGCAAGGCTGGGTCATTGACCCAGCCTTGCGGTGTGGTGTGCGGTATATGGCTGGGTCCATGACCCAGCCTACGGTCCTTCCGGATTTCTAGTCTGTCATCCCTGCGCTATCAAACGCCGATCGGGTTCGCCCGTTCCGTATCCAGCTTGTAGAGCTTGATCGCGCGCGCGGCATCCTTCCCGGTCATCTTGCCTTCCTTCGCCAGCGCATCGATGGCGGCGTGGGCGATGTAGTAACGGTCGACTTCGAAATGGCGGCGCAGGTTCGCGCGCGTATCCGAACGACCGAAGCCGTCGGTACCCAACACCGTGTAGCGCATCGGCACGAACGCGCGGATCTGGTCGGCGAAGGCGCGCACGTAGTCGGTGGCGGCGATGGCGGGGCCGCTGCGGCCTTCCAGCAGTTCGGCGACGTAGGATTTGCGCGGGGACTTGGCTTCGGGGTTGAGGCGGTTCCAGCGTTCGACGTCGAAACCGTCGCGGCGCAGTTCGGTGAAGCTGGGGCAGCTCCAGATGTCGGCCGTTACACCGAAATCCTTGTCCAGCAGTTCGGCGGCGGCGATGGCTTCGCGCAGGATGGTACCGCTGCCGAGCAATTGCACGCGCAGCTCGCCCTTCTTCGGCTTGCCGGCGTCCTTGAGCAGATACATGCCCTTGATGATGCCGTCGACGGCGCCCTCCGGCATGTCCGGATGGGCGTAGTTCTCGTTCATCAGGGTGAGGTAGTAGTACTCGTCCTGCTGCTCGGTGAGCATGCGCTGCATGCCGTGCTGCAGGATCACCGCGACTTCGAATCCGAACGTGGGATCGTAGGATTTGCAGTTCGGGATCGCGCCCGACAGCAGGTGCGAGTGGCCGTCTTCGTGCTGCAGGCCTTCGCCGTTGAGCGTGGTGCGGCCGGCGGTGGCGCCCAGCAGGAAGCCGCGCGCGCGCATGTCCGCGGCCTGCCAGGCGCTGTCGCCGATGCGC
>JAIMKJ010000013.1:0-28024 GCA_020692565.1 Thermomonas sp.
ATCTCTCCAGTGCAGTGGGTATTGATTTTCTTCATTAATTTATACGCAAACATATATCCAATATTTGTGCAAAGACACAATCGAATTAGATTGACAAAATTGCTGCACCGTTTTTCAAAAGGTCGCGCCTGACTTCGCATATAGGGCAAAGAGGGCCAGGCCTAACAATTCATTCAAGCCGGCGCCGTTTCGCGGCGCCGGCTTGATTCATGCGATAGAGTCATGGAAATGCTTGTCGCGGCTGATGTATTGCTCTTCGGAATCGTTTGTCGCTGTTCATCGCGGCTCCCGCCGCTCCCACAGAGGCTTCGGATGCGATCATTCGCGCATGAATTCCATTTTTGACGCCGCCCACGCATGCCTCCGCGCCGCCACGCCGGACGACAAACTCGCGCTGACCTTCGCTACTGCCGATGCTTTCGCCTTCGGCGAACTCGCCATCGACGACAGCGCGCTGCCGCCGGAACCGATCCGCATGCCCGGCCGTCCCGAGCGGCCGAAGCTCGTGCCTTCGCGCGAACTGCCGAAGCGAGGTTTCGGGACCGATGCGGGCCGCGCGGCGTTCATCCACGCCATCGCGCACATCGAATTCAATGCCATCGATCTGGCCTGGGATGAGGTCTACCGCTTCCGCGGCATGCCGCCGCAGTTCTATGCCGACTGGGTGGGTGTCGCCAACGACGAAGCGCGGCATTTCGCGATGCTGCGCACGCGTCTGAACGACTACGGCTACGACTACGGCGACTTCGACGCCCACAACGGACTGTGGGAAATGGCCGAGAAGACCGCGCACAGCGGTTTGGAACGGATGGCGCTGGTGCCGCGCGTACTCGAAGCGCGCGGTCTGGACGTGACTCCGGCCATGATCGTGAAACTGCGCCAGCTCGGCGACGACACCACTGCCGACATTCTCGATGTGATCCTGCGCGAGGAGGTGAGCCACGTCGCCGCCGGCTCGCACTGGTTCCGCTGGTATTGCGAGCGCGAAGGCGCGGACCCGGAACCGACGTTCCGCCGGCTGCTCGCCGACTACGGCCGCGGTGTGCTCCACGGCCCGTTCAACCTGGATGCGCGCAGCGCAGCGGGGTTCAGCGATGAGGAACTGGCTGCGCTGCAGGCGCAGGCCGCCCTGGATCAGGCTGTCCGGGGATAGCCGCCCGGTCGTGGCGTGTGCTGGACACGGGCGACGCGTGGTACTGGAACAAACGCGCCGGGGATGACCATAATGAAGTGTGTATCCGTACCGGACCGTGCCGCGGCCGGACATCATTCGGGCGTTCGTACAGCCGGACGTCGACACAAGGAGAACGTCATGAAGTCTGCAGCAACCCACAAACGCGAAGTCCTGCTGGTACTCCACACGGTGACCGTGGTGTTCCTGATGCTCGGTCTCTTCATCGCGATACCGTATCTGGCCGGTTCGCTGATCAGCGGAGGCATGACCCTGCTGTTCCTGCGCAAGCACCGCAACGGCACGCCCACTGCGCCGGTTTCGACGCCCTCGACGCCCTGACCGCATCCGATCGCATCGTTCTCGACGCCGGCGGGTCGCGTATCCGCCGGCGTTTTCATTGGCCGCCATCGCATGCGCAGCGACTCCGGGCGCCTGCTCCGCGGTCATGACCGCTGTTGTGGGAGCGACGCAAGTCGCGACGGGCTGCGGAAAATCCTTCTGCAATCCGTCGCGACTTGCGTCGCTCCCACAATCCGGTATTCCGCAAAGCGCCGGCTCTACAGCGGCATCGCCGACAACGCCGCGCCATCGGCATCCACCCGCAGCACCGAACCCTGCGTGTACCAGTCGCCCAGCACGATGCGTCGGCAGGCGCGACCGTCGACATCCAGTGCGTGGATCGCCGGGCGATGGGTGTGGCCGTGGATGATCGTGTCGATGCCGTAACGCGCGAAGGTGTCGCGTACCGCGTCGGGTGCGACATCGGTGACGGTCTCGAACTGCGCGCGGCCGTCGTGTTGCATCGCCTGCTGTCGCTGCTGGCTCGCGGCGCGGGCGTGGGCGGCGAACGCGAGACGCGCGGCCAGCGGCTGCGACAGGAACTGTGCGCGCCAGGCCGGGTTGCGGGTCTGCGCGCGGAACGCCTGATAGGCCAGATCGTCGGTGCAGAGCGTATCCCCGTGCATCAGCAACACCGGTTTGCCGTGCAGCATGACGACCGCGTTCTCCGGCAGCAGTCGCACGCCGGCGCGCTGCGCGAACTCCTGTCCGACCAGGAAGTCGCGGTTGCCGTGCTGGAAGTACACCGGTACGCCGCTGTCGGCGAGCGCGCGGAGTTTCACGATGACGAAGGCGCCGGGTTCGGCCGGATCGTCGTCGCCGACCCAGGCTTCGAACAGGTCGCCGAGGATATACAGCGCATCGGCGCTGCGGGCTTCGCCGTCGACGAACTCGCCGAACAGACGGGTGACCTCCGGGCGTTCGGGGTCGAGGTGTAGATCGGAGATGAAGAGAGTGGTCATGGGGGAATTGTAGTAGCGGGACCGGGGCAACCCGCATGCATGGCCGCCACACCGGCCGCATTCGTGATCGCCGCACAGGCTAACGCACCTGTCCTGCCATCCCGAACCCCGGCTTCATCGGGGTGAAGGACCTGCTGTTTCGGAAATGCGGCGACGCATGAAAGCAGGTCCCTCGCCTGCGGCTGGGGATGACAGCAACCGTCGTCGATGACCCAGATCGGGACACGCCGGCCATACCGGGTAAAATTCCGCCTTTCCTGTTCCCCGGCGCCATCCGCATGACCATCCGCACCCGCTTCGCTCCCAGTCCGACAGGATATCTGCATATCGGCGGTGCACGCACCGCGCTGTACTGCTGGCTGGCGTCGCGCCACTCCGGTGGGCAGTTCGTGCTGCGGGTCGAGGATACCGACCGGGAGCGCAGCACCCAGGCGGCGATCGACGCGATCCTGGAGGCGATGGACTGGCTGGGCCTGGGCTACGACGAAGGCCCGATCTACCAGACCCGGCGTCTCGGCCGCTATCGCGAGGTCGCCGAGCGGATGGTCGCCGCCGGCACCGCGTACTACGCCTACGAGACGCGCGAGGAACTCGACGCGGTCCGCGAGGCCGCGCTCGCCGCGAAGGAGAAGCCGCGCTACAACGGCGCCTATCGCGAGCAGAACGCCGGTTACCGGGACGACCCGAACCGCGTGATCCGCTTCAAGAATCCGCTCGACGGCACGGTGTCGTGGGACGACAAGGTCAAGGGCACCATCGCGTTCGCCAATACCGAACTCGACGATCTGGTGATCTTCCGTCCCGACGGCTATCCGACCTACAACTTCGCGGTGGTGGTGGACGATCTGGACATGGGCATCACCGACGTGGTGCGCGGCGACGATCACGTCAACAACACACCGCGGCAGATCAACATCTACCGCGCGCTGATCGGCATGGGCATGGGCACGGCGGTGCCGAATTTCGCGCATCTGCCGATGATCCTCGACGAGAACGGCGCGAAGCTGTCCAAGCGCACCGGCGCCGCCGACGTGATGCAGTATCGCGACGGCGGCTATCTGCCGCACGCGCTGCTGAATTACCTGGTGCGGCTGGGCTGGTCGCACGGCGATCAGGAAATCTTCTCGATCGACGAAATGATCGCGCTGTTCGAGCTGCACGACGTGAACCCCAGCGCCTCGCGCCTGGACATGGCCAAGCTCGGCTGGCTCAACCAGCAGTACCTGAAGAACGACGACCCGGCCGCGGTCGCGAAGCATCTGGAATGGCATCTGCAGCAGGAAGGTTACGATCTGTCGCGTGGACCCGTGCCTGCGGATGTGGTGATCGCGCTGCGCGACCGCGTGCAGACGCTGAAGGACATGGCCGAACGCGCGGCGGTCTGGTATCGCCCGTTGACCGGATACGACGAGGTCGCGGTCGCCAAGCACCTCAAGCCGGAGGCCGCAGCCGCGCTGAGCGACGCCCGCGACCGCTTCGCCAAACTCGAGACCTGGAGCGTGGACAGCGTCAGCGTGGCGCTGCACGCCACCGCCGAAGCGCTGGGCGTGGGCATGGGCAAGGTGGCGCAGCCGATGCGGGTGGCGATCACCGGCACCCAGGTCAGCCCGGACATCTCGCACACCGTGTATCTGGCCGGGCAGGGCGAGGCGGTGGCGCGGATCGACGCCGCGCTGGCGAAGATCGCGGGTTGAGGCGATCGGCCTGAACGCATGACGTTTGCATGCATGCCTTGAGTCCGGGCCTTCCCGACGCCATCATCCAGCCATGCCGCATCCCTGCACCGACCCGCACCATCATGTCCACGACGCGCCGAGCTTCGTGGATGCGGTCGAGCGCGCCTGCCGCGAGCGCAGCCTGCGCCTGACGCCCATCCGCGCGCGGGTGCTGACGCTGATCGCCGAGCAGGGCAAGCCGATCAAGGCCTACGACCTGCTGGACCGGATCCGCGCCGACAAGGCCCTCGATGAAGACAGCGCCGGCGCCGCGGCGCCGCCGACCGTGTACCGCGCCCTGGATTTCCTGCTGGCCAACGGTTTCATCCACAAGCTGGAATCGGTCAACGCCTTCGTCGCCTGCCATCATCCCAATACCGCGCAGCACTCGGTGCCGTTCCTGATCTGCGATCGCTGCCACAGCGCCGTCGAACTGGAAGACGAGCGCGTGGTCGCCCAGCTCGACGAGAAGGCGCGTGCGCTCGGTTTCGTACCGCAGGCGCAGACGCTGGAAGTTCACGGCATCTGCGCGCGCTGCGCGCAGGCAGGCTGAGGCTGCCGGATTCGCTGGATGCCCGGTGTTCCGTGGTGCCTGGTCGGCACGGGCAAACCGGACCCGAGCCGTAGAGCGGCCTTCAGGCCGCTGCTTCCGATACGCAACCGTTTCGTTGTCGCCGGCCGTGGGCACGGCCCTGACGTCGCCGCCGGTCGGGTTTTGCCCGGGCCGGCCTGAAGGCCGCTTTACCGGTGAGGATGTGCGCTTTTTGTAGCTGGCATTGCAGAAGCGCCGCGAATTCGAACAGCCTCAGAACGAAACTCGCCGCCGGAAGAGCCGCGCTGATGACCAGTGCGGCCGGGTGGAAGTTGCACCCGCCGCAGGCACAGTCCGGGAGAGAGTGGACGGCCTGCGGCGGATGCGGGGGCACCGTGCGGAGCGTGATCGCGTGGCGCGCGAGGCGATGTGCGCGATGCAGCGTCCGTAGGAAATCGCGGGATCAGAAGAACAGGCGCACGCCCACGGCGAAATTGCGGCCGGGCAGCATCACGTTGTCCTTGAGGAACGAGGTGTGCACGCGGGCGTCGGTATCGCCCAGGTTGTTGGCGTCGAAGAAGACTTCCCAGCCCTGGTTGTCGGTGTCCCAATGCCAGGCGAAGTGGGCGTCGACCAGCGTATAGCCCGCGGTCTCGCTTTCGTCCGCGGCCACGTCGTCCTGGCGCATCACCCGCGTCGCGCCGAGCGCGGCGCGCCAACGGTCGGCGTTCCAGTTCAGATCCAGACCGAAACGCGACGGCGCGATGCGAGGCAGGTTCTCGCCACGATCGAGTTCGCCGCGCACGTGATCGCCGAACGCGCGCAGAGCGAGCTTGCCGCGATCGTTGTCGAGCAGATGCGCAGTGACTTCCGCTTCGATGCCGCGGAACTTCGCGTCGGCCTGCGACCACTGGCGGATCGGCAGCGGATCCTCGTCCGGCTCCGGCGGCGTGAACGTGCCGGTGTCGGCGAGATAGATGAAGCCGTCGAAGCGGGTGGCGTAGACCGAGGCTTTCGCATCGAAACGCTCGCCGTGGTAGTGCAGACCGATTTCGGCCTGGTTGGCGCGCTCTTCGCGCATCGTCGGGTCGCCGATTTCGTACGACGCCGTGGCCACGTGCGGGCCGTCGGCGAACAGTTCCTCTTCGGCCGGCGCGCGTTCGGCACGATCCAGATTGAAGGTCACCCGCCACGCATCGTTGAAACGCCACAGCGCGCCGGCCGACAGGCTGAGCGGCGTGAAACTGCGGCCGGGCAGGCCGTTGGCGTCGGTGCTGATGCGGTCGGCGCGCACGCCGAGGTCGATCTGGAAGGCGTCCCACTGGCCGTGCTCCATCCAGAACAGACCCTGCGAGCGCGTCGATGTGCGCGGTACGAAGGCTTCGTCGCCGATGGCTTCGAAGGTGCGGTCACCGACCTGGAAACCGATCGCGCCGGTCCAGTTGCCGAAGGCTTTGTGAGTGAGTTCCAGGCGGCCTTCGTCGGCTTCGTTGGTGAAGAAGGTGCCGACTTCGGCGCCCTCGAATTCGGTGTGTTCGTAACGGGTGCTGGCGAAGCTGCCGCGCAGGCCGTCGAAGATCCAGAAGTCGCGATCGATGCCGGTCTTCAGTTCGAAGCGGTTCTGCAGCATGTCCAGCGAGACCCCGGCTTCGCCCGCGTCCGGATCGCCCGGTTCGCCGGGATTGCCGTAGCGGTTGTCGTAGCGCGACGCCGAGAAGCCGATGAAACCGTCGGCGCCGATGAACGAGGCGCCGATCGCGCCGGTGCGGGTCTTGACGAAACTGTTGAGCTGCCTGCCGTCGGGGGTGTCGTAGTCGTCCTGATCGCGATACACGCCGTCGGCGTGCAGCACCAGCGCGCCATCGGCACCCGAGGCGTCGACGCGCGCCATCGCCGTGCGTCCGCGGTTCACGCTGTCGTAGCGCAGCTCGGCGCGGCCTTCGATGGTGTCGTCGAGACGCTGTTCGGCGATGCGGCCGTCGACGATGTTCACCACGCCGCCGATCGCGCCGCTGCCGTACAGCAGGGTGGCAGGGCCTTTCAGCACTTCGATCTGATCGGCCAGGAAGGGCTCGATCGCGGTCGCGTGGTCCTGACTGATCGTGGAGACGTCCTGGCTGCTCAGGCCGCCGGACAGCACGCCGACGCGCGGGCCGTCGAGGCCGCGGATGATCGGCCGGCCGACGCCGGCGCCGAAGTTCGAGGACTGCACGCCCGGCAGTTTGTTCAGCGTCTCGCCGAGGGTGGCGGATTTAGCCTGGTCGAGCTTTTCGCCGGAGAGGACGTCCACCGGCTGGCTCAGCTCTTCCGCGGTCTGGCGCAGCGGGCTGGCGGTGACGACGACCCGATCGAGGTCCTTGGCCTCGTCGTGGCGGGGATCCTTGCCGGCGGTGTCCTGCGCGGACGCCAGCACGGGCAGTGCGAGTGCGAGGGCGATGAAGAGTCGGCTGCGCGGCGCGCGACGACGGAAGACAATAGAAGAACTGAGCATGAGTTCCGGGTACACTGGTGGGCGATGCCGGAATGTTATAATGTTCCAGAATAAATCCAACCCCCCAAAGGTCATGCACACGCCCAGCCTCGCTCTGCGCAAAGCCGATCGCGTCGGTTTCGCCGCTTCATTCCTATGCGCCATCCACTGCGCGCTGTGGCCGTGGCTGCTCGCCCTGGCGCCGGCGTTCGGTCTGGAGCTGGGCGGATGGATCGACCTGGACCAGGCGTTCGTCGTGTTCGCGACCCTGCTGGGCGTGTCCACGCTGGCCCTGGGCTGGCGCCGCCATCGCGGTTTCCATGCCTGGATGCTGCTGATCCCGGGGTTGGCGCTGGTCTGGGCGGGCGCGTTCTCGCCCCTGCACAATCATTCGATCACCCATGCCCTGGTCATGACCGTGGGCGGGCTGCTGTTGGCCGCGGCGCACATGGTCAATCTGCGCCTGACCCATGCCGCCACCGCGGTGGGATCTCCCTGAACGCCGCCCGGTGTTCCGCACCGGGCCTTGCCGGCGGCGTACCCACGTGGCGCGGAACCGCGCGAAACCGCCTGTCCGGCGTGGTAGCATGCGCGCCTCGCGATAAGACCGCGACCCGATACTGAGTCGGTCCGCCCGACTCCGGTTTCCACTGATCCGGCTTCCACGAAGCCATGTCAACACACTGATTCAAAAGAGGATTTGCACATGGGCAAAGGCGACCGCAGAACAGCCAAAGGCAAGCGCTACAACTCCAGCTACGGCAACGCCCGTCTGCAGGCCACCAAGAAAGCCACCGGCGCTCCCGCCGCGTCGGCCGTGAAGAAGGCCGCTGCGAAGCCGGCCGTCAAGGCGCCCGCCAAGAAGGCCGTGGCCAAGAAGGTCGCCGCCAAGGAGTGATCCGCTCCTGGCCCGACGGCTTCGGTCCGATGGCTTCACGCTGAAACCCCGCTCCGGCGGGGTTTTTGCGTTTCGGGGTTCAGCGCCCTGGCGCGGCCGGAACGGGCGTCCTGGTCGAAGCCGCGACCGACTCCACCCGCCGCCAGACCCGCAGCAGATTGCCGCCAACGATCTTGCGGATATCGGGTTCGCTGTAGCCGCGGGCCTGCAGGCCCGCGATGAGGTTCGGAAAGTCGGCGACCGTTTTCAGGCCTTCCGGCAGCGCGCCGCCGACGCCGTCGAAATCGGAGCCGATGCCGATGTGGTCGATGCCCACCAGCGTCACGCCGTAATCGATCTGGTCCAGCACCGCGTCCATCTTCACCGGCAGCGGCGGATGGGCCTTGTCCCACTCGGCATCGAATTCGGCCACGGTCTGCATGGTCTGGCCGGCGGCGCGTCGGCGCTGATAGTCGTTGTAGGCGACGAAATACGCCTGGGTCTGCGCCGCCGATGCGGGATCGACGAAGGCGTTGCCGAACGGAATCTGGATCACCCCGCCTTTCGCGGCGATGGCCTTCGCCAGCTCGTCGCTGAGGTTGCGCTCGAAGCCCGGCGTGAAATGACGCAGCGCCGAGTGTGTGGCGACCACCGGCGTGCGGCTCAGTTCCACCGCCTGCGCGACCGCGGCATCGGAGAGATGCGATACGTCGATCATCATCCCGAGCCGGTTCATTTCCGCGACCACCTCGCGTCCGAACGGGCTCAGCCCGTTCCACTTTTTGTCCTGTGCGTAGGACGAGTCGGCGATGCGGTTGTTGGCGCTGTGGGCGAGGGTGATGTAGCGCACGCCGCGGTCGAAGAAAAACGCCAGTTTGCCCAGGTCGCCGCCGATCGGCGCGCCGTTTTCCATGCCCATCGGCAGCAGCACCAGGCCGAGCCGGCGCAGGGCTTCGACATCGCGCGGCGAACGCAGCAGGGCGAATTTGTCGGGGTTGTCGCGCGCGGTCTTCTCGACCGCGTCGATCATCCTGTTGGCGACGGTCTCGGCGGTGCCGTCGTCGTCCTGCCCGGGCGAGGTGTAGATCGACATGAACGCCACGTCGAGGCCGCCGGCACGCGCTTTCGGGAAGTCGAACTCGCGCGCCTGCGCTTCGCCGAGATCCCGCCATTCCTTCATCAACCCGGTGGGCGAGTCGATGTGGGTATCGACGATGACGGCGTCCTGGGCGAGTTTGACTGCGGCCGGCGTGGCTTCGGCGGCCGATGCGGTATTCGCGCACAACATCATGCACAGCGCGAGCATTGCGGGCGGTTCGATGCGCATGGGAATCTCCTGGGCGAATCCGGTGTCGCGATGTTCAGTGCGGGTGGGCAACCGGCCGGCCGGCGATGAACACGGTACCCGCAAGCTCGCCGCCCAGCCAGTAGCACAGTTCGGCGGGGCGACGGATGCGCCAGTGCACCAGATCCGCACGCAGTCCCGCGCGCAGTGCGCCCCGGTCGCGCAATCCCAGCGCGCGCGCCGCATGCACGGTCGCGCCGCGCAGGGCTTCTTCCGGCGTCAGGCGGAAGTGCGTACACGCCAGCGACATCGCCTGGCGCAGCGACAGCAGCGGCGCGGTGCCGGGGTTGCAGTCGGTGGCGACGGCCATCGCCACGCCCTGCGCCCGGAACGCCTCGATCGGCGGCAGCTTCGTTTCGCGCAGGCAGTGGAACGCGCCCGGCAGCAGCACCGCGACCGTGCCCGCGCCGCCGGGCCCGCCAGCGGCCATCGCGCGTACGCCGGCTTCGCTGGTGTATTCGACGTGATCGGCCGACAACCCGCCGAATCCGGCGACCAGCGCGGCGCCCCCGAGGTCGCTGAGCTGGTCGGCGTGCAGTTTCACCGGAATCCCGAGCGCGCGCGCGGCTTCGAACACGCGCCGGGTCTGCACGGGCGAGAAGCCGATGCCCTCGCAGAACGCGTCGACCGCATCGACCAGGCCTTCGGCATGCAGCACCGGCAGCCAGTCCAGCACGGCGTCGATGTAGCCGTCGGCATCGCCGCTGAATTCCGGCGGCAGCGCATGCGCGCCGAGGAACGTGGTGCGCACGCCGATGCCCAGCGTGTCGCCGAGGCGGCGCGCGACCCGCAGCATCTTGCGTTCGTTGTCGAGATCCAGGCCGTAGCCGGATTTGATTTCCAGGGTGGTCGCGCCGTCGCGCAGCAGCGCCTGCGCGCGCGGCAGCGATTGCATGAGCAGTTCGTCTTCGCTGGCCTCGCGCACCGCGCGCACCGTCGACAGGATGCCGCCGCCTGCGCGTGCGATGTCTTCGTAGCTCGCGCCCTGCAGCCGCAGTTCGAATTCGTGGGCGCGGTCGCCGGCGAAGACGACGTGGGTGTGGCAGTCGACCAGGCCGGGCGTGATCCAGCCGCCGTCGAGCTGGATGACGTCCTTCGCCAGCGCTTCGGGCGCGTCCGGCAGCGCGCTGCATGGGCCGACGAACGTCAATATGCCGTCCTTCCAGCCGAGCGCGCCGTCTTCGATGCTGCCGTAGCCGCGGTCGTCGTCGAGCGTCGCCAGCGAAGCGCCGAACAGCAGGCCGTCCCAGCGGGTTGCGGTGTTCATCGAATGGCTCCGGCGCTGCGCAGCGGGCCCGCATCGATGCCGTGCGCGGCGCAGATCGCATCGGCGTGTTCGCTCAGCCGCGGCGGGCGCCGCGGTGCGGCCATCGGCGAGGCCGACATCCGCAGCGGGCTGGCGATCATCGGAATGCCGTCGGCGTCGATGCGCAGGCCGCGCGCGGTCGCCAGCGGTCCCATCACCGCATCGCGCACGCTGTTGACCGGCGCGGCGGGGATGCTGGCGGCTTCGAAACGCGCCAGCCATGAAGCGACGGTATCGCCGGTGAAGCACTGCGCCAATTCGGGAATCAGCCAGTCGCGATGGCGTACGCGGTCTGCGTTGCCGGCGCAGCGCGGATCGTCGATCCACTGCGGACGGTCGATCAATGCGCACAGCCGCGCCCACAGCCGGTCGCTGGCGCAGGCCATCGCGAACGCGCCGTCGGCGGCGTCGAAGCTCTGGTAGGGCACGATGGTGGGATGCGAATTGCCGCAGCGACGGGCCTCGGTATCGGTGAACAGCACGCTGCTGGCGATATTCGCCAGGCCCTGCAATTGCACGTCGAACAGGCTGAGTTCGATGTACTGACCCTCGCCGGTGCGCGCGCGCTGGTGCAACGCGGCGAGGATGGCGATGGTCGCGTTCAGCCCGGTGGCGAGGTCGACGGTGGCCACGCCGACCTTGCTGGCGGGGCCGTCGGCCGGACCGGTGATCGACATGAGTCCGGATTCGGCCTGGACCACGAAGTCGTAGCCTGGTCGCTGCGCATCGGGGCCGCTCCGGCCGTAGCCGGAGATCGCGCAATAGATCAGCCGCGGATTGAGCGCGTGGACGTGCGCGTAATCGAGGCCCAGCGATTCGGCGGCGCCGGTACGGAAGTTTTCGATCAGCACGTCGCTGTCGCGGATCAGGGCTTCGACCAGCGGGCGCGCGTCCGGATGGCGCAGGTCGACGGCGATCGAGCGTTTTCCGCGGTTGCAGCTGGCGAAATACGCGGAGATATCGTCGAGGGCGTCTCCGAAAAATGGCGGGCCGTAGCCGCGGGTGTCGTCGCCTTCGTACGGCTCCAGCTTCACGACCTCGGCGCCGAGGTCGGCGAGGGTCATCCCGCACCACGGGCCAGCCAATACCCGCGACAGCTCCAGCACCTTGATTCCCGCCAATGCCGACATGGATCCGCCCGTGGTCTGAATTCTGCGCAGTGTAGCGGGTGGCTTGTTATCGGACGGCCAAAAGCAAATCCCCCGTCGCCTGCTTCGCAGCCGCCCGCCCCCTTTTTCAAAGGGGGCTGAGATCAAGTGCCCGCGGCCGTAGTTTTTGTCTCTTTCGCCAAAGGAGGCCGATCAAGAGCCTGTGCCCATGCTTTCGCCCCCTTTGGAAAAGGGGGCCGGCATCACGCAGTGATGTCGGGGGGATTTGCTCTTCGCCAGCACCTCTCCGATATCCGCACCCGATCGGCGAGAATGCGCGCATGAGCACAGCACCCGCGCATCCTGTCCAGACGGTCTCCGCCCACCGCACGATTCACGACCTGCCCGACGGCGACTGGGCGCTGCCCGGCATCGTCAACCAGCATTCACACGCGTTCCAGCGCGCGATGGCGGGGTTGGCGGAGCGCATGACCCATCCGTCCGATTCGTTCTGGACCTGGCGCGAGACCATGTATCGGATGGCGGCGCGGTTCGATCCCGACACCCTGCAGGCCGTCGCCGCACAGCTCTATGCCGAAATGCTGGAAGCCGGCTACACCACGGTCTGCGAATTCCACTATCTGCATCACGCGCCCGACGGCCGCCCCTATGACGACCCCGCCGCGATGTCGCGGGCGCTGATCGCAGCGGCGCGCGAGACTGGCATCCGTCTGACCCTGCTGCCGGTGCTGTATATGACCGGCGGGTTCGACGGCCGCCCGCTCAATGCCCGCCAGCGTCGCTTCGGGCACACGGTCGATGCGTATCTGCGCCTGTTCGAAGTCCTGCATCGCGAACAGGACGACACCCTGCGCGTCGGCTGCGCCCTGCACAGCCTGCGCGCGGTGCCGCCGGACGCCATGAAGATGGTGCTGGCGGCGTTGCCGGGCGATGCCCGCCTGCACATCCACATCGCCGAACAGATCGGCGAAGTGCAGGACAGCCTCGCGATCCGTGGCGACCGCCCGGTGCGCTGGCTGCTGGACAACGCCGCTGTCGATCCGCGCTGGACGCTGGTGCATGCGACCCATCTCGACGTGGACGAAGTCGTCGGTATCGCGCGCTGCGGCGCGACGGTCGCGATCTGCCCGACCACGGAGGCCAATCTCGGGGACGGCCTGTTCCCGCTGCGCGATTACCTCGATGCCGACGGCGCCTGGGGCATCGGCTCGGATTCGCACATTTCGGTGTCGCCGGTGGAAGAGCTGCGCTGGCTCGAATACGGCCAGCGGTTGACGACCCGGCACCGCAATATCGCCGCGACCGAAGCGCGCCCCAGCGTCGGCGAGACGTTGCTGGCGGGCGTGCGCGCCAGCGCCGTGCAGTCGTGCGGGTTCGCGGACGCGGCGCTGGTCGGCGACACGGTGACGCTCGACGGCGCATCGCCGCTGCTGGTCGGCGCGACACAAAGCGACATCGCCGACCGCTGGATCTTCAGCGGCAATCGCAGTGCGGTGCACGCGGTGTCGGTGGCGGGGTGCGAGGTGGTGAAGGATGGCCGCCATCGCGACGGCAAGGCCATCGCCGCGCGGTTCTCGGCGGCGATGCGCGCGTTGTTGGCCGGCTGATCGGGGCAGGGCGGCTTTCGTCGCCGATCGAGGGGGTTTCGTCGCAAACTCCCGCGAAGCGTGTCGATGCGGTGCAGGCTGGTTCCCTCCCGCCGACCCTCAGGAATCCGTCATGGCCGTGCTGTTCTATCCGACCATTCTGTTCTCCGCCGCACTGATGATCGGCGGCGCCGCCGAAGCCGCGAGCCGTGTCGCGACCGTGCCCAAGACCGATGCCGGACTGCAGGCCATCGTCGCCAAGCGTCTGCACGGCGACCGCACGGGCGCATGCTTCGCCGTCGCCGTGATCGACAGGAAGACGGTGCGCCGCGCCCATGTCTGCGCCGACGGCAAGGATCCTGCGCCGCGCATCGACGCGAACACGGCGTTCGAGATCGGCTCGGTCAGCAAGCCGATGATGGCGGCGGTCTTGGCCGGCTTGATCCGCGAAGGCAAAGCCTCGCTGGACGACCCGCTGTCGGCGTATCTGCCCAGGGACAGCGTGGTGCCGACGTTCGAAGGCAAGCCGATCCTGCTGCGGCATATCGTCACCCATACCTCGGGTTTGCCGGCGATTCCCGCCGGTATCGGCTACGACCCGCAGAACCCGTACGCCAAACTGGACGAGGCCATGCTGCTGAAGGCGCTGTCGACCACGTCGCTGGCGCAGGCGCCGGGCACGAAGTTCGAGTACTCCAATTTCGCGGCGATGCTGCTGTCGTACGCGGTCGCGCGGCGTGCCGGCAGCGATTTCGAAACCCTGCTCGATACCCGCGTGTTCGCGCCGCTGGGAATGGACAGCAGCTACATCAACCGCAAGCCGGACGCAGTGAAAGCCGCCGTCGGCCATACGCCCGATGCCAAGGTCACGCCGGCCTGGACCTTCCCGACCGACTTCGCCGGCGTCGGCGGCGTGCGTTCGACGCTCGACGACATGGTGCGCTACGTGCAGGGCCAGTTCGGCGGCGCGCCGAAGCCGCTCGACGCCGACTTCCGCATGACCCATACGCCGGTGGCCAACGATGCCCACGCGCCGATCGCGATGCACTGGATGCTGGCGCCGATCGATGGCCGGACGTTCCTCGCCCACGAAGGCGGCACCGGCGGCTTCTCGTCGTTCGTCGCGTTCGATCCGGAAGCGAAATTCGGGGTGGTGATCCTCTCGGACACCGCGTTGCACGCGCGCGGCGGTCTCGGCAGCCTCGGTCTGCATCTGCTCGATCCCAAGGTGCCGCTGGGTAAGCCCGACACCGGCGAATCGGCGGCCGAGCCGACACTGGTGTTGTCTGCGGATGAACTGAAGGCCTATGCCGGTGAATATCCGTTGATGCCGGACTTCGTGCTGACCGTGCGCGCCGAAGCCGACACACTGACCGCGCAGGCGACCGGGCAGGGCGCGTTCCCGCTTGCGGCGACGGCGAAGGATAGCTTCGAGGCGTCGGACTTCGGCATCGTCATCCGCTTCCAGCGCGATGCGGCTGGTAAAGTCGTCGCGCTCAAGCTCGAACAGGGCGGGCACACCCTCGACGGAAAGCGTCAATGATCTCGCCAGACCGCATGTCGGGCCGCACGCCCTATCCGCTGGATCGCCCCCTGCCGACCGAAGTCGTCGCTGGCGGCGCGTGGCTGGGCTACCGTCGCTATCCGGTCTTCGGCTGGCGTTGGCTGCGCGGGCGCAGCCTGATCTTCGGTGCGATCATTGCGCTTATCGCATCCATCATCGGCGCAGGCATGGCCGTTGCCACCGGCAGCGTTCGCAACGGTCTGATGATGGCGCTGCACTTCGCTGCCGGGTTCATGTTGATGTGTTCCTCCGGGCCGCTGCTGGCGGCGCTGGTGCGTCATGCGGGCTGGCCGCTGCGCCGCGAGCGCTTCGGCATCGTGCTGGCGATGCTGCTGGGCATCGTCGCGAGTTATTTCGCCGATGCGTGGTCGTCGAACTATCTGCAACAGAATATTCCGAAGAGCGACGATGTGCGCATGGTGCTCAAGCCGCCGCAGCTCTCGCCGGCGTTGAAAGCGGCGATGCAGGCCTTGAATCTGGCGACGCTGGTGCTCGTCTACGGCGCGCTCGGCGGCGGCCTTGCATTGCGCGCGTATTTCCGCGAACTCGGCAGTTGGCAGGAGGCGCGGCACGCCGACGCGATGGCGGCGTTGCAGGCGGAGAAACAGAATTCGGACCTGCGCCTCGGCGTGCTGCAGGCGCAGGTCGAACCTCACTTCCTGTTCAATACATTGGCATCGGTGCGCGCGCTGGTGCGGCAGGAGCCGGCGCAGGCCGAGGCGACGCTGGATGCGCTGGTGGATTACCTGCGCGCCACCATTCCGCGTCTGCGCGATGAAGAAACCGCCCTGCATTCAACGCTCGGACAACAGCTCGATCTGTGCGCGAGTTATCTCGAACTCATGCGCCTGCGCACCAGCGGGCGGCTGAGCTACGCGATCGATGTCGACGCCGCGCTGCGCGCGCTGCCGTGTCCGCCGATGCTGCTCATCAGCCTGGTCGAGAACGCGATCAAGCATGGCATCGAGCCCAAGCGCGGGCCGGGCAAGGTGGCGATCATGGCCGCACGCGATGAAGACATGTTGACCGTGCGCGTGATCGACGACGGCATCGGCCTGCAGCCGGGCATCGGCGGCGGACTGGGTCTGGCCAACGTGCGCGCACAGTTGGAGACGCGCTACGGCGCGCGCGCCGGTTTCGATCTGGTCAGCGAACCCGCGCGCGGCGCGCGCGCCGAGCTGCGGATCCCGCTCGACGACAGTCCGCCGCAAGACGACAGGACGTGAACGCGCGCGCATGACAGAGTTCACCGCGATCATCGCCGAAGACGAAGCGCCGCTGCGCCATGCACTGCGCGCGATGCTCGGCATCGTCTGGCCCGAGTTGCAGGTCGTGGCCGAATGCGAGGACGGCATCGCCGCGATGGAAGCCATCGCCGCGCATCGGCCGACGTTGGCGTTCCTCGACATCCGCATGCCCGGCGTCAGCGGTCTGGACGTGGCGCGGGCGGCGGTCGCGGCGAAGTCGCTGGTGGTGTTCACCACGGCGTACGACGAATACGCGGTGCGCGCCTTCGAGGCCGGTGCGGTCGACTACCTGCTCAAGCCGCTGCAACCCGAGCGTCTGCGGCGTGCGCTGGAGCGCATCCGCGAGCGGCTGGAGGCGGCGACGGTGAAGGCGGACGATGCGTTGCAGGAAGTCGATGCCCTCGAAGCGCGGCTGCGGCCGTCCGCCGCGCGCCAGATCCGCTGGATCAGCGCTGCGATCGGCGACAGCGTGCGCATGATCGGCATCGACGAAGTGCTGTATTTCCAGGCGCAGGACAAATACGTGCGAGTGGTGAGCGCCGGCGGCGAAGCGATCATCCGCACGCCGATCAAGGAGCTGCTGGCGGGGCTGGATCCCGACGAATTCTGGCAGGTGCACCGCGGGGTGGTGGTGCGCGTTTCCGCGATCGACCGCGTGCGCAAGGACGAGTTCGGGAAGTCGACGCTGCAACTGCGCGGGCGTAGCGATGCGCTGCCGGTCAGCAGCGCGTTCCTGCATCGTTTCCGCGGGATGTGAACGTCCGCGCGCGGTGTCTTTGCCATGCGCACGACAGCGGCGCCGCGAAGTAGGCCTTGTCATCCCGAATAAAAAATCTGTCGGCCCGAACAGGAAAATCTGTCAT
Source organism: Thermomonas sp. (assembly GCA_020692565.1). GTDB lineage: Bacteria > Pseudomonadota > Gammaproteobacteria > Xanthomonadales > Xanthomonadaceae > Lysobacter_I. The sequence continues at coordinate 17,090 of JAIMKJ010000013.1, forward strand.
CCCGAACGCATGCGAGGGATCTGCTGTTGTCCGCATCAAAATGCAAGCAGATCCCTCACCTGCGTTCGGGATGAAAAGGTTTTTGGTCGTCTGCGGACGAGGGGTGGTATCGCGACGCGTTATTTCAACGCAGCTGCCGTCGATGACAGATCGCCGTCGTTCGCCGCCGGCGTCACGTCAAGCAGATGCGCGAGCAGCGGATAGATATCGACGTTGTCGAACGGCGCCAGCACCACGCCTTTGCGGAACGCCGGGCCGCTGGCGACGAACACAGAGCGCATCGTCGGGTCTTCCGGCGCGAACCCGTGTTCGCCCTTGACCGGCTGCGTCTGCGGCGAATGGCGACGGCTCTGCACGCGCCAGCCGGTGTCGACCTGGCAAACGATCGGCGCGATGCGTGGGTGACTGCCGTACTGCCAGGCCGCGGGCAGGTCGCCCTTGCGCCAGCATGCGTAGTGATCGTGTCTGCCGACGAACGCGCGCGCGACGATATCGGCGCTGCCGGCATGCGGGCGCAGCCCGATGAACGTGCCCCACCATTCGACGTCGTAATGCGTGGCGTCGAGGGTGTCGTCCAGCAACACCGTGTTCGCTTTCGGCACGTCGGCCATGCCGTGGTCGGAAACCACGATCAGCGCGGTTCGGTCGTCCAACCCGCGCGCGCGCAGGCCCGCGCGCAGCCGCGCCAGCGCAGCATCGATCTCGCGCAGCGACGCCAGCGCGGCCTCGCTGCGCGCGCCGGAGATGTGCGCGGCGACGTCGTACTGCTCGAAATACAGGGTGAGCATCTGCGGGCGCCGCGCCTGCGGCAGATCCAGCCAGGCCAGAACCTGATCGACGCGCGCGACCGGCGTCATCGCCATGTCGAAGGCGCGGCTGTAGCGCGGCCGCTGCCCGGCGATTTCGGCGCGCGAGCCGGGCCAGAACATGGTCGCGGCGATGCCGCCCTGTTTCTGCAGCGTCGACCAGATCGGCTCGCCGCCCCACCAGCGGCCGTCGTCGGCGCTCGCGTCCTTGGAGATGAAACGGCCCAGATCCGCGTCGATCATGTTGTTGTGGATCACGCCGTGATGGTCCGGACGCAGGCCGGTGACCAGGGTGTAGTGATTCGGGAAGGTCAGCGTCGGGTAGCTCGCATTTATCCATTCGGCGCGTACGCCTTCGGCGGCGAGGCCATCGAGCGTGGGCAGCATGCCGGCGCCGAGCATCGAGGCCGGCAGGCCGTCGATCGAGACCAGCAGCACGACGCGGGAGCTTCGGGTCGCGGTGTCGAGTGTCGATGTGGAAGACGCCGATCGGCCGGCGCAACCGGCGAGCAGCGCTGCCGCCAAGACGATCGGCAGCGCCATCGATCTCATCATCGAACGCAGCATCGTCCGGGGATGGCGTGCGGGCAGGGAAGGGCAAGGGGCGTGTGGCGTCATCCGGGGATGATAAACGCCGCCGATGGCGACAGCGTTTCGGTCGCTGCCATCCATCGGTACCCGGCAGAGCCGCGGCCGGCGATGGCGAGCAGGATCGCGCCAGCGTCTCGATCGACTGACGATGCGCTTAACCGATGCCCGCATATTCAGACAAGCCGCCGCGGGTCGGCGTAAGGTGCAGCGATGACCTTCCTGGACACCGGAGCCGCCGCCATGACCCGTCTTCTGCTTGCCGCCCTGTTGACCGCCTTGACCGGGGGCGCTGCCGCCCAGACCATAACCGTCGCCCAGCAAAGCGGTGAAACCGAAACCGTGCAGACCGCCGAAGCCGAAGCGCCGGCCCGCGAGCCTGTCCGCACCTGCATGCGCAGCACCGGCTCGCGCGTTGTGGCCGCCCAGAACCTGCGCGCCGAAAAAGAAGGCAAACCGCAGCGCTGCGCCAATAGCAGCGGCCGTGTCTACACCAAGGAAGACATCGACCGTACCGGCCACGTCAACATCGCCGACGCCCTGCGCACCCTCGATACCTCGCTTCGCTGATCGACGCCCCGCGCTTCGCATCGAACGCCCGGCCCGTGCCGGGCGTTTCGTTTCGGGCCGGGCCGATCACGTCCGGGTGAGCGCGATCAGTCGAAAAGGTCGCTGTTGCGTGGAGTGGGGAACGCCCCTTCCAGCCGCAGCAGCGCCGCCTTGATCGGCAGACCGCCCCCGAAACCGGTGAGGCTGCCGTCGGCGCCGATCACCCGGTGGCAGGGCAGCACGATCGGCAGCGGATTGCGTCCGTTCGCCGCGCCCACCGCGCGCACGGCATCGGGCTTGCCGATGCTCCGGGCGAGGTCCCCATAGCTCCACGTGGCGCCCCAGGGGATCGTCGCCAGCGTCCGCCACACCGTCATCTGGAAGTCGGTGCCCTGCGGTCGCAGCGGCAGATCGAACGTCTGCCGCGTGCCGTCGAAGTATTCGCGCAACTGATCGCGTGTCGTGCGCAGCACCTCCGCAGCCGCGCCGCTCGCGTCGGCGATCCAGGCCGTCCGATCCACCGGATGGCGGTTGTCGGGAAATTCGATATGGCGCAGGCCGTCGGCCTCGGCGGCGAGGGTCAGCGTGCCGATCGGCGTGTCGAGGCGCTCGAAGAACAGGGGGGCGGGCATCGTCATGGTTTGGCTCGATCCTGATCATTGCGGTTGCGAACGCCCGGCACCTTTGTTTTCTTTGTCGAGACCCGCCGGGCTTTCGTGCTCGCGGACACGGCGACGCTCGCAGTGGGCGCCGCGGTGGTGCGCGCAGGCACATCCATCGGTAGATGCCACAGGTGCAGCACCGCGTACGCGCGCCACGGCCGCCATGCCTGCGAGCGTGCTTCGGTCGCGCGCTCGCTCAGCCGGGCGAGTCCCGGCGGCGCCAGCCGTTGCTGCAGCACCAGATCGCCGGCCGGAAACGCATCCGGCAGCGCCAGCGCACGCATCGCGATGTACTGCGCGGTCCACGCACCGATGCCCGGCAGCGCGGTCGCGCGTTGGACGAAGGCTTCGAGTGTCTGTCCTGCTTCGAACGACAGGCGACCTTCCGCGACCGCCGCCGACAGCGCGCGCAGCGTCGCGGCGCGCGTGCGCGGTAGGCCGATGTTTTCCAGCGGCGCATCGCGCAGGCATTGCGGCGACGGGAATGCGCGATCCAGTCCGATCCGGCCCGCCGTGATTGCCGTGCGTTGGACGCCCCAGGTGTCGACCAGTCGCCGCGCCAGCGTGGTCGCGCCGGCCACGCTGATCTGCTGTCCCAGCACCGCGCGCACCGCCAGCTCGAAACCGTCCCAGCCGCAGGGCACGCGCAGGCCGGGGTGCAGCGCGATCGCGCGCGCCAGCGACGGGTCGTCGGCGAACACCGCGTGCACCGCGCGCAGGTCGGCGTCGAGATCGAACATCCGCCGCACCCGGCGCACGATGTCCGGGATCGCGCGCGGATCGGCCGCGTCGATCTCGAGCCGCAATTCGGGGCGCGCCGCGACCTCGCTCACCCGGATCCATGCCGGTGCATCGGTCGTGCCGACGACGCGCTCGTAGCTGTCCGCATTCACGCGCTCGATCCCGGGAATCGAGCGCTTGGCGAGAAAGGCCAGCAGGCGCGGGAAATCCAGCGGCGGGCGATAGCCCAAACGCAGCGTCAGCGTACCGCTGGGCGCTGCGTCCGCGGATTTCTGTCGACGGATCGCGCCCGGCGGCATGCCGCAGCCGTCCTTGAACGCGGCATTGAAGCGACGCAGGCTGTTGTAGCCGGCGGCGAGCGCGACATCGGTCACCGGCAGGGCGGTTTCGGTGAGCAGTTGTTTCGCCAACAGCAGCCGCCGCGTGGCGTGTACCGCATGCGGAGTCGCACCGACATGAGTGAGGAACACCCGCTGCAGTTGGCGTGCGCTCAGGCCCACGCGCGCCGCCAGGGATGCGCATGAGTCGTCCTGCAACGCGCCCTCGGCGATCATCGCCAATGCCCGCCGCACCGTGTCCTCGCGGACCTGCGCATGGGCTTCGGGCGACAGTTCGGGGCGACAGCGCAGACAGGGGCGATAGCCGGCAGTCGCGGCCGCTGCCGCGTTCGGATAGAAACTGATGTTCTGGCGTTTGGGCGGCGGTGCCGGGCAGACCGGCCGGCAATAGATGCCCGTAGTGCGCACGGCGATGAAGAACAGGCCGTCGAAACGATGATCCTTCGCGGCCATCGCGCGGAAGCGGACTTCGCGGGAGGGGAGTGTTTCGCCGTGCATGGAATCGGTGGTCATGGCGGGATGATAGACCCGGGCGACGGCCCGGACTCGCCGCTTTCGGACATCGATCTTTCGGGCCGGATTCCCGAGTGCCTTGATCCGTCATCCCCGCGCAGGCGGGAAGGACTTCACAACAGCCGAAGGCTGGTCATCCATAGCCTGCAGTCGTTCAGTTGACTTCGCATCCCGCTTCACGCCGCCGGGCATGGGTCCCGCCCACGCGGGGATGACGGACAGAACCGATCGCATCATGCGTGCCGGCCCCCGATCGCCAGGCCATCCAGCAGCCTTCGCAGCGCGCGTCCGTGCAGCGCGCGGAACTCCTTTGCGTCGCAGCTGAAACGGCCGGCGCGATACAGCGCGATCAATCCGTGCGAATGCGCCCACAGCGTCAGCGCGACTTCCCACGGATCGTCGGGTTTCAGCACGCCGGCGGTCTGCGCATCGGCCACCGCATCGGCGACTTCGTTCAAGGTCGGCGAGCGCCGGGCGCGGAAGTCCTCGGGATAACGCCGGGCGTCCTCGCGTCGCGCCGAAAAGGCATGATCGAACAGGTGCGGATAGGCGAGCGCGTAGTCGAGGTAGATTTCCTGCAGCGCGACGATCCGGGTCATTGCGTCCGGACCGCGATTGCGCGCGTGCCAGTGGTGCGCGATTTCCTGGAAACTGTCGTCGCAGACGCGTTTCAGCAGCGCGTCGCGGTTCGGGAAGTGGCGATAGATCGCCATCGGCGTCAGCCCGACCTCCTGCGCGATGCGGCGCATGCTCATCGCCGACGCGCCTTCGCGTTCGAACACGCCGCGGGCGGCATGGAGGATGCGGTCGACCGTCTTGGGCGGGGGCTTGGGCTGCGACATGTCTACAGCGTATACATTTCGTGGCCGGGAAGGCAAAAAATCGCCGGAAACCGCCGCCGGGCCTGCTGTCCGGGTTGTCGGCCGCTGGCGATACATCGCATCGCAGCGCACTATTTCTGTCCGGATTTTCTTCGCATCGCAGACAACGCGCCCGCGGCGCAGGGACACCATCATGAGCTCATCCAGCAATCGTCACGATCCATCGCGCGTCATCCGCGCTCCGCGCGGCGCGGAGAAGACCTGCAAGTCCTGGTTGAGCGAAGCCGCGTACCGGATGCTGCAGAACAATCTCGATCCCGAAGTCGCCGAGCGGCCGGAAGATCTGGTGGTCTACGGCGGCATCGGCCGCGCCGCGCGCGACTGGGACTGCTACGACGCCATCCTCGAATCGCTGCGCAATCTCGAAGATGACGAAACCCTGCTGATCCAGTCGGGCAAGCCGGTCGGCGTATTTCCCACCCACGCCGATGCGCCGCGCGTGCTGCTCGCCAATTCCAATCTGGTGCCGCATTGGGCGACCTGGGAGCACTTCAACGAGCTCGATAGGAAGGGTCTGATGATGTACGGGCAGATGACCGCCGGTAGCTGGATCTACATCGGCAGCCAGGGCATCGTCCAGGGCACGTACGAGACCTTCGTCGAAATGGGCCGCCAGCATTACGGCGGCGATCTCACCGGCAAGTGGATCCTCACCGCCGGCCTCGGCGGCATGGGCGGCGCGCAGCCGTTGGCCGCATCGCTGGCCGGCGCGTGTTCGCTCAACATCGAATGCCAGCAGTCGCGCATCGACATGCGCCTGCGCACGCGCTATGTCGACGAACAGGCGATCGATCTCGACGACGCGCTCGCGCGCATCGAAAAATACTGCGCGGCCGGCGAGGCGAAATCCATCGCGCTGCTCGGCAACGCCGCCGAAATCCTGCCGGAACTCGTGCGTCGCGGCGTGCGTCCGGATGCGGTCACCGACCAGACCTCCGCGCACGATCCCCTGCACGGTTATCTGCCCGCCGGCTGGACGCTGGAACAATGGTTCGACAAACAGAAGACGGCATCGGAGGCCCTGGTCGCCGCGGCCAAGCAGTCGATGCGCGTCCACGTCGAAGCGATGCTGGCCTTCGAAGCGCAGGGCATCCCCACCTTCGATTACGGCAACAACATCCGCCAGATGGCGTTCGAGGTCGGCTGCAAGAACGCCTTCGATTTCCCGGGGTTCGTACCCGCTTATGTGCGTCCGCTGTTCTGCCGCGGGGTCGGCCCGTTCCGTTGGGTCGCGCTGAGCGGCGACCCCGAGGACATCGCGAAAACCGATGCGAAGGTGAAGGAACTCATTCCCGACGACGCGCATCTGCATCGCTGGCTGGACATGGCGCGCGAGCGCATCAGTTTCCAGGGCCTGCCGGCGCGCATCTGCTGGGTCGGCCTGGGCCTGCGCGACAAACTCGGTCTCGCCTTCAACGAGATGGTTCGCAACGGCGAGTTGAAGGCGCCGATCGTGATCGGCCGCGATCACCTCGACTCCGGCAGCGTCGCCTCGCCGAACAGAGAAACCGAAGCGATGCAGGACGGCAGCGATGCGGTCAGCGACTGGCCGCTGCTCAATGCCATGCTCAACGTCGCCGGTGGCGCGACCTGGGTGTCGTTGCACCACGGCGGCGGCGTCGGCATGGGCTTCAGCCAGCACAGCGGCGTGGTGATCGTCTGCGACGGCAGCGCCGAAGCCGACAAGCGCATCGCCCGGGTGTTGTGGAACGATCCCGGCACCGGCGTGATGCGGCATGCCGATGCCGGTTACGAAATCGCGAAGACCTGTGCGAAAGCGCAGGGTCTGAAACTGCCGATGTTGCGCTGAACACCTCACAGGACACGCTCATCATGAAGATCATTTCGCTCATTCCGGGCGGCATCGCGCTGTCGCAACTGCGCGCCGTCTGGGCCGGCGGCGTGCGCATCGCGCTCGACGACTCCGCCTGGGCCGGCGTGCGCCGCTCCGCGGACGCCGTGCGCGACATCGTCGCTGCAGGCAAGCCCGCGTACGGCATCAACACCGGCTTCGGCAAACTCGCCAGCACGCATATCGCCGAAGATCGCCTCGAACAACTGCAGGCCAACCTGATCCGCTCGCATGCGGTGGGCGTCGGCGCCTTGATGGACGACGGCGTGGTGCGATTGATTCTGGCGATGAAGATCGCCAGCCTCGCACGCGGGTTCTCGGGGATCCGCCCGCTTGTGCTGGAGACGATGATCGCGGCCTACAACGCGGGCATTCTTCCATGCATTCCCGCGAAAGGTTCGGTGGGCGCATCGGGCGATCTCGCGCCGCTGTCGCACATGACGCTGGCGCTGATGGGCGAGGGCCGCGTGCGCGTGCGCGGTGTCGAATGCGATGCTGCCGACGCCCTGCGCGAGGCCGGCATCGCGCCGATCGCGCTTGCGGCGAAAGAAGGTCTGGCGCTGATCAACGGCACGCAGGTGTCTGCGGCGTTGGCATTGCAGGGGCTGTTCCTGTGCGAGCACGTATTCGCGGCGGCGCTGGCGTCCGGTGCGATGTCGGTGGACGCCGCGCGCGGCTCCGATGCGCCGTTCGATGCGCGCATCCACGCGGTGCGCGGCCAGCCCGGGCAGATCGCGGTCGCCGCGCGCTATCGCGAACTGCTGGCCGGTTCCGCCATCCGCCAGTCGCATCTGGTCGACGACGATCGCGTGCAGGATCCGTATTCGCTGCGCTGCCAGCCGCAGGTGATGGGCGCCTGCCTCGATCTGATCCGTCAGGTCGCAACCACGCTGACGATCGAAGCGAATGCGGTGTCCGACAATCCGCTGCTGTTCGAAGACGGTGGCCAGTGGTCGGTGCTCTCCGGCGGTAATTTCCACGCTGAACCCGTGGCTTTCGCCGCGGATACGCTGGCGCTCGCCATCGCCGAGATCGGCGCGCTGTCGGAACGTCGGATCGCTTTGCTGATCGACGCGTCGCTGTCGCGGCTGCCCGCGTTCCTCACGCCCGATCCCGGCCTCAACTCCGGCTTCATGATCGCGCACGTCACCGCGGCGGCGCTGGCGTCGGAAAACAAATCGCTGGCCCATCCGGCCAGCGTCGACAGTCTGCCCACATCGGCCAATCAGGAAGACCACGTCAGCATGGCGACCTTCGCCGGCCGGCGTCTGACCGAAATGGCGCACAACACTGCGCATATCGTCGGCATCGAACTGCTCGCCGCGGCGCAGGGCCTGGATTTCCACGTCGGGATGACGACTTCGCTGCCGCTGCAGCGTGTTCATGCGCAGGTGCGCCAGCAGGTGCCGTCGCACACCGAAGACCGTTATCTTGCCCCGGACATCGATGCCGCGCAGCGCCTGGTGCTGTCGGGGTGCTTCGATGCGGCGGCCGGCGGGCTTCTGGTATCGATGGCGGGCTAGTCGGGCGTTCGGTTATTTTCGGTCGCGGGCGTGAAGCAGGGTCGCGATCTCGTCCAGTCGCTCGCGGATCGCGATCAGCGCGTCCAGATGGCGCTCGTCGCCGACGCCTGTGGAGACCGCGATCGGTGCGACTTGCCTGCGCGCAAGTTCGCGGCGACGCAGAATCTCGGCGCGCAGCAGATGGGCGTCGACGATGCCCACCAACTGCATATTGTGCGCCTGCCCGGGGCTTTGGCCTGCGGTTTCGATCCTGATGATGCTGAGATTGAACTGCCTCAGCAGCGGGCCTTCGATAAAGGTCACGTCCTGGATGTTTTCGAGCGGAATGGTTTTCTCGACCTGGAACAGGATGCCTTTGCGGAAGTTGAGGAAGCGGTCGTCCAGTTCGCATTTCAGCCTGCGGTAGTAGTGCGATGCCCACCATTGTCCGGGGCCCAGCAGCCAGATCACGATCAGCGGGCTGAAAATGATCGTCATCAGCAGGATCCATGCGACATAGGCGATCATGTAGCGCCGTACCAGCGGGTTGAATGTGGATCGCAGTACGGTGGTTTCGGTCGTCATGGAATATGTGCTGTTCCGGTTGCAGTCGGGATTGTGTCATGGGCAGTTGTCGGTGTAACGCAAGCGTGGTCAGGCCCGATGCGATAACGCATCTTTAACCGTTGTGCGCGTAGCGTGAATCGCGCAGGGGAATGGCATGGACATCGACAAGGAGCACGTCATGACGTCTGTCGTACGGATCTTCGCATCAGCGGTTTTCCTGGTTTTTTTCGCATGTGCCGCGCCGGTGACCAGAGCCGAGGTCTACGAACTCGGCTGGCCGTATCCGCCGAACAATCTCGAGCCGCACGGGGCCCGCAACCAGAGTCCGCTTTGCGATCCGACCAACAAGCCTGGTCCGAATCGCCTTCGCGAGCTGCTGGGATTCTGGTTCGGTGCGCCGAACCAGTTCAATCCGAACTGGCATATCGGCCGGCCGTGCAACGTCAGCGCCACCTCGTATCATCGCGAAGGCCGGGCGCTGGATTTCTACGTGAATTCCACCGAGCCGCGTGCGCAGGCCATCGTCGACTGGATCCTGGCGACCGACGAATACGGCAATCCGCATTCCAAGGCGCGACGGCTCGGGATCGTCGAGATCATCTGGAAGAACGTCATCTGGACCTCGGATCGCGCCTATGAGGGCTTCCGTCCATGCCCGAGCTGCGGTCCGCATTACGACCACATCCATTTCAGTTTCACGCGGGAAGGCGCACGCGCGCAGACTTCCTGGTTCACGACCAACGACCACGCCAGCAGTGCGGCATGCGGCAGCGGCACCGCGACGGTGAAGTACTGGAGTTATCCCAGTGGCTACGGCCCGTTGCGCCACGTGCGCCAGATCACCGGATCGGGCGGCAACTACACGACGCAAGCGGCTCTGGCGGGCTCGCCGTGGCGGGTCTACACGGCGCTGGGTCCCGCTGTGGTGGCGGCGAATGCGCCGGTGAGTGCGCTGTACGGATCCCGCGCTTACCTCGGCGCCTGCACGGTTACGCTGTTCTGAAGCAGCGACGTCGCCCGGCTCTCGCTGCCAGCGAGCGCCGGGGGTTTCGGCGTAATGCACGCGACACCCATCCCGGGTGTCCACTTCGCGGACACCCGGGCTACTGGGGGTGCATCCGTGCATTGCGCTCGGCTCGCCACTGGCCGGCCTGCATCCGCAGCGTGGGATATGCCGTATGGGTGTGTCCGAGGGAAGCGTTTTGCACGTAACGATATCGCTCTCACGCACCGCCTTGATCGGCGTTTCGCAGCGGGTCACCCTGCAGTCGTCGTAGAAAACATGAGGAAACACCGATGTGGATCAAACTGTTCGCCATCGCCATGCCGGTGTTTTTCGCCATCGACATGCTGTGGCTCGGCGTGGTGGCGAAAAATTTCTATCGCGAGCAGATCGGCAGCCTGATGAAGGCCGACGTGAACTGGTTCGCCGCAGTGCTGTTCTATTTCATCTTCATCGCCGGCATGGTGTTCTTCGTGATCGCGCCCGCGCTGGAAAAAGGTTCGTGGCGCTACGCGCTGTTCGCGGGCGCTGCGTTCGGCTTCGTCACGTATGCCACGTTCGATCTGACCAGTCTGGCGTTGATGAAGGATTGGCCGGTGCTGGTGACCGTGGTCGATCTGGCCTGGGGCACCGTGCTGTCGGCATCTGTCTGTACGATCACGTTCGCCATCGCCCAGAAACTGGGAGTCTGAATCGATGAATATCGCCGGTCTCGATCAAGCGTGGCAGCCGTTGTCGGTGATGATGATGCTCGCGGTCGCCGTCTGGGCGCTCAGCGTCAAGCTGCGCGATGTGAGCATCGTCGATAGTCTCTGGTCGATCTTCTTCATTGTGTTCACCCTGCTGTTCGCATGGCGCATGGGCAGCGATGACATGGCGTCGTACGTGTTGATCGCGTTGATCCTGCTGTGGGGGGGGCGGCTGTCGGTCTAC
>JAIMKJ010000013.1:28041-36545 GCA_020692565.1 Thermomonas sp.
CGGCAAGGGCGAAGACCGGCGCTATCAGGCCATCCGCGCGCGCAACCAGCCGCATTTCGAGTTCAAGAGCCTGTATCTGGTCTTCCTGTTGCAGACGGTGCTGGCCACGGTGATCGTGCTGCCCGTGGTGCCGGTTCTGAATGGTGCACAGGCCGCCGGTGCTTTGACGTACGTCGGGTTCGCCGTCGCCGCGTTCGGCGTGTCGTTCGAGACCGCGGCTGATTGGCAGATGGCCAGGTTCAAGGCGACGCGCACGGCGCAGGACGCGGTCATGGATCGCGGTCTGTGGCGCTACAGCCGGCATCCGAATTATTTCGGCGAGAGCGTGTTCTGGTGGGGTATCTGGATCGCTTCGGCCAGCATGGGCGGCGCATGGACGGTGTTCTCGCCGCTGCTGATGACCTGGCTGCTGACCCGGGTCTCCGGCGTACCGCTGCTGGAAGCCGATCTGCAGCAGCGCAGCCCGGCGTATCGCGATTATCTGCTGGGCACGTCTCGGTTCGTGCCCGGGCGGCCGAAATAGCCAAGCAGCACGACGAATCAGCATGACTGACTGAAACCATTGCTTGAGTGTCGTGCGATCTGTCTCATGCCGGCGCGATGGTCGTTTCTTGTGGGAGCGACGGAAGTCGCGACGGGCTGCGGGAAGTCTGTCAGCGATTCATCGCGACTTCCGTCGCTCCCACTGGGCAGAGTGATGGAAAGCCCAGAATGCCGATCGCGGACGATGGTTCGAGGACGATGTCCTCCGATTCGGTTTCAACATGCGATGACGGGACATGAAGCCGTACGCGCTTCAGGCTATGCTTTTGAGCATGTCCTCCGATCTCGACAACCCGTTCTGGTCCGCACTGCGCGGCCGGCATGCCGGTATCGCGCAGCGCGTCGGCGAGGCCGCGCGTTATCCCGCGGCGTTCGCGCCGTTTCTCGGTGTGGCGCATGACAACAGTGCGGATGTCGGCGATGCGCTGGATGCGTTGATCGCTGCGGACGAGAGTGTCTATCTGCTCGGCGTTGCGCCGCGCGTGCCCGAGGGTTGGCGGCTGCAGGCCTTTGGCGATCTTGCGCAGATGATCCGCACTGAACCGTTGGCAGTGGAGGACTGGTCCGACATCGTGCCGCTGTCGACGCGGGAGCATCGCGCGGATGTGCTCGCTCTGACCTCGCTTGTCTATCCGCACTATTTCCGCGCGCGCACCATGGAGATGGGGCGGTATTTCGGGATCTACGTCGACGGCCGGCTGGCGGCGATGGCGGGGGAGCGTCTGGGCACGGATGCCTTCCAGGAAGTCAGCGCGATCTGCACCCATCCGGATTTCAATGGACGCGGCTATGCGCGCCGGATCACCGCGATGCTGACCAACGACATCCTCGAACAGGGCCGCACCCCGTATCTGCACGTCAGTCACGACAATCCGCGCGCAAAGAACATGTACGAGCGCATGGGCTATCGGCTGCGCCGGAATATTCCGTTCTGGTCGCTGCGCTCGTGGAACGGTTGAATCCCGCGATCTTCCGCGCCCGCAGGCGCGACGGTCACTCCAACTCGCGGTGATAGGTGGCCACGTCGCGCCAGCCGTGTTCGCGGGCGTGCGCGGCGAGGGTTTCGGCGAGATAGACCGAGCGGTGCCGGCCGCCGGTGCAACCGAAAGCGACGGTGACGTAGCTGCGGGTGTCTGCCTGGATGCGCGGTAGCCAGTTGTCGAGGAACGCGGCGACCTGGGACTTGTATTCGTTCACGTCGGCCTGGGTGTCGAGGTATTCGCGCACTTCGCGGTCGCGCCCCGAGAGCGGGCGCAGGCGCGCGTCCCAGTGCGGATTCGGCAGGCCGCGGGCGTCGAACACGAAATCCGCGTCGGCGGGCACGCCGCGCCGGTAGGCGAAGGATTCGAACAGCAGCGAGACGGTGCGGTCCGCGGTGAGTCCGAGTTCGGTGATCACCCGGCGCCGCATCTGATGCACGTTGAGTTCGCTGGTGTCGATGATCACATCGGCCAGCGCGCGCAGAGGCTTGAGGATGCGCCGCTCCTGCGCGATCGCGTCGGCGAGCGCGAGGCCGAGATGGCTCAGCGGGTGACGGCGACGGGTTTCGGCGTATCGCTTCAGCAGGATGTCGTCGTTGGCGTCGAAGAACACCAGCTTGGGATCGAGCCCGAGCGCGCCGGCCTGCGACAGCCACGACGGCAGCTTCGACAGGTCGGTGTTGCGGTTGCGCACGTCGATGCCGACCGCGAGTTTCGGCGGCAGATCGTTCTTGCCGGTCGCGCCGCGCACGAATTCGGCGAGCAGTTCGGCCGGAAGATTGTCGACGCAGTAGTAGTCGAGATCCTCGAAGGTGTGCAGGGCGATGGACTTTCCGCTGCCGGACATGCCGCTGATGACGATCAGGCTGGATTCCCGGGAAGCGGCGGGCACGGCGGGCGTGCTCATGGAGGTGCTCATGTCTGGGAGCGCTCCAGGAAATGCGAATGGCGGGCCATGAATGCCGCCGCGGGATCGACGCCCTTGATGCGCAGGATGTGCGCGCGCGCGGCGGCTTCGGCGAGGACCGCAAGGTTGCGGCCGGGCATCACCGGCAGGGTGATCATCGGCACGTCGAGATCAAGCAGCCGGCGCGAGCCGAGATCGCCGACCAGGCGCTCCATGCCCATGCCGCCGGTCGCCTGCGGTTCCAGATGCGGGCGGGTGAGATGGACGATCAGGCGCAGATATTTGTTCCGCTTCACGGCGGTGTCGCCGAACATCTGGCGTACGTTGAGGATGCCGAGGCCGCGGAGTTCCAGTAGATCCTGCAGCAAGTCCGGGCAGGCGCCGTCGAGCACGTCGGGCGCGATCTGGGTGAACTCGGGGGCGTCGTCGGCGACCAGGCGGTGCCCGCGCGTCACCAGTTCCAGGGCCAACTCGCTCTTGCCCGCGCCGGAGTCGCCGGTGATGAGTACGCCGATGGAATAGATTTCCATGAACACGCCGTGCACGGTCAGACGCGGCGCCAGTTTGCGCGCGAGGTGGTATTGCAGATGGTTGAACAGTTCGTGCCCGCGTCGCGGCGACGCCCACAGCGGGGTGTCGGACTCCTCGGCCGCGGCGCGCAGGTCTTCTGGACATGACTGGCCTTTGCTGATCACCATCGCCAGCGGCCGGAACTGCATCATCTTCTCGATGGTTTCCCAGCGCTGGCGGGCATCGAGCGCGTCCAGCCAGGCCAGTTCCTCGGTGCCGAGGATCTGCACCTTGTTCGGATAGATGATGTTGAGGTAACCGGCGAGCGATGGACGTCGGGCCACCGTTTCCACGGCTTCGAGCACTCTGTCCTCGCCGCGCTGCCCGGCGATCCAGCGCAGGCCGAGACGTTCCTGTTGCTGGTCGTAGAGATCGCGGGCGCTGATGCTGGCGTTCATGTGGGCGGAGCGTTCGCTGCAAGGAGGAGGGACGGGCGGTCGTCAAAAAAACGACCGCGGGGACATGCGGGCCAAGCCGCATCGTCCAGCCGCGGTCGTGTCGGGCGTGATTTCAGTGGTGTGGATTCCAGTGGTTCTGGCGCGTCAGCGGATCAGCCGAGCTCTCCATTCAGGGCGAGGCCTTCGCCGCGGTGATGATCGACCATCTTTTCCTTGTGCTTCAGCAGCAGGCGGTCGAGTTTGTCGGCCAGCAGGTCGATGGCGGCGTACATGTCATGGCCGGCGGCGTCGGCGTGCAGGGTGCGGCCCGAAACGTGGAGCGTGGCTTCGGCGCAGTGATCGGGTTTGCTGATACTGAGTTGAGTGCGGACGACGTCCATCGGATGTTCGAAATGTCGACCCAGGCGCGAGAGTTTGGTTTCGACGTAATCGCGCAGGGCGGGGGTGACTTCGATCTGGTGACCGTGGGTTTCGATACGCATCGACGGTGTCCTCTGTTTGCCGGGCAGTGGTCGCGCAGCGCGGCACCGGGCCCAGCCCGCCGATACCGCGATGCCGGTTCCTCCATCGTTTCCGGAGGTTCCGTATCGATGAAGATCGGGTCGATTGCGCCGAGTGCAAGGGCAGGTCGTCCTGATCTTCGCTCTGTCGACAGGTTACCCCAGCGGAGCGGGGGCGCAAGTGCGCGAATCGTCGGTTTGGCAGGATCGTTTTTCGAATCGGCGGCTCAGGACATCCGCGGTTCAGGCCATGCGCACGCGTTCGTGCGAGGCCGGGATATTCATCGCTTCGCGATATTTCGCCACGGTGCGGCGCGCGACCGGCACGCCGGTGGCTTTCAGGGTGTCGGCCAGTTTCGCATCGGACAGCGGCTTGCGCGGATTCTCGGCTTCGATCAGTCGTTTGATCATCGATTGGATCGCGGTGCTGGAGGCTTCGCCGCCGCCTTCGGTGCCGATGCCGGAAGCGAAAAAGCTGCGCAACGGCAGGGTGCCGCGCGGCGTGACCGCGTATTTGCGCGAGATCGCGCGCGAGACCGTGGATTCGTGCAGGCCGACTTCGGCCGCCACTTCGCGCAGCGTCAGCGGGCGCAGCGCCTGTTCGCCGAATTCGAGGAAGCCCGACTGCTGGCGGATCAGGCAGCGCACGACTTTCAGAAGCGTGTCGCCGCGCGCTTCCAGATGTTTCAACAGCCAGCGCGCTTCCTGAAGGCGGCCGCGCAGGTAACTGGCGTCGCTGCTGCTGGCGTGCTGGATCATGCCTTCGTAACCGCGATGGATGGTCAGCCGGGTATGGCTGCCGGCCAGGGCCGCCCGCCATAAGCCCTGATGTCGCCAGATCACGCAATCGGGAGTGATGTAGGTGTCCGCGCTCATGCCACCGTATTGCGCGCCGGGATGCGGATCGAGCGAGCGGACCAGATGCAGGCCGGTCGCGACCTCGTCCGCGGGTGCGCCCAGTTCGGCGGCCAGACCATCCGCGCCGATCTTCGGCAGCCGTTCCAGCGGCCCGGCCACGATCTGCAGCGCCATGACCTTGCCCGGGGTCTCGTCCGGCAGGGGGTCGAGTTGCAGGGTGAGGCACTCGCGCAGGTCGCGGGCGCCGATGCCCAGCGGGTCGAAGCGCTGGATCTGGTGGAGCACCGCGCCGACTTCGGCCACGCTGACGTTCAGTTCCGGACGCAGCATGGCGACGATGTCGTCGAGCGATTCGCGCAGATAGCCGTCGTCGTCGATGGCGTCGATCAAGGCCGCGCCGATCTGCTGGTCCTGCGGCGACAGGCGGGTGAGGTGCAGTTGCCAGGACAGGTGGTCGTGCAGGGATTCGGTGCGGACCAGACGGTCCATCGGGTCCATGCCGTCCTCGTCGCTGCCGCTGTGGCTGCCGCCGCTGGTGGTGTTCCAGCTGTCCGGGGGCTCCCAGCTGTCGTCCTCGCCGCCGCGGTCGTGTTCCGCGGCTTCATCGGCGCTCACGGTTTCCTGTGCGGCCGGCGTTTCGGGCATGCCGTCCGGGGCGCCATCACTGCCAGGTGCGTCGGTGTCGGTTTCGTCCCAGTCGAGCAGCGGGTTGCTCTCGACCGCGAGCGTGATTTCGTTCTCGAGCTCCAGCGAGGACAACTGCAGCAGGTGCAGCGCCTGACGCAATTGCGGCGTCAGGATCAGCTGTTGACCCAGCGATGTCTGCAGGCGTGGCTTCATGTCCATATGTTAGGGCTTGTCGCGGGCAGTTGGCTGCCCTTGGCGCGATCCTTGCGTAGATATTCGGCGGTATTCCGGGACGGCCGACACACCCGGCTTCCGGAATGACCGCTGTGGCCGTCGAATCGGGGGGTGGCGGCCGGCAGTGACGGCTACAGCCGGAAAGACTCGCCCAGATACACGCGGCGCACGTCCGGGTTCGCCAGCAGCGCATCCGGCGCGCCCTGCGCCAGCACCGCGCCTTCGCTCATGATGTAGGCGCGATCGCAGATCCCCAGAGTCTCGCGGACCTGGTGATCGGTGATCAGCACGCCGATCCCGCGGTTCTTCAGATGACGGACGATGCGCTGGATTTCGCCGACCGAGATCGGGTCGACGCCGGCGAACGGTTCGTCCAGCAGGATCAGCCGCGGCTTCGCGGCCAGCGCCCGGGCGATTTCGACCCGGCGGCGTTCGCCGCCGGAGAGGCTGGCGCCGCTCTGCTCGGCGACGTGCGCCACCTGCAGTTCTTCGAGCAGCGAGGCGAGCTCGCGCTCGCGGCCGGCGCGGTCCAGGTCCGAGCGCAGCTCCAGCACCAGCCGCAGGTTGTCGGCGACGCTGAGTTTGCGGAAGACCGAGGGTTCCTGCGGCAGGTAGCCGACGCCGCGCTTGGCGCGGGCGTACATCGGCTCGCCGGTGATGTCGTGGCCGTCCAGCACGATGCGGCCGGCATCGGCCGGTACCAGGCCGACGATCATATAGAAACAGGTGGTCTTGCCGGCGCCGTTGGGGCCGAGCAGGCCGACCACTTCGCCGGCGTCCAGGGTCAGGCCGAAGTCGCGGACGACCTCGCGCGATTTGTAGCGTTTGCGCAGCCCTTCCGCGACCAGCATCAGGGCTTGTCCGGCGCCGGGGCAGGGGCCGGCTTGCGCGCGGTCGGCTGGATGGTCATCTTGATCCGGCCGCTGTCGCCGCCGCTCTCGACCCGGCCGCTCTTGAGATCGTAGGTCAGGCGCTGGCCGCTGGTCGTGCCGCGCGGGGTGGTGACGCTGTAGTTGCCGGTGAGCACGATCACGTCGGTGTTCATGTCGTAATCGATGCGGTCGGCCTTGGCGGTCATCGGCGAACCGTCTTCCATCTGTTGCTTGAGCGTCGCCTGGCTGCCGGTCAGCACCGCGCGGACGACTTCGCCGCCCCGCTGGTGGATATCGGCCTTGGCGGCGCGGATATCCAGCGTGCCCTGCTTGATCACGACATTGCCCGACAGGGTGTTGACGCTGTTGCCGTCGAGCGTGCCTTCCTGACGGCTGGCCTCGATGTCCATCGGCTGGTTGCGATCCGAGTCGCGTGCGGAGGCAACGCAGGCGAACAGGGCGGTGGCGACCGCCGTGGCCGCAAGCAGCGCCCGCAGGGAGGCGCGCGGGCGACGGAGGGGCTTGGATTCAGCGGCGTACAGTGACATAGCGGGATTGGACCTCGGAGCGGAACACGTAGCGTTTCGTGGCCGTGGACACCGCAAAACCGCGTCCGCGGAGTATAGAGCCGGGCTGAACGATGGTCACCACGTCGTCGGTGGCGGCGCGGTTCTCGCGCGGGAACACGTTCAAGCGTTCGGTATTCATGGTGATCGGGCGCAGATCGTCGGCCGGACTGTTGGCCTTGACCTCGCCGACCAGGCGGATTTCCTTCTGATCGGCGCTGACCCAGCCCTGCTTCGAGCGGATGTCCCAGTATTTGCCGCTGCCATCGGGGACGTTGAACACCGGCGTCGCCAGCGACATGGTGGAATCGTCCGGGCGGCGCTCCAGGCGCGGCGCGCGCAGGGTGAAGGACTCCTTGCCCTCGCTGTCGAGCGAGATCAGTTCGAAATCGTGCAGCACATAATCGGGGCGGTCGCTGGCGGTCGCGACCACCGGCGGCGGCCGCCGATGCTTCCACACCGCCCAGCCGCTGACCAGCGCGCCCACCAGCAGCAACAGGATGATCGGGCCGCGCCAGCTCACGACAGTTCCCCGGTGGGCGGCATCGCGATGGGTTCGTCGAAGCCGCCCTGCGCGGCGAGCAGCAGATCGCACAGTTCGCGCGCGGCACCATCGCCGGCCTTCGCCTGCGTACGCAACTGTGCCCGAGTGCCGGTGAACGCGTGCGCATCAGCGGGCGCGATCGACAGCCCCACCGCGCGCATCGCCGCGAGATCGGGCAGGTCGTCGCCCATGAAGCTGACCGCATCCAGGCCGATGCCGAGTTCCGTGCAGAGTGCGCGCACGCAGGCGAGTTTGTCTTTCACGCCGATATGCACGCGGACTTTCAGTTCGTTCGCACGATGCACCGCGACCGGGCTTTGGCGCGCGGTGATCAGCGCCACTTCGATGCCGGCCTGGCGCAGCAGCACCAGACCCTGGCCGTCGTGGACGTGGAACGCCTTCATTTCGCGGCCTTCGCTGTCGAGGAACAGGCGACCGTCGGTGAGCGTGCCGTCGACGTCGAAGCAGGCGAGGCGGATGTTCGCCGCCTTCGCCATCAACAGGCTGTCGACGGCCGCACGCTGGTCGAGTGGGAGGTGTTCGATGGGCGAGGCCGCGTCGGAAGATGAGGTCATGCTCACACGACCCGCGCGCGCAGCAGATCGTGGATGTTCAGCGCGCCGACCACGCGACGCTCGCCGTCGATCACCAGCAGCGCGTTTATCTTGTGCGCTTCCATCAGTTGCGCAGCTTCGACCGCGAGCGCGTCTGCGTCGATGGTGATCGGGCTGCGGGTCATGAGTTTCTCGATACGGGTTTCGCGCACGTCGGTGGACGGATCCGCCAGCGAGCGGCGAAGGTCGCCGTCGGTGTAGAGCCCGAGCAGGCGACCGTCGGCGTCGACCACCGCGGTCATGCCCAGGCGTTTGCGGCTCATTTCCAGCAGCGCATCGCTCAGGCTGGCA
>JAIMKJ010000013.1:36556-88612 GCA_020692565.1 Thermomonas sp.
GCGCGGAATCTCGTCGCCGGCGTGCATCACATCCGCGATGTGCAGCAGCAACCGCCGGCCGAGCGCGCCGGCGGGATGCGAGCGCGCGAAATCCTCGGAGGTGAAGCCGCGCGCTTCCAGCAGCGCGACGGCGAGGGCGTCGCCCATCGCAAGCGAAGCGGTGGTGCTGGCGGTCGGCGCCAGCGCCAGGGGACAGGCTTCCGCCGGCACGCTGACATCCAGATGGATGTCGGCTTCGCGCGCCATCGTCGACTGCGCGCGACCGGTCACCGCGATCATCAGGTTGCCCTGGCGCTTGAGCACCGGCAGCAGCGTCAGGATTTCATCGGATTCGCCGGAATACGACAGGGCCAGGACGACGTCGCGGTCGGTAATCATGCCCAGGTCGCCGTGGCCGGCTTCGCCAGGGTGCACGTAGAACGCCGGGGTGCCGGTGGAGGCGAAGGTCGCGGCGATCTTGCGGGCGACATGGCCGGATTTGCCCATGCCGATGCAGACCACGCGTCCGTCGCAGGCCAGCAGAATGCGGCAGGCGGCGCTGAACTGACCATCGAGCCGCGCTGCGACCGCCGCCAGACCGTCGCGTTCGATCTCGAACACCCGGCGGCCGCTGTCGGCCAGCGCGGTATCCGAGGGCGCCCCCCGGGTCGGGATGGGCTGGGGCAATGAGGCATTCGCCATTGGGGAGCAGACGGCTTTCCGTTACGCTAAGCGGGCAATTCTACGCACCCGACCCCGGGATTGCCCGCACCTCCCATGAACGCAGCGTCGCGCTGTGCAGGATTCCGACCCTCCGATGACCCCCGACACCATCCGCCAGTTGATCGAACAGGGCCTGCCCGGCGCCCGAGTCCACGTGGAGGGCGACGACGGCGTGCATTTCGAAGCGCTGGTCGTGGCCGAAGCATTCCGCGGCAAACTCCCGCTGGCCCGTCACCGCATGGTCTATGCGACGCTCGGCGAGCTGATGGGCGGCGCGATCCATGCGCTGGCGCTGAAGACGCTGACCCCGGAAGAAGCCGGCTGATCGCGTTTGCAGGAGCGGCTGACCAGCCATGCGGCTGTTGAAAGCCAGCCGCGATCCTCACCGCCCCGACAGTCGCGGCTGAAGCCGTTCCTGCAAAAATCGCGGCTGAAGCCGCTCCTACAGCCGCTCCTACAACAAAGAAGACCATGCAGAAAATCGTAGTCACCGGCGGCGTGCCGCTCCAGGGCGAAGTCCGCATTTCCGGCGCGAAGAACGCGGTGTTGCCGATCCTGTGCGCGACCCTGCTCGCCGATGGGCCGGTGGACATCGGCAATGTGCCGCATCTCCACGACGTGGTGACCACGATCAAGCTGCTGCGCGAACTCGGCGCCGTGGTCGAGCACGACATCGACGCCGGCCATGTCCGCGTCGATGCGCGCAGCGTCAACAGCCATGTCGCACCGTACGAACTGGTGAAGACCATGCGTGCCTCGGTGCTGGTGCTGGGGCCGCTGCTGGCGCGCTACGGCGCCGCCGAAGTGTCGCTGCCCGGCGGCTGCGCGATCGGCTCGCGTCCGGTCGACCAGCACATCAAGGGCATGCAGGCGCTGGGCGCCGAAGTGTCGGTCGATCACGGCTTCATCAAGGCGAAAGCCGAACGTCTGCGCGGCGGCCGTGTGGTGTTCGACATGGTCAGCGTGGGCGCGACCGAGAACGTGCTGATGGCCGCTGCGCTGGCCGATGGCGTGAGCGTGCTCGAAAACGCGGCGATGGAGCCGGAAATCGTCGATCTGGCCGACTGCCTGATCGCGATGGGCGCGAAGATCGAAGGCGCGGGCAGCAATCGCATCACCGTGCACGGCGTCGAGCGCCTCAGCGGCGGCCGTCACGACGTGGTCGCCGATCGCATCGAGACCGGCACGTTCCTGGTCGCCGCGGCGATGACCGGCGGCCGCATCGTCGCCCGCGCCGCGCGTCCGGAGACCCTGGACGCGGTGATCGACAAACTCATCGAAGCCGGCGCGGAAGTCGCCGTCGATGCCGACAGCATCACCCTCGACATGCACGGCAAGCGGCCGAAAGCGGTGAATATCAGTACCGCGCCGCACCCGGGCTTTCCCACCGACATGCAGGCGCAGTTCATGGCCCTGAACTGTGTGGCCGACGGCGTGAGCATCATCAGCGAAACGATCTTCGAGAACCGCTTCATGCACGTGCAGGAACTGCAGCGCCTGGGTGCGGACATCCGCATCGAAGGCCATACCGCGATCGTGCGCGGTCTGGAAAAGCTCAGCGGCGCGCCGGTGATGGCGACCGACCTGCGGGCGTCGGCGTCGTTGATCCTGGCCGGCCTGGTGGCCGAGGGCGACACGGTCATCGACCGTATCTACCATCTCGACCGCGGTTACGAACGCATCGAAGCGAAGCTGTCGGCGCTGGGCGCGAAGATCAAGCGCATCGATTGATGCCGATCCGGTAATCCTGATCTCGTAGAGCGGGCGTCAGTCCGCTGTTGCCCATACGTAAAAAAGCAGCGGACTGACGTCCGCTCTACAGTCGTGATCGCGATTGCCGGTCCGCGCCGTCGAACGCAGTCAACGCACCGACGTGATCTTCAGATCGATATCGTCCTTGCCGTCCTTGCGCTGCAGGATGCGCGCCGGCAGGGCCAGCCCGTCGACCACCCAGATCAGCATCTGCTTGTTGCCGCTGGTGCTGACCAGCTTGGTGGCCTGACGCGGTTTGCCGCCGATACTGATGCTTTCCTTGCCGGCGACGGTGAAGAGCATCGATTTTGCGCGGCCCTCGTCGACCATGCGGTATTGCAGCGGTTTGCCGGCCAGCGCATCGCGAGCGATGGCGAGGTTCAACAGCAGGCCGTCGACATCGCCGGCCTGCAGCGCGATGGGGCCGGCGCGCTCCGCTTTCACGTCGCCGCTCCAGCGCGCTTCGCCCTTGGCCCAGTCGTATACCGCATTGCGGCGGATCTTCTTGATCAGCAGCAGCGAGGCGTCGGTGCCCGAAAGCGGGCGCCACTGGCCGTCGTTGTCTTCGAACAATGTGGTCTGGGTCAGCTGCGCCATCTGGTTGCTGATCTTCAGCGTGTATTTCCACTGATTGCCGCCCTGCGGTTCCACGGTCATGCGGCCGGTGGCCGACAATCCCATGTACTGGGCTTCGTAGTCGGCGGTAAAGGGCTCCAGTGCCTGCGCAGGCGCGATCCACATGGACGATGCGGCGAACGCAGCGGAGAGCAGCAGGCCGCGGAGGCTGGGGGCGTGGTTGGCGACGGTCATGGCGTTCCTTGGTATTCGATCAGGCGCAGGTCGACGGCATCCTCGCCGTTCTCGCGCTGCAGGATGCGTACCGGGGTCGGTACGCCTTGTGCGACCCAGACGACGGTGTCGTCGTTGCCGCCGTTGGTGCGGGCCACGCGGAGGGTCGAGTAACTCAACTCGCCGACCTGGGCCGTTTCCGGCTCCGCGGCGACCTGGTAACTGTGGTCGCGGACGCGGCCACCCTCGACGAAACGATAGCGCAGGACGGCGCCGGGGCGCGCGTCGCGGATGATCGCAAGATTGATCAACAGGCCGCTCATGTCGCCCGGCAACAGGGCGACGGGCTGCCGGTGGCGCTTTTTCAGGTCGCCCTGCCAGTGTGCGCTGGCCTTGCTCCAGTCGTAGGTGCCCACGGTTTTGCGGCCGAGGAACAGGCCTTTGCGGACAGTGCTCTGGCTGAGCGGGCGATAGGCATTGTCGATGACATCGAACACGGTGCTCTGCTGCACGTTCAGGCCGAGCACGCCGGCCATGCCGCGGCGGCCTTCGATGCCCAGATCCACGCGCCACTGCGGCGGCGACAGGCGGACCACCTGCAAGGTCGCGTCGCCGGCCGGGTTGCCGTGGTAGCGGGCTTCATAGCGGGCCACGAAGGGTTCCAGCGCCGCCACGGTGTCCTGAGACGCGGATTCTTCTCCCGCGGATGCTTCCCCGGCCGAAACGGGCGGTCTCTGCGCGCCGGCCGGGGGCAGGGCGCAGAGCAGGAAGACAACGAGGGCGGCGAAAGGGCGCATGACGGCCGGCATCATGCAAGCCGCCGGTTGGCTCCGAGCTGAAGCGGGGCGCCCAGGGTCCTGCCGTTCAGGTGGATGCGCCCGCCGCGCAGCGACAGTCGGCCCTCGCCGAGCAGCCGCACCACGTCGACCAGCAGCGGATGCTCGACGCCGCGCACCCGCGCGCCCAGGGTGTCGGCGTCGTCGCCCGGCAGCACCGGCACCCGCGCCTGGGCGATGACCGGGCCGCCGTCGAGATCGGCGGTGACCACGTGCATGCTGGCGCCGTGTTCGGCGACGCCGGCGTCCAGTGCCTGCCGGTGGGTATGCAGGCCCTTGAACGCAGGCAGCAGCGACGGGTGCAGATTGATCATGCGGTCCGGCCGTGCCTCGACTTCCGCGGCCGAGATCAGTCGCATGTAGCCGGCGCAGACGATCAGATCGGGCCGCGCCTGGTCCACGGCCGCGAAGAACGCGGCATCGAACGCCGCCCGTGAGTCGTAGGCCTTCGGCGACAGCGCCTTTGCCGGAAGGCCGGCATCGTGCGCGCGCCGCAGTGCCGGCGATGTCGGCTTGTCGGAGAACACGCCGACGATCCCGGCTGCGAGTTCGCCCGACGCGATCGCATCGATCAGCGCCTGCAGATTGGTGCCCGCGCCCGAGGCGAGCACGGCGAGGCGATGGACGTCAGGCATCGGATGTCGTCTTCATGGCGTGTTGCGGCTTGCGATCGATCCACGGCCAACTGGCCAGTGCGCCCAGCGTCGCCAGCAGCATATCCATGTGCGCATCCCAGACGTCGCCCTGTTGGCCGTTGTAGGCTTCGGCCTGGTCGGGCGAGAGCAACAGCGCGATGGCCCATTCCAGCCATTCGTAGATCAGGCTGACCGCCATGATCGCGAGGACCGCCAGCGCGAATCCCTGCGCGACGCTCACCGCCCAGCGCTGGCGCGCGTGCGCGGCGAGCATCGGCGCGAAACACAGCCCGAACAGCAGATGGATCAGTCGGTCGAAATGATTGCGCTCCCATCCGAATGCGGCCTGCGGCGACCAGCCGGTCGCGGCACGCAGCCACGCATCGTAGGGCACGTTCGAATACAGCCAGCGCGCGGCGATGCAGTGCACGGCGACGAAAGCGCAGATCGCGATGAAATCGCCGTTGCGCATCGGCCAGCGGCGATCGTGCAGCATCAGCCAGATCAGGCCGACCACCGTCAGCGAACTGTGCAGCGCCTGTTCGAGCGGCCAGATCGGCGCGACCCAGGTGATCGCGAAGATCGCGAGGGTGAAGCCGAACGCTGCGCGTTTCTGGAAGCTCAATCCGCTGCTCTTGCGTGCCTGTTCAGCCAATCCGCACCCGCTCGCCGTCGCCGGCGGCGACGACTTCGCCGATGCGCCAGTGCGGCAGGGCGAGACGTTCCAGTTCGGCGCCGATGGCATCCGTCGCGGCCGGCGGCACGATCAGCACGAAGCCGATGCCGCAGTTGAACGTGCGCCACATTTCTTCGTTCGACACCCCGCCTTCGCGCTGCAGCCACGCGAACACCGCCGGCTGCGGCCAACGCGAAGCGTCGATGTCCAGACCGAGGCCGTCGGGCACCACGCGGATGATGTTTTCGGTCAGGCCGCCGCCGGTGATGTGCGCCATCGCATGGATGTCGTTCCCTTGCGCGCTGCCGAGCAGTTCGAGGATCGGTTTGACGTACAGCCGGGTCGGCGCCATCAGCGCGTCCACCAGCGTCGTGCCGCCGAGATCCAGGTCCGCCGGGCGGCCGGCGCGGTCGTAGATCCTGCGGATCAGCGAATAGCCGTTGGAATGCGGGCCGCTGGAGGCGATGCCGATCAGCACGTCGCCCTGTCGGACCCGGCCGCCGTCGAGGATCTTCGATTTCTCGACGCCGGCCACGCAGAAGCCGGCGAGGTCGTACTCGCCCGGCGGGTACATGTCGGGCATTTCCGCGGTTTCGCCGCCGATCAGCGCGCAGCCCGAGAGCTCGCAGCCCTTGGCGATGCCGCCGACGACCGCGACCGCGGTGTCGACATCGAGTTTGCCGGTCGCGAAGTAATCGAGGAAGAACAGCGGTTCCGCCCCCTGCACAAGCACATCGTTGACGCACATCGCGACCAGATCGATGCCGATGGTGTCGTGGCGGTCGAGTTGCTGCGCCAGTTTCAGCTTGGTGCCCACGCCGTCGGTGCCGGACACCAGCACCGGCTCCTTGTATTTGCCGGACAGGTCGAACAGCGCGCCGAAACCGCCCAGACCGCCCATCACTTCCGGGCGGAAGCTGCGCTTGACCAGCGGTTTGATGCGTTCGACGAGCGCGTTGCCCGCGTCGATGTCGACGCCGGCATCGCGGTAGGTCATCCCGTTGGGAGCGGGGCCGTTGGCGGCGGGCGGGGTCTGGGTCACGGCGGCTCGCAGTACGCTGGAAAGGCGAAATTGTAGTGGGCCGGGCACAAGCCCGCCATTGCGACCGTTTCGATGGCGCTTCGAAAATGATCCCGATATCTGCGCTTCCGATGTCCGAACCGATCGGAAAAGTCGGGACGGCGGGTCAGGACCCGCCCTACTTGTGGCACCATTTCCGTCGGGAACAATGGTCGGGACGTGAAAATGCGGCAGTCGAGTGGATGTGCGGTGCGGTGGTCGGTCGGGACCGGCTGGCTGGCGGGGCTGTGTCTGGCCTTGGCTCTGGTCCTGACCCTGATGGCCCCTGTCGCCCAGGCGCAGCGGGTCGAGGGCGACCGCGCCGTGGCCAGCGGCATCTATGAGGCCGAGGTCCCGGTCAACAGTCAGACCGATGCCGAGCGCAACAATGGCTTCGCCCGCGCCCTGGCGCAGGTGCTGGCCAAGATCAGCGGCGATCGCAGCGCGACCGGCCGCCCCGGCGTCGGCCAGGAACTGCGCCGCGCCAAGGACTACGTCGCCGGTTACGACTACCGCCAGGACCAGGGCGTGTCTTCGACCGGTGCGCCGACCTTCAGGACCACGCTGGTGGTGCGTTTCGATCAGGCGAAGGTCGACGGCGTCATCGGTGCGCTGGGTCTGCCGATCTGGCCGCAGCCGCGCCCCAAGCCGGTGCTCTGGCTGGCGATCGACGACGGCAAGGGACCGCGACTGGTCGGTTTGAGCCAGGGCAACGCCGCCCGCTCGGTTCTCGACCGCGCGATCGAGCGCGGTTACCGCCTCGGCCTGCCTTCGGGCAATGCCGCCGAGCAGGCTGCGGTCGGCGCGATCTGGCGCGGCGATACCGGTTCCATCGCCCGGGTGTCGGCGCGCTACAGCCCGCCGATGCAACTGATCGGCAAGCTCTACCGCAAAGGCAACGGCTGGAAGGCGGACTGGATTTTCGTCGACAACGGCCGTGAGCTGTCGAAATGGTCCACCGAAAACGCCGATGCGCGCGCAGCGATGGCCGGCGGCGCGGACGGCACCGCCGACGCGCTGATCCGCCGTTACGCGCGCAGCAGCGGCGCGTCCGGCCCGGCCGGCGCTTACCGGGTGCGCTTCACCGGCATCGACAGCGCCGACGATTACATCCGCCTGATGGGGCACCTGCAGGACATTTCGGTCGTGCGCAAAGTGCGTCCGATCACGGCCGGCGCCGATGGCCTGGTGCTGGAGCTCGACCTGATCAGCGGTCTGCCCGGCTTCCGCAAGATGATCGCCAGTCGCGGCATGCTGGTCGGCAGCGAAAGCGCGACCGATGCCGAGCCCGACGAAAGCGCGCTTCCCACGTTCGATCTTCGCTGAGGCGACCGATGAATTCCGGTTCTGATCCAGTAGGCTCCAGCCATCCGGGCGGCATGAAGCCCGAGTCGGTCGACGACATCGCCGGATTCTTCCGGCGCCTGCAGTGGGCGCTGCTGTTCATCGGTGTGGGCGCCCTGATCTGGGTGTTGACCCCCGTGCTGACCCCGTTCGCGGCGGCGGCGCTGTTGGCCTGGCTCGGCAATCCGGTGGTCGGCCGTCTGCAGAAACGCGGCCTGTCGCGCAACAGCGCGGTGGTGCTGGTGTTCACGCTGATGGTGCTGGCCGTGGTGGCGCTGGTGCTGATCCTGATCCCGGTCATCCAGAACCAGATCATGGTGCTGGCCAAATCCGCGCCGGTCTACATGGAATGGGTGGTGCGTACCGGGCTGCCGTGGGTCGAAACGCGGACCGGGCTGGAAGTCACCACCTGGCTCGATCCCGATTATCTGCTGGACATGCTGCAGCGCAACTGGAAGGGCGCCAGCGGCGTCGCCACCCAGGTGCTGGGCTATGTCACCCAGTCGGGTTTCACCGTGCTGGGCTGGTTCGCGAATCTGGTGCTGATCCCATTCATCACCTTCTTCTTCCTGCGCGACTGGGAAAAGCTGGTGCAGCGGGTCGGCGGCCTGGTCCCGCGCGACCGCTACCCGACCGTGGCGCATCTGGCGAAGGAATCCGACGCGGTGCTGGGCAGCTTCCTGCGCGGCCAGTTCCTGGTGATGCTGGCGATGGGCATTTTCTACGCGATCGGCCTGTGGGGCGTCGGCCTGGAAGTGGGCGTCCTGATCGGCGTGCTTGGCGGCATCCTCACATTCATTCCGTACATCGGCCCCACCACCGTGCTGCTCGGCGGCAGCGCCGCCGCGTTGATGCAGTTCGGCGACTGGCAGCATCTAGTCGGCGTGATCGCGGTCTGGGGCGTGGGTCAGCTGCTCGAAAGCTATGTCCTGACCCCGAAACTGGTGGGCGACCGCGTCGGCCTGAGCCCGGTCACCGTGGTGTTCTCGGTGATGGCCGGAGGCACCCTGTTCGGTTTCCTCGGCATGCTGCTGGCGCTGCCGGTGGCGGCGGTCGCGAACGTGCTGATCCGCCATGTGCATGGGCAGTACGCCGCGAGTCGTTTCTATCTCGGCGAAGACCCGGTGGTGTCGAAGATCGAGATCGCCACCGCGCACCACGTGCGCGAACCGGATGCGGCGGAGCCGACGGACCCGGCGTGAGCGAGCGTTCGTTTTCCGCGCCCGCGGCGCAACTGCCGCTGGCGCTGCGCTTCCCGCCCGACCAGCGTTTCGAGGCCTTCGTCGCCGCACCCGAGGGGGCGCTCGCGCAACTGCATGCGCTGGCGCACGGTGAAGCTGTCGCCGGCAGCGTGTTCATCGCCGGGCCCCTTGCCACCGGCAAGACCCATCTGCTGCTGGCGGCCTGTGCCGAAGCCGAGGCCGCCGGCCGGCGCACCGCCTATCTGCCGCTGTCTGCCGCCGCCGGCCGCCTGCGCGATGCGCTGGATGCGTTCGAGCATGCCGATGTCGTCGCGCTCGACGGTCTGGACGCGGTCGCCGGTGATCGCGAAGACGAAGTGGCGCTGTTCGATGCCCATAACCGCGCGCACGATGCCGGCCGCAGCGTGCTGTACGCGGCGCGGGTCGCGCCCGATGCGTTGGCCCTCGTGCTGCCCGATCTGCGCTCGCGCCTGTCACAGTGCGCACGGATCGCGCTGGAGCCCCTGGACGACGCCGGCCGTGCGGACGTGCTGCGCCTGCGCGCGCAGCGGCGCGGCCTGCAGTTCGACGATGCCGCCATCGACTGGCTGCTCAAACGCGCCGATCGCGACCTGGGCAGCCTGACCGCGCTGCTCGACCGCCTCGACCGCGAGTCGTTGGCGGCGCAGCGACGGCTGACGGTGCCGTTCCTGCGGCAGTCGTTGAGCGGCGATTGACGCGTGCCGGCCTTGTAGGATGCCGGTCTTGTAGGAGGGCCTTCAGGCCCGAGCTTTTGCCGAGGCAAAGCAAGATCGGGCCTGAAGGCCCTCCTACAGGAGCGTCGCGCGATTCAGGTGGCGCCGGTGCCGCTTTTTGCCAGAAGCATCCGGTCGATGTCCTCCAGCCGCTCCGGCGTGCCGACATCGGTCCAGCGCCCGGCGTGATGCCCGCCGGTCGCACCGGCGCGGCCCATCGCCGCACGCAGCAATGGCGCCAGCTTGAAACGCGGCGGGGTGTCGCGCGCGCCGGGGGCGCCGCCGATGATCCTGCGCCAGTCGTCGAACAGGCTGGGGCGATACACGCCGATGCCCGAGAACGTGAGCCGGGTGCCCGCATCGCCGGTTTCGGCCACGTCCTCCGGGTCGGGGGCGCTGCTCAGCAGTTGCCTGTCGCGCAGCAGGACGAAATCGCCGCGCGGGTTGTGCTCCGGGTTGTCGACCATCACCAGATGCGCGTCGCCCGCCGGGTGCTGCGGCAGCAGCGCGAAATCGTAGTCGGTCCAGATGTCGCCGTTGATGGCGATGAACGGTTCTTCGCTGATCCGCTGGCTGCCGAGCAGCGGCAGTGCGTGCCACATGCCGCCGCCGGTTTCCAGCGGGGTGGGGCCTTCGTGGGAATAATCGATGTGCAGGCCGAATGCGCTGCCATCGCCCAGCACCTCCGGGAAACGCGGCGCCAGCCAACTGGTGTTGATCACCACCTCGCGGATGCCGATGGCGGCGAGTTTTTCCAGATGCCACACGATCAGCGGTTTACCGCCGACCGGGAGCAGCGGTTTGGGCGTGGTGTCGGTCAGCGGCCGCATGCGTTCGCCGAGACCTGCGGCGAATATCAACGCTTTCATCTTGCTGGATCCCCCCAGGAGCCTGTCGCGCACTGTGCCACGGACTGCGGTGGGCGGACTGTGCCGTTCGGCACGCGGTGTGCGTCGCGTCGAGAAGAAGGGGTCAGGCGAACGCGGGCCTGACGTGGCGATCCAGCAGTTCGCCCAGCGGCGCCAGCTCCGGATATTTCGGCACCACGCCGTCGAGATAGGCGAGGAACCGCGGCGCGTCGGCGAGGTATTTCGGCTTCGCATCGCGGTAATTCAGCCGCGCGAAGATGCCGATCACCTTCAGATGGCGATGCACGCCGATCCAGTCGGCGTCGCGACGGAAGCGTTCGAGCGCCGGCACCGGCAGTCCGGCGGCGAGCGCACGGGCGTGGTAGCGGTCCAGCCAGGCGTCGATGCGCGCCTGCGGCCAGCTCAGGAACGCGTCCTTGAACAGGCAGATCGGGTCGTAGGCGATCGGCCCGAGTACCGCGTCCTGGAAATCCAGCACCGCCGGGCCGTCGATGGCGGATGCGCTGCCGGCGGGCATGCCGCTTGCCGGCATGAGGTTGCGCGGCATGAAGTCGCGGTGCACCAGCACCTGCGGCTGCGCCAGTGCGGTATCGATCAGGCGCCGATACAGCAGTTCCAGCCGTTCCAGGTCGCCGCAGTCCAGCGTCGCACCCAGGTGGCGACCGAGGAACCATTCGTCGAACAGCCGCAGCTCGCGCGCCAGCAGCGCCTCGTCGTAGGCGGGGAAGCCTTCCGGCGCCGGCACCGCCTGCAGTTTGAGCAGTTGGTCGATCGCCTCGTCGAACAGCGCGTCGGCGTTGCCGGCATCGATCACGTGCAGATAAGTGTGATGGCCGAGGTCTTCCAGCAGCAGGAAGCCGTGTTCCACGTCTTCGGCCAGCACGTCCGGCACGCGCACGTCGCCGGTCTTCAGCAGGGTGCGGACCTCTAGCCAGGGCTGCACGGCTTCCTTGTCCGGCGGCGAATCCATGACGATCACGCTGTTCGACGCATGCGGCCCGGCCGCGGGGTGGCCGCGCCAATAGCTGCGGAAACCCGCATCCATCGAGGCGCGTTCCAGTTCGAGCGCCGGGTCGCCGGTGGCGGCGCGCGCCCAAGCGCTGCGCGCGATGGCGCGGGGGTCCGGGGCGCGGGCGTTGGGGTCGGAAGAAACGGAAACCGGGGTCTGCAGGGTCATGCGCGGGTCGGAGGCGGGCAAAGACGACAGGGTAAACTGCCCGGCATCGTTTCGGGAGCGGGCCCCATGATTGAAGTGTCGTCGGAAGTGTTGCCGGTCCTGTTGTCCGGCGGCTCCGGAACCCGGCTGTGGCCGCTGTCGCGCGAGGCTTACCCGAAGCAGTTCCTGCCGCTGGTCGGCGACGACACCATGCTCCAGGCCACCTGGCGACGGGTGGCGGCCCTGTCCCGCCCCGCCCCGCTGGTGGTGGCGAACGAGGAGCATCGCTTCCTCGTGGCCGAACAATTGCGGGTGATCGGCGCGCCGCCGCCGCGGATCGTGCTGGAGCCCGTGGGCCGCAACACCGCCCCGGCCATCGCCGCTGCCGCGCTCATCGCCCGGCTCGACGGCGGCGACCCGCTGCTGCTGGTGCTGCCCTCCGACCATGTGGTCCGCGACGATGCCGCCTTTCGGGCTGCGGTCATCGCCGCCGTGCCTGCTGCGGACGCCGGCGCGCTGGTGACCTTCGGGATCGTGCCGCAGGCGCCGGAAACGGGCTTCGGCTACATCCACTCGGATATGGGCGAAGGCGTGCGCAAGGTGCTGCGCTTCGTCGAGAAACCCGACGCCGCCACCGCGCAGGGATATCTCGACGACGGCGGTTACTACTGGAACAGCGGCATGTTCCTGTTCCGCGCCTCGCGCTATCTGGAAGAACTCGGCAAATATCGCCCCGATATCCTCGCCGCCGCGCGCGCCGCCTGCGCGCATCTGGATCGCGACGGCCAACTCCACGACATCGAATTCCTGCGCCTCGATCGCGAAGCCTTCGCTGCGTCGCCGTCCGAATCCATCGACTACGCGGTGATGGAGAACACCGATGCGGCGATGGTGCTGCCGGTCGACATCGGCTGGAACGATGTCGGTTCGTGGTCGGCGCTGTGGGACGTGAGCGAGCAGGACGCCGACGGCAACGCCCATCACGGCGACGTGATCGCGGTCGACACCCGCAACAGTTACGCCTACGCGCGCCGTCTCGTCGCGCTGGTCGGCGTCGACGATCTGATCGTGGTCGAAACCGACGATGCGATCCTGGTCGCCGCGAAGGACAAGGTGCAGCAGGTCAAGGACGTGGTCTCGCGACTGAAGGCCGAACAGCGCAGCCAGGCCGCGCTGCACCGCGAAGTGAACCGCCCCTGGGGCAGCTACGACTCGGTGGACGTGGGCGACGGCTTCCAGGTCAAACGCATCAAGGTCAAACCCGGCGCCGCGCTGTCGCTGCAATCGCACGAACGCCGCGCCGAGCATTGGATCGTCGTGCGCGGCATCGCCCGCGTCACCCGCAACAACGATGTGTTCGAGTTGTTCGCGAATCAATCGACCTATATTCCGATCGGCGCGAAACATCGCCTCGAGAATCCCGGGACCGAGATGCTGGAGTTGATCGAAGTGCAGTCCGGGGATTATCTCGGCGAGGACGATATCGTGCGATACGAGGATGTGTACGGGCGGGGGTGAGACGATGCCTCGCCCGTCGATCGAGGTATCTCGCGCGGGGCTTTGAGATTCGCGCTGTGGATCGGGTTGGATGGCGCACGGTCGCCTGGACGGCGCATTCTCGCGGGGCGCGCATTGCGGCTTTTCGGTCAATCCGTATGCTGCGGTCATGGATAGAGATTTCAACGAGAGCGACGGTCAGTCCGTTGCCGGCTACGGATGGCCTGCCGAGCCGCCGGCCAGGATATGCATGGGGATGCTGGCCAGGACCGGCGGGTCGTCGGTCGTCGCGCAGGAGCTCGGCGCCGGGCTCTCCTCGCTGGGCTTTCCCGTGCGCTACTGTCATCTTGACGCTGATGGCGTGCGCCCCGGGATCGATCTCCATGTCGATGCGGCGCCGGGCAATGCATCCAGCGCATTGCTGGATGTGCCGCCTGCGCTCGGCGGTGGAGTGGATGCGGCCACCGGTCTGCTGCGGGCATACGAACGCTGGCCGTTCGATCTGTTTCATCTGCATAGTCTGCAAGTGTTCGGGCCGCCCGCCCTGATGCTGAAATGGATGCGCTCCGTGCCTTATGTCGTGACCTGCCACGGCTCCGATGTACTCAGCGAGACGCTGATGGACCGCAATCGCGACGTGGCCGAGGCGCTGCTTCGACAGGCGGCTGCCGTCACTTGCGTGTCGCAACATCTGGCGGACGTGCTGCAGCGAAAAATCCCGGGGCTGGGCCGCGTGGCGGTCATTCCCAATTTCGTTCGTGCGGCCTGGCGGCAGCCGCGAACGCGGCGGCGGCCGGAGCCTGCGCGCTTCCTGCACGTGTCGTCGCTGCGATCGGTGAAACGCCCCGAACTGCTGCTGGAATCGTTCCGGCGCGTGCGTGCCGTGCGCCGGGAGGCGACGCTGGTGATTGCAACCACTGCGATGGGCCGCGAGCGTCTGCGCCGGATCGTCGGCGACGATCTGCAGAAGCAGGGTCTGATCGCGATTGACGGGGTCGCCGATCCCGAGGCGCTGTCGCGCGAATACCGGCGCGCATGCACGCTGCTGCTCACCAGTCGTTTCGAAGGTTTCGGACTGGTGGTGCTGGAAGCCCTGGCGCACGGCGTTCCGGTGGCTGCGATGGCGGTCGGCGCATTGCCCGAGGTGCTTGGGCACGATTGGCCGCTGCTGGTAGACGAGTGCGGCGACGATGACGCCGATGCCGCCGCGATGGCCGCTGTCGCGCTTCGTGCCGCGGAGGGCGACAGCGTATCGCCAGAACGCATCGCTGCAGTCCTGTTGAAGTACGACGGCCCGTCGCAGATCACGGCGTATGCGCGACTCTACGGGCAGGTAATTTCAGGACGTGCGGCGGACGCGCGATGAGCGACATCGATGTCTTCATCGGCGAGGACGCGTACGCGATGCGTCGAAGGCTGCAGCCGGCGATCGGCGATGGCGCGAACGCCGAGGTCCTTCTTCCGGGTTTCTTCGCTTCCGCTCGCGACGACGCGGCACCCGGCAACGACAGCGGTGTGTCGGAAGTCGATGGCATCGCGATCGCCTTCGAGGGATACATGACGGGACACGCCGCGCGCGGTCCCGCGCTGCGTCGCGCGCTGATCGAGGACTTCCGTTCCAGAGGCGGGATGTTCGTCCGCGACTGGATCGGTTCTTTCCGCATGGCGCTGCATCGCGATGGCGAAACATGGATCTACAGCGATCATGTCGCCTCGCGTCCCTGGTTCCATGCCGCGATCCACGGCGGCGCATGCTGGTCGGCTTCGGCGACGCGCTTGGCGTCACTCCTGCCGGAGCGGACACTGGACGGCGCCAATCTGCTGCAGTTCCTGTCCTCCGGGCGATTCTTCGCTGGCGGCAGTCCGTACCGCGAAATACGCCAGGTCGGGCCCGGCGTCTGTCATCGCTACATGCGCGATGGCGAGTCAAGCCGCGTCTGGTTCGAGCATGAAATCGCACCGCGATCGCGCCCACGGGACGAACTGCTCGACGAACTCGAACATCTTTGCGATGCGGCCGTGTTGCGTCATCTTGCGCGCGCCGATGCGCCATCGCTCATGCTCAGCGGCGGCTATGATTCGCGCTATCTGCTCAATATCCTGGATGCCCGGCTCGGGCGCGACCATGCTCTGCCGGCATGGCTGTGGTGCGAGGCCGAGGACGATGGCGATCCGCAGAGCGATCTGTCGTGGGCGCGACGCGAGGCGAAGCGTACGGGTGCGCCATTCGCGTTCTTTCCGATCGAAGCGCGTATCGCCGAGCGTTTCGATGCGATGTTCGAGGCGCAGTCCGGCATGACCGAGCAGATATTCACCCATACCGACGAGCGCGCGGCGTGCCGGGTCATGGCGGACACGCGGGGGGCGCGTTCGTTGCTGCGCGCCGACGAAGCCTTCGGCCCCGATGGGGGCGCCATGAAGACCATCGATGAAGCGCTGGCGAAAGTCGGCGTGCTGCGCACGGATGCGGCGATGGGCGGCTTGGCCGGTGCGCCCGCCGAGTGGCGTGAGCACCATGCAGCGCATGTCGAAACATTGGCGCGCACGAACCATTGCCCCGACGACCTTCGCGACCTGCTGTATCGCCGCGAACGCCTGCCTGCGCTGCAGGCCCATCTGCACGCGCAGCGCAGGCCGTGGATGGAAACCCACACGCCCTTGCTCGACCCGCCATTGTTGCGGTTTGTCGCCTCGTTGCCGGCCGAGCACCGCACCGACAAACGGCTGTTCCGCGAAGCCTTTCTTCGCCGGTTTCCTACCGATGGATTCGCGCGCAATCCCGGTGGCTTCGCCTGGTTGCGACGTTTGCGCCGCGGCACGCCGCAGACCGGCTTCCTGTTGGAGCGCCTGCGCGCGTTACCCGAACCGTTCGATCGCGACGATTGGCTGGCGCAGGTCGCGACCGTCATCGACGATGGTGGGCGAGTCGCTTCCCGCGATCCAACGGGCGTCGCCACGCTCAAACGCGCGGCGCGCGCCGTCGTGCTCGGCCATTGGTTGAACCGATGGCCCGCTTCCCACTGAGGACATTGCATGACTCTGGATATTCTTGCTGTCTGCCCGCATCCCGACGATGCCGAACTGCACTGCGCCGGCTTGCTGCTGCAGGCGCGCGCGAGCGGCGCGCAGATCGGCGTATTGGATCTGAGTCGTGGCGAACTGGGCAGCCGTGGCGACGCGTCCACGCGCGCGCGCGAGGCACAGGCCGCGACTGTGTTGCTGGGCCTGGCGTACCGCGAGAATCTCGGTTTGCCTGACGGTTTCCTGCAGTGCGATCGCGCAACGGTGGATCGGCTGGTCGCCGTCATTCGCGCGCTTCGCCCGCAGATGATCCTGGCGCCGCACTGGGACGACCACCATCCGGATCACGCGTCGACCAGTCGCGCAGTGCGCGAGGCCGCATTCCTTTCCGGGCTGACGAAGTATCCGGCGCCCGGAGCGGCGCATCGACCCGAGCAGGTGATGTACTACCTGGATCGGGTTTCCATCGAACCGGATGCCGTGGTTGACGTCGGTGCGGTGATGCACCTGAAAGAGCAGGCGGTGCGCTGCTACGCCAGTCAGCTGCATGCGCACGATGACAGCGGCGTCGAAACGCTGCTGTCGCGGCCCGGTTTCATCGAACGCTGGCGTTCGCGCCACGTGCATTTCGGCAGCCTGATCGGCGTGGATTGCGGCGAAGCCTATGTGTTGCGCTCTCCGGTCCCCATCCGCGACCCGATGACGCTGTGCTGGGGGCGTCGCGGGATGGTGTAGATCATCGATGTCGGCGGTCTTCGGCGTCAGCCCAGCGATGCCAGCCACTCGTCGTCCGAGCCCTCGCTCACGCCTTCGAACAGAAACGTCGAGAGGTAGCGCTCGCCGGTGTCGGGCAGCATGGTCAGCAGGACCGAGCCTTCGGGTGCGGATTCGGCGGCTTTGATCGCGGCGGCGGCGGTCGCGCCTGCCGAGATGCCGACGAAGATGCCTTCCTCGGCGGCGAGGCGGCGCGAGGTGTCGCGCGCGAGCACATCGTCGATGAGGATGATCTCGTCGGCGATCGTGCGGCTGAGCACGCCGGGCAGGAAATCCGGTGTCCAGCCCTGGATCTTGTGCGGCTTCCATTCCTGGCCCGACAGCAGCGCCGCGCCGGCGGGTTCGGTGCTGACGATCCTGATGTCGGGACGGGCGAGTTTCAGCACTTCGCCAGCGCCGGTGATGGTGCCGCCGGTGCCCCAGCCGCTGACGAAATAGTCGAGGCGCTTGCCGGCGAAATCCTGCAGGATTTCCGGGCCGGTGGTGCTGCGGTGATACGCGGGGTTGGCTTCGTTCTCGAACTGGCTGGCGAGGAACCAGCCGTGCTTCTCGGCGAGCTCTTTCGCTTTGCGGACCATGCCGCTGCCGCGCTCGGCGGCGGGGGTGAGGATGACCCTGGCGCCGTAGGCGCGCATCAATTTTCGGCGTTCGATCGAGAACGTTTCCGTCATCACCGCGACGAACGGATAACCGCGCGCGGCGGCGACCATCGCCAGCGCCACGCCGGTGTTGCCGGAGGTCGCTTCGACGATGGTCTGCCCGGGTTTCAGCGTGCCGCGGCGCTCGGCATCGAGGACAATGGCCAGCGCCAGACGATCCTTGACCGAACCGCCGGGATTGAACGATTCCACCTTCGCGTACAGGGTGACGTGCTTGGGCGCGACGCGGTGGAGTTTGACGATCGGCGTACGGCCGATGGTGTCGAGAATATTGTCGTAAAGAGCCATGTTGGAATTCCTGGATGGAATCGAAGTCGATGATGTCGATGCGCTTCGATGACGACAACGGTCATCGAGCGGGAATGTGGCCGGGCCTGTGCTTGTTCATGCCGCCTCCGCCAGTGCGGGAGCGGGCGGTTCCTGCGTGGCGGCGGTTGCGATGTCCTCGCTGCCGCCGATCGGCGCGGCGCCGTACCAGTGCAGCCGCGCGGCGAGTGCGGCGACCTCGCCGACGAACAGCAGCGCGGGCGAGCGCACGTCGTGGCGACGGGCGAGCGCGGGCAGGTCGTCGAGGGTGCCGACGACCACGCGCTGTTCCGGGCGCGAGCCGTTTTCGACCAGCGCGCAGGGCGTGGACGCGGCGCGGCCGTGCGCGAGCAGGCGCGTGCGTACGCGCTCCAGCCCGGACACGCCCATGTAGAACGCGAGCGTCTGTTTTTCGCGGGCGAAACCGGCCCAGTCCAGGCCGTCGTCTTCGTGTTTCGCATGCGCGGTGACGAAACGCACCGACTGCGCGTGGTCGCGATGGGTCAGCGGGATGCCGGCGTACGCGGCGCAGGCGAGCGCCGCGGTGATGCCGGGTACGACTTCGTAACCGATGCCGTGCGCGCGCAGGAACTCGAGCTCCTCGCCGCCGCGGCCGAAAACGAAGGCGTCGCCGCCCTTCAGCCGCACCACGCGCTTGCCGGCGCGCGCGTGTTCGAGCATGAGCGCATGGATTCTTTCCTGCGGGACATGGTGATGGCCTGATTCCTTGCCGACTTCGATGCGTTCGGCGTCTCGACGCGCGAGGTCGAGCACTTCGGCGCTGACCAGACGATCGTGCAGGATCACGTCGGCTTCGTTGAGCAGGCGCAGGCCGCGCAGCGTCAGCAGGCCGGGATCGCCGGGGCCGGCGCCGACCAGCGCGACCCGGCCTGCGGACGCGGTTCCGACTGCGCTGTGCGATGCCAGGCCGAGCATCGCCAGCAGCGTGCGTTCGGCGGCGTCGACATCGCCGCGGCGCAGCAGCGTCTGGATATCGCTGCGCAGTACCGCATCGAAAAACCGTCGGCGTGCGCCGGTGTCGGGAATCTGCGCACGGATGCGGCGGCGGTGGCGCACCAGCAGCGTGCCGAGCGCGCCCAGCGATTCGTCGAGTTCGGTTTCCAGGCGTTCGCGCAGATGACGCGCCAGCATCGGCGCGCCGCCGCCGCTGGAGATCGCGATCTGCAACGGCCCACGCTCGATCCGTGCCGGTACCTGGAAGCTGCACAGCGGCGCATCGTCGACCACGTTCGCCCAGATCCGGCGCGCATGCGCGGCTTCGGCGACGGCGCGGTTGGTGTCGGCGTCGTCGGTGGCGGCGACGACCAGCCAGACGTCGTCCAGCCAGTGGTTCTCGAAACGCCCATCGAGGTGGACGATGCGGCCGGCTTCGACCAGCGCGGCGACTTCAGGGTCCAGCGCCGGTGCGCCGACCCGGACCTCGGCCCCGGTGGGGAGCAGCGCAGCGATCTTGCGCCGGGCCACGGCGCCGCCGCCGACCACCAGCACCGGCCGGCCGCGCAGATCGAGGAATGCCGGGAAGAGCGTCGGGATCCGGGCCGTGCCGGCATCCGCCGGGCAGTCGACCATGTTCCGGGCCGATGTCGCCAGGGACGGCTGATCCGTACGGTGCTGCACTGGAGACATGACCGGTTTCTGCTGGTGAAATGGGGCGGTTCAACCTAGTTCCGGGACGCGGATGCGGGAAATGACCGCAGCGCTTGGATATATGCTTTTTGGGAATGCTGAAGCAGTAGTCATTCCAATTCGTTATCTGGTATTTATATCGCTTGATCCGAATAGAGAGATGGAAATCCTGTCCATCTCCCGGCATCCCCCTGGCCGGACCGCTTCTTAACCCGTTGCCCGGAAATTCCGTCATGACTCTGGTCCAGTTGCGTTATTTCGTCGCGATCGCCGATGCCGGCTTCAACATCACGTCGGCGGCCGAGCATGTCCACGCCACCCAGCCGGGCTTGTCGAAGCAACTCAAACAGCTGGAGGACGAACTCGGCTTCCTGCTGTTCGTGCGCAAGGGTCGCAGCCTGGAAGGCCTGACCCCCGCCGGCATCCAGGTTCTGGCGCATTCGCGCAAGCTGCTGTCCGAAGCGGCGAACATCCGCGCGTTCGCCGCCAACCAGCGCCGCGACGGTCAGGGCCAGCTGTTGATCGCCACCACCCATACCCAGGCCCGGTTCGTGCTGCCGCCGGTGATTTCGCAGGTGCATCAGGCCTATCCGCAGCTGAGCATCCATCTGCAGCCCAGCGCGGACGGCGATGTGCTGACCCAGCTTGCGCGCGGCGAAGCCGATCTGGCGTTGATCAGCACCGCTGGCGACGTGCCCGCCGATGGCATCGCGATCCCGCTGTTCCGCTGGCGGCGCGTGGTGCTGCTGCCGCGCGCGCACCCGCTGGCGCAACTCGGGACACCGCCGACCCTGGCCGATCTGGCGGCATGCCCGCTGGTGAGCTACGAATCCTCGATCCGGCCCGATTCCTCATTGCGCCGGGCCTTCGCCACGCGCGGGCTGGAACCGCAACTGGCGATGACCGCCCGCGACGCAGACCTGATCAAGACCTATGTCCGCGCGGGCATCGGTGTCGGCCTGCTGGCGGAAATGGCGGTGAGCGCGATCCAGGACGGCGATCTGGTCGCGCTGCCGGCGCCGGACGCGATTCCCGAATGCACGGCGTGGGCGGTGCTGCCGCGCGAACGCGTGCTGCGCGACTACACGGTGGAACTGCTGGTGGCCCTGGCGCCGCAGCTCGACCGCCACGATCTGCGGCGCACGCTGGCCGGGAATCAGAACGCGCAGTGGCCGGCGCCGCCGACGTGGGGCGAACTGAGCCAGGTCATCACCAGTTGAGCGCTGCGGTATCGCGTCGGGGCGAGCCGTCCCTGGCGGCTGTCGACTGCCTCAGGCATGCAGCCAGAACGCGGCATCCGAAAACTTCGCGTCGTTCCACCAGCCGGGCTTCGAGGTGCCGTAGCGGAAATTGACCGTGCCGGCC
Organism: Thermomonas sp.; assembly: GCA_020692565.1. GTDB lineage: Bacteria > Pseudomonadota > Gammaproteobacteria > Xanthomonadales > Xanthomonadaceae > Lysobacter_I. The sequence continues at coordinate 57,581 of JAIMKJ010000013.1, forward strand.
TGGCTCTGCAGCGGTGCGGTCACTTCGCCCGCGGCATTGCGTCTGGCGCTGTGGCGCGCGGTTTCCGGTACCACCATCGCGATGTGGCCGGAGCGCCCGTTCTGCTTGCGCTCGGCGACGATCAGGCCGACCGCGCCCTGGTTCGCTTCCAGCTGCAGCTTGCCTGCGGTGCCGGTGCGGCGCCAGCCGAAATGCGGGCCGAAGTCGCGCAGCCAGAAGAAGAGATCGTCGGCGCGCATCTCGCGCACGGTATTGCCGATCAGCGGCGGCACGGTTTCGCCGCGCGCGATCCGCGTCAATGCGGCCTCCGACCACCACACCCGCGGCAGATACACGCCGGCCAGCGCACAGTAGTCGTGCGCGTAGATGTTGCAGAACGTCAGTCCGTCGCGCGGCTTGTAGCGCAGATGGGCCGGGTCGTCGCAGGCCAGCCAGTCGATGATCGCCGCCAGCTCGCGACGCAGCGTGTCGGCATCGTGTCCGGTGCGCGAAGGCCGACCGGCTTCGTTGAGCGAATGCGCGCCGGCGATGCCGCGACGCAGGACTGTCCTGCCGGCCGGCGGCGTTATGTGGGCGGCGATGAAGCCGTGCTGTGGCGGCTGCGGCGAGGGCGCCACCACCGGAATGCTGTCGATTTGGCTGTCCCGCACCAGGAACCGGCTGGCGGCGAAACCGCGCAGCAGCGCGCCCATGAGGCTGGTTTCGACTTCGATGAAGCCGTCGACCGCGATTCCGGTCAGTGCGCGGACAGGGTGCCCGTCGGGCAGATCGGCTTTGACGTTCGCGGTCGGCGGTGTGCTGATACGCGGTTCGCTGCGCAGGCGCAGGGTGGTGGTGCGGGTGTCGACGCGGAAGAACGGCCCGGTCGCGGCGATCGGACTGGGCGCAGGCAGACTCGCCTCGCCGGGCATCGGCTCGGGCGACACCGGCGTCTGTCCGCCGACCGCCACCGTTTTCGACAGGCGGATGAACTGGAACACCTGCTCGCCGTAGAACCTGTGGCCGTTGAAGTGGCCTTGCTTCAGGCCTTTCGATGGCTGGAAACCGCCGGTGTTGTAGGCGATGGCGATATGCGCGAGTTCCTCATCGCTCAGCCGCGTGCGCTGCTGGAAGCCGAGCGTGCGCAGCCCGCGTTTCAGCTCCGCGATGCACATCGCCAACGTATCGTCGAAGCGCACGTAGCGCCGCTCCAGGAAATACTGCGGATCGTCGCGGAAGAACTGCAGGTCGCGCTGGAACAGGCCATAACCGCGGCAGAACTTGTCCGGGTTCGCGACCACGCTGTTGTAGCCGGGAACATGCGCGGCCATGTCCACCAGCGCCTGGCGCGCGATCGCGAACATGGCCGCGCCCTGCGGGCGCGCGATCAGTGCCGCGCGATCTTTGGGGAACGCACGGCGCCCGCTGCCGTCGACTCTGGCATCGATGACATCGCCGACGCACAGTGCCAGGATCCGCGCGACCGGCAAGCGGTCGCGCCTGAGTTTCGACCAGATGAAGCCGGTTTCCTGACAGGCGACGGCGACGATGAGGTCGACGGTGAGCGGTGTGCCTGCCAATGCGGGCAGGATGCGTGCCTGGAACTGTTGTTTGAACCAGCGGATATCGTCGCGGTCGGGCACGGTGACCTCCTTGTCCGGTATGGATGCCGATGATGAGCCGGAATTCGAGTAGGCGCGGCCTTTGAAGCTGGCCGTGTCTCGAATCCACCCGCTTGTCGAGCCAGGTGATGCATCGGATCAACGTGGAATCGGGATCGCGTCGGACAGGACGGACGCCCGGATGCGCGGACGCATCCGGGGCGCGGGCGGTCAGATGTCCGGGAAATCGAGCGGGTCGATTTCTTCGGCCAGCAGCAGGCGGATATCGTCGTTCGATAACAGCGCGCGAAGCTGCGCGGCCATCGGCTTGAGCTGCTCATGGGCGATGCAGAGCGCCCAGACCTGGTCGATGAGGGGTTCGATGCCGTGGCCCGGGTCGTAGCGCACCGCGCCGCTCTGCGCGACGATCTGCAGCAACTGCCGGGCGAGGTCGCGGGCCTGCTGCATTTTCGCCGCATGCGGACGCAGGCCCTGCTGGATCGCTTCCTGCAGATCGTGGACCAGGGCGATGGCGATGGCCTGCTGACGCCGGCGCAGCGTGCCGCGGCGGTCGTCGTCGAACGCGGGCGCGAGGATGCGCGCCTTGAAGCCGGCGACCTGCGCCGCTTCGACCATGCGGTGGCCCGACAGCAGGTCCTCGCAGCGGTCGATCCAGGGCATCAGGTCGGCCATCGCCGCGGGCGACTTGCGCTCGAAGCGACGGACGATGGCGGGCAGCAGCAACAACTGGTCGGAGAGTTGACGGACGAGATGGAGTGTCGATCGCAGCATGGCCGGTCACTCCGGCAGCAGTTTGCGCTCGACGGTGCCGTCGTCGCGTTCGATGGTCTGCCATTCCATGCCGTCCTCGCCGACCGTCATCCGGATCCGGACGATGTCTTCCGGCCGCTGTTCGCGCAGGCGATGCGATTCGGCGATGACCGCGAGTTGATCGATCCTGGGTTTGTCGACCACGCCCCTGATCAGGCCCACGCACAGTTCGAGCATGCGCTCCTCGCTGTATTCCGGCTTGTAATCGCCTGGGAATTTGCCGTCGTGCAGGCGCGCTTCTTCGCCGATGCGGAACAGATCGGCGGCGATGGACTTCGCGAAACCGGAAAACGCCTCGGCCATGTTCTTGGCGCGGATGTTCTCGACGAGCGTGTCCGTGCGCTGGTCGAGCGCGGTGCGCAGGTGCTGGGCGGGGATCGGCGGCAATTCGACGTAGCCGACGCTGCGCGCCAGCTCCCGCGCGGCGACGCGCTTGAACTCGTCGTTGCCGATCGGGTCGAGCTGGTAGCCGCTGAGTTCGCTCAGGCCTTCGATCGCCACCGGAATGGTCAGCTCGATGTCGCCGATGCGCATCCGCGGCACCGCGAAATGCCTGAGCAGATCATGTTTGGCGTATTGCTCGGCGACCTGCACGGTGCGCGCGTCCGCCATGACGCGCGCATCGGTGATGCTGCCGAAGATGCCGCCGAGATATTCGTTGAGTGTGGGCATGGTCGTTTCCTGGGTTCGAGTGAAGTGGGGCCGGCATTGCGCCGGCCCCGGGGTTCCATCAGGCGCTGACGATGCTGTCTTCCAGCATGGTCAGGATGCGATCCAGGCCGGCCGGGATCTCATCGTTGACTGCATGCACGCGCACGCCGAGGTTGTAGGTCTTTTCGACGCTCGTGCCGCTGCTGGCGGTGCGCTTGTACGATGCGGACGCCTTGAAGTTGACGATCTTGTAGTTGATGCCGAGTTCGGCGCTGGCCGCGAACTCGCTGGAGACGTTGGAGGTCTCCGTCGAAGTCAGCTTGGCGTTGAAGTCGATCGTCAGCGTTTCGATCCGCAGCGCCGGGATCGTCAGCATGGTCAGGAAGGGCACCGAGATGTTGACTTCGGCATCGGTGAACGGCTCGTTGGTCGGGCCGGCGGGCTGTTCCGGATCGAACGCCGGATTTGGGGTCTTCTTCTTGTATTTGAAGTCGACGTAGCGCAGGTCGGTGATGTTGCCGTCGTCGTCTTTCTCGAAGCCCACTTCCTTGATGAAGTTGACCTGCGACATCGACGCCGCATGCTGGGCCTGCACGGCGGCCTGCAGCGGACCGCCGATGTAGACGCTGAAGTCGAGACTGTTGAGTTCCTGTACGAGATTGGGCATGGGTATCGCTCCTTGTCGTGTTTGCCTACTCTGTTGCGGCTTTTCGGCTTCCGCCGCCTGCGTGCTGCACCGTCCGCCGCGACCGGAACGCCATCCGTGGCGTTCCGCATCGAAGGCAAGCGCGTCCCTGCGGAAAACGACGTCCTGCCGTTTTCCCGGTGATCGACGAGAAGTCCGCCCGGCACGCAATCGGGCGGTCGTGGATGAGGTGTCTCGTTTGCGTAAGGACCATTGTCCTGATCCGGATCGCATAGGCTGCGACAGCGGAAAAATGCATGAAAAGCAGGGGAAAACAGATTTCAAACACTTCGGTCGAATCGTTGGATCCGCTTCTGTGGGAGCGACGGAAGTCGCGGTGGCACCAGGCAGAACCATCCGCGATTCGTGCGCGGACAAGCAGGCTGGACTGACAAGCCCGGCATCGACATAGTTCGACTTCAGTCTGGGCTTGTCAGCCCAGCCTGCTTTCAGCCTGGCCTACTCGCGGCTACAGCCGGTTGACGCGGAACTTGCGGCCCTTGATCTTGCCGGCGCGCAGCCGCGACAGCGCGGTGTCGGCCTGCGCGCGCGCGATCGCGACATACGCACGCGTCGCGTAGACATCGATCTTGCCGATGGCATCGACCTTCAGTCCGGCGTCGCCGGTGAGCGCGCCGACGATATCGCCCGGCCGCAGTTTGTCGCTGCGGCCGGCATCGATGCGCAGGGTGACCATCGCCGCCGGCTGCACGTTGTGCGGCCGGCCTGTCAGCGGCTCCATGCGCTCCCAGCGCAGCTGTTTTCCCAGTCGTTCGCTGATCGCGGTCTTGCGCGGCAGTTCGTGCGGCATGCACAGGCTGAGGGCGAGCCCATCGCGTCCGGCGCGGCCGGTGCGGCCGATGCGGTGCAGGTAGGTGTCGGCATCAGTGGGCAGATCGTAGTTCACGACCGCGCCGAGATCTTCGACATCCAGCCCGCGCGCGGCGACATCGCTGGCTACCAGCACGCTGCAGCTGCGGTTCGCGAACCGCACCAGCACTTCGTCGCGGTCGCGCTGCTCCATGTCGCCGTGCAGCGCGAGTGCGGTGAAGCCGTAATGCGCCAGCGAGCCGACCACTTCCTCGGTGTCCTTGCGCATGTTGCAGAACACCACGCAGGATTCCGGCTTGTAACGCAGCAGCAGCGCAGCGAGCAGCGGCGCCTTGCGATCCGGTTCCACTTCGAAGAAGAGTTGTTCGATGGTGTCGGGTTCGGCGCCGCCGTCGATGCTGATCTCCAGCGCATCGCCGAGCATGGCGTTGCCCAGCGCGCGGATGGCGTCGGGAAACGTCGCCGAGAACAGCAGGGTCTGGCGATGCTTCGGCGTGCGTTTGACGATGTCGCGGATCGCGTCCTCGAAACCCATGTCGAGCATGCGGTCGGCTTCGTCCAGGACCAGCGTGCCGACGCCGCCCAACTGCAGCGCTTTCTTCTGCATGAGTTCCTGGATGCGGCCGGGCGTGCCGACGACGACGTGCGGTTCGTGGGTGAGCGACGCGAGTTGCGGCCCCAGCGGAATGCCGCCGCAGAGGATCGAGATCTTGAGGTTGGGGATGCCGGTGGCGAGCTTGCGCAGTTGTTTGCCGACCTGGTCCGCGAGTTCGCGGGTGGGGCACAGCACCAGCGCCTGGGTCTGGATCGTCATTGGATCGAGCCGATGCAGCAGTCCCAGCCCGAACGCCGCGGTCTTGCCGCTGCCGGTCGGCGCCTGCGCGATCACGTCGCGGCCGTCCAGAATCGCCGGCAGCGCCTGAGCCTGGACCGGCGTCATCGACGTGTAGCCGAGGGCGTCGATGCCCTGCAGCAGGGCGGGAGAGAGCGGCAGCGCGGCGAAATCGGTGGTCGTTGTCATGCCGCCATGATCGCAGACCCGTTCGCGCAGGAGGGCCTTCAGGTCCGATCTTTTCCCACCGACGTCATCGAATGCGATCCGCCGGAAGGCCATTCTGCGACCGCGATGGTCTTGGAACCCGGGGAGGAGCTCGGGCCTGAAGGCCCTCCTACAGGCGTGGTTTGGCTTTCTGCCGCGGCTTCTGCTTCAACCAGCGCAGCAGGCGATCGGCGACCGCCGGGTCGCTCAGCAGCTCCAGATGGCTCGTCTCGTAGGCGATCCACTGCCGCGATTTGGGGAAGGGCAGCGCCCGTTCCGGGTCCGGGTGATGGCCCAGCGCGCTGGCGACGGGCACCAGGCCGTCGCCGATCCATCGATCCTGCAGGTCGCCGCGCCGCTGGCCGGCGGTCGCGGCGATGGCGTAGCAGCGCACGCCTTTCGGCAGAGGCGCGACCGCACGGCCGCCGCGGGGCGTATCGAGCGGATGGCCGTGACGCAGGTCGGTGATGCCAGCGCTGCGGATCTTGCCGACGCGCGCGAGCGGGGCCGCGAACGGCGTCGCGCCGAGGACCAGGTCGATCCAGTTGCCGCCGCGTTCCAGCGGCGCGCCGTGGTGCGGCGAGCCCATGCAGACCAGATGGCGCAGTGTTTCCAGCCAGGCATGATCCAGTCTTTCGGCATGGCGGCATGCGCTGCGTGCGATCAGCCCGCCCATGCTGTGGCCGATGATCGCGATGTCTTCGATCGGTACCGGCCACTGCCGTTGCAGGATTTCGAGCTGCTCGGCGAACTGCCGGCCGTTGCTGGCGATCGAAAGCCCGGAGTTGTAGTGCAGATACAGCGGCGTGTAACCCAGCGCGTCGGCGAGCATCGCGCCGTGATCGTGGCCGTCGCGCGTCCACTGCAGGTCGTTCATGCACAGGCCGTGGACCAGGACGAGCAGCTTCGAGCTTCGATCCGGCACGGCATCGGCCAATGCCTCGGTGCGCAGCGTCAGCGGTTGGCCTGCATGGTGCAGGCGCATCGGCAGGGCCAGCGGATTGCCGGTCGCGGCGAGGTGGTCGCCGAGCACGCCGTTGAGTGCGGCGAGCACCGCTTCGCGCTGCGGGGATCTGCGCGCCTCGGGACCCGGAACCGGGAGCCGCGCGAGCACGGTATCTAGCGCATTGCCGGTGAGGCCGGTCACGCCGCGGACGCTGCGGTAGACCAGGCCGGTGATGCCGGCGGTGCGCTCCGGCGCGGTTCCGCGGACGCCCAGATGAGGGCTTGCGATCGCGGCATGCATCGCTTCGACCAGATCGGTGACGCTGGAGGTCGCGGTCACCCCCAGGCGCGCGAACCCGTGGAGGTCGGACAGGCGCAGGAGATTCCTGTCGATCATGCGGATGGTGTCTCGTGGCCGTGTTGCGTTGCAGTATGCATGAAGGGGCCGTGTCGCAACGCCGTCGGGGTCCGGGTTCGCGCGCGGTCGATTCTCCCCGGAACGCAAAAAAGCCGGGCCGAAGCCCGATGCGGGTCAGTTAAGCCATATCTGCCGTCCATAGAGCGGCCTTCAGGCCGGCCCAGGCAGAACCAGGTCGGCGACGACATCAGGGCCGTGCCCACGGCCGACGAAAACGAAACGGTTTCGTATCGGAAGCAGCGGCCTCAAGGCCTCTCTACAAAAACAGAATCCCGCGAATACAAAAATGCCAGTCAGCGTTAACTGACTGGCATTGGGGCCGAAGCCCGGGTTTTTGCGGTGTCGTGATCGCGAATAGCAAGTGATCGCAGCCGTCAGAACGTGATGCCCCAACTGTCGATGTAGCCGGTGTCCGCGGTGGCGTTGTCGTTGACGCGCAGCCTCCAGGTGCCGTTCAACGCTTCCGAGGACAGATTGACCGTGAAGGTCTGGATGATGTTGTCGGCGCTGCCGCCGGTGCGGTTGTGCAGCACGTAGACGCTGCCGTCGGGCGCGATCAGATCCACCTTCAGGTCGGCCCGATAGGTGTGGACGATGTTCACCGCGACCGGTGTGGTCGACGAACCATTGCCGCTCCGGCCGCTGACGACGATCGAACTCTGGACGGTGGTGTTGTCCGGGATCGTCACGTCGGTGTCGTTGGTGTAGCTCACGGCGCCGCCGCTGCTCACGGTCACCGACTGCGACTTCGTGTTGGTCAATCCGCTGTTGTCGGTGACGGTCAATGTCACCGTGTAGGTGCCGGCGGCCGCGTACGTGTGGCTGGGATTGATCGCGGTGGACGAGGTGCTGTCGCCGAAGTTCCAGCTGCGCGAGACGATGGTGCCGTCGATATCGGTCGAGCTGTCGGTGAAGGTCGCGGTCAGCGCCGACGTGGCGACGCTGAAGTTCGCGGTCGGCACGCCCGGCGCGGCGCCGGTGATTTCGAGCAGTACCGCGTTGGGCGTACCCGGTTTGCCGGAGGCGTCGGTGCCCTGCACGTAGATGATGTGCCGGCCGGTGCCCATGCCGGTGGTGCCGAGGCTCGCGGTCACGGTTTCGCGGGTGCTGTTGAAGCTGCCGTCGCTGGCGCTCATCGCGATGCCGCTCGCGCCCGCTTCCCACGGCGGGATATCGACATAGAGGCGTGCGGATGCAATGGCATGGGTGGCTTCGGTGCCGTTGGTCTGGTTGAACTGGCTGTCGTCGAGGATCGCGGAGATCGTGACCGGCGTTCCGGCGGGCACCGAAGCACTGGACGTGGATACGCTGACCGTATTCGGGCCGGACGGGTAGCGATAGGGCGCGGTGAGATTGCGCGCGGAATACTTCAGGGCGGCCAGGTTCTTCGGCAGCGTCGACGATTGGAATGTGGTGCAGGATTCGAAGAAGGCGACGCCCAGTTCGATGGTGTAGCTGGGCACGCCGAGCAGACCGTACATGCTGTCGTCGGTGGCGCCGTCGGTCGCGTACAGGCCGACCGACTGTTCGGGTCTGTAGCTGTTGAAGAACGCCAGCCGCCTGCCCAGCGTGGTCAGCGCGGCGCTGTTCGGCGCCGGATTCGTGGTGTCGCCCCAGGGCCACAGCACCAGCTGCGAATAGCTGTGGATGTCGAAGAAGATGCCCTGGTAATCGTCGGGCGCGGCGCTGCCGGCGGCGTCGCCGCGACGGTCGGGGAACACGCCGCCGCTGTAGACGCCGCTGGCGCCCGGCGTGCCGGCGACGAATCGCACCAGATTCTGGGTTTCCGGTTCGGACTGCGCGCTCGGGCCGTGGTAGGTCTCGGCGCAGGCGTTGGGGCTGGAGCCGCCGGACACGGTGTTCCAGTGGAACGGGAAGTTGCGGTTGAGGTCGGTGCCAACACTATTTGCGCTGCAGCTGCCGTTGGTGTTGTTGACGTTCTTGCGCCACGACAGCCCGGTTTCGGCTTTCTTGCGGCCGTCGGGATTGGCCTGCAGGATCAGGTGGAAGACGTAGTTGTCCATCAGCCAGGTGGCTTCGGCGTCGGTGCCGTAACCGTTGACCAGCCATTCCGCGAAGCGCGTGGTCAGTTCGGCGGGCGTGTACTCGCGCGCATGGATCGACGCGAACACCACCATCGGCGGCTTGTTCGGGCGGCTGGCGTTGGTCGCCGAATTGGTCAGGCGCAGCACTTTCATGTCGTAGCCGCCGGTGTTGCGCGACTTCAGCCAGGTCGGACCGATGTTCGAGACGCTGGCGAGCGCGGGTTTGCTGGCGACCAGTTGATCGATGGTGGCGTAGGTTTCCTCGACCGTGCGGTAGCAGGCATAGCCGGAGATGCTGCGGGTGCCGAACTGGCGGTTCGCCATCGCGTTTTCGACGCTGCGGATGCGGTCGGTCGACACCTGGTCGATCGTGACCTTCATGCCCAGGCGGCGGATCTCGGCGATGTCCGCAGCGGTGGCTTCGAGCCGCACGGTCTTCGCGCCGTCGTCGACGATCATGTGCTGGAACATCCCGCCGAGCGTCTGCAGCTGCGCGCGCTCGCGATAGCGGACGATCACGAACGAGAGGCGATCGGCTTCGCTCGTCGAAACCGCTGCGCTGGCGCCGGGCGGCGCGGCGATGGATGGGCTGGCGAGACAGAGCAACAGGGCAGCGGGCAACAGGGCGGTGGGCAACAGCAGGCGGGCAGTCATGGCATCTCCGTGTGGTGGAATTCCGCGTGGCGACAGATCGCGTCGTCTCGCCCGGAAGGCCGCAGGCAGCGGCGAGGGTCGGGGGAGCAGGGTGTTTGCCCGGTATTCGCGGGCTTTGCAACTCGGCGCATACGGAATGCATCTCGTTTGCGGCGTGGGACGCATGCCGTCCACCGGCACGCGTCCTGCCCGGTACGGGCGAATTCCGTGCAAACGGCACGAAAACCGCGACATGCGGCGAGTGCGCCCGAGGGCTCGCGCTTCGTGCCGGAGCGCGCCGCCGGATCCGGTTTGCTGCGCTGCAGCAACGAATTGCGAGGCGTCGGGATGTGGGTGCGGTGATGGCAGAGTATTTATCTGCGACAGACGTCGCGTTTCGACGGCCGCCTGTCGCCGCCTGTCGCTCATCGCTGGGCGCTATGCGCACGATCGATTGGCCGCAGGCAGCGGCCATGTCGCTCGCGATGCGGGCGCAGGACCGGTATCGTAGGCGAATGCCGCCGCAAAGCGCGGCATCCGGACGGCGCCCGGAGCGCCGTATCCGAGGGGGCGGAATCTCCGGCGTACATCCGGGAGTACATCCGGATGCACATCTGGAAACAGCAGGGAGACACCATGGCCACCGCAGAGTCCATCGCGACTCCACAGCTCATCGCGCGCGAATGCCGGCAACTGGTGCTTGGCCAGGGCAGGGCGGGCGCGATCGCGACCATCGCCGTGGCGGTATTGTTCCTGCTGGCGTTGCGCGACGTGCATCCGCACGAACACTTGATCGGTTGGGCGATCGCGGTCGCGGGGATCTCGCTGCTGCGTGTCGCGCTGGCAGGATGGGCGAAGCGCTCGACGCCCGAAGCCGGCGATATCCAGCCGAACACGCCCCTGATCTGTCTTGGCGTCGGCGTGTTGTCCGGGGGCGTCTGGGGCGCTGCGGCGACGATCCTGTTTCCCGTAGGGCACAGCGAACTCTATTTCGTGACCGCATTCCTGCTGATCGGCATGCCGGCGGGTGCGATCAGCAGTTTCGGCGCATGGTGGCCGGCGTATGCCGCCTATGTGCTGGCCAGCGTCGGTCCGTTCGCGGTGTATTTCCTGACGACCGGTCACCGCGAATTCGCGATCGCGGGCCTGGCCGCCTGTCTGTTCGGTGCGTTCCTGCTGCGCGAGGGGTATGTCATCGGCCGCACCATCAATCGCAACATCGCCCAGCGCATCGCGCTGATGGCGATGACCCGTTCGCTGGGCGATGCGCTGGATCGCGCCGATGCCGCCAATCGCGCCAAGTCGGCGTTCCTGGCGAATATGCGCCATGAACTGCGCACGCCGCTGAACGTGATCCTCGGCATGAGCCAGTTGCTGGCCGAATCGCCGGATGCGCCCGAGCATCGCGGCTTGCCGCACGATATCCGCCGCGCCGGGAAATCGCTGCTCGCGCTGATCGACGACATACTCGATCTGTCGCAGATCGAAGCGGGCAGAATCGCATTGCGTTCCGCGCCGTTCGCACCGCGTCGGTTGGTCGACGATGTGCTCGAGATGCTCGCGCTGGAAGCGGAAGCGAAATCGCTGCGCATGGATGCAGTGTATGCCGCATCGACGCCGGCGCGCTTCGTCGGCGATCAGGGGCGGCTGCGGCAGGTCGTGTTGAATCTGGTCGGCAATGCGATCAAGTTCACCGCCGCGGGCAGCGTGCGCATCGAAGTGTCCGTCGAACCCCCGGACGAGGCTGCGGACGGAACGGCGGACAGCATCGCAGGCGACGCCGGGGCGAACCGCCGGTCGATCCTGCGGATCGAAGTGGCGGACACCGGGCCGGGGATCGCCGAAAGCGAGCATGCGCGGATCTTCACTGCGTTCCAGCAGGGCGACGATTCCTCCACCCGGGTGCATCCCGGCACCGGTCTGGGCCTGAAGATCTGCAGTGAACTGGTCGCGCTGATGGGCGGCCGCATCGAGCTGCGCAGCGTGCCGGGCGCAGGCAGTTCTTTCGTGGTGAAGGTGCCGGAGTCGATCATGTCCGCAGGAATGGAAGATCAGGACGCCGCCGCCGAGCATGCCGAATCCCAACGACTGCCCGGATCGGCCGTCGGGTCGATTTCGGGTTTGCGGGTGCTGGTGGTCGAGGACAATGTGGTGAATGCCTCGCTGGTCAGGCTGCTGCTGGAGCGCGAAGGCTGCGTGGTCAGCGCCGCCGCCAGCGGCGTGCAGGCGCTGGACATGCTGCGCACGCAGGACTGGGACGTCGTGCTGATGGATTGCCAGATGCCCGAGATGGACGGCTATGCGACCACGCGTCACTGGCGTCGCCTGGAACTCACGGAACGGCGTGCGCGGCTACCGATCCTCGCGCTGACCGCGCACGCCATGGCCGACGATCGCAAGCGCTGCCTCGATGCCGGCATGGACGATTACCTCACCAAGCCGGTGAAACTCGATGCGCTGCGTGCGGTGCTGTCCCGATACGCTGCCGGCGCCGCGACGGCAGCGGAACCGGCCGAAGCAATGCCGATCGATACCGTCTTACCGGAGCCCACCGCGACATGACCCGTTTGTTGATCGTCGGCAGTACCGGCCTGGTGGGTGGGCTCGCCCTGACCCGGGCGCTCGCGGATGCGCGCTTCGCGCAGGTGATCGCGCCCACCCGACGGCCGTTGACGCTGCGGCACGCGAAGCTCGAAAATCCGGTCGTCGATTTCGACGCATTGCCGGCATCGGCGCCGTGGTGGCGGGTCGACGCGGTGGTCTGCGGGCTGGGCACCACGATCGGCGATGCGGGGTCGCGACCTGCGTTCCGCCGGGTGGATTTCGATTACGTGCTGGCTGCGGCGACGCACGCGCGCGAAGCCGGAGCGACCAGCTTCGCGCTGACGTCCGCGCTGGGCGCCAATGCGCGCTCGCGCAATTTCTATCTGCGCACCAAGGGCGAAGCCGAAGATGCGCTGCGTTCGCTCGGCTACCCGTCGCTGACCCTGGTGCGGCCGTCGATGATCGGCGGCGAACGCGAACAGCGGCGGCGGATGGAACATCTCACCGCGCGGCTGATGCTCGCGGTCGAGCCACTGGTGCCGCGACGCTACCGGGTGGTGCGTGCGGAACGCATCGCGCATTGCCTGCTGGATGCGACATTCGCAGCGGAACCCGGCGTGCGCGTGGTGGAATCCGAACAAATCTGACGCGGGCCGGTAGCGACCGGCCGCGCGTCGGATCCGAAGTCGACGACTCAGCGCAGCGGAACGCTCAAGCGCGACGGCGCCGCCGACGGCGACCCGAAGCTCAGGCTGCCGAGGCTCGACAGATCGCTGTAGCGCGGGTCGGTGGTGTCGATCACCAGCGCGAGACGACGTCCGGCGGGAATGTCCCAACTGGTGGCTTCCAGATCGAATTCGATCGTGCGCGGCATGTACGGCACCGCGTTGCGCAGGGTGTAGGCCTTGTGGCTGACCAATTCGCCGATGCCCAGCCCGTCCATGCTGTAGAGATACGCGAACACGGTGACGTTGCTCTGGCTGGGGGCGATGGTCATCCGCAGCGAGGGCGAACCGCTGAGGTTGCGCGCGCCGGAGTACGACGGTCCGGTCCAGACGCCCGCTGCGCCGCGGGCGATCAGCGGTACCGAGACTGTGGTCTGCAAACCAAGCCCCTGCATCAACCCGCTGAGCAGCACCACGCCGGAGTCGGCGATGGTCGGCACGCCGGTGAGGATGCCGTAGCTCCAGCCGGTGCTGTTGCCGCTGGCCAGTGAGCCGGTAGGCGCAAGCAGGCCACTTGGGCGGGTCAAACCGTAGACCGTGGGCGAAGCCTGCACCGCCGACCAGTTGGCGAAGCTGCGCAGCGCGTTCTTCTGCGAACGCAGCCGCACCGCAGGTTCGCTGCCGACGCCGTTGGCGACGCGTTTGAGATGGAAATCGAACCAGCGTCCCGCCGCGGTGTAGACCTCGTTGGGCAGACCCAGCGCGCCGGGCAGTTCGATAGTGGCGTGATCGCCCTGCGCGAACATCAGTTGCTTCGGCCCGGTGAGGCCGTTGAACAGGCGAATCAGCTGATTCGGCGGAAAAATGCCGTCGTTGTAGGCATTGGCCAGCAGCACCGCAGTGCCGTTGGCGTTGAGCGCGTTCAATTCGTGGATCGCGCCACGGGTGCCGACGATGGGCAGCGTCACCTGCACTGCGCCCTGGTAGTCGTTCCACAACACGCGCTCGGTGGCGCGCGCCAGTTCTGGCCCGGGCCGGCCGGTGAACAGTCCGGCGCCGACCAGCAGCCCCACCGCCTGTTTGTTCGGCGTGGTGTTGGGGTAGAGCGAGGCTTCCAGATCGGCCCAGCCGCTCATCGCCGCGACGGCCTTGATCCGCGGGTCGCGCGCCGCGGCCAGCAGGCTGGTGCCGGCGCCGTAGGAAATGCCGGAAGCGCCGATGGCGTCCGCGCGCGCCGGGGTGTTCACCAGCGCCCAGTCGATCACCGCGCTCACGTCCTCGACGGTGGCCGCGCCGGCGACGTCGATCCGTCCGCCGGATTCCCAGAAACCGCGCGAGGTGTAACTGACCACGACATAGCCCTGACTGGCGAGCACGGTGCCGCGGCCGACATATTCCAGACTCGGCAGCCCCCAGCTCGACGGCATCACGATCAGCGGAAAGGGTCCGGCGCCCTGGTCTTTCGGGCTGATGACCACCGCGCCCAGCGGGGTGCCGTCCCAACCGGGAATGCTGGTGTAGCGGAGCGAGAATCCGCCGGCGAAGGCCGGTACGGAAGCCAGACAGAGGCACAACCACAACAACAGCACGGCAATCCTGCGCATAGCGTTGATCCTTTCATCGAACGGAGTGGAAAGTCGCCGCCGTTTTGCGCGTCGACGCGGCAATGCGGGACGGCCCCCCTGTCCCTGCCTGTCCGGCAGACCGACAATACCAATGCGTATGGAATCATGTAAACCCATGATTCCAAGGATGTTTTTGTTGCGGTGCAGCAACGCCTGCGAATCGGTGCCGCACACTGGAGCCAATGCCCCAACGCTTGGGCGCACAATATGCGGTCTTGCCGAAGTTCCCGGATATTGCGTATGTCGACCGAAACCCCCTCCCTGCGTTTTGCCGATCTCGGCCTGGCCGAGACCGTGATGGCGGCGGTCGCCGAAGTCGGATACGAAACCCCGTCGCCGATCCAGGCCGCGACCATCCCCGCGTTGCTGGCCGGTCGCGATGTGCTGGGACAGGCCCAGACCGGCACCGGCAAGACCGCGGCCTTCGCGCTGCCGCTGCTGTCGCGGCTGGACCTGAAGCAGGGCAAGCCGCAGGTGCTGGTGCTGGCGCCCACCCGCGAACTCGCGATCCAGGTCGCCGAAGCGTTCCAGCGTTACGCCAACAAGATTCCCGGTTTCCACGTGCTGCCGATCTATGGCGGACAGAGCTATTACCCGCAGTTGCAGGCATTGAAGCGCGGCGTGCATGTCGTGGTCGGCACCCCGGGCCGGGTCATCGACCATCTCGACCGCGGCACCCTGGACCTGTCCGAACTCAAGGCGCTGGTGCTGGACGAAGCCGACGAAATGCTGCGCATGGGCTTCATCGACGATGTCGAGACGGTGCTGAAGAAAGTGCCGGAAACGCGCCAGGTCGCGCTGTTCTCGGCGACCATGCCCAGCCAGATCCGGCGCATCGCCCAGACCTATCTGCGCGACCCCGCGGAAGTGACCATCGCCGCGAAGACCACCACCGCCACCAACATCCGCCAGCGGTTCTGGTTCGTCAGCGGCATGCACAAACTCGATGCGCTGACCCGCATCCTCGAAGCCGAGCCCTACGACGCGATGCTGGTGTTCGCGCGCACCAAGCTGGCCACGGATGAACTCGCCGAGAAGCTGCAGGCGCGCGGCCTGGCCGCCGCTGCGATCAACGGCGACGTGCAGCAGGCGCAGCGCGAGAAGACCATCCAGAATCTCAAGGACGGCAAGATCGACATCCTGGTCGCCACCGATGTCGCCGCCCGCGGCCTCGACGTGGAACGCATCAGCCACGTGCTGAACTACGACATCCCCTACGACACCGAAAGCTACGTCCACCGTATCGGCCGCACCGGCCGCGCCGGGCGCAGCGGCGAGGCGATCCTGTTCGTGAGTCCGCGCGAGAAGAACATGCTGCGCGCGATCGAACGCGCCACTCGCCAGCCGATCCAGGAAATGCAATTGCCGACCGTGGAGAGCGTCAACGACGCCCGCGTTACCCGATTCCTGACCCGCATCACCGACACCCTGGCGCAGGGCGCGGGCGACGGCGGCGACATCGGCCTGTACCGCGAGCTGGTCGAACGCTACGAACGCGAACAGAACGTGCCGGCGATCGAAGTGGCCGCGGCGCTGGCGAAACTGCTGCAGGGCGATACGCCGCTGTTGCTGGCGCCGGACCGCAAGCCGCAGCCGTTCGCGCAGCATCGCGAGTACGCCGAACGCGCGCAGCGCGCCGATCGCGGCCCGGACCGGGCCGGTGGCGAGCGGGGCGGCGAACGCGCAGAGCGTGGCGAACGTCCGCAGCGCGAGCCGCGCCCGGGCCAGGAGCGCCGCGAATTCGCGCCGAAGAAGGACTTCGCACCGCGTTCGGCGCCCGAACCGGGCATGGAGACGTATCGCATCGAAGTCGGCCACATGCACGGCGTGAAGCCGGGCAACATCGTCGGCGCCATCGCCAACGAAGCCGAACTCGACAGCAAGTACATCGGCCGCATCGACATCCACGACGACCATTCGATCCTCGATCTGCCCGACGGCATGCCCAAACCGCTGCTGATGCACCTCAAGAAGGTGCGCGTGGCCGGACAGGCGCTGCGCTTGCAGAAACTCGACGAATACGACGGCAGTGGCGGCGCCGCATCCGGCGGCTTCAAATCGGAAGGCATCAAGCCGGGCGGCTTCAAACCGCGCACCGCGTTCAAGCCGGACGGTTTCAAGCCGCACGGCGGCAAGCCGGGACCGAAACCGCATCGCAAAGGCTCGTCCTCCGGTTTCAAACCGAAGGACTGAGGCGGGTCACGCCGCGGGCATCGGCTCCGCGGCGCGCGCCACCAGGCTGTAGACGGTCGCCAGCGACAGCGTCCGCCGCGGGTGCGCAGCGATCGCCGCCTGCGCGTGCGCCTGGACGGCCGCGTCGTCCGGGGCGAGTTCCATGACCACGCGTCCGGCTTCGGCAGGCGTCAGTTCGCGGCAGTTCAAGCGCGCGAAACACCGTCCCGGGCGGATCAGGGCGTCGTCCAGATCGCCGACGTTCGGCAGATTGGTCGAGAACACGATCTTGCGGCCCTGCGAGCGCACCACGCCGTCGGCGATGGTCAGGAAGCGGTGCAGGTGTTCGTTGCCCTCGGCGCGCGGCTTCAGCAGATGGTCGGCGTCTTCGACCACGAAGGCATCTTCCCAGCCGGTGATGAATTTCACGAAAATCTCGTCGCTTTCGAGGCTCTTGGTGTCGCCGGTGTAGAGCGCCCGCGCCTGGCGGCCGCGCTGCCGCGACATCGCGCCGAGGATCGCGCGGATCAGCCGGGTCTTGCCGGTGCCCGGTGGGCCCTGCACGACCAGCACGGATTCGTGCGACGCCAGATAGCGGCGCACGAAGTGGTCGACGCCCCCGGGGATCTCCGGATAGGCGCTGTCCAGCAGGCGGTCATCCGCCAACTCCTCGATTTCCGCGCTTTCGAGCTGACCTTTTGAAGTGATGAAGTGCCAATCGATCGAAAACATCGCTTCGTTCATGCGCGTGTCGGCGACCAGCGCGGAGATCCGCGCCAACGCGGCTTCGGCGCGCTCGACCGAATCGGCCCAGATCGAGAACCCGCATGAACAGTATTCGGGCTTCGCGCCGCCGTGGGCGGTCATGAACAGGCCTTCGGCGTCGATCAGCAGTTCCGCCGAGCGCAACCGCTGCGCACGCCAGCCGGGCTGGGTGGCGATGCGATCGAACAGCCCGAGTACGTCTTCGCGCGCGGCGAACCGCAGCGAGCGGTAGATCGGGTAGCGCGCCGTGCCGTCGCGGATCGCATCGAAGACGCGGCTCTTCAGCACCAGGTCGCCGAAGTCCCACAGGTCCATGCCGAGTCGGGTGGTGGTGTCCATAGGGTGAACGCGGCTCACGGCCGGGTCGATGAGAAGTTGCGGAGTCTACAGGTGGCCGCAAATCCCCGGTTGCCCCGATCCAGAGGGCGTCCGCCGGCAAGATGGCTGTACTGGGTCACACCATACGCATACGCACGCATTGCGATGTCGGCGCGGGCCGCCCACAATCGATCATCTTCCCGGAGTCCTCCGCGTGACCGAACCCGCGACCGCAGCACCCACTGTTTCGTCCCCCGCCTCCCAGTTGCGCCAACGCTGCGCCGAATTCGCCCGCCCAATGGCGGGGCGCGCCGTGTGGCAACTGATCAATACCCTGGTGCCGTTCGCCGCACTCTGGGCATTGATGGCCTGGAGCGTGATCGCCCAGTGGAACTATCTGTGGACGCTGCTGCTGGCGCTGCCGACCGCCGGTCTGTACGTGCGCACCTTCATCATCCAGCACGACTGCGGGCACGGCTCGTTCTTCGCCAGCCAGCGCGCGAACGACATGGTGGGCCGCTGTCTCGGCGTGGTCACCCTGTTCCCGTACGGTTACTGGAAGAAGACCCACGCGATCCATCACGGCACCTCGGGCAACCTCGACCGCCGCGAAGTCGGCGACATCGAGACGCTGACCGTCGCCGAATACCGCCAGCGCTCCCGGTTCGGCCGCTTCTGCTACCGCTTCTACCGCAGCACCCCGGTGCTGCTGGGCATCGGTCCGATGTACCAGTTCGTGATCAAGCATCGTTTCCCGTTCGACATGCCGTTCACCTGGAAGAAGGAATGGCTGAGCGTGCTGCTCAACAACCTGACGCTCGCGGTCGTGTTCGTGGCGATGTGGTGGACGGTGGGCTGGCATATCGCCCTGCTGGTGCACCTGCCGGTGGTGTTGATCGCCGGTGCCGCCGGCGTGTGGCTGTTCTACGTGCAGCACACCTTCGAGGGCGCTTACTGGACGCGCGGCGACGACTGGAACTCGCACGAGGCCGCGGTTTCCGGCAGTTCCTTCTACGACCTGCCGCGGGTGATGCACTGGTTTACCGGCAACATCGCCTATCACCATATCCATCACCTCGCCAGCCGCATTCCCAACTACCGCCTGCGCGAAGCCTTCGAGTCCAGCCCCGTGCTGCAGCAGGCGCCGCGTCTTACGATCTGGTCCAGCCTGCGCTGCGCAAGGCTGAAACTGTGGGACGAGGATCTGAAACAACTGGTGGGTTTCCCGAAACGCATCCGGGCCTGAGTCCGTCCCGGAGCGTCTCCGCGCTTGCCACCGCCGCGGGACTGGTGTTCGATAGACACCGGTCCTGGGGGAAACGGTGGAAATCCGATGCGTAACAACAAAGTCGTTCGCGGCATCCTTCCGCTGCTGTGCCTGATGGCGGGCGTCTATGCGCAGGCCGCGCCGCCGACGCTGGAGGACATCCTCAAGCCCAGCCTGCATGACATCGTCAAGATTTCGCCGAACGGCCGCTATGTCGCCGCGACCCTGCGCAAGCCCGAGAACAACAAGAACCGGATGCTCTTGGTCATCATCGACCGCGAGACCAACAAGCCGGTGCGGGTGCTCGACCCCGAAGAGAATGCCGAGATCAGCCGGGTCTGGTGGGTGAACGACGAGCGCCTGTTCGTGATGTCGACCTGGGGCGGGGACAACGTCCAGCAGTATTACCTCGACCCGCGCGTCGTCGCGATCAATGTCGACGGCAGCCGGATACGCTCGTTCTACGCTTCGATCGTCGACACCCTTGTCGACGACGACAAGCACATCCTGATCGAGCGCTGCGCGAAGCGGACCCACAAGGGCTGCAAGACCTACGTGCAGAAAGTCGTCGAAGATCGTTGGACCGGGCCGCGCATCGTCGATGCGCCGGCCATCGACACGTCGTTCTTCACCGACAACGCCGGCAACGTGCTATTTGCGACGGCCTGGGACGACGATCGCGTCCAGCGAGTCTGGATCCGCAAGGGCGACGGCTGGGAAATCTTCAACGATGCGTCGCAAAGCGGTGTGGAGATCGATCTCATCGGCACCTCGCGCGATGATGCCAAAGTGTTCATTCGCACCGAGCGCAAGCAAGGACCGGACGTGATCGAACGCATGGACCTGGCGACCCGCGAGCGTGAGGTGGTGATGAGCGACCCGTTGCTCGATCCTGCGTTCGTCGTGTGGTCCGCGGACGGCCGGCAACCGATTGGCGCCGCCTACGGACTGGGCGTGCCGCGCGCGCGGTTCTGGGACGCGACCGACCCGGACGCCAAGCTCCTGCGCGGCATGGAAGCAGTGTTTCCCGAAGACGCGGTGGCGTTCGCGAACGGGTCGCGCGATGGTCAGCACATCGTCGTCAATGTCTGGAGCGATCGCGATCCCGGCAGTTTCTATCTGCTCGATCGCAAGACCAAACGGATGGATATCGTTGCGCGCGTCAAACCGTGGTTGAATCCCGATGCCCTGGCGCGCAATCAGCCGATCGCATTCACGACCCGGGACGGTCTGGAATTGCACGGTTACCTGACCATGCCGCTGGCGACGACCTCTGCGCCGCCGCTGGTGGTGATGCCGCACGGCGGTCCGTTCGACGTGAAGGACGACTGGGCCTACGACGAGGAAGCGCAGATCCTCGCGGCGAACGGCTATGCCGTGCTGCGCATCAACTATCGCGGCTCCGGCGGTTTCGGTCAGGCGTTCCAGCGCTCCGGCTATCGGCAGTGGGGCCTGAAGATCATGGACGATATCGTCGACGGGACGCGGTGGGCGATGGCCGACGGTCGGATCGATCCGAAGCGGGTCTGCATCTGGGGCAGCAGTTTCGGCGGCTACGCCGCACTGATGGGTGTCGCGCGCGAGCCGGAGTTGTACCGCTGCGCGATCTCCATGGCCGGTGCGACCAATCTGATCATCACCCGCAAGTGGGGCGACACGCACCGGACCGAGTGGGGACGCCATTACCTCGACGAGGCGGTCGGCGACGACGAAAAAGCGCTGTACGAGCAGTCTCCGGTGAAGCATGTGGCCAACATCCAGGCGAAGGTGCTGTTGATCCACGGCAACCACGATCAACGCGTTTCGTTCGAGCATGCGCGAGCGATGGTTGCGGCGATGGAGAAAGCCGGAAAGCCGATGGAGACGTTCTTCTTCGACGACGAAACCCACGGCGTCTACGGCGAGAAAAACCGGCGCGAGTATTACGGCCGCGTGCTGAAATTCCTGCGCGCCAACCTCGGCACGGAATAGGTTCACCGGCGCGTGACAACCGCGGAACAGGCAGCATGATCATCCCCGACTACTGGGCCGAGGCCCGCGTGCAGCACCGCGACCGCAGGCGTCAGATGACGGTGCGGCGTTTCGGCTGGTCGGATACCAGCGAGGCCGACGCCCGGGCGCACGCCGATGCGCGCGTACGCGACGCGCTGGAACGCCTGCTCGCCGGTGAGTCGCTGCCGAGGCGCGAACGTCGGGTCGCCTACAACGGGGCGGACGGCGTGCCGATCCGCGAGGAGATCGTCGACCGCCACGGCGACAGCGTGATCACCCGCAACGGTTATGGCGCGCTGTGTCTGAACACACCGGGCGTGTTGTTCGCAGATATCGATTTCGAACGCACGGGCGGTCTTCGTCCGATCCTGCTGGCGATGGCCTGTCTGTTGATCATCGTGTCCACGATGTTGATCGTCGGTTTCGGCCTCCCTTTGCCGTTGGCAGCGATCATCGCGTTGGTCGTTGCGGCGAGCATGGGGGCGCCCTTGGTCAATCTCTTGCGCCGGATCTCGACGCGGATACGCGGTGGCGACCAGAAGATCGCCCGCGACAGGATCGTAGCCTTCCTCGACAGTCATCCTGGCTGGCGCGTGCGCGTCTATCGCACGCCGGCGGGTCTGCGCCTGCTCGCGCTGCACCGGTTGTTCGATCCGCGCGAACCCGCGGTGCAGGCGTGTTTCGACGCGCTCGGCGTCGACCCGGTATACGCGCGCATGTGCCACAACCAGAACTGTTTCCGCGCGCGGGTCAGTCCGAAACCGTGGCGGATGGGTCTGCAGCGCATGCGGCCGCCGTATTCGGCGGCGTGGCGGCCGGAGCACGCCAACCTGCCGGCGCGCTTGCAGTGGATCGACGCCTACCAGCGCAAGGCGCAGGACTACGCTTCGTGCCGCTACATCGAAACGCTCGGCGATGGCACGGTCGACAACGACGCCGATGCGGTGCGTGAGCTCCACGACCTGCTGTGTCAGGCGGAGCGCGACCTCGTCATCGCGTAGTTCGCCTTGTAGGAGGGCCTTCAGGCCCGGGACCTTTGCGCGAAAAACATTGGCCCTCAAGGCCCTCCTACATGTTCCCAGGATCAGCGCGCGATCACGTCGATCGTCGCATCGCCGGTTTCGACCCGCTGGCCGCTGCGGATCTTGCAGGTCTTGCGCAGTTCGACGACGCCATCCACGCGCACTTCGCCGCTGGCGACCAGATGCTTGCCGGCGCCGCCGCTGTCGCAGACGCCGGTCAGCTTCAGCAGTTGGTTCAGTTCGATATGGTCGCGGTCGAGATCGAAACGGATCTGGGGCATGGGCAGGAATCGTGGGCGCCGGGCGCGGTCGGGCGCAGCATACCGGGATGCTGCCGTCGGCGTCTCGCAGACATCGCGGCCGTCGATCGCGTTCCGCCAGAGGCAGGCTGCTGACACAATGCTGTCAGCAGGGGGCGGCGATGCTGTGCGCTCCGGCCACACTCAACCAGGGACACGTCCATGCTCGCCTACACCACGCTCGGTACCCACGATCTCGCCCGCGCCGCGGAATTCTACGATGCGGTACTCGCCGAACTCGGCGCGAAGCGTTTCATGGAGGAACCCGATTACTACGTCGCATGGGGCAATTCGGAGCACGGCGCCGGTCTCGGCATCACATACCCGTTCAACAAGGAAGCGGCGACCGTCGGTAACGGCACGATGGTCGCGCTGGCGGCGACCAGTCGCGAACAGGTCGATCGTCTCTACGCCAAGGCCATCGAACTGGGCGGCACCGACGAGGGCGCGCCGGGTCAGCGCTGGCCGGGTTTCTACGCGGCGTATTTCCGCGATCTCGACGGCAACAAATTGAATTGTTGCTACATGGGCGAGTGATCGTCGACGCATGCCTTGCGAGGGCATGCGCCGAATCGCTCGAATCCATTCCATGCGCCGCGCCGACCGCCTGTTCCAGATCGTGCAGCTCATCCGCGGCCGTCGCCTGACGACGGCCGCGCAGCTGGCGGAACGCCTGGAAATCTCCCAGCGTTCGGTCTATCGCGATATCGCCGCGCTGCAGGCCCAGGGCGTGCCGATCGAAGGCGAAGCCGGCGTGGGGTATCGGATGCGGCGCGGTTTCGACCTGCCGCCGTTGATGTTCGATACCGCCGAAGCACAGGCGCTGGTGGCCTGCGTGCGCATCGCCCAGCCACGCATCGACACCGGTCTGGCGCTGCGTGCGGAGGATGCGCTGGCGAAGATCCTGGCGGTATTGCCCAGCGCCGCGCGCGCCGCCGCGGAAAGCCTCGCGGTGTACGCGCCGCCGGTCGGACCGGATTCCGAAACCCGCGACCGCCTGCAGGCATTGCGCCACGCGACCGAACGCAAGACCAGGCTGCGTCTGGATTACCTCGATCTGAAGGATGAGGCGAGTATCCGGGTGGTGCGGCCGTTGGGCTGTTTCTACTGGGGCAGCGTGTGGACGTTGGCGGCGTGGTGCGAATCGCGCCGGGACTTCCGCAATTTCCGCGTCGACCGCATCCGTTCGATCGAGGCCCTCGCGGAACGCTTCCGCGACGAACCCGGCAAGACGCTGCCGGACCTGCTGCGGATCTACGATGACTGCGACGAGGTGCGCTGAGGCTGGGCTGCGCATGCAGACTCGTCGACGGCAAGCAGAATTTTTTTTCATCCCGTAGAGCGGACTTCCGTCCGTTCTACAAGATCAGTCGTTTGCTTCTCCGATCGGCGGATTCCAGAACAACGCTCAGCGCAACTCGATCTTGAGCTGAC
The DNA here is from genome assembly GCA_020692565.1 of Thermomonas sp. Taxonomy (GTDB): domain Bacteria; phylum Pseudomonadota; class Gammaproteobacteria; order Xanthomonadales; family Xanthomonadaceae; genus Lysobacter_I. The sequence continues at coordinate 81,342 of JAIMKJ010000013.1, forward strand.
CGCCGCGCCAGACCAGCACCGCGCCGTCGCGGGTGATGCGCTCGATCACCAGTTCGCCGAGCAGATCGCCTTCCCGCAGCCGCTGGCCGTCGAGGATGACGAACCGCCGCGTCGGCGTTTCGTTCCACAGATGCATGCTGAGTTTCAGCGGTGGCAGCAGCTTGCGCGTGGCGGGATCGAGGTCGGCCAGCGAGACCGTGCTGCCGGTGGGCGGCAGGACCGGCGGTGCGACGGCTGCGGGCAGCGCAGGCGGATCGCGCGGCGGCGGTGGAAGCGGTGCGGGCGGCGGAATCGTCGCTGTGGCGGCGGGCGCGGGATCCACCGGCATCGCCCGAGGCGGCATCGGCTTGGGCGCAGGTGCGGAGACCGGTTCCGGAACGGGCCCCGGAACCTGCTCGAAAACCTGTTCGGAAACCGCAGCCCCGGTCGCGGCCTGCGCCGTCGGTGCCGTTGTGGTGGCCGCGTCGAGGATCGGCGATGCCGGCGGCGCTTCCGGTGCGCGCCGGGTGAGCAGCCACAGCACCGCGATCAGCGAGATCACAGCGATGGTGCCGAGCGACCACAGCGGCCAGTTCGGACGCGCGCGTACGGGTTCGGGCGTGGCCGGCATCGCCGCGAACAGATCGGGCGCTTCGTTGCGGCGGCGGGCGGCTTCGGATTTGCGCAGCGCGTCGAGAATGAAGGACATCGCTCAGGGCTCCCCGGTGCGCGGGCCTGTCTGCAGGCGCGGGCCGGCATCGCGGTGCGACAGTGCGAAGAGGGTGTCGGCGTTCGGCGCGCCGTCGCTGCGCAGACCCATGCGTGCCTGGAACGCGCGCAATGCCACGGACAGATCGCTGCTGTCGTCGCCCTCGGCGTGCAGACGGCGACGCACCCAGTCGATGGCGGTCGCATCGCCGGCCGCGAATTTCGCTTCCAGCGCATCCGGCGCCGACCAGATCGCGAGATATTCGCCGTTCCACACGCCGGCCAGCGCGACCCGGTCGATATCGACCGCGCTGCCGTCCAGCGAGATGCGCACGCTGCCGGCAGCGGCGTCTGCGCCGAGCAGCGACGCCCACACCGCCTGCGGCTCGGCGCGCAGGCGCAGCAGCACCGGGCGACCGATCTTCAGCAGCTGATCGAGTTGCGCGCGGCTGCGCAGACAGCGCCAACCGGGCGACAGCGTGGGCGGACAGGCGTCGGGCGAGGCCTTGCGCAGCGTCGTCGGCGCTTTCCACGCTGCGACCAGCGACTGCCATTCGCGCGGGGATTCGGGCGGCGTCCGTCGCACGCGCTGCAGCAGCGCGGCGCCGTCGAGGGCTGCGCTGCCGGACCGGATCGATACGGCCGTCTGTGCGCTGACGGCGGGCGTCGTCGCTGCGGCCGAATCGCCGATCGTCTTCGCCTCGCCTGCAGGGTTTCGCGATAGCGCGAACGCGATGACGATCGCGGCCAGCGCGAGCGCGCCCGCGGCGGCCAGCGCGTCACGGCCGCGCGGCGAGGCGGCGCTGGACGTCGGCGCCAGCGCTTCCCCGGCCGCACGATCGACGGTTTTCGCGTCGATGCTCAGCAGATCGTGGGCATAGCCGCCGAGCAGGGCGCGTTCGGCGATCACGTTGATCAGCCGCGGCACGCCGCCGCTGCGCTGGTGGATGCGACGCACCGCGTCCTGCGCGAACGGAAAGCGCTTCGCCCCGGCGGTGGTCAGCCGGTGGCGCAGATAGGCGGCAGTGCCGGCTTCATCGAGCGGGCGCAGGTGATAGCGCGCGGTGATGCGCTGCGCGAGCTGGCGCAGTTCCGGCCGCGCCAGCGTGTCGCGCAGTTCGGGCTGGCCGATCAGGATGATCTGCAGCAATTTCTGGGTTTCGGTTTCGAGATTGGTGAGCAGCCGCACCTGCTCCAACGCTTCGGTCGAGAGGTTCTGCGCCTCGTCGATGATCAGCACCACCCGGTCGCCCTTCGCGTAGGCCTCCAGCAGATAGGTGCCCAGCGCATCGAACATCGCCTTGCCGCCGGGTCTGGCGCGGCTGCGGGCCGGCGTCGCGGCCTTGCCGCCCTTGCGTTTGCCGCCGGGTGCCGCGGCTGGCGTCGCGGCTGGCGTTGCCGTGCCGCCGGCCGGCAGGCGCAGCTCCTCGCAGATCGTCTGCAGCAGTTCCGCCGGCTCCAGCCGTGGATTCAGCACCAGCGCGGCGTGGGTGTTTTCGGGCAGCTGATTCAGCAGCAGCCGGCTGAGCGTGGTCTTGCCGGTGCCCACTTCGCCGGTGAGTTGCACGAAACCGCCGCCGCCGCCCTGGCGGATGCCGTAGAGCAGGTGCGCCAGCGCGTCCCGGTGGTGTTCGCTGAGAAACACGTAATGCGGGTCGGGCGTGATCGAGAACGGCGCCTGTTCGAGCCCGTAGTACTCCAGATACATATCAGTAGCGGCCTGGTACGCCGAATCCGGCGGAGCGGGGCGCCCAGACTGCCACAGTGGTGCCGGGCGCGGCGTTCATTCGCCCACGACCTTGGATTCGCCGGTCGCCAGGATCTCCGGATGCTCGATCTTCTTCGGCCGTACCAGCAGCGGGTAGATCAGCACCGCGCCGAGGATGATCGCCACGCCCAGATAGAAGCGCGGGGTGAGTTCGTGCTGTTCGCCCAGCAGCAGCATCGCCAGCGCGATCGCGTAAACCGGTTCCAGATTCACCGCAAGCTGGGTGCCGAACGCGCTGAGGTGGCGCAGCGCCAGCAGCGACAGCACGAACGGCACCAGGGTGCAGGCAACCGCGAGCAGCAGCAGATACGCGCCGTCGTGCAGATCGGGCAGCAGAAAGGGATTGCCGCCGAAGGCCGGCGACAGCATCCCGGACAGCGGCGCGATCAGCGTGATCGCCGCCACGCCCGCGGCCATTTCCAGCGCGGTGACCGACAGCGCGTCGCTGTGTCCCACCAGCCGTTTGTTCAGCGAATTGAAGAAGGCCACAAACAGCGCCGAAATCGTGCCGACCGCCACGCCGATCAGCATGCCGTCGGGAATGCCGTCGACCATCAGCGCGACGCCGGGCAGCACCGTGAGGCCCAGCGCGAACTCGCGCTTCGACAGGCGCTTGCCGGTGAGCCAGGGCTCGATCAATGCGGTGAACACCGTACCCAGCGCCATGCAGGTCGCGCCGACCGACGCGTTCGACAGCTTGATCGCCGCATAGAACGTCAGCCAGTGCAGCGCGACCAGCACGCCCACCCCGGCGTAGCTCCAGAGCAGCCGCGCCGGCATCGCGCGCAGACCGCGCCACACCCGCGGCAACAGCAACAGCAGCACGACCACCAGCAGCATGCGCCACCACACCAGCGGCAGCGCCGGCATGCTGATGAGTTTGCCGAGGATCGCGGTGAAACCCCACAGGATCACGCAGAAGTGGATCTGCAGCCAGGCGGTGCGGGTAGCGGCGGTGCTGGTCATCGCGAGCCTGCTGCGGAAGGTCGCGCATTATCGCCGGCTCCCGCGCCCGTCGGGAGGGCGGCATTGCCGCGTCTTCGACGCTTGTCGCCAGCGGCCAGTCGACGAACGCCTGCGCGGCCTGGCGCCGTTCTTCTGCTTCCCCTTCAAGGGGAGGGCTTCCGCCACCGTCGCCCCGCAGCCGCCTGGCGCTGCCGTGCCGGTGCAAGGCCCGATTCCGGACCTGCGCCAAGGCGAAGCGCCGATCTGCGGTGCTACCGTCCAATCGCCCGCAGGATCAGGGAGCGGGCAGTCCCGCGTCGACGGAAGGGCGGCCTGCCGCCCGGTCCGCGCGCGCCACTCTTCATGAAGAATATTCAAGGAAACGGTCATGTGGAAGCATCTTTCTTTTCCTCCTTGCCTTGCGGTCGCGCTGGGGTTCTCGGCGTTAGTGGCAAACAGAGGATTTTAGAGGCGCATATGTATTCTGCTTCCAAGTGCAAAAGTGATTCTCAAAGGAAAGATCTTCGTGCGGCGTCTGGATGTGGTTGCTCCTCCATTGAAGCAATGCTGATGGATTCGCTCAGAAGAAAGTCAATGCGATGTGCGCTTTTTCGCCGTACGCAGCCTCCATACGCTTTTGTTCGGCCTTCAAGTTCTGCTTCGGCAAGAACGCTGGCCTGATTGCTTCGTGGCGAAGTAGTGGGCGTCGCAATCATTCGCATGCTGATGCCGCGGATATCTCTGCGCTGCCACACTCGAAATTTTACTTGATACTCCTGTGGCGCGCATTCCGAAAGAAGCGCAAATGCGTTACAGAGGCATCGATAGGCAGCAAGTTGCAGCTCCGTCGTAACTATGCGCGGCTGCCCGCGCAGTGCGTAGTTAACTTCCGCGTTGCCGGCCCATAATTGTGTGAAGTTGTCAGGATAGATAACGCCGTACAGACCACGTTCTTCTATTTTTATAGGGTACAGAGCAGCAGCCTGACTTTCGAACCATTGTGTGTGTTTCACAGCTTCGCTGTTTAGCAGCATGGCCGCGGTGTATTGCTTGTGCTCTTTTAGGAGGTCGACCAATTGTTTGCGATTATCATCCAGGCAGATTTGCATTTGTGCCAGGTAGACAACTTTATCGCGCAAGTTTCGCTCATTGGAAAGAAAGCTGGACTTGGCTAATTCAATGGCCTTTCGCTCGGACATTCCTAGCCTTCGTGCTTTATCGTATGAGTCCGAAATCATTGTGCCGAGTACAAGCAGTGCGGTCGCTATGATCGCAAGTGCGAGTTGAGCCACAAATACAGTGTCATCGCTTGCATTCGGCATTCCTGTATAGGTCAATGTCTGGGCGGTTGCGATGTTGACAATGATGGTGCCTGTCGCTGCTCCCCGCCACGCATGTAGAAACGTCAACCCAGCCACCGGCACAATCATCAGAATCAGCAGCGATTGCCGGATGGACGGATCAAGGGTTGAGCTGAATATGACAAAGCAATAGATGCTCAAAATCATGCCGATGGCAATGGCTAAGTCCCGAGAAAATTGCCCTGTGAAAAATTCCTTTCTTGAGCGAAGTAGCCATATCAAGCATGGCAAGCAGATAAGAAGAATTCCTTGATAATAGCCGAGGGCAAGATAAACAAGCCTGATGGGCGCAGATAAAGAATCGGGTCCTGATAAGAGTTGGTTGGCTAGAAGGTTCGTCAATGCGCCCCAGATGGATGCGGTGACGCCAATGATCGGTAGCCATTTGGAGATTTGCTGAAAATTTATGAGCTTTCTGCGAAATGGCACAATCAAAGCAGCGGTCATGGGTCCCAGCACGAATGGGCTTGTGTAAGACCATAGAACGCTGTACGTCTCTGCCATAGGGATGCGCTTATACAATAGCGCAGATATATCGCCCACAAGTACATAAGGCCAATAGCGATAGGGCAGAAAAAGTAAGCAGGCTATTCGCAGGCCTGCGGGTAGAAACCATTGATTGAACGACAAATACCATAGTGACAAATATGCTATGCAATAGAAAATGCTAAGTGTGAGCCCTTTGCCAATATGGCTCCAACTGATGCCGCCCATGCTTACTCCTTGTTTTTCGTATGCGCAGCGAGGTTTTTCAAAAGCCTGTTCTCTTGAAAAATGCAGCGATAAATTTGTAGCAAAGAGCGGCTTGGCTAAAGCCAGCCAACAACTAATCCGAACAGGTTCAGATGGGCCAAATCCGTTTCATAGATGTCCGTTCGCTGTGTTTCGCTGTTGTATCTGGTCAGTAACCAAAGATCGCGGCGTATCAATATCCGACGGATATCCGGTCGCCCCCAGAGAGTGAAAGCGTAATTGGCGCCATCCACCACGTCGGCGTGTTCGGTCACGCGTGCATCTATGAGTACTAAAGCATCGCGTTCGATTTGAGGGGCTAATGCTTGCGAGGGTTGCAGCGTCCAACGCACATGCTCTATGGGCGTGGCTCCAATTTTCTGACGCACGACAAACTCTGGTAGGCAACAGTCATCCAGCGCGTCCGGCCGGCCGAAGTCGGCCAAGCGTGGGATGCGCACATGGCCTTTCGGGATAGGCATCTCCATCGCTTCGGCCATCACCCCCGCTTCCACCAGCCGGGCGTAGGCCACGCTGATCCGCTCGGGCGGCACCGCCAGCAGCGCGCCCAGATTGGGCGCGTACTGGGCGGGAATGGGCCGGCGGCCCCGGCGCCATTGCGAGACCTGATTGCTGGACACCCCTGTTTTCAGGGCGATGTAGTCGTTGCGCATGCCGGCGGTCTTGATGGCTTCGGCAAACGCCTGGGTATAGGGGTCCACGGGCGATCCCTGTTGCTTCGAGAGGATTGTGAAGATTAGACGACGAATCTATTGACATGTAAAGTTGTAAAGATGTATTAAAAGTAACGTTTGATGTATTTTATGTCACGGCCGATGCGATGGCTGTGGCCGGTAGGGCGACAGGCACCCGCATGCCCCTGGGTGCCTGTCATGCCTCTGACTCGCGGCGCAGCCGCAAAGGACGCTGAAGATGGTGGATTGGAAAGCATCGGGTGGCAGAACGCGGCGCATCGCGCGGCGGGTGCGCAATGGCGGACCGGGGACCGGTATCGATTGCCAGGTTCCGTTGCCGGTCAGGCGCCGGCGGCGCGGCAGTCGCGTGCTGTGCGATGCCCATCCACGATCATGCGCTTTGAGCCTTCCGCACGGAGGGCGCCCGTCATGCTCACCCTGAGCCGCCGCGTCGGCGAAACCATCTATATCGGCGACGACATCTGCGTGACCGTCTACGACCGCCTGCGCTATCACCTGATCCTGGCCGTACTGATGCCTGCGAATGCGATCTTGCGCTACGGAAATACCCGTCTGCGTCCAGCGATCCTGCCCGGCGGAGAGCGGTGCTACCTGCTGACCCTGTTGAGCCTGGACGACTTCTGGGTGGAGGCTCCCGGGTCGATTCCGGAGCAGGCCGTCCGGGTCCGCGTCAGATTCAATCCTACTTATCTGGGGGCGTCGTCCCTGCACATGCGTCAGGTGAAGATCGATATCGGTGCGCCGCCGTCGGTAGCGATCCATCGCGAGGAAATCTATCTGCGCGTGCTGCGGGATGCGGGGCGGCGGCTGCCCGCGATGCCGTTTTCGGCATGGCTGCACCAGGCCCTGCACGCGCCTCCCGGCCGGGCGGCGGCGTGATGCGCGATGCGCCGAAGCCAGAGGTACCAGACACAGCCGTTGCCGCTGATCGATGCGGCGCTGCTGGATGCGGTACTGCGCATCGCGCAGTGCCTGCTGACCGTGGGGTTGATGCTGTTCTGCTGAATCATCCGGGTCTGTCGGCGCCAATCGCCGGCACCGCTGCCTATAAAGGAGCCATGC
>JAIMKJ010000014.1:0-14667 GCA_020692565.1 Thermomonas sp.
TGGTCTCTATACGGAAAGCAGTGACTGGGGCCGGGCGGTGCGCTGCAGCGACCGGATCCTGCGGCTGGTACCGGACAACGTCGAGGCGCTGCGCGATCGCGGTCTGGGGTATTCGGAGCTGGGCCATCGTGCCGGCGCGCTGCGCGACCTGGGGCGCTACCTGCAGGCGATGCCGGACGCCGACGACGCCGAGTCGATCCGCCATCGGCTGGTGGAACAAGGCAGCCAGCGTCCGTCGCCGCTGCATTGAGCGGCGCGAGAGCCGCTCGTTTCATTGCCGATCCGGGCGACCGAGCGGCCCACCCGCCGGCACCGGGCCAATTTTTTCGTGACGACGCCGGTCAGGCGAGTTCCATCTCGAAGTCGCTCTTGGTCACGCCGCAGTCCGGACAGGTCCAGGTGTCGGGAATGTCGTCCCAGCGCGTGCCCGGCGCGATGCCCTCGTCCGGCAGCCCTTTGGCCTCGTCGTAGATGAAGCCGCAGACGACGCACATCCAGGTGCGGTAGGCGACGGGGGCAACAGTGTCGTTCATCGGATAATGTCCAGGATCAGGAAACCTGAGACATTCTCACATCCCGCGCCCAGCGCCGAAAGCGCCCACCGATGATTTTTTCGCCCACCCCACCCGACCGCCCCACCCTGTCCGGCTCCGCACCGCGTCGCGACTGGGTCCGCGGGCTGTACCTCATCACGCCCGACGAACCCGACACCGACCGCATGCTCGCGCGCGTGGACGCGGTGCTCGAGCATGCGGCGCTGCTGCAATACCGGAACAAATCGGCGGCGCCCGACCTGCGCCGCGAGCAGGCCGAAGCGCTGCTCGCCCTGTGCGCAGTGCGCGGGATACGGCTGGTGGTGAACGACGACCTGGTCCTGGCGCAGGCCATCGGCGCAGACGGCGTGCATCTGGGCGAAGACGACGGCGACGCGCGGGCGGCGCGCGACGCATTGGGACCGGACGCGCTGATCGGAGTCTCCTGCTACGACGACCTGCAGCGCGCCCACGCGGCCGTCGGTACGGGCGCAGACTATGTCGCGTTCGGCGCGTTTTTTCCCTCCAGCACCAAGCCGAACGCCCGCCGCGCCGCCTTCGGGCTGTTGCGCGACAGCGCCGGCTTCGGCCTGCCGCGAGTGGCGATCGGGGGCATCACCCCCGACAATGCGGGATCGGTGGTGGCGGCAGGCGCCGATCTCGTCGCCGTCATCAGTGGCGTGTTCGATGCCCACGACCCGCCCGCCGCCGCCCGCGCCTATTGCGCGTGCTTCGATCATTCATCTTTAAAAGATCGCGGCTGAAGCCGCTCCCACATCATTCGACACTGGATTTCGATGAAAACCGACCGCTCCCACGACCTGTTCGCCCGCGCCCAGACCCTGATGCCCGGCGGCGTCAATTCGCCGGTCCGCGCCTTCAAATCGGTCGGCGGGGAACCGTTTTTCGTCGAACGCGCCGATGGCGCGTACTTGTACGACGCCGACGGCAACCGTTACATCGACTATGTCGGCTCGTGGGGGCCGATGATCGCCGGCCACAACCATCCGGCGGTGCTGGAGGCGGTGATCGCCACGGCGCGCAACGGCCTGAGCTTCGGTACGCCGAATCCGCTGGAGGTGACGATGGCCCAGACCATCACCCGGCTGGTCCCGAGCTGCGACATGGTGCGGATGGTCAATTCCGGCACCGAGGCCACGCTGTCGGCCATCCGCCTGGCCCGCGGCGCCACCGGCCGCACCCGGATGGTGAAATTCGAGGGCTGCTACCACGGCCACGGCGATTCGTTCCTGGTGAAGGCTGGCTCAGGCATGCTCACCCTCGGCGTACCCAACTCGCCGGGCGTACCCAAGGCGCTGGCCGACCTCACCTCCACCCTGCCCTTCAACGATTTCGAGGCCGCGACGCAGTTGTTCGAAGCCATCGGCGGCGAAATCGCTGCGGTCATCGTCGAGCCCGTGGTCGGCAACGCCAACTGCATCCCGCCGCGCACGGGCTATCTGCAGCATCTGCGCAATCTGTGCACGCAGTACGGCGCGATCCTGATGTTCGACGAAGTGATGACCGGTTTCCGGGTCGCGCTGGGCGGCGCGCAGGCGGTGTACGGCGTGACCCCCGATCTCAGCACCTTCGGCAAGATCATCGGCGGCGGCATGCCGGTGGGCGCCTACGGCGGCCGGCGCGATCTGATGGCGCAGATCGCGCCCAGCGGCCCGATCTACCAGGCCGGCACGCTCAGCGGCAATCCGGTGGCGATGGCCGCGGGCCTGGCGATGCTGGGCCTGATCCAGGCGCCCGGCTTCTACGAAACCCTGGACGCCCGCACCGCGCAGCTGTGCGCCGGACTGGAAGCCGCCGCGGCCGAAGCCGGCATTGCGTTCAGCACCAACCGCGTCGGCAGCATGTTCGGCCTGTTCTTCACTGCCGAAAAGGTCGACACCTACGCCCAGGCCACCGCCTGCGATACCGCCGCGTTCAACCGCTTCTTCCACGCGATGCTGGAACGCGGCGTGTATCTGGCGCCCTCGGCGTTCGAGGCCGGCTTCCTGTCGATGGCCCACGACGATACGGTGATCGCCGCGACCATCGAGGCCGCGCGCGGGGCCTTCGGCGAACTGCAGCCGTGAGCAGGCCCAGCGACGCGTCTCCCCGGGGCGTGTTCGAGCGCGAGTTCCTGCCGGCCAGCGAACACGGCCTGCGCTACAAACTGTTCCGGCTGATCTATCACCACGACAAGCCGGACGAACGCAATTTCGATCTGGCGCTGATCATCACGATCCTGGCCAGCATCGCGGTGGTGCTGCTGGACAGCGTGCCGTCGATCAAGGCCGACTGGCACGACGCGCTGTATCTCGCCGAGTGGTTCTTCACCATCGTCTTCACCATCGAATATGCGCTGCGCCTGTGGACAGTGCGCAGACCGGCCCGGTACGCCACCAGTTTCTTCGGGGTGACCGACCTGCTGTCGATCCTGCCCACCTACCTGTCGATCCTGTTTCCGGCCGGCACTTCGCTGCTGGTGGTGCGCATCCTGCGCCTGCTGCGGATCTTCCGGATCCTGAAACTGGTGGAATATTCCGGCGAAGCCGGCATCCTGATCGAAGCGATGCTGCGCAGCCGGCGGAAAATATTCGTGTTCGTCTGCGCGTTGTTGACCATCGTGGTGATCTTCGGCGCATTGATGTACGTCATCGAAGGCCCGGAATACGGGTTCACCAGCATCCCCACCAGCATGTACTGGGCGATCGTCACCATGGCGACGGTCGGGTTCGGCGACATCGCCCCGGCCACGCCGTTCGGCCGGTTCGTGACGTCGATCCTGATCCTGATCGGCTACAGCGTGATCGCGGTACCGACCGGCATCTACACCGCGGAGCTGGCATCCACGATCCGCGGCCAGCGACGCACGGCGCGCTGCGAGCAATGCGGCCTGATCGATCACGAATCGGACGCCTGGCACTGTCGCAAGTGCGGGCACTGTCTCCCCTCGCCGGAATGAACCCATGCGCCCCGAAACCGTGTCCGTCCACATCGGCAACGAACCCGACCCTGCGACCGGCGCGGTCGCGCCGCCGATCCATCTGGCCACGACCTTCCGCCACGGCGCCGACGGCGAACGCATCGCCGGCTACGAATACCAGCGCGAGGGCCACCCGACCAACGACCGCCTGCGCGACGCCCTGGCGGCACTGGAAGGCGGCGAGGACGCGATCACTTTCGCCTCCGGCATGGCCGCGATCAGCAACCTGCTGGAATGCCTGCCCAACGGCGCGCGGCTGCTGATCCCCGACGACTGCTACACCGGCCTGCGCATGGTCTGCGCCGAATACCTGCCGGAACGCGGCATCGAGACGGTGACGGTCGATATGGGCGACCCGGACGCGGTGCGCGCGGCCTGCGCGCAGCCGACGGCGCTGGTCTGGATCGAAACGCCGTCCAATCCGAAGATGAAAATCAGCGATATCGCCGAACTGGTGAAGATCGCGCACGCCGCCGGCGCACTGGCGGTGGTCGACAACACCTTCGCCACCCCGCTGCTGCAGCGCCCGCTGGCGCTGGGCGCGGATGTCGTCATGCATTCCACCACCAAATATTTCGGCGGCCACAGCGACGTGCTGGGCGGCGCGCTGATCTTCGCCAGGCGCGACGCATTCTTCGCGAAGGTCGCGCACCGGGTCCATGTCACCGGCGCCACGCTGGCGCCGTTCAGCGCCTGGCTGATCCTGCGCGGCTGCCGCTCGCTGGGCGCGCGCATGGCGATGCACTGCGCCAACGCGCGCGCGCTGGCCGACTTCCTGGCCGCGCAGCCGCAGATCGAGCGCGTGAACTATCCGGGCCTGGCGTCGCACCCCGGCCATGCCGTGGCCGCGAAGCAGATGCGCGATTTCGGCGGGATGCTGAGCATCGAACTGCACGGCGGACGCGAGGCGGCGCTGGCGATGGCCGCGAAGCTGCGCATCTTCACCAATGCCACCTCGCTGGGCGGCTGCGAATCGCTGGTCGAACACCGCGCCTCGGTCGAAGGCCCGAACCCGCGCTCGCCGCAGAACCTGCTGCGGATGTCGGTGGGTCTGGAGCATGTGGACGATCTGATCGAAGACCTGAGGCAGGCGTTGGATTGACCGGACTGTAGGAGGGCTGTAGGAGGGGCTTCAGCCCCGATGCTTTCCACGCGCCACTGCACCTGATGGTCTGATCGGGGCTGAAGCCCCTCCTACAGACAGCTATCCTCCGAACGCCCGGAGCGCGCGCGCGAGGCGCGACAGCCCTTCGGCCAGCGCCGCGTCGTCGATGTTCAACGCCGGCACGAAGCGCAGCACGTCGGGGCCGGCCTGCAGCATCAGCAGGCCTTCGGCCGCGGCGAGATCGAGGATCTCGCCGGCGCGTCCGGCGTATTGCGGCGCCAGCACCGCGCCCAGCATCAGCCCGCGGCCGCGCACTTCGGCGAACAGGTTCAATTCGCGATCGATCGCGGCAAGGCCATCGCGCAGCGCGCGGCTTTGTCTGTCGACATTCGCGACGATCTCAGGCGACGACAGCTTGCGCAGGACCACGCGCGCGACCGCCGCCGCCAGCGGATTGCCGCCGAAGGTCGTGCCGTGCGCGCCGAACTGCATGGCTTCGGCGACTTTCGGGCCGGCCAGCAGCGCACCGATCGGGAAACCGCCGCCCAGCGCCTTCGCCAGCGTGACGATGTCCGGCACCACGCCGTCGCCCCAGTGCGCGAACAGCGGCCCGGTGCGGCCCATGCCGCACTGGATTTCGTCCAGCGCCAGTAGCGCATCGTGGCGATCGCAGAGCGCGCGCACGCCGGCCAGATAACCGTCGCGCGCCGGCATCACCCCGCCCTCGCCCTGCACCGGTTCGATCAGCACCGCGCAGGCATCGCCGCCGGCCATCGCGGCTTCGAGCTGATCCAGATCGTTGAAATCGACATGCCGGAACCCGCCGGGCAGCGGCTCATAGCCGGCCTGGTATTTCGGCTGCGCGGTGGCGGTGACTGCGGCCAGGGTGCGGCCGTGGAAACTGCCGTGGCAGGTGACGATCACGCGGCGCTCGGGCGGGCGACCCTGCGTGCTCGCCCACTTGCGCGCGAGTTTGATCGCGGCCTCGTTGGCCTCGGTGCCGGAATTGCACAGGAACACGCGCTCGGCGAAGCGCGAGGCCTGCGCCAGCTCTTCGGCCAGGCGTACCGGCGGCTCGCTGTAGAAGACATTGCTGGTATGCCAGAGCTTGCCGGCCTGTTCGGTCAGCGTGGCGACCAGATCGGGATCGCAGTGGCCGAGTCCGCAAACGGCGATGCCCGCGCTGAGATCGACGTAATCGCGCCCCTCGATGTCCCAGACCCGGCTGCCTTCGCCGCGCGCCAGGATCACGTGGCGCGGCTTGTAGACCGGCAGGTAGTAGCGTTGACCTGTAGCCACCAATGATTCAGTAGAAAACTCTTTCATGTTTCAGCATGCCCATCAGAATCCAATGAAATATCAATAAATTTTCCTTTTGGGATTGCATATATAAGCGCGCCCCTCAATTTTGGAACTAACTTCAAATGAGACTCTAAAGTAGAGTCAATCTGCTCGACATAATGATTTGTGATGCTTTCAAGCATATACCAGCTGATATCGCCAACTGCCTCACGCATTCGAGTTTCAGTCACATCTTGACCATGCTGAATGCTTGCCCTCTCAAGTCTCGGATTAATGTCACTCAAGTAGAAGCTTGACCGGCGCTCCTGCAATGAAACAGCCATCTGAAATTTCCGAGTCTCGACCAAAACTTCGCCAAGAACATCAGCGTTTTTTCTACGTAAAAGAAAAGATACCGAGTTGAAGTCAAGCACCCCAACCGGAACAGGAGACAAATCTGGCAGCATTTCAAACATCCGACCAGGGCGCTCGCGGAATGGATCTATAAGCTGTCTTTTCGTATTAACCAGCCAAGAAATATTTCCGGCCAGCTGAAATAGAACTCGATTACCTGCGTCAACTCGAGCATCCAACTCTTTTCTGCCTTCCAAGCGAGACTGGTATTTAAAAGCCAGCCAAGCACCAATAAATGTAGCAATTAATGTTGCCATTGGCTCAAATAGAGAAGACAAGTTCTCTACAAGCCATTCAAATATTGGCATTAATTCATTCCAGGGTGCGCTCATCACCAGACTCCCGTATTCGCCATCGACGCCCACGGCTCCTGCGGCGGCAGATGGCCGTCCTGCAGCAGCTCCACCGAAACCAGGTCCGGCGAACGCACGAACGCCATATGGCCGTCGCGCGGCGGGCGGTTGATGGTGTAGCCCATCGCCTGCAGGCGCGCGCAGGTCTCGTAGATGTTCTCGACCCGGAACGCGAGGTGGCCGAAGTTGCGGGCGGTGCCGTAGTCCTCTTGCGGCGAGCCGTCTTGCGGCCAGTTGTAGGTCAGCTCGATCTCGGCGCCCGGGGTTTCGTCGGCGGCCAGGAAGACGAGGGTGAATTTGCCCGCCGCGTTCTCCATCCGGCGCATTTCCTTCAGGCCCAGGCCTTCGCAGTAGAAGCGCAGCGAGGCGTCGATGTCGCGGACGCGGACCATGGTGTGGAGATATTTCATGATGGACTCCTGACGTGGGGCTGCGAGTTTACCGGCGCGCGCCCGTCGCCGGCCGTGTTCGGGTCGTGTTCCGGCCGGGCGGAACGCTGTTTTCCGCGCAGCGGTGCGCGGCAGTCCGATTCCACCCCCCGTAGAGCGGCCTTCAGGCCGGCCCAGGAAGAATCCGACCGGCGACGGCATCAGGGCCGTGCCCACGGCCGACGAAAACGAAACGCTTGCGTATCGGGAGCAGCGGCCTGAAGGCCGCTCTACGGGCTTGATCGACCGAACTTGAACAGGCCGCTCAGAGGAACAGATCCGGCAGCAGCGGCTGCGACGGGTCGACGGCATAGGCAGAGAGATCGGTGACGCCGGCCTCTGCCAGCACCTCGTCGTCGATCAGGAACCGGCCGTGGAAGCCGGCGGCCGGGCGCACCAGCACGGCGTGCGCGGCGTCGGCCATGATCTCAGGCCGACGGCACTGCGCGACCGCGACCCCGGGAATCATGTTGATGGCGTCGGTCGCGATGACCGTGCGCGGCCACAGCGCGTTGACGGCGACGCCCTGCGGGCCGAATTCCGCCGCCAGGCCCAGAGTGACGAAGCTCATGCCCATCTTCGCCAGGGTGTAGCCGGTGTGCGGCGCCCACCACTTCGGATCGAGCGTCGGCGGCGGCGCGAGGGTCAGGATGTGCGGGTTGGGCGACTGCAGCAGATGCGGCAGGCAGGCCTGCGCGCACAGGAAGCTGCCGCGGGCGTTGACCTGCTGCATCAGATCGAAGCGCTTCATCGGCGTATCCAATGTTCCCCTCAGCCAGATCGCGCTGGCGTTGTTGATCAGGATGTCGATGCCGCCGAAGGTGTCGACCGTGGCCGCGACCGCGGCACGGACCTCGTCCTCCTCGCGGATGTCGCACTTCAACGCGAGCGCCTGCCCGCCCGCGGCCCGCACCGCCTCGGCCGCGTCGTGGATGGTGCCGGGCAGCTTGGGATTGGGCACCGAGGACTTCGCGGCGATCGCGATGTTGGCGCCGTCGCGCGCGGCGCGCAGCGCGATGGCCAGGCCGATGCCGCGCGAGGCGCCGGTGATGAAGAGGGTCTTGCCTGCGAGAGTGGTCATGGCGTTCCTTGCGGTGCGGATGGGGGCGAGGGATCGGCGACGGGCACGCACCGGTTGGCGCGGCAGATGGCGGCGGGACGCGACAGATCGCCCGGCCCCGCGCACTCGCTGCGGCTGAGGATGTCGGCGTGCGTCCGGTCGTACCAGGCGCGGACCTCCGCTTCGCGGTCCGCGCGCACGACGTCCCAGCCGTGGCAGGACAGGAAGGTGGCCGTGCATTGGCTGTCGCTAGCGCAGGCCCGCCATTCCGGGCGATCGAATCCGGACGCGGCGCGGCCGGACCCGGCGGCGCAGGCGCCCAGCGCAACGGCGAACAGCGCGGCCGCGAAGCGGGCGGCCATCGCTGCGGGATCAGGGCTTGGGGCCTTGGCCTTCATTGTCTTCCCATTTCAGCAGGCGCCGGGTGACGAAGCGGTACACCGGCTTTCCGGTGCGGAACCACAGGTCGCGCACCCATGAGCGGCGCTTCAGCAGCCGGCGTTCGACCGGCGTGATCGCGTCCGGGCAATAGGTGCGCTTGTGTTTGAGCAGGTGGCGCAGATCCTCGCGCGCCAGCAGGCGCATCCAGCGCCCGCGCGCGGGGCCGCAGACCGCGAGTTGGAAATCGATGATCGCCGGGGTGCCGTCGGCCAGCACCAGCCAGTTGGCTTCCTTCGCCAGATCGTTGTGGGCGAAGCCGCGCCGGTGCAGCGCCTGCAGGCGCCGACGCGCGAGCCGGAAATAGGCAAGGTCGCCGTGCGGCGGGCGCTGGTACATCGCGGCGCCGTCGAGATAGCTGCGGTCCAAACGGCGGCCGTCCCAGTTCAGCAACTGCGGCACCGCGTCTTCGCCCAGCACCCGCTGCAGGCCGCGCGCCTCGCGCCGCGCCAGCCACCACGCCGGCAGCCGCAGCCAGAGCGGCACGTGGACCAGATCGCGACGCACGAACAGGCCGCGGGCGTCGCGCATCAGCGCGATGCGGCCGAAGCTGTCGGCTTTGAGCGCCTGGAGTTCGGTGGCTTCGGAAGACATCGCCGAGTCAAGCCGCGGCCGGTCCGCAGCGATCGGTTTGAACGACACAATTCCCCGGCGGTCGGCTTGAACGCATAGCTTAGGTTTCCGATTTCATGCTTGGCCAAGCAAAGAGCTTGACATGATGCATGCAACGCCAACCTGGCTCTAATGCCTGGCAAGTGGTGGATAGCTCGCTACCGCCCCACTCGGCCGACATCAGATGGGCATGGTCAGCGGCGCCACACTCGACAGAAGCTGCCAGTGCGTGGAGGTTTCCTGCCAGACGGCGGAGCCCCGGTGCGTCGCAGTGAACGAAGATTGCTTCACCATCAGGACTAAGTTCAAACGTGAGCATTGCGTACCGTCATGGAGAGGAAACCCAACGCGGGATTGTAGCGGGAGCGCCGAGGCCGACGCGGTGTAACTGATTCGGGGCGATTGGTGCGGGCGGCTGTGGGGAAACACCTTCCCTGCGAAAGCCGGGATCCAACCTTTCTATGCGTCCCGCATCCCTTCGCCGACCCGCCCCTTCACGCTCCCGAAACCTCAGCTGCCATAATCGGCGGATGACGAGCGAGTGGCTGGACAGCATCACGACCTGGATCACCGCGCACCCGGTGGCCGCCGGGGGCGTGATTTTCCTGATCGCGTTCTGCGATGCGCTGGCGGTGGTGGGGATCGTGGTGCCGGCGCTGCCGCTGCTGTTCGCGGTGGGCACGCTGATCGGTCTGGGCCATCTGGATGGTCCCTATGCCTTGGCCTGCGCCGCGCTCGGCGCGCTGGCCGGCGACGCATTCAGTTACTGGCTGGGCCATCGCTGGGGACCGTCGATGCGCGAGCACTGGCTGTTCCGCCGCTATCCGCAGTTGATCGACCGCGGCGAGCGGATGTTCCGCAAACACGGCAGCAAGGGCATCGTCATCGCCCGGTTCGTCGGCGCGGTGCGGCCGTTCGTGCCGGCGGTGGCGGGCATGCTGCGGATGCCGCTGCGGCGCTACTTGCCGGCGAGCAGCGTCGCCGCGCTGCTGTGGGCGGCCTGCTTCCTGGCCCCGGGCTGGGTGTTCGGCGCGTCCTACGATGCGGTGGCGGCGGTGGCGGATCGCCTGGCGCTGGTGCTGCTGGCCCTGGTGGCCGTACTGGCGCTGGTGTGGGCGGTGGTGCTCTACACCTATCGCTGGTTCGCCGGCCATGCCGACCGCCTGTTGGCGCGCGCGCTGAAGTGGACCCGGGCGCATCCGCGGCTGAGTCGCTATGCGGCGCCGTTGATCCAGCACAACCGGCCGGAGTCCGCATCGCTGGCGATGCTGGCGATGTGCCTGCTGGGGATCGGCTGGGGCTGGTTCGCGCTGCTCGCGGTGGTGGTCGCCAAACGCGGCCCGCTGGCGCTGGACGAACAGATCCAGATCGCGATGGCGGCCTTGCGCAATCCACTGGCAGACCGGCTGATGGCCGCGCTCGCCTCGCTTGGCGACATGGAAGTGCTGCTGCCCACTCTGCTGCTGACGATGGCCTGGCTGCTGTGGCGGCGGCGCTTCGCGGCGGCGCTGCACTGGCTGGCCGCGGTCGCGTTCGGCTTCGTGTTCACGGCGTTCCTCGGGCTGTCGGTCGACATGCCGCGCCCGCCGACCGCCGCCAGCGGTTTCGGCTTTCCGTCGATCCCGGTGACGATGGTGACGATCGTGTTCGGTTTCTTCGCGGTGCTGATCGCCCGCGAACTGCCGGGCCGGCAGCGGGTCTGGCCGTATCTGGTCTCCGGCGCGGCGGTGGCCCTGATCGGCTTCGCCCGCCTGTATTTCGGCGCGCACTGGCTCAGCGACATCGTCGGCGGCGCGCTGTTCGGCATCATGTGGCTGCTCGTATTGGGCATCGCGTATCGCCGCCACATCGGCCGCTCGTTCTGGATGCGCCCGGTGGCGACCGTGTTCTTCGTCAGCTTCGGGGTCGCGGCGCTGTGGCATGCGCCGCGGGCGATCGACGGGGTGCTGGCGCAGTTCGCGCCGCCGCCGCCCGGACGCATGCTCGCGGCCGACGACTGGTGGCGGTCGGACTGGAGCAGCCTGCCGGCGCGCCGCAAAGAGCGCGACGCCAGCCAGCGCTGGCCACTGGACGTGCAGATCGCCGGCCCGCTGGCGCCAGTGCGCGCGACGCTGGAGGCGCAGGGCTGGGAGGTCCAGCCGCAGGCGACCTGGGTGGCGACCCTGGGCCTGCTCGATCCGAAGCGCCGCCCGCAACGTCTGCCGGTGCTGCCGGCGACGCTGGATGCCGAAGCCGAAGCGCTGCTGTTCCGCCGGCCCGGGGCGAAGCCCGACACCATCCACGTGCTGCGACTCTGGCGCGCGCCCGCGCTGCTCGACCAGGGCCAGCCGCTGTGGGTCGGCAGCACCCAGACCCTGCGTTTCACCCGGCCGATCCCCGCCTTCGGGCTGTGGATGCCGGAACCGGACGACGGCAATGCCCATGCCTTGGTGCGTGAGGCGCTGACCTCGCCAGCGCCGGCGGGGATCGCGCATGCCGAAACGCCACACCCCGACGGCGGCCTGAAAGTGCTGCGGCTGCGCACGACAATGTGATGTAGAGCGGAGCGAAGCTCCGCTACCCTTTGCAGGAGGGCCTTCAGGCCCGAGCTCCAGGCCACAAACCCGATCAAAAGCTGCTCGGGGCTAAAGCCCCTCCTACACAAGCACAGCCCTCGAATTCGAACATCTTCGTACCGGGCCAATACACAAAGTCATCGCCGGAGAAGGGGCCTTCAGGCACCGAATGCTTTGCGGGGGTCGTAGCGGACCGAAGCCCGCTCTACAGGCCTCTACCGATTCGACCGACGAATTGGCCTCAGGGCATCCACGCCAGCACGCGATCCAGCCGCGCGTGCGGGTCGTCTTCTTCCAGCAGGCCGAGCCGCTGCGCGTTGTCGAGCGGCAACAGTTCGGCCAGGCGCCAGCTCACCCACGCGGCATCGTCGAACCGCGACGGCGGCGCTTTTGCGTATTCGCCGCCGACCTGCTCGATGACCTGCTGCAGCAGCGTGCCGAGCAGCGCGTGTTCGGGGCGCAGCTCGTCGTCGGGATCGGGCTCGCACCATTCCACCTCGCCCACCCGCAGGCCGTTGCCGCGGACATGGGTGTCCCGCACCCGGAACCGGCGTCCGCCGCGCGCGCGGATCGTCAACAGGCCTTCGGGCGTGGCGCCGAAATCCTCGATGCGCGCTTCGGTGCCGATCATCGCGGGCGTCGCCGGCTCGCCGGTTTCGTGGCCTTCCAGAATGACGCATACGCCGAACCCCGTACCGCTGCGCGCGCAGTCGCGCACCAGGTCGAGATAGCGCGCCTCGAAGATCCGCAGCGCCAGCGATGCGCCGGGCACCAGCACGGCCTGCAAGGGAAACAACGGCAGCGACTGCGGACGCGTCTCGCTCACGGCGTCATCCCAGCGCCGCGAGAAACCGCCGCGGCGCGCCGTCGAAACCGCCGTTGGACATGAACACCACGTGGTCGCCCGGGCGCGCGATCTCGCGCAACGTCGCGATCAACGCATCGGCATCCGCCGCAGTGCGCGCATCGCCGCGGATCGCGGATACGACCTTGCCGGCGTCCCATGCCAGTTCCGGGCGATGCAGGAACACCACCGCATCGGCGATGTCGAGCGACGGCGCCAGCGCATCGGCATGTGCGCCGAGGCGCATCGAATTGCTGCGCGGCTCCATCGCGACCACGATCCGCGCGTCGCCGACCTTCGCACGCAGGCCTTCCAGCGTGGTACGGATTGCGGTGGGGTGATGCGCGAAATCGTCGTAGACGGTGATGCCCTGCGCTTCGCCGAGGAATTCCAGCCGGCGCTTGACGCTGCGGAATTCGGCCAGCGACGGAATCACGGTCGAAACGTCGACGCCGACCGCCGCGCAAGCCGCCAGCGCGGCGAGGCCGTTGAGCACGTTGTGCAGGCCGAGCATCGGCCACTGCACGTCGCCCACGGCCTTGCCCGACTTGAACACGGTGAACGCGCTGCCGTCGGCGGCGATGAGGCGCGCACCCCAGTCGAACGCGCCGTCGGCCATGCCGTCGCGCAGCAGGCCGAAACGTTCGACCGGCGTCCAGCAGCCCATCGCCAGCACTTCGGCCAGATGCGCGTCCTCGCCGTTGACGATCAGTCGCCCGCGGCCGGGCACGGTGCGCACCAGATGATGGAACTGGCGCTGGATCGCGGCCACGTCCGGGAAGATATCGGCGTGGTCGTATTCGAGATTGTTGAGGATCGCGACCAGCGGCCGGTAGTGGACGAACTTGCTGCGCTTGTCGAAGAACGCGGTGTCGTATTCGTCGGCCTCGACCACGAATTCGCGGCCGGTGCCGACCCGCGCCGAAACCCCGAAGTCCTCGGCGACGCCGCCGATCAGGAAGCCCGGATCGCGGCCGGCGCGATCCAGCAGGAAGCTGAGGATGGTGGTGGTGGTGGTCTTGCCGTGGGTGCCGGCCACCGCGAGGGTGTCGCGGCCGGGCAGTACATGTTCCGCGAGCCACTGCGCGCCCGAGGTGTACTTCATGCCGCGATCCAGCACGTGTTCCACCGCCGCATTGCCGCGCGACAGCGCGTTGCCGACCACGATCTCGTCGCAGTCGGCGGAAATATTGTCTGGTTTGTAGCCCTGGCTCAGCGCGATGCCGAGCTGTTCGAGCTGCGTGGACATCGGCGGATACACCGCCTGGTCGCTGCCTTCGACCGCGTGCCCGTGTTCGCGCGCGAGCGCGGCGACGCCGCCCATGAAGGTGCCGGCGATGCCGAGGATGTGGAGTTTGTTCATGGCGGAATTGTCGCCGATTTCCGCGCTGCGTTCCCCTGCACATTGTGCGGCGCAAAACCCGTGCTACGGTCTCGTCGCGGTTCGCGCCCCAACACCCGTGACCGCTCGAAGCCAATCGCGGCCGTGTCGATACTGGCCGCGCCAGCCAATCTTCTCTCAGGAGTTCCGGAATGCGATTGACCATTTCCAAAGCACGCCTCGCCTCGGCCCCCCTCGCGCTGGCGACGATGCTGGCCCTTGGCTCCGCCATGTCCGCCGACATCGAACCCGCGCTGAAATCCGCGATGCAGCGCGACCTCGGGCTGTCGGAGCAACAGCTCGGGCAATACCTGAAGGCCGAAAGACTCGCCGCGCAGCAGGAAAAGGCGCTGGAGAGGCAACTGGGCCGCAACTACGCCGGCAGTTGGATCGAACGCCAGGCCGACGGTTCGTACAAGTTCGTCGTGGCCAGCACGTCCGCCAGGGGCGCCAACGGCGCAGGCGTCGAATCGCGCCGGGCGCGCCACAACCTCGCTTCGCTGGATGGCGCGAAAGGACAGCTGGACATGCTGCTCGCCCAGGGCGCCAAGGTGCCGAAGGGCGTGTACGGCTGGTACGTCGACCTGCCCAACAACAGTGTGGTGGTCAGCGTGGGCAAAGGCGGAGAGAAGGCGGGCATCGACTTCGTCGCCGCCAGCGGTGCCGATATCGACACCGTGCGT
>JAIMKJ010000014.1:14677-41964 GCA_020692565.1 Thermomonas sp.
CCGATGAGCAGCCGAGCCTGCGCATGGACGTCTACGGCGGCTATGGCATCCTGCGCAATCCCGGCGACGGCTATCTTTACGCGTGCTCGGTCGGTTTCTCGGTCACCCAGAACGGCAACCCCGGCTTCGCGACCGCCGGACATTGCGGCACCACGGGCGAAGTCACCTACTACGAGCCCTCGCAGTGGACGCTGGGCGTGAGGCTCGGCACGTATGCCGCCTCCCACTTCCCGGCACCCGGGCAGACCGGCCCAGACCGCGCCTGGGTCAGGCTGGACGCCGGCCACACGCCGCGCGCGATCGTCGAGGGCTACACCAGTAGCGACGTCACCGTGCGAGGCAGCACCGAAGCCGCCGTCGGCGCCGCGGTCTGCCGTTCGGGCCGCACCACCAAATGGCGCTGCGGCACGATCGAAGCCAAGAACCAGACCGTCAACTACAGCACCGGCGAAACCATCCTGAGCCTGACCCGTACCACCGCCTGTTCCGAGGGCGGCGATTCGGGCGGTTCGTTCATCACCTCCGTCGGCCAGGCCCAGGGCGTGCTGTCCGGCGGCAGCGGCAGTTGCAAGGGCGGCGGCAAGCGCAGCCGCAGCTTCTTCCAGCCGATCAATCCGCTGCTGCAGGCCTACAACCTGACACTGGTGACCAGCCCCTGACCGAGGGCATCGCGCTGCGAGACGAAAACGCCCCGGCCATGCCGGGGCGTTTTCTTTTCCGCGTTCCCGACGGATGCGGTCAACCGACTTCCGTCCCCACCGCGATCGTCTCCACGATCCGCGTGAACACGTCGTCCATCGAGCCTTCGCCGTGGACGACCTTCAGCATGCCGTGCTGACGGTAGAAGTCGATGACCGGGGCGGTGACGTCGTTGTAGACGTTGAGCCGGTTGCGGACCGATTCGGGATTGTCGTCGGCGCGGCCTTCGGCCTTGGCGCGGCCGGCGAGGCGGTCGACCAGCCGATCGGTGTCGACGTCGAGCTGCACCGCGTGGTCCATCGGCTGGCCGATGCGGTCGAGCAGCTTGCCCAGCGCGTCGGCCTGGGCGAGGTTGCGCGGGTAGCCGTCGAGGATGAAACCGCCGGCGACATCGGCGCGCGACAGGCGGTCTTCCAGCATGCCCAGCAGGATCTCGTCCGACACCAGGTCGCCGCGGTCCATGACCGCTTTGGCCTGAACCCCCAGCGCGGTACCGGCCGCGACTTCGGCGCGCAGCAGGTCGCCGGTGGAAATGTGCGGCACCTGCAGGTGTTCCTTCAATCTTGCCGCTTGAGTACCTTTGCCCGATCCCGGGGCGCCGAGGAGAACCAATCGCATCGCATGCTCCAAAAGAGAGAAACTTCGGCCGCGGCGCTACACTCGTCCGCCCGGCGCAACCCGGCCAGCTTAACCGCTCGCGGCCCCTGCCCCAACCCACCCGTCCCAACCCGTCTACGACCAGAATCCGAGTCCCCTATCCCATGGCATCCGGCACCCTGCTCTACGCACAGTCCGGCGGCGTCACCGCCGTCATCAACGCTTCCGCTTCGGCGGTGATTTCCGAAGCCCGCGCCCGCAAGGTCAAGGTCCTGGCGGCCCGCAACGGCATCCTCGGCGCCCTGCGCGAGGACCTGATCGACACCTCGAAAGAGTCGGCCGCGGCCATCCGCGCCCTCGCCCACACCCCGGGCGGCGCGTTCGGCTCCTGCCGGTTCAAGCTCAAATCGCTGGAACAGGACCGCGCGAAGTACGAGCGCCTGCTGCAGGTGCTCAAGGCCCACGACGTGCGCTGGTTCCTCTACAACGGCGGCAACGACTCCGCCGACACCGCGCTGAAGGTCTCGAAGCTGGCGGCCGAATTCGGCTACCCGCTGACCTGCATCGGCGTGCCGAAGACCATCGACAACGATCTGGCCGTGACCGACTGCTGCCCGGGCTTCGGCTCGGCCGCCAAGTACACGGCAGTGTCGGTGCGCGAGGCCGCGTTCGATGTCGCCGCGATGGCCGAAACCTCGACCAAGGTCTTCGTCTACGAGGCGATGGGCCGCCACGCTGGCTGGCTGGCCGCCGCCGCGGGCCTGGCCGGCAACGGCCCGGACGAGGCGCCGCACCTGATCCTGTTCCCCGAGCGCGCCTACGACGAGGCCGATTTCCTGGCCAACGTGAA
This sequence comes from Thermomonas sp., assembly GCA_020692565.1. Taxonomy (GTDB): domain Bacteria; phylum Pseudomonadota; class Gammaproteobacteria; order Xanthomonadales; family Xanthomonadaceae; genus Lysobacter_I. Next base: position 16,824 of record JAIMKJ010000014.1, read on the forward strand.
GAAAGTGGTCGCGAAGGTCGGCTACTGCGTGGTGGTGGCGTCGGAAGGCATCCGCACCGCCGACGGCACCTTCGTCGCCGACGCCGGCGGCGGCAAGGACGCGTTCGGCCACACCCAGCTCGGCGGCGTCGCCTCGTATCTGGCCGGCAAGGTGAAGGACGAACTCGGCTTCAAGGTCCACTGGACCCTGCCCGACTACCTGCAGCGTTCGGCCCGGCACATCGCATCGAAGACCGACCTCGACCAGGCCCTGGCCGCCGGCAAAGCCGCGGTGCAGTTCGCGCTGAAGGGTCTGAACTCGACGATGCCGGTGATCAAGCGCACCTCGAACGCACCCTACCGCTGGAAGATCGAAGCCGCGCCGCTGGACAAGGTCGCCAACCACGAAAAGACCATGCCTGCGAACTTCCTGCGCAAGGACGGCTACGGCATCACCGCCGCCGCCCGCACCTACCTGGAGCCGCTGATCCGCGGCGAAGCCCCGCCGCCGTACGGCCGCGACGGTCTTCCGAAGTATGTGACGCTGAAGAACGTCGCGGTGAAGAAGAAGCTGCCGGCCTGGGAGGGCTGAAGTTTCACCAGGACTGTCATCCCGAACGCATGTGAGGGACCTGCTTCTTCTTTTTGAACAGGCCACGCCCATTCGCCGAATCGAAAGCGGATCCCTCGTCGGGCTTCGCCCTCGTTCGGGATGACAGTGTGAGAAGACGGCAACCGATGGGATGACAACGCGGCGAGGCGCTACCACCGCCCCTTGCCGCGGTTCCATCGATACAACACCCGGGCGAATGCGTCGTAAGCCCATCGCATCGCCGGCTGCACCAGCGGCAGCGTCGACAACCGCCCCAGCCACCGCTGCCGGGGGCGGCTACCCATCACGAACGCGACCGCATCCGCGCCGACCAGAATCCGGCCTTCCGCATCGCGGACGTGTAGACGCTCGCGCACAGCCTCCAACTCCACGCCCACGTCCGCGACCGCTTCGGGCGTGCCGTGGACGTCGATCCATTCGATCTCGCACGACGATGCTTGACCCTGCTGCCATTCGACGCCGGTGCGGCAGACAGGGCAGGCGCTGTTGAAGTACACCGTAGCGGCCGGGCGATCGGTCATGTCGTTTTCGCCTCGGACACAGGCGGGCTGCGGCCTCTGCGGCCGCGCGACAGCCATCGGTACGTGATGTGGAAGACCAGCGCGCTCAGCGCGCCGAAACCACCGGCGAACAGTGGCAACCGCATGTTCTCCCCCAAGACGATCCCGGAGCCGCCACTGAGCCCCGTGGCTGTGTAGTGATGGAAGAGAAACGGCAGTACCGAGAAGCAGAACGTCGGCAGATATCCCATCGCGAAACCGCCCAACGCCATGGGCAGCCAGCGGAAGCGCCCGATTTTCAGCAACACCAGAACATATGGAATGCCGAGCATTGCGACATACCCCAGCGCGACCAGCATCGCAAAGCCAACGAGCAGGCACGCGAACAACCAGTCTTCGCCCGAGCGGGAATCCGATACAAGGCCGGGCAGCAGGAACCCCATGAACAGCAATCCGGGGGCCGCCGTGGCTGCCAGCGACGACAGCAGCATCCGGCCATCCATTGGCGTCTCGCCCGGGTTGGTATCGACTACCGGACGATCGTCATTGGCTGACCTCATCGCATCTCGAGCATTCATCGTGCATCTCCCCATGCGAACGGGCCGGCCGTGCTGCGCAACGGCGCTGGCGCGGTCAGCAGATGCTCTACCGCCATCGACAGCATCGCCGGGGCCACGTAGCGGCGATGGGTGCGGTCGATCAGGCGCATATACACGGCGCCGAACAAATTGCGGTTGCGCACGCGGGTGCCGAGGGTGAAGCGGACCTTGCCGCCCGGCAGGCATTCGACACCGGCGCAGGAGCGGAAGCGCAGGTGCTTGTCGTCGGCGCCCAGCACCACCTGCGCGCGGCGGTCATCGGCGTCGATCGATTGCTCCAGCACCGGAAAACGGCCGGCGAACCGCTGCGGCGCGTCGTTCAACAGCGACGACACCGGGCAGCCCAGCGGGGAGGTGCGCAGGCCCAGCGGCTTGACCAGCACATTGCGCAGCCCCATCAGCCGCGACACGCCGGCCGGGCGGTTTTCGAGGAAGCCATCGAGCAGGCCGGCCAGCAGTTGCGACGCGGAGGCCGTGGGCAGTTCGGCCGCATCGATCTCCAGCGCGAAGCTGTCCTGATGCGTGAACCTGTCGCCGAACTGACGCCACAGCAGCGACTGCGGCGGCGGCTCGGTCAGTTCCACCACCGGCGGCGCGCCGCTGTCGGCGAAAAAACCGACCGGCCGGCGCCAGCGGCCCAGTGCGCGGCGCAGGCGCCCGGACAGGCCGCGCGTGCGCGCGCAGAAGCGGCCGCGCAGCGAGGTGGTCGCGGCGGTAAGCGACAGCGTGATCGTCGGCACCTCGCGGGGATCGGCCGCCGCCAGCAGCGCCGTCACGGAGCCGGGCAGCAGCTCGGTGAGCGTGGGGATATCGGCTTCGTTCGCGAGTACCCGGCGGCGCTGCTCGGCGTCGAGTTCGCCGCCGAGTTCGTTGGTATGGCAGGACAATGCGAACAGCGCCGGATGCCCTGCGGCGGCATCGCGCGGCAGGAACTGGTGCCACGTGCCGCCGCCGAAGCGCACCGTGAACAGGCAGTCGGGCGGAATTTCGACGTGGCGCAGCGCGCGCAGGAAGGCGCGCGGGTCGGGGGCGATCTGGTCCTGCGATGCGGTGGAGAACCGCAGCAGGGCGCCGCCGCTGCCGGAAATCGCGGTGAACACGCGGTGGCCGGCATGGCGATGGAACGGGTGGCCTTCGGTGCCCACGATGAAGCTATATAAGGATGTCGCGTCGCCGCGCGGGAAATCGGCGCCGCCGATGCGCGCGGAGGGTTCGTCCAGCGCATCGACGAAGCTGTCGTGGCCGCGCTGCAGCGCGGCGGTCGACGCGATCAGCGGACTGCCGGCGCCGATGCCGATCTGCGCGATCAGCACCACTTCCACTGGGAGGCCGCCGGATTGCGATGGCAGGCGCACCGACGGGAAGGTCTCCAGGGAACGCGCGGGCGCGGTCATGGCCGTGTCTCCGTACCCGGATCGACATCCTGTCCCCTCTCAGGATCAGGAACGGCATCGGCGTCGGGGGCCGTGGGCATGGCCGCCTTGGGTGCGCGCGCGCGTTCGCGGCTTTCGCGCTTCAGCGGCCCCGCCACCGGGCAGATTTCCGCGGCCCAGGCGAAGACGGTGTTGGCCAGCCGGTCCGGCACCTGCCGGAAATACACGAACTGGCCGCGTTTCTCGCGGGAGATCAGACCCGCGTCTTCAAGAATGCGCAGATGCCCGGACAATGCCGGCTTGCTGAAATCGAAGCGGGAGCCGATCTCACCGGCGGTCAATTCGCCTTCGCCGAGATAGGCCAGGATCTTGCGCCGGGCGGTGGAGGCGAGGGCTTCGAACACGCGGTCCATAGGATTTCTTCAGTTAAGTAATTTCCTAATTAACTTCCCACTGCAACGAACGCCTGTCAAGCGCGCGCGGCATCGGCACGCCTTCTCCTGATGTCAGGACGGGTGATGGCTTGAAGAATCGGAACTGAATTGAGTGCATCAATTCGCATTTTTGGCAAAATTTTGTGACTGGCCTCAAATTTCAACCAATCCCGTTTCAATTCAAGCCAATCCCCGGGGGACCGAATGTCTACGATCCGATGCGTCCAGGCGCTGTGTCTGTCGCTCATCCTTGCTGTCCTGCTTGCCGGCTGTGCCACCCCCCAGGGCACCACGGCTGGCGCTCCACCCACGGATGCGGTGCAGAAACAGGCGGTCGACGCGTACCGGATCGGCGTGGACGACCAGGTCCAGGTCGCGGTCTGGCGCAACCCCGAGCTTGGGATCACCGTCCCGGTGCGCCCGGACGGCATGATCTCGGTGCCGCTGATCGGCGATGTGCTGGCCGGCGGACGCACCCCGCCGGAAGTGGCCGGGGACATCCAGGACAAGCTCGCCGCCTATGTCCGCGACCCGCAGGTCGCGGTGATCCTCACCGAGCTGCGCAGCCACGAATATCTGTCGCGGGTCCGCGTGACCGGTGCGGTGCGCCAGCCGGTCTCGGTGCCCTTCCGCCCCGGCATGACGGTGCTGGATGCCGTCCTCGCGGCCGGCGGCCTGACCGAATTCGCCGCGCCCGACCGCTCGGAACTGCACCGCAAATCCGGCGAAGGCGCGCGCACCTATGCCGTGAAGCTCGACCGCATCCTCAACCGCGGCGACCTCGCGACCAACTACCCGGTCGCGCCCGGCGACGTGATCACGGTTCCCGAGCGCACGTTCTGATGGGCACGGCACCGACGGGAACGTTCCGATGAGCACGACATCGCTGCCCGTCCGGCGAACACCGGGCGCGCGCGCCGGGGCGCACGGCGCGCAATCCGCGCTGGCGCCCAACGAACTGCTGCCGGCGCTGCTGCACGAAGCGCGCCGCTACCAACTGGTGCTGGTGTCGATCTTCGCCGCGATCGCGATCCTCGCGCTGCTGATCGGCCTGTTCCTGCTGCCGCGCAAATACGTCGCCTCCACGTCGGTGCTGGCGCAGGAAAGCGACATCCTGCAGCCGCTGCTGGAAAACCGCGCGGTCTCCACCCAGGCGGTGGATCGCGCCGGGCTGGCGCGACAGGTGGTGTTCGGGCGCAAGGTGATGGGCCAGATCCTGACCATCGGCGGCTGGATGGAAGATAAGCCCTCTGCGGTGATGCAGGATCGTTTGATGGAACAGGTGCGCGACCGCACCCGCATCAGCAACGCGCGCGAGAACCTGGTGCAGATCACCTACACCGACAGCGAGCCGGAGCGTGCGTTCAAGGTCGCCGAGGCGATGGCGAATCTGCTGATCGAGGAAAGCCTCGCCAGCAAGGAGCGCGAGAGCCGCGAGGCCTACGAATTCATCGACAAGCAGGTCAACGATTACCACGGCAAACTCACCGGGGCCGAAGCGAACCTGCAGGCCTACCGCTCGGCGAACGCGGATGCGCAACCCGGCAGCGCGACCGACGTGAGCAGCCGGATCGGCGTGCTGCGCACCCAGGTCGAACAGACAAGGATGAGCCTGATGGAGCTGCGTTCGCGCGAGCAGGCGCTGACCGCGCAGCTGTCGGGCGAGTCGGCGGTCACCGCGGTACAGACCCGCGAGACGCTGTACCGCACGCAGTTGCTGGACCTGCAGAACCAGCTCGACACCCTGCTGCTGAATTACACCGACAAGCATCCCGACGTGGTCCGCGTCCGTCACCAGATGACCGATATCCAGGCCGCGATGCGCCAGGAAGAGCAGCGCCGCAGTCAGCCGCGCGTCGACGATGCCACCGTCGACGCCCGACTCAACCCGATGTACCAGGAACTGCGCAGCCGGCTGGCCGAAACCCGCCGCGAGATCGCCGCGATCCAGTCGCGGATGGGCGCCTCGGAAGGGCTGCTGGGCGAGGAACTGGGGCGCGGCCGGCGCATCGCTTCGGCCGAAAGCGCGCTGGCCGAACTCACCCGCGATTACGAAGTGAACCGCGACATCTATCAGGACATGCTGCGCCGCCGCGAGAACGCGCGGGTGTCGATGGAACTGGACCGCGAACGCCGCGGCCTGACCATGCGCATCCAGGATCCGGCGCAGATGCCGGTGCGCGCCAGCGGGCTGCGCTTCATGCATTTCGCGATGGGCGGACTGGCGGTGGCGGTGCTGGTGCCGCTGGGCCTGCTGTTCCTGCTGGTGAAGTTCGACCCGCGCGTGCGGTCGCCCGGACAGATCGAACGCCAGGGCAACGTCCCGGTGCTCACCGTGGTGCCCGCTTGCCGCACCAGGCGCGACCGGCGCCGCGAATTCGGGCGCATGGCGCTCAGCGCTTCGATCTTCGGCGCGGTGGTGCTGGCGTACGGCCTGATCTATCTCTTCAAGCAGATGCAGCACGCATGAGCCACGGTTTCGACTCCAGCGCGGATCGCTCCGGCACCGACCGCAACGCCACGCGCGCGCTCAGCGCGGCGCGGACGAACGACGGACACCATCCGCCGCTGACCACGCGCCAGTTGGAAGAACGCCGGCTGATCCATCGCCAGGAATCGGTGCGCGAACACGCCGACGCTTTCCGCGAACTGCGCACGCGCCTGCTCGCGCTGGGCAGCGGCCTGCCCCACATCGACGGCGGCTTCGTCACCCTGGTGGCCCCGGTGCGCCACGGCAGCGGCGGCAGTTACGTCGCGCGCAATCTCGCCGCCGCGTTCGCATTCGACGAATCCAAACAGGCATTGTTGATCGATTGCGACGCCACCCATCCGGCGCAGAGCGGCGCGCTGCAGGTCGAAGCGGCGCGCGGCGGCCTGATCGACTATCTCGAAAACGACGATGTGCCGCTCGGCGAGATCGTCTATCCCACCGGCGTGCCGCGACTGCAGTTGATGCCGTTCGGCCGCAGCCGCGAAACCCCGGGCGAGAGTTTCAGTTCGTTCCGCATGCGGGCGATGATCGATTCGCTGCGCGCGCATCACGGCAACCGTCATCTGATCCTGGACGGCTCGCCGGTGCAGGGCTCTCCGGACGCGCGCATCCTGTCCGATCTCGCCGACCTGGTGGTGCTGGTCGTCGGCGACGGCCAGGTCGGCACCGATGCCATCGACAAGGCCGTCGCCAGTTTCCCGCCGGAGAAATTCGCCGGCGTGGTCTTCAACCGCCGGCCCTGATGGCCGTCCGGGAGGCCGTATGTCGCGCACCCGTCTTTACCATGCCCTGCTGCTCGCAACGCTCGCGGCGACCCCGCACGCGGCCCACGCGCTGCGCGTCGATTACGTGGTCGATCTCATCGTCGAGCGCAACGACAACCTACTGCTGACCGCCGACGATCCGATCGCGCTCACGATCCTGCGTCCGGGGCTGGGATTCGACGTGGTTCACGACAGCTCGACGCTGCAGACCCGCATCACCGGCCGCGCCGAATACCGCCGCTACGGCGACGACCGCTTCGGCGATGTCGTCGACGGCACCCTCGACGCCCGCGTGCACTGGGTGGCGATTCCCGAGCGTCTGAGCTTCACCGTGGCCGACAGCCTGACCCTGCAGCCGGTGGACACGCTCGCCGCCGATACGCCCGGCAATCGCCAGCAGGTGAACGTGCTGTCGGCCGGCCCCAGCCTGAGCTTCGAGTGGGGCGACGGCTGGCGCGGATCGACCGAGCTGCGCTATGTCCGCAGCGAGGCGGAGATCAGCGACGAATTCAATTCCGAACGCATCGACCTGGCGCTGCGCGCGACCAAGCGCCTCGCGCCGACCAGCCGGCTCGCGCTCAATCTGCAGACCCAGCGCGTGGATTTCCAGCGCGACGTCATCGCCCGCGATTACACCCGTTCGGAATTCTTCGCGCGTTACTCGCGCACGCTCAACCGTCTGGACTTCGCCATCGACGCCGGTTACTCGCAGCTCGACTACACACGCGACCTGCCGGGCCGGGCCGGCGCGCGTTCCGATCCGATGCTGCGCACAGAACTGACCTGGCGGCCGAACGACAGCCACCGTTTCGAGGCGCAGTTCAGCAGCGCATTCTCCGACGTCGCCTCCGGCAGTCTCGCCAGCGTCGGCGAAGACAGCGGCCTGCCCACCGGAGTCGTCACCGGCGACACCGTGGTCAACGCCTCGCCCTTTCTCGAACGCCGACTGGACACCGGATACGCGTACACCTCGACGCGCTGGACCGCCAGCGTCACGCCGTACCTGGACCGCCTGCGCTACGCCGACTCCGACGAGTTCGACCAGAACGGCTACGGCGCCGGTCTGGAAATCAGCTGGCGCGCGCGCCGCAATCTGATGCTCGGATTCTCCGGCGCGCTGGACCGCAATGAATACGTGAATCTCGATCGCGAGGACGAAACCCGACGCTATGCCGGCTACGCGCGCCTCGACTGGACCCGGCACTGGAGCGCGATGCTGACCCTGGCGCACTACGCGCGCGAAAGCACCGCCGCCGGGCAGGACGCCGACCAGAACGTGATCGGCCTGACCATCAGCTACAACAACCGCTGACGCCATGAACGCATCCTCTCGTCCGTCGTCATCCAACCCGCCTGCACAACGCCCGCTGTTCGCATCGGCGCTCGGACTGCTGTCGCTGTTCGCCGCCGCCTGCGGCCAGCAGACCACCGCGAATGCGGCGGTGAACGACACCGGCAGCGGCGGCGGCACCGCAGCCGTCGCGGCGGCGCGCCCACCGCTGGCCCCGATCGATGCGGGCATTCCGCTGAACCTGGACTACATCGACCGCAGGTCGCCGCAGTTCGCGCGCTTCCAGCGCTGGGTCGACAGCGCGGCCGCGGGCCAACCGGGGTACGCGTTCTCCGCCTACGACGCGGCGCTGCTGTACCGCATCGACCCGAAGAAGAAGTACTGCGATCTCGCCGTGGGCATGGTCGAAAAGGAGGTCGCCGACGCCGAAATCGCCATCGCCGACGGGCGCGCGCCGGAGATCGCCGGCGATTCGTATCTGGAAGTCGGCCCGCGCATCGCCGCGCTGTCGATGACGCTCGATACCTGCAAGGCGCAGATCGACGACGCGCAAAAAAAGCGATGGTCCGCGTTCGCCGAACAGGCGGTGTGGAACGTGTGGCATCACATCCGCGCCAACTGGGGCGGACGCCCGCGGCCGTGGACCGGCTGGTCGGTCGACAACCCCGGCAACAACTATTACTACAGCTTCGTCGAGGCGACCCTCTACTGGGCGCTGACCAGCGGCAACAACGACTGGATGCGGTTCCTGCACGAAGACAAGATGCCGCCGCTGCAGGCGTATTTCGCGAAACTGCCCGGCGGCGGCAGCCTGGAAGGCACCGGCTACGGCGCCGCGCACATGCGCCTGTTCGCGCTGTACCGGCTGTGGCGCGATGCCACCGGCGACGATATCGCCAACGCCAGCCCGCACGTGAACGACACCATCGCCTATTGGGTGCATGCCACCGTGCCGACCCTGGACCGGTTCGCGCCGATCGGCGACCAGTCGCGCAACTCGGTGCCGGAACTGTTCGACTACCACCGCCGGCTGGTGCTGGAAGCGCGCGCGCTCAGCAAGGATCCGCAGCGGCAGGCGCTGGCGTCGTGGTGGCTGCACCGGATCTCGATGGCGCAGATGAGCAGCGGCTTCAACACCCTGCACGACCTGTTGCCGGCGGGCGACGCCAAGGCGCCGGCTCCCGCGGAACTGTTCCATCACGCCGAAGGCACCGGCCATCTGTTCGCGCGCAGCGGCTGGGACAAGGATGCGATGTGGCTGGCCTTCGTCGCCGGGCCGTACAACGAAAGCCACGCCCACCAGGAACAGGGCGGCTTCACCCTGTTCGCGCGCGACTGGCTGACCGTGACCGAGAACATCTGGAGCCACAGCGGCATCCAGCAGGGCACCGAAACCCACAACGTGCTGCGCTTCGAGCGCGACACGCCCATCGCCCGCCAGTGCCACGCGCCGCCCAACGATCGCGTGGTCCACCAGTGCCAGCCCACCCGCTCGCGGATGACGGTGACGCCCGGCGCCGACGGCGCGCTCGGCGTGGAGGCCGATCTCACCGCCGCCTACGGCAAGAATTCGCCGGTCAGGCGCTGGACCCGCAGGCTCGACTTCGCCGGCCGCAGGCTGCGGGTGGAGGACCGGTTCGACCTGACGGCGGACACCCGCGCGGTCTTCCCGCTGAATCTGCCGACCGAACCGCGGATCGACGGCAACACCGCCGTCGCCGGGCGACTGCGGGTCCGGGTGGTCGCTCCGGCCGATGCGACGCTCAGCGCATTCGACTGGCGCAGTATCGACAGCGCCGAATTCCGCTCCGGCTGGCGTCTGGATATTGCAGGCGGAACAAACACTTACGTCATCGAACTGGAAGAAGTCGCCTCAAACTGAACACCCCCTGACTTTGATCTGAGACAGGAATCACGCTTGCTGAAAAACCGCTGAGCATCCGTCCGACCGGTCACACTTCGCCCCGGAATCCCGGCCCATACTGCGGCCCGGTCGCTCCCGTTCAGTTCGGGAGTCGCCACGTGAACGCGCTGCACCCAGGTCCGGACGAGGTGCATTCAGGGGCGCGACCGACCGCAGCATCGCCACGGACGCGAACGCCGAGCCCACGCCATGTCAGTGCAGCAACGCAACACCCCTCGCGCCTCGATCGCGCCCGCGCAGACCCGCCGCAGCGCCGGGCTCTCCCGCGGCCGACTCGGCAAAGGCCTGATCGCTTTCGGGGTGGTCGCCGCCACCGGTGTCGCTTTGGCCGGCCCGGCCAGCCTCCTGCGCGAGCTGCGTGCGCGTTTCGAGGCCCCTCGCAGCGCCCGGATCGAACGCACCCAACCGGCGATTCCCGCCCAGTCCGCGCGGCTCGCCCAGATCGCCGCCGCGCGCCGGCGCATCACCGGCGACACGTCCTCGGCCCAGTTGTCCGAGATTCCGATGAATCTCACCTACGTCGACATCACCCGCGCGCCCTACACCCGGTTCCGCACCTGGGTGGACAACGCGGTGAACGGCAGCCCGGGCTACGCCTACGAGGCCCGCGACTCGGCGCTGATGTTCCGCATCACCCGCGACGTGAAGTACTGCAATCACGCGGTGGCCCTGGTCGAACAGCAGGTGGCGCAGGCCGAAACCGCGATCGCCGCCGGCCAGCGCCCCGCCGTCGCCGCCGACTCCTATCTTGAAGTCGGCCCGAAGATCGCCGATCTGGCGATGACCTACGACACCTGCGCCGCGCGCGTCACCGCCAGCCAGCGCCAGCGCTGGTCGGCCTACGCCGAACAGGCGATCTGGAACGTCTGGAACCACCAGAACGCGCGCTGGGGGACAACCTCGCACCCGTGGAGCGGCTGGTCGGTCGCCAATCCCGGCAACAACTATCACTACAGCTTCATCGAAGCCACGATGTCGTGGGCGCTGGCCTCGCGCAACGCGACCTGGATGAGCCTGCTGCAGACCGACAAGCTGCCGAAGCTGGAAGCCTATTACCGGGCGATGCCCACCGGCGGCAGTCTCGAAGGCACCGGCTACGGCACTGCGCAGATGCGCCTGTTCGAGCTGTACCGGATGTGGAAGGACGCCACCGGCATCGATCTGGCCAACGCCAACACCCACGCGACCAACACCATCCGCTGGTGGACGCACGCCACCGTGCCGACCCGCGACCGTTTCGCGCCGATCGGCGACCAGTCGCGCAATTCGGTGCCGGAGCTCTACGACTACCACCGCCGACTGGTGCTGGAAGCGCGCCACCTCACCAACGACGCCACCGCCCAGCGCATCGCAAGCTGGTGGCTCAACGGCATCTCGATCCAGCAGATGGGCCAGGGCGCGAACTTCCGCTACGACCTGCTGCCCGCCGGCAGCAACGGCGTCGCCCCCGCCGAACTGCATTACAACGGCACCGGCACCGGTCATCTGTTCGCGCGCACCGGCTGGGACACCGGCGCGATGTGGCTGTCCTACGTCGCCGGCAAATACAACGAAAGCCACGCGCACCAGGACCAGGGCGCGTTCACGCTGTTCGCCGGCGACTGGCTGGCGGTGACCGAGAACATCTGGAGCCGCAGCGGCATCCAGCAGGGCACCGACGTCCACAACATGCTGCGCTTCGAGCGCAGCAATACCAGCGCCCAGCAGTGCGCATCGCCCGCCAACGACCGCATCGTCCACCAGTGCGAGCCCAGCACGTCGACGATGACCGTCACCCCCGGCGCCAACGGTGCGCTGACCGTCGTCTCCGACCTCACCCCGGCCTACAAGGGCAACCCGGCGCTCAGTGCCTGGACCCGTCGCCTCGACTTCGCCGCGCGCAGACTCACCGTGCGCGACCACTTCACCATGGCCGCGGGCACCACCGCGTTCTTCCAGGTCCAGGTGCCGGTGCAGCCCACGATCAGCGGCAACACGATCACCGCCGGTCGCCTGCGCGTGCGCGTGCTGGAACCGGCCAACGCCACCATCGCCCTGCGCAACTGGAACACGGTCAACAGCAGCGAATTCACCAGGGGCTGGCGCATCGACATCGGCGGCGGCACGACCACTTACCTGGTGGAACTGAGCGAAGTGCCCTGACGCGCATCTCCAACAGGCATCGCAAGCGGGCCCGGCACTGCCGGGCTTCGTTTTTTCGATTGTCGACACGCGCCGGAAGCGCACTGCGCGCTAGCATCGCAGCCATCACTGCAGGATGCGCCCATGACCGTCATCACCCGTCGCGCCACGCTTGAAGATCTCGGCGAACTCGTGCCGCTGTTCGCCCAGTACCGCACCTTCTACGGGCAGCCGCAGGATCCGGAAACCGCGCGCCGCTTTCTGTACGACCGGTTGAGCCGCGACGACTCCACGATCTTCATCGCCCGGATCGAAGGCCTGCGCGACGGCGCGCCGGTCGGTTTCACCCAGCTCTATCCGCTGTTTTCCTCGGTGCGCGCGGCGCGGGTGTTCGTGCTCAACGATCTGTTCGTGGCCGAACACGCGCGCCGCAGCGGCGTCGCGCTGGCGCTGCTGTCGGCCGCCGCCGACTACGGCCAGCGCGAAGGCGCCATCCGCCTCGATCTGGAAACCATGCCCGACAACCACGCCGCGCAGGCGCTCTACCGCACCCAGGGCTGGCGCGAATACGACGCCACCCTGCGTTTCCAACTGCCGCTGGCGCCGGCCTGGTCGGACGACGCATGAGCGCCGTCGCATCGGGCATCGGCACGCATCGCGGCGGCTGCCTCTGCGGCGCGGTGGGCTATGTCGTCGACGGCGACTTCGCGCGGGTCACCCACTGCCATTGCTCGATGTGTCGCAAAGGCCACGGCGCTGCGTTCGCGACCTACGCGACGGTGCGCGTCGAGCAACAGCACTTCGAGCGCGGCGAAGCGAGGCTGGGCCACTTCCGCTCGTCGCCGACCGCGACCCGCAGTTTCTGCCGCGACTGCGGGTCGCCGATGTTCTGGCGCGACGATACCCGCGAGCCGGGCATGGTCGCGTTCGCGCTGGGCGGTCTGGACACGCCTTACGCGGAACACTCCATCGGCCACATCTTCGTGGCTTTAAAAGCGCCTTGGCACGCGATCCTCGACGACGCACCACAGCGGCTCTGATCGGGCGACTCTGACTGATTGATCCGCCACGATGATGTTTGAATTCGATGGCTATGCTCGCGTAGGAGGGGCTTCAGCCCCGAGCACGCTTTTGATCGGGTTTGTGGGTTTGGGGGTTTTGGGTTTGCGGCCTGAAGATCGGGCCTGAAGGCCCTCCTACATCTCTTGGCCGGCTCGCCGGCCGCGGGCGAACGCGTTACCCTGCCGCGCATGACAGCCCAGACCGATTTCATCCCCCTCGCGCTGTGCGTGCTCACCGTGTCCGACACGCGCAGCCTCGCCGACGACAGTTCCGGCGACTATCTCGCCGCCGCCCTGGCCGACGCCGGCCACCGCCTCCACGATCGCGCCCTGCTGCCCGACGACCGCTATCGCCTCCGCGCGCAGGTCTCGCAGTGGATCGCCGATCCCGCCGTCGACGGCATCCTCGTCACCGGCGGCACCGGCTTCACCGGCCGCGACTCCACGCCCGAGGCGCTGCTGCCGCTGCTCGACAAGGAAATGCCCGGCTTCGGCGAACTGTTCCGCGCGATCAGCTTCGAGGAGATCGGCACGTCCACCCTGCAATCGCGCGCGTTCGCCGGCCTCGCCAACGGCACCTTCCTGTTCGCCCTGCCCGGCTCCACATCGGCCTGCCGCACCGGCTGGGAGAAGATCGTCCGCGCCCAACTCGACGCGCGCACCAAGCCCTGCAACCTCGCCACGCTGCGCCCGCGGCTCAAGGAGTGACGACATGTCCATCGGTACCACTTTGCGACTGCTCACCAAGGCCACCGGCCTGACCGTCGCCGACCTCGCCACCGCGATTCCGCGCGCGGGCGTCAACACCGTCAGCGCCTGGCTGAAGGACGAGAAGATGCCCGGCCGCGATCAGATCGATGCCCTCGCCCGCACCTTCGGCGTGCCCGCCGGCGCGCTGCTGTCGGAGCTGGCCAGCACCTTCGATCCCGCGCGCACCAAGGGCGAACACGAACTGCTCGCCTCGTACCGCGCGCTCAACAGCAAACAACAGGGCGCGCTGCTGGAAGTCGCGCGCAGCATGGCCGTCGGCGCCGCCGCCGCGAGCGATGCGCCGCCGCCTCCACGCGCCCCGCGCAAACGCGCGGCACCCAGACGCGCGAAACGCTGATTCCTGTCGCCCCGAGCGTAGCGAGGGACCTGCTTTCCGTGCATTGCATGCGCGAATGAAAACAGATCGCTCCGCCCATTCCGACGGCATCGGGACGACAGGCATACCTCGCCGATCGAATATTGGACATCCATCATGAGCAAAGCCGAAAAACTCAAGCGCAAGGAATACGAGGCACTGCTGGAGCCGCTCCAGCGCGAACTCGCGATGATGGCGCGCTGGGCCATGCACACCGGCCAGCGCATCCTCGTCCTGATCGAAGGCCGCGACACCGCCGGCAAGGGCGGCGTGATCGGAGCGATCTCCGCGCACATCAACCCGCGCCAGTGCCGCACCGTCGCCCTGCCCAAGCCCAGCGACCGCGAACGCAGCCAGTGGTATTTCCAGCGCTACGTCCCGCACCTGCCGGCCGCCGGCGAGCTCGTGCTGTTCGACCGCAGCTGGTACAACCGCGCCGGCGTCGAGAAAGTCATGGGCTATGCCGACGACAAGCAGATCAAGGCCTTCCTCAAGCAGGCGCCGGTGTTCGAGCAGATGCTGATCGACGACGGCATTCTGCTATTCAAGTACTGGCTGTGCTGCGACCAGGAAGAACAGGAACAACGCTTCGCAGAACGCCGCGAAGACCCGCTCAAGGGCTGGAAGCTGTCGCCCGTCGATCTCGAAGCGCGCACGAGATACAACGACTACACCAAGGCCCGCGAGGCGATGCTCAAGGCCACGCACACCGAACAAGCACCGTGGACGCTGGTCGATTTCAACGACCAGAAACGCGGCCGGCTCACCCTGATCCGCGACCTGCTGGATCGCCTGCCGGACACCGAGATCAAACCCGAGCCCGTCGACTTCCCGCCGCTGGACGGCAAGCCGCAGAAGGAAAAGTTCTCGGTGGTGAAGCCGCTGGCGCCGTTCGAAGCCTGATCGCGCGACAGCTGCACCCGCATCGCTCTGCGGCAACGCGGGCAGTTCCAGTGACGTAGCCCGGCTCTCGCCACAGGCGAGAGCCGGGGCCGTCGGAGCGCCAGTTAGATCCGCTCCCGGGTGTCCACTACGCGGACACCCGGGCGACGCGGTCTGTGTCGTCGAAGTCGACGAAGGCCCGCAAGACCAGGCAGACGCCGTCCGTCAGGCCAAGGTGCGGATCTTCGGCTCACGCGCCCACTGCCGCGTCCGCGCCAACGCGAGGAACGCCTGCACGTCTTCCGGCGGCACCACGCCGCGATCCGGCTTGATGCCGGCGGCTTTCAGAATGGCGTGCGTGCCTTTGCAGGCCGCGATGGCCTTGAGATGGCCGAAGGCATCGCGGAACCAGTCGGTCGCTGCGCTTTCCTTCGCCAGCTTCATCGCCTCGTCCGGATCCAGCACACTGGCCACCGCGTCGAACACCGTCGACGGTGTACCGGCCAACTGCCCGTCCGCATCCAGGCGTTTGCCGTTCGACAGCACCACCGACAGCTTCGGCGCCACGATCTTGACCTGCGCGCCGGCCTTCATCGCCGCCGAGCGGATCGCGTCGATCATCTTCGCATCGGATCCCGTCGCGATCAGGATGCCGATGCAGCGGCCTTGCAGCGTATCGCGCATGCGATCGATGATCCGCAACGCCGGCGACAGCGGCAGATCCTGGACCGGCATCGCCGATGCGGGCGGCTCGGGCAATGCAGGCATCCCGAGACCGTCGGCGACCCGCGCAGCGAGCGCTTCGTCGATGTTGCGCAGATGGCCGACGATGCTCTCGCGCACGTGCGCGGCCTCTACCTTCGAGAGCTCGAACACCAGCGCCGATGCCATGTGCGCCTGCTCCAGCGCGCTCTGGCTGCGGAAGAACATCCGCGCCTGACTGTAGTGGTCGGCGAAGCTTTCGGGACGCACACGGCCTTTCGCGCCGTCGTCCGCACGCTGCGCGAAATGGCGGAAACCGAGTTCGCGACTCGCGCGCGGCGATTGCGGATCGAGACTGGACGGCTCATAAGCCACGCGGCCCTTAGGCACCGCCATCTGCATATGCCCGTCGCGCTGATGATTCGCGAACGGACATTTCGGCGCATTGATCGGGATCTGGTGGAAGTTCGGCCCACCGAGTCGCGACAGCTGCGTGTCGAGATACGAATGCAGACGCCCCTGCAGCAACGGGTCATCGCTGAAATCGATGCCCGGCACGACGTTCGCAGGGCAGAACGCGACCTGTTCTGTTTCCGCGAAAATATTGTCGGGGTTGCGGTCGAGCACCATCCGGCCGATCACCTGCAGCGGCACCAGTTCTTCGGGGATCAACTTTGTCGGATCGAGATGATCGAACGGAAACGCCGCCGCGTCCTCTTCGGTGAACAACTGCACGGCCAATTCCCACTCCGGAAATTGGCCGGCGTCGATCGCCGCCCAAAGATCGCGGCGATGGAAATCGTTGTCCGCCGCCTGCAGTTTCACCGCCTCGTCCCAGACCGTCGACTGGATGCCCAGCTTCGGCCGCCAGTGGAACTTCACGAACGTACTGCGGCCTGCCGCATCGAGCAGCCGGAAACTGTGGATGCCGAAGCCTTCCATCGTGCGCAGGCTGCGCGGGATGGTACGGTCGCTCATCGCCCACATGATCATGTGCATGCTTTCCGGCATCAGCGACACGAAATCCCAGAACGTGTCGTGCGCGCTCCCGGCCTGCGGGAAACCGCGATCCGGCTCCATCTTCACCGCATGGATCAGATCCGGAAACTTCATCGCATCCTGGATGAAGAACACCGGGATGTTGTTGCCGACCAGGTCCCAATTGCCTTCCTGCGTATAAAACTTCACCGCGAAGCCGCGCACATCGCGCGGCGTATCGACCGAACCCGCGCCGCCAGCGACCGTGGAGAATCGGCAGAACACCGGTGTCCTCTTGCCCTTTTCGGTCAGGATCGCAGCAGTGGTGTAACGCGAAAGCGAACGCGTCAGCTCGAAATAACCGTGCGCGGCGCTGCCGCGCGCGTGGACGATGCGCTCGGGAATGCGTTCGTTATCGAAATGGGTGATCTTCTCGCGGAGGATGAAATCCTCCAGCAGCGTCGGCCCGCGCGGCGTCGGCGTGAGCGAATTCTGGTTGTCGCCGATCGCGATGCCCTGCGCAGTCGTCATGACCGGATGAGCGCCGCCGGCCTGCTGCTGGATCTCGCCGCCGTTGCCGATCGCGCGTTCCGGAACGACGCCCTTGGCGGTCAACGGTTCGCGCGTATTGCCGACCTTCGTCGCGGGTTTGGATGCTGTTTTTTTACCGGCCTTCGCCATGTCCGTCTCCTTGAATGCAATCGTGCGGCCATGCGCCGCATCGGAACACCGTAATACCGAAACCTCTGCGGAGCAGCAGAACACCGGCGATCGGCAGCCCAGCGACAAGCCGGAATTCAGTTTCGACGTATACGCGCCGCACAGCGCGACCGGAACCGCGCAGGATGCAAGATTCCCGAAAGCCGATCGTGCAATCGTCCCAGCGGAATTTTCGGAGGCCTCCAGACGCGCGAATCGGCAGAAACGTATACGACACGCACGATCGATCTCGTTCGATGTCGCGCATCACCCACTTCTTCACGTTCATTTTCTGCGTTCATGTTGGGCAGACAACGCTGTTCATTCAGATGAATCGACACTCGAATCACTGCACTGAATGATTTGACAGGATGACGGAAACGAAAAATATTGTGGATACTTTCTTCGCAGCCTTACACGCGATGCTTCATCGCAGGCTGCGTTCAGGAGTTTTCATTAAACCAACAAGGAGCTCGTTATGAAAAGTATCGGCACGTTGTGTTTAGTGTTGTTGATCGCGGCGCCCGTGGCGCACTCGGCGGAGGCCGGGAAATCTTCATTCGTGAAGGCGGTCGGAAAAGCAAGATTCATCCACGGCGACAATCTGGTGACGAATGCGTTGCCCGAATACGGCTTCCGCGCCACGGATGCACTGCAGACCCCGCAGGAAAAGGCGGCCGGACTGAGCACGGTCATGGTCACGCGCAATGGCGACGTGTTCGAATCCAGAATGGATCCGCAGGACGTCGCCATCTTCGAGAGGGCCATCCGCGACATGGAAAGGCTCGGCCGCACACCCAACAGCTTCAGTACTCCCCCCTCGCTTCCGGCTTCCAGCAAGAGCGGCATGTTCACGCCCAATGTCGTCATCGGCGCGGATGATCGCGTCCAGATCACCAATACCGTCGTCAATCCGTATTGGCACATCGGTCGCATCGGCATCGGCTGCACCGGCACGCTGATTTCGCCGAAGCATGTCCTCACCGCAGGGCATTGCGTCTCCAACGGCGCCGGCACCTGGTATTCCAGTCTGAACTTCACCGTCGGCCAGAACGGCAGCTATCAGCCGTGGGGCACGCAGACGTGGACCCGCGCCCTCACCACCACCGCGTGGCACAACAGCAGCGACACCAACTACGACTACGGCATGATCGTGCTGAGCGCTGCGCCACATGGCGGACATGCCGGCTGGGGCGTCTATAGCGGCGGGACGCACAGGATCAGCGGCTATCCCGGCGACAAGCCCTTCGGCACGATGTGGACGCATTCCGGAGGCGTCTCGACCAGCGGCTCCTTCAGGCTCTGCTACACGATCGACACCGCTGGCGGGCAGAGCGGAAGCGGCATTTCCGATACGGGACTCTACGTCCGCGGCATCCATACCACGGGCTCTCCTTCGCAGAACTGCGGCACGCGGCTGACGAGCACCGTCTACAACACGCTCCAGGGCTGGATTACCACTTACCCCAATTGATCGCGAAGCGGTATCTTCGCATCGGCAATCCCGTGGCGTGCGGCGCGAACCGCACGCCACGGCTTCCCGGCAACGGGGCCTCTTCATTCACTGCATCGACCGACACGCGGGGCGCTCCATCATGAAAATGATCCTGATCGCGGCCTTGGCTTTGTCCACGAGCTGCGGCAACGACAACCGGCAGACCGTGGCGAACCATGCGCCTATGGAGCGCACCCTCATCGTCGGCAGCGCCGAATCTCCCGACCCGGTGCTGGACAGGGTCAGGGAGCTGGAAAAGACCGGCATCGTGCAGGATGTCGTCGTCATGGAATCCTTCCCGGTGCAGATCCGTCTGCGCGCACCGCGAAAGGTGATCGATGAACTCAACGCGATGCCCCGCGTCGGCGCGATGCGTTGAAGCCGTGTCGACCCCAGGGGCTTCAGACCCTGGCGAACACCAGCGCCGCGTTGGTGCCGCCGAAACCGAAGCTGTTGGACATCACCGTGCGCAGCGGCGCCTCGCGGGTTTCGCGGACGATGGGAAAACCTTCCGCACGCGGGTCGAGGGTGTCGATATTCGCCGATGCGGCGATGAAACCCTCGCGAAGCATCAGCAGGCAGTAGATCGCCTCGTGCACGCTCGCGGCGCCCAGCGAGTGCCCGGTCAGGGCTTTGGTCGACGACATCGGCGGCATCGCGTCGCCGAACACTTCGCGCACCGCATGCACTTCGGTGATATCGCCGAGCGGCGTTGATGTACCGTGGGTATTGAGATAATCGATACTGCCGACAGATCCGCCATTCGCAGCGAACCCGGCCAACGCCATGCGCATGCAGCGCACCGCGCCTTCGCCGTTCGGCGCCACCATGTCGGCGCCGTCGGAAGTGACCCCGTAACCGACGAGTTCGGCATGGATGTGCGCGCCGCGCGCTTTCGCGTGTTCGTAGTCTTCCAGCACCAGCATGCCGCCGCCCGCGGCGATGACGAAACCGTCGCGATGCGCGTCGTAGGGACGCGACGCGCGCTGGGGCGTGTCGTTGTAGGCGCTGGACAATGCGCCCATGCCGTCGAACTGTACCGACATGCCCCAGTGGAGTTCCTCGCCGCCGCCGGCGACGACGATGTCCTGCGCACCGTGACGGATCAGGTCCGCTGCGGCGCCGATGCAATGCGCGGAGGTGGCGCACGCGGCGGAGATCGAATAGCTCACGCCCTGGATGCCGAAGGCCGTCGCCAGCGATGCCGACACCGTGGAGCACATCGTGCGCGGCACCAGGAACGCACCGACCTTGCGCGAGCCCTTGCTGCGCTGCAGATCGCCGGTTTCGATCTGCCAGCGCGCGGACGCACCGCCCGAGCCTGCGATCACGCCCGTGCGCGGATTGCGCACCTGCGCTCCGTCCAGCCCGGCATCGGCGATCGCATCGCGCATCGCCACATAGGCGTACGCGGCGGCATCGCCCATGAAGCGTTTCAGTTTGCGGTCGATGACCGCTTCGAGATCGATCTGCGGCACGCCCGCCACGTGGCTGCGAAAATCCTTTTCGACATATTCCGGGACATTCGACAGGCCGCTGGTGGCGTTGCGCAGCGCCGCGGACACGCCTTGCGGATCGTTGCCGATGGGCGACACGAGACCCAGGCCCGTCACCACGACACGCCGCATCAGAACCCCTCCGTCGATTGGAACAGACCCACGCGCAGCCCTTCGGCTTCGTAGATCAATCGATTGTCGACGTAGGTGCGACCATCGGCGATCACCAGCGCGAGCCTGCCGCGCATCACCCGGCGCACATCGATTTCGTAACGCACGAGTTTCGCGGAAGGCAGCACCTGGCCGCTGAATTTCACTTGGCCGACACCCAGCGCGCGACCGCGCCCGGGCTCGCCCAGCCACGGCAGGAAGAAGCCCGCGAGCTGCCACATCGCATCCAGACCCAGACAACCGGGCATCACCGGGTCGGTGTCGAAATGACAATCGAAAAACCACAGATCGGGCCTTATTTCCAACTCGGCAACCAGCAGGCCTTTACCGAACGCGCCGCCGTTTTCTTCGATCCGCGTGATGCGATCGAACATCAACATCGGCGGAGCCGGAAGCCGTGCGTTGCCGGCTCCGAAAAGCGCGCCATCGGCGCAGACGAGCAATTGCGGGCGATCGAACGAAGCGGGCAGCGGCATGCAGGAGATTCATGACAGCGGAACCGTCATTATCGCCAGAAAATCACGGCCCGTTGTGATCCGCATTCAACGAACGATGCATGCGTATGCGTATGGATATCGCCTGTTTCGTGAGCGACGGACCATTCGCCCGCGTACGCGCGGCGCGCCCGCTGCGACATACGCCGCCGTGCGAAGATCGATCCGATACCGCCGAACGCGCCGACGATTCAAGCCGCCGATGATTCAAGCCTTGTCCAACGCGCGCCGATACTGCTGGAACAACTGCAACAGCCACGGCTTCTGCGCAAGTACGAGACTCACGCCGATGCGCTCTTTCGCCGACAGCGTGGCGTCGCGGATCAACAGCGCATCGAATTCGCGAACCACCTCTTCCAGACGTTGGCGCATCTGCCGCACGCCTTCGACACTGAGACTGCCGCTGAGCAGGAACAGGCCGTCCTGCTCGCCATCGAAGGCATCGGCGAAATAATCGGCGAGCAGATGTTCGCGGAAATAGCGCTCCATCGGCCCGCCGCGACGCCAGCGGAAATTGCGCGCGGTCAGCGTGCGCGCGCGATTGCCGGGCATCAGTTCGATGATGCCGAGGCGATCGAGCTTGACCAGCAGCGATGTCCACTGCGGTTCCGTGAACGAAAACTGCGCCAGCACATCCTGCTGCCGCCAGCGGTTGAGGCTGAGGAACAGCGCCAACAGCAGCGCCGGCTCGGACACCAACGCGTTCTCCTGCGCATCGCTGAGTTCGGCCATGCTCTCGCGACCGCGCGCGGATTCTGCCGCGAGTTCGGACAGGCCGACATCCAGCACATCGCAGATCTGCTCCAGACGCTGCAGACTCATCGCGCGCAGCGAGAACATGCGCTTCACCGCGGCCTCGCTCATCTTCAGGCGCGCAGCCAGTTCGCGATAGGTCAGCCCCTGACCGCGCAGCAGGCGCTTGAGGGCATCGATCAATTCGACGGAAACGGCCATGAGTCTAGTTTTTCGATACTGTGCAGACCCGTTATCTACACTCGACAGAGGACGATTGCAACGCCAGCCGCCGGCGGTGTCTCTTCGCCGGACCGCCCCACCGGATACACGCCATGCAGCAGACCGCGCCGCGCCATCCACTGTTCCGGGCCGCCTCGTGCGCGGTCATCCTGGGCTGCCTGCTGATGCCGCCCGCGGACGCGCAATCCGATGCCTCGCTGCGGCAATCCGAGGCGAGCCTGATGGCATCCGTTGAAGTCCCGATCGCTATCGTGAA
Organism: Thermomonas sp.; assembly: GCA_020692565.1. Taxonomy (GTDB): domain Bacteria; phylum Pseudomonadota; class Gammaproteobacteria; order Xanthomonadales; family Xanthomonadaceae; genus Lysobacter_I. The sequence continues at coordinate 39,248 of JAIMKJ010000014.1, forward strand.
TGCGTTGGCGGAGGGCGGAAAAATCGTGGTCAGCGGCGTCGCGGCCAGCGGCGCAGTCGTGGCGGTCACCGTCTCCGTGGTGGGGCTCGGCGCCTCGTTCGTGGTCTATCTCAGCGTGGAAGCGGTGAAGGCACTGGCGCTCGCCAGCGGTCAGGCGCTGGAAGCGGTGGCGGTCAGCGGTGGCTGGCTATTGATGACTGCGGGCGAGGCGCTGTGTTTCATCGCCGACGACACGGCGCGTGCGCACGTGCATTCGCGCCGGTTGATGCCGTGAAGCGCAGCCCGCGACACGACACTTGCTGCGCATCGCCCCCGCACTGCGAGCGCAGACGCAGCGCGCGGATCGCAGGTGGACTGCTCGCACTGATGCTGGTGGCGCTGGCAGCACTGCTGCTGGGCGTGCCGCGCCCGGCGCATGCGGGTACCGACTGCAGGATGCAGACGATGGCGCCGAAGCGCATCGCCGATGCCGCCGCCACGGCGCTGATGGTCGCAGCGGCGCTGGACGAAACCGACGCGACGGTAGCGATGGTGTCCCGCGTCGGCACCGATCTGTCGAAGCACGGCCTGCGCTACAGCCACGCCGGTTTCGCGCTGCGCGATCATCCCGACGGACGCTGGACGGTGGTGCATCTGCTCAACGACTGCAGCAGCGACGGCTCGGGCCTGTATGCGCAGGGGCTGGTGAATTTCTTCGCCGACGATCTGGTGAACCAGGACGCGCGCATCACCTGGCTGGCACCCGAGATCGCCGAGCGCCTCGCTGCACGCCTGCTCGCCGTGCCGGACGACGTTTTCTACACGCCGCGCTACAACCTGATCGCACGCCCGGACAGCGTCCGATACCAGAATTCGACATCCTGGGTACTCGAACATATCGCCGCGTCGATTCCGCCGAGAGCGATCATCCGCACGCGCACCGCGGCGTATCGGCAGGCACTCGCACACGACTATGAACCCGGCCATATCCGCATCCCGTACGCGAAGCGGGTCATGGGGGGGCTGTTCGCTGCGAATCTCGTGTTCACCGATCACCCGGTCGCCACCCGGCTGGGCGGCGACTATCCGGTGGTGACCGTGCGCTCGATCCTGGAATGGCTGCAGCGCAGCGGAATCGCCGTGCAGGAACGCGAATGGCGGCACGGCCGGGCGATGGCGACGCCCGGCCCCGGCTGATCGCGGTGCACCAGATCGCGAGGCATCAGGCCGCGCGCGGATAGAACTTCGCGCGCGCGGGACGCAGGATCACCCGTTCGCCGACGGCCGGCGGCGCGGCGTCCGTCGAATCGATCATGTCCCACTCGAAGGGTTTGGCGAGTTCGCCGACCGCCAGTTCGACCGTGATCCGATCAGCGCGGAGATGCGATGCGAGGACGCGCGCGGGAATGCCTTCGCCGCCGTCGATATGCTGGGGATCGACACGCTCGAAGTCATGCGGGCGCAGCTGGGCGACGACCGGACCATCGGCGATGCCGGGCGCCGCGAACCGCGCCGCGCCGTCGTCGCTGACGAACTGCCCGTCGCGCACCGCGCCGTCGAGCGCATTGCCGCGGCCGATGAAATCGAAGACATACGGCGATGCCGGCGCCTGATAGATCTGATCGGGCGTGCCGACCTGTTCGATCCTGCCGTTGCGCAGCACGACTACGCGATCGGCGAGTTCCAGCGCTTCTTCCTGATCGTGGGTGACGAACAGCGTCGTCTGTCCGGTCTGCTCGTGCAGCTTGCGCAGCCAGCGGCGGAGTTCGACGCGCACTTTTGCGTCGAGCGCGCCGAAGGGTTCGTCAAGCAGCAATACGCTGGGATCGATCGCCAGCGCGCGCGCCAGCGCGATCCGCTGTTTCTGTCCGCCCGACAGCTGCTCGGGATAACGTCCGCCGAGTTCCGGCAGCTGGATCAGTTGCAGCAGTTCGTCGACGCGCCGCACGATCGTCGCCTTGTCGGGCCTGCGCGCGCGCGGCCGGCTCCGCAGTCCGAAGGCGATGTTCTCGGCGACGGTCATGTGGCGGAACAGCGCGTAATGCTGGAATACGAAACCGACGTTGCGTTCGCGCAGGCTCAGACGCGTGGCGTCGCGTTCACCGAACAGCACGCGGCCGCTGTCCGGCGACAGCAGACCGGCGATCACCCGCAACAGCGTGGTCTTGCCGGAGCCGGACGGGCCGAGCAGCGCGATCAGTTCGCCGGAAGCGATATCGAGATCGACGGCATCCAATGCGGCGACCGCGCCGTAATTCTTTCCGAGCTGACGAAGCGTGAGATTCATGATTTTCTTCGATGCGATGCGGCGAGTACGTCGCCATGACGTGATTCGACCCAGAACTTGACGACCAGGGTGACCAGCGCCAGCCCCGACAGCAATGATGCCGCCGCGAAGGCCCCGGTGGTGTCGAATTCGTTGTAGAGGATTTCGATGTGCAGCGGCAGGGTATTGGTGAGGCCGCGGATATGACCGGAGACCACCGACACCGCCCCGAATTCGCCCATCGCGCGCGCGCTGCACAGCAGCACGCCGTACAGCAGCCCCCACTTGATGTTGGGCAGCGTCACCCGCGAGAACATGGTCCATGCGTTCGCACCCAGCGACCGCGCGGCCAGTTCCTCGTCGGCGCCCTGCTGCTCCATCAGCGGGATCAGTTCGCGCGCGACGAACGGAAAAGTGATGAAGAGCGTCGCCAGCACGATGCCCGGCCGCGCGAACAGGATCTTGATGTCGT
>JAIMKJ010000014.1:41985-88058 GCA_020692565.1 Thermomonas sp.
ACCAGCCCTGCGACCCGAACAACAGCACCAGGCACAGGCCCGCGACCACCGGCGACACCGCGAACGGCAGATCGATCAGCGACAGCAGCAGACGCTTGCCGCGGAATTCGAAACGCGCGAGCGCCCAGGCCATCATCGTGCCGAAGATCGCGTTGATCGGCAGCACGATGGCGACCGTGAACAAGGTCAGCGACAGCGCCGATCGCGCATCGGGCTCGTTCAGCGACCCCCACCATGCGCGGAAACCGTCGCCGAAGGCCGCGAACAGCACCATCAGCAGCGGCAGCACCACCAGCAGCGTCATCGCGCCGACGGCGAGCGCGATCAGCGTCCAGCGCACCCACACGGGTTCGCGCAGCGGGTCGTCGTTCATTGCGGCTTCGCTCATTGCGGCTTCCCTTTCCTGCGTTCATGCGCGAACAGCAGCGGGATCGCATTGATCGCCAGCAGCGACAGGAACGACGCCACCAGCAGCAGTGCGGCCAGCGCGATCGCGGCGTTGTAGTCGTATTCCTCGAGACGGATCGTGATCAGCAGCGGCGCGATCTCGGTCTTGTACGGCAGATTACCGGCGATGAAGATCACCGATCCGTATTCGCCCAACCCGCGCGCGAACGCGAGCGAGAATCCGGTGAGCAATCCGGGCAGGATCTCCGGAAAGATCACCCGACGCAGCGCGGTGAAGCGCGAGGCGCCGAGCGAAGCCGCGGCTTCCTCCTGTTCGCGCCCGAGGGTTTCCAGCAGCGGCTGTACGGTACGCACCGCGAACGGCAGGCCGATGAAGATCAGCGCCAGCACGATGCCGGTCGAGGTGTAGGCGATCTTCAATCCATGCGGTTCGAGCCACTGCCCGATCCAGCCGTTGGCCGAATAGATCGCGGTCAGCGCGATGCCCGCGACCGCAGTGGGCAACGCGAACGGCAGATCGACCAGTGCGTCGAGCAGGCGACGCCCCGGGAATCGATACCGCACCAGCACCCAAGCGACCAGCGCGCCGATGATCGACGCGCAGATCGCCGCGACGAACGCGGTGCCGAAGCTCAGCTTCAGCGAAGCCTGCACCCGCGGATCGCTCAACGCGCGCCACCAGCCATCCACGCCCAGTCCCACCGCGCGCACGCTCAGCGCCAGCAACGGCAGCATCACCACCAGACTCAGCCACGACAGGCCCAGCCCCAGACTCAGGCCGAAGCCCGGCAGCGGATTGCGGCTGCGCGGGCTTCGGGTCGCTGTTGTCGTGGTAGCGGCGACGCTGGCGTTCATCGAGCCGGTCGTCACTGGCCGGGCTTATAGATGCGGTCGAAGAAACCGCCGTCGGAGAAGTGATCGGCCTGCGCTTTCTTCCAGCCGCCGAACGCGCTGTCGATGGTCACCAACGGCACCGCGGGGAAACGCGCGCGATCGGCGGCGGACACCTTGTCGGGCTCCGCGGGCCGGTAGAAATGCTTGGCAGCCAGACGCTGTCCCTGCTCGCTGTAGAGGAAGCGCAGATAGGCTTCCGCCTGTTTGCGCGTGCCGTGCTTGGCGACGTTCTTGTCGACCCACGCCACCGGCGGTTCTGCCTTGATGCTCAGGCTGGGGATCACGATCTCGAACTTGCTGCGCGTATCGCCCTGATTGAGGGTCAGCAGCGCTTCGTTCTCCCACGCGATCAGCACGTCGCCGATACCACGTTCGACGAACGTGGTGGTCGAGCCGCGCGCGCCGGTATCGAGCACGGGAACGTTCTTGAACACCTTGGTCAGGAACTCGACGACCTTGCTTCCCTCGCGGTATTCCTTCGAGGCCCAGGCCCATGCGGCCAGATAATTCCAGCGCGCGCCGCCCGATGTCTTGGGGTTGGGCGTGATGACCGCCACGCCGGGCCTGGCGAGATCGCCCCAGTCGCGGATCTTCTTCGGGTTGCCCTTGCGCACCAGGAACACGATGGTCGAGGTGTAGGGCGAGCTGTTGTGCGGCAGGCGCGACTGCCAGTTCGCCGGCAGCAGTTTGGCGTTCTGCGCGATGGCATCGATATCGACGGCGACCGCGAGCGTGACCACGTCGGCTTCGAGGCCGTCGATCACCGAACGCGCCTGTTTGCCGGAACCGCCATGCGAGGCACGGATCTTCAGGGTTTCGCCGGTCTGCTGCTTCCACTCGGCGGCGAAGCGTTCGTTGGCCTCGGCGTAGAACTCGCGGGTCGGGTCGTAGGACACGTTGAGGAATTCGGTGTCGGCAGCATTGGCGGTCGTCGGCAGCAGCGCTGCGCCGGACAGCGCCACGCCGAGCAGGAGGGTCTTGATGGAAATGTTCATGAGTGTTTCCTCGCTTGGCGTCAGAAGGAGAATTGCGCGCGGGTGAAGATCGATTTCTCGTCTTCGCGATCGGCACCGGCACCAGCGCCGCCCTCGAAACTGGCCTGGGTGTAGTTGGTGACCAGTTTCAGATTGCTGTTGAGATACCAGTTGAGGCCCACGGTCCAGGCTTTCGCGGATGCTGCGGAGGTCGCCGCGTTGGCGAACAGCGGGAACGTGTCGTCGTCGAGATCAAGTTCGCCGTAACGGCCGACGAGCTCGAACGCGCCCCATCCTTCGCCATCAATTGAAAAAGGCTGGTTAGGTTTGGCAGCGCCGCGATAGCCCGCATCCTCGCCGGTCAGTACGACGCTGGCGGTCAGTTGATACGCATCGTGCACGAGATGCTTGCGACGGCCTGAATTCGCACCACTGGCCACGCGCACTTCCTGTTCGGAGGTGATGTATTCGCCGAGCACACCGATCGGCCCGCGATAGAAATAACCCTGCGGCGACAGCCGGCGACGCAGGCCATCCGCGGACACATTAGTGTTGTAGGCGAAGAACTGCGCCTGCCCCGGCGTGCGATAGCGCGGCAGGATGTTGTTGCCGGTACCGAAGGTGTCGCCGACGCTGGCGGCGACGCCGATGCCCAATCCGGACCAGCCGTTCGCCGCATTCTTGAAGGGCTCCCAGAACACGCGGCCCGCGTACTCGAACTCGTTGTCGGGGTTGGTGGTGACCGCGTCGCGACCGTCCGGTGCGCCGTTGTAGACACCGACGACATAATTCAGGCGACTGCCGAAGACCTCGCCCTGCACCTGCACGCCGAGATCGCGATTCGGCGCCAGTTCGGTCGGGAATCCGCGTTCCACCAGCGCGATGGCGCCGCCGGACTGCAGCCGCTCCAGACCGACCGGCCCCTTGATCTTGCCGATGCGCACGGTCGCGCGCGGATCGAACTTCAGATCGACGTAGGCATCGACGATGGTGGCGCTGTCGCCGGCGAATTCCGGGGTGAGGCGGAAACCGATCAGCGGCCCCCAGGTGCCTTCGAGCGTCGGCCGGATGCGGCGGAAGAGAAGGGTGTCGTTCTGCGGCGCGTTGTCGTCGCCGATGAAGAAACGCGCGTCCGCCTGCATCAGGCCACGCACCTTCAGCTCCAGACCGTCGGGCGATTTCACCGACAGGCCCCTGGTGGGCGCCAGCGACACCACCGGATCCTTCGCGGCTTTCGCGGCGGCCTCTTCGGCCTGCAGTTCGAGTCTGCGTTCGATCACGCGCAGGCGCTGATCGAGATCGGCGGCGCCGACGACGACGGCATCGTCGGACGTCACGCCGAGGCGGCGTTCGAGGGCCTGCAGGCGTTCGGTCAGCGCTTCGATCGATTGCGGAGAATCGTCAGCGTGCGCATTCGGCACGGCCAGGGCCAAAGCGATGGCCATGGGCAGAAGGTGAGCGGGTAACAAACGCAGGGAAGGCGTGCGCGCTTTATCGCGCGGCGGACGTGCGGACATCGTCGACTCCGTAAGGATAGTCGCGCGTCCGGCGGTCCGGTCTGCGCTGGAAAAGCGGTTGTGCGTAGCGGGATTGCGGTGGATCGGAATGTGTGCGGCGTGAATGGAAGCCGCTGGATTACCGGTCGTTGAATCTGAATTTCTGGCTGCGGGTGATCTGCACGATGCGGGTGTTGTGCACCACCACCTCGATCTCGCCGTATGCGATGTCGCGGAGGGCGGCGATCACCGCGCGTTCGTGTTCGCTCAAGGGGGAATTCACCGGCGGAATACCGGCGACGTTCTGGACCTGTGGCACTTTGTTCTGCGGCAGCGTGGCGCGCTCCTTCATGGGGACCTCCGTCAATACGGCGTGGCGGGTGATGCGTCGGCGTTGGCGAAGTCGCGCAGGCTGCGACCGTCCAGCACCCGGGACAGGGCATCGCGGGATTCCCGCATCAACGCCCGCAGCACGCAGGCATCGGGGTCGGGGCAGTCGCGACAGGGTTCGTACGCAGTGACGCTGGCGCAGCGCACGGGCGCCAGCGGCCCGTCGATGGCGCGGATGAGATCGCCGATCGAGATCTCTTCCGATGGGCGGGCCAGCATGTGACCGCCGCGCTGCCCGCGGCGGCTTTCCACGAAGCCCGCGCCGCGCAGATCGACCAGGATCGTTTCCAGGAACTTGCCCGGCGCGCGGCAGCGCGCGGCCAGCTCGTGCGCCTGCAGCAGCGTCTGTTCGGAGCGCGCGAGCTCGCTCATCGCGCGCAGGGCGTATTTGGCTTTCATGGTCAGCATGGATGGAGCGATGTCCCGGATCGGCAATGCCTACTCATCGTGTAGGGATTGTTGGCATGCGTGCCTACTGGGGTCTAATGCCCTGGCGTCATGACGTCATAAGCCCGATGCGGGACGGCGCGGCGCCGCCGGATCAGCCGATGGTGAACGCCTGCGGGTCGCGCTCCGGTTTCACGGCTTCGCGACGCAGCGCATCTACCCGAGCGGACGGCGGGCCGCACCGTAGCCATTCGGCAAGATGTTCGACGGCTTCGGCATCGCCGACGGCCAGCACTTCGACGCGGCCATCGGCAAGATTCTGGGCATGGCCGCGTACGCCGAGCGCCAGCGCCTGCGCACGGGTGTGCGCGCGGAACGCGACGCCCTGGACGTGCCCGCTGACGAAGAACAGCACCGCCACCCGATCGGTCGACATGTTTATCGACCCGGCACGGCCTGGCCGTCGATGACCGCGGCCAGATCCGCGCGCGTCACCGGACCCATGAATTCCTTGGCGATGCTGCCGTCGGGCGCGATGATGTAGGTCATCGGCAAACCGCGCGGCGTCGGGAAATCCGCCGGCGGATCGTAGGTATCGACGAGCGCGATCGGATAGTTCACCGGCCGCTTCTTCAGGAACGCGCGCATCTCGTCGACCGCGATCTCTTCGTAGGCGAGGCCGATCACTTGGACATTCCTGCGTTCGGCATCGAACGCATCCAGCTCCGGCATTTCCTTGATGCACGGCGCGCACCAGGTGGCCCAGAAATTCACCACCACCCAACCGCCGCGCTTCGCGGCGAGGTCGTACTGCGTGCCGTCGAGCGTTGCGATCTTCAGCGATGGCGTCTGCTGCGCGGACGCTGCAGCGACCGTGGCCGCGGGCACCGATGTATCCACCGCAGCCGGCGGGGCGACGTTCGATTCGGCGGCGGCGTCGGGTTTGCAAGCGGCCAGCGCAAGCAGCAGGCACGACAGCAGGCAACGCTCGATTTTCATGGGGAATCCTTGCGATAGATCGAAGCGACCGGCTTGCGCAGCAGGTCGCGCAGGGGGATGCGCAGTTCGTCCAGCGCGGACACCGCGGTTTCGCCCAGCGCGTCCTCGCGCGCGGGGAGCCAGGCTTCGGCGATCGGAATGCGCAACTGGCATGCCTCATAGAGTTCGGCGAGGGACAGATCGTCCAGATCGCGCGCGAGCAGCCATTCGCCGGATTCGGCGCGAGTGAGCAGGCCGATTTCGCACAGTTGCTGCAACATCTGCTGCACCAGCGCGTCGGTCAGCACCGGTTCGAGCTGGCTGATATCGTCCAGATGCAATCCCTTGCCGCGACCGCGCGCTTCCAGGAAGCGTCCGAGCAATCGCAGCAGGCCGTAGAGTTCGTAGCCCAGCGGCAAACGCTGCGATGCGGGCTGGTAGCGGAACGCCGACATCGACGAGGCCAGCGAGGCGCCCAGCAGGATCGCGACCCAGCCGAAATAGATCCAGCCGAGGAAGATCGGCACGAACGCCAGCGGGCCGTAGATCTTCTGGTACGCGCCGAAACTGCCGAGATAAGACCCGACGCCGATCTTCACCAGCTCGATCAGCACCACCGCCAACAGCGCGCCCAGCCCGGCGAACTTCCACTGGATCGTGCGGTGCGGCACCACCCGGTAGACCACCATCAGCGCGACCAGTTCGATCGCGACCGGCGTCCATGCCAGCAGCCAGTGTTCGAGCAGTCGCCCGGGTTGGGTCTCGAAGATCGCCAGCGCGAAGAAGCGCGCGGAAACCGCCAGGCTGGCGGCGGCGAGCAGCGCGCCGAAGGTCATCACCGTCCAATACACCATCAGCCGGCCGAACCTGGGCCGCGATGTGGGGACGCGCCAGATCTGGTTGAACGTGGCCTCGATGCTGTTGAGCGTGATCAGCAGCGACACCACCAGCACGATCACGCCGACCGCGGTGAGCTTGCCGGCGTTGCTGGAGAAGTCGAGGAGATAGGCCTCGACCGCGCGCGCCGAGGACGGCACGAAATTCGAGAAGATGTACGTGCTGAGCTGCCTGCTCCATTCCTCGTACACCGGAAATGCCGACAGCACACCGAAGACCACCATGCTGAGCGGCACGATCGCGAACGCGGTGGTGAACGACAGCGCGCCGGCGGCCTGGAACAACCGGTCGTCGAGGAACCGCTTCAGCAGGAAACGGAAGAACGTACCGGCGCGGGCACGATCCCATGCCCGGACCTGCGCGCGTGCGCGGTCGCGCCATCCCGTGAAAATCGTGTTCAACGCCATGCGTCAAGGGTAACAGGCCCGGCCGCGGCCGGTCGGCGAGGCATTCGTCGCGGATGACCGCCGGCGACGCATCGCGGCGATTGCCGTAACCTTGCCTGCCCAAGCCCGGCCGAAGTCCGGCCCATCCTCGGCTCGACCGCGTCCCACGGAGTCCCCATGACCGAAGTTCTGGTCCTCTATTACAGCCGCGGCGGATCCGTGGCCCGCCTCGCGCGACAGATCGCGCGCGGCATCGGCGAAGTCGAAGGCGTCTCCGCGCGCCTGCGCACGGTGCCGCCGGTCGCGCCGGTGACGGTGCAGGCCGCCCCGCCCGAGCCCGAGGACGGCGCGCCCTACGTCGAGAAGCATGACCTGACCGAATGCGCCGGACTGCTGATCGGCAGCCCCACCCGCTTCGGCAACATGGCCGCGCCGATGAAGCACTTCATCGACACCCTGGGGGCCGAGTGGGCCAGCGGCACGCTCGCCGGCAAGCCCGCAGCGGTGTTCACCTCCACCGCCAGCATGCATGGCGGCCAGGAATCGACCCTGCTGACGATGCTGCTGCCGCTGCTGCACCACGGCTGCGTCGTCGCCGGCATTCCCTACACCGAACCGCTGCTCAGCAGCACGCGCAGCGGCGGGACGCCTTACGGCGCCAGCCACGTCGCCGGCGCCAAGGACGACCCGCAGCTCACCGAGGAAGAGTCGGTGCTGGCGCGCGCGCTGGGACGACGTATCGCCCAGCTTGCGGTGCGGCTGACATGAACGACAGCCCCGCGACTGGCTTCGAGCGCGCGGCCGCGCGCGACCGCATCCTGCTGTCCGCCGCCCTGCTGTGCCTCAGTGCGCTGTTCGCACTGTGGTTCCGCGACGACCGCAACTACATCGCAGCGGTGCTGTTCTTCGCGCTGCCGCCGCTGCTGTTGGCCATCGGCGTATGGGTGCGTCGCGGCAGCGCACGGTTCTGGTCGGGCGTGATCGCGCTGGGCTGGTTCTCGCACGGGGTGATGATCGCGTGGGCCGACGCCGCGCAGCGCGGCCATGCGCTGGCGGAAATCGTGCTGGCGCTGTTCATCGTCTTCGTCTCCAGCGCCGCCGGCCTGCGCGCGAAGTTCGGCAAGCGATGATCCGGAACAGGCCCCGGCAAACGATCGCCGAACGATGACCGGCTCCGCGACGAAGCCTATAATTCCCGGACCCAGACTTTTCGGCCGACCCATGGAACAGCTTCTCATCGTCACCACCGGCGGCACCATCGACAAGATCTATTTCGACGACAAGTCGGATTATCAGGTCGGCGAGCCGCAGATCGGCCGCATCCTCGAAGAACTGGGCGTGGCGTTCCGTTTCAGCGTGATCCCGATCATCCGCAAGGATTCGCTGCACATCACCCGGGAAGACCGCGAACTGATCCGCGCCGCGATCTCTGCGCAGCCGGCGAAACACGTGCTGCTGACCCACGGCACCGACTCGATGGTCGAAACCGCAAAGGTGCTGAGCAGCATCGAGGACAAGACGATCGTGCTGACCGGCGCGCTGAATCCCGCGCGTTTCCGCGGTTCCGACGCGGAGTTCAACATCGGCACCGCGGTCGGCGCGGTGCAGTCGCTGCCGCCGGGCGTCTACATCGCGATGAACGGCCGCATCTGGGATCCGCTGAAGGTACGCAAGAACGTCGCCGCCAACCGGTTCGAACCTGCGGCCTGACCCATCGCTGCGGCGCGGGCCGCACGCGATCATCGCGATGCGATCGACACAGACCGGCTTCGGCCGATTTTTCGTTGCGCCGGATATTTCCGGGTCGCGCTTTTCGCGAGCGCTTTCAGCGAGCGCTTTTCGTGGTCGCGAACACCATACGCCGCGCATTTGATGCACTGCGGAAGGTTCGGCGCTTCCGAAAAACGATATGTCGCATCGTCATATCCAGGTCATGCGCACGCAACAGTTCCTAGATGGCGCTCCCAGTCTGCCGGCAACCGTGTACGCAAGATGTCTGCGCCCGGAACCGTCGCGGACGGTCCTCCGCCGGGTGCATGTCGATCCGAGTCTCATCAAGGAAGCAGACCCCCACATCCACCCTTTCTTCAATCCACCATTGCATCTGGAGTGATTCAATGTCCTTCTCGAAATATGCTGGTCGCAAGACACTCATCGCCGCCGCTCTCGCGGTCGCCGTCATCGGCACCGCTTCCGGCGCACCGGAGCGCGAAGTCCGCATCGACCCCGGCATGGCAGCCGCCATGGAGCGCGATCTCGGCATCACCGCAAAACAACTGCCCGGCTATTTCCGCGCCGAACGCGAGGCGCTGGTCAAGGAAGCGCTGGCGCAACGCCAGTTCGGCCGCAATTTCGCCGGCGCCTGGATGGAACGCGGCGCCGATGGCGAGTTCAAGCACGTCGTCGCCACCACCGCCAACGCGAAAGCCGCGCATATCCCCGGCACCGAAATCCGCCAGGTCCGCTATTCGCTGCGCCAGCTCGAAGACACCATGGCCGGTCTCAACGGCATCCGTTCGCGCGCGGCCGATGCGCACAGACTGCAGGGCCTGCAGTCCTGGTACATCGACGTGCGCACCAACACCGTCGTCGTCTCCGTGACGCCGGGCGCCATGCTGAAGGCCGTCGATTTCGTCGCAGTCAGCCCTGCGAATGTCGATACCATCCGTTTCGAAGCCGCCGAAGGCGTGGCGATGCCCGCGGCGAGCGTGGTCGGCGGTAATCGCTACGGTTCGGGCGGCGGTTCGTGCTCGATCGGCTTCTCGGTGACCCGTGGCAGCACCAAGGGTTTCGCCACGGCCGGTCATTGCGGTGCGGTCGGCACCAGCGTGAGCATCGGCGGCGTCACCGTCGGCTCGGTCCAGGCCAGGAGTTTCCCGACCAACGACCGCGCCTGGGCCACCGTGCGCAGCGTTGACACCCTCGTCGGCGCCGTCAACCGCTACAACGGCACCAACGTCGCGGTGCGCGGCAGCAGCGAGGCCGGCCTCGGCGCGGCGGTCTGCCGCTCCGGCTACGCTTCGGGCTGGCGCTGCGGCACCATCACCTCCACCAACGTGACCGTGAACTATTCGAACGGCCCGGTGTACGGTCTGCGCCAGTCCACGGCCTGCCTGACCCAAGGCGATTCGGGCGGTTCGTGGCTCGCCGGCAATCAGGCCCAGGGCGTGAGCTCCGGCGGCCAGCTCAACGGCGGTTCGCCGGGTTCCAACTGCTCGTTCGCCACCCCGAGGAGCTACTACCAGCGGATCAACCCGCTGCTCAGCGCCTACGGTCTGAGCCTCGTGCTGGGCTGATCGACAACGCTCGTCGACATGCGGCACGCCATACGAAAACGCCCCGGGGAAACCCGGGGCGTTTTTTCTTGCGTCGCGAATTGCCGATGGGCCAAAACATCCAGGTGAAATCCGCCCATCGCAGAACCGCGCATGCACCACCCTCACGAAACCCGTCCCGGCCGGGCGCATCTCGGCAATGGGCCGAAAAAAAGCCCCGGCTTGCGCCGGGGCTTCAGGAATCCGGGAGGGGAATCCGAAAGTCGCAACATGACGCTCCAACGGGCCCAGAGCATCATGCGCATGCATCGAGACTCAGAACGTGATGCTCCAGCTGTTGATGTAACCGGTATCGTTCACGTAGTTGTCGTTCACGCGCAGGTTCCACGTGCCGTTCAAGGTTTCCGAAGACAGGTTGACGTTGAAGGTCGCGACGATGTTGTCGGCGCTGCCGCCGGTGCGGTTGTGCAGCACGTACACGCTGCCATCCGGCGCCACCAGATCGACCTTCAGATCGCCCTTGTAGGTGTGGACGATGTTCACCGCAACCGGGGTCGATGCCGCGCCATTGCCGGTACGACCGGACACCGTGATCGGGCTGTTGACCGTGGCGTTGTCGAGGATCGCGTAGTCGGTGGTGTTGGTGTAGGTCTGCGGCGTGCCGCCACCGCCGCCCGCGGTGTAACTGCCGACCAGGCTGACCCCGGAGAAGGACGAATAGGCCTTCAGGCGGACGTGGTAGGTGCCGGCGGTCGGCGTGGCGAACGTGCAGGTCTCGGCGTTTCCGTTGTTGTAGGGCCGGCAGTCGTAGACCGTGTCGGTCGGCGCGCTGCCGAGCTTCACGTACATGTCCGCATCGCCCGTGCCGCCGGAGGTCGTGAACACCAGATTGGACGCGCCCGCGGGCACCACCATCGTGTAGTTCAGCGCGTTGCCGGTGGTCGCGGCCAGACCCGTGACCGCAACGCCGTTGCTCAGCACCGTGCCGCCGCCACTGCCCGCCGTCACCGTGACCGAACTGGTCTTGGTATTGGTGGCGCCGCCGTTGTCGGTCACGGTGAGGGTCACCGTGTACGTGCCCGCCGCGCTATAGGTCCTGCTCGGATTGGTCGCGGTGGATGTGGTGCCGTCGCCGAAATTCCAACTGCGCGATGCGATGGTGCCGTCGCTGTCGGTGGAACTGTCGGTGAAGCTGGCGGTCAGGCCGCTGGTGGTGACGCTGAAATCGGCGACCGGAACGGTATTGCTGCCGCCGCCGCCCGCTGCGGTCACTGCGGCATCCGCGTCGAGCATGCCGGCGCCGAGCAACTGATCGGGCGTCTGCGGGAACGGGCGGACGGTATTCTTGAGCAGCGTTTCCAACTGCGCCGGAGTGTAGAGCGCCAGGCCCAGCGCCTGACGACGGCTCTGCACGAGCGCGGCCACGCCGGCCACGTGCGGGGTCGCCATCGAGGTGCCGCCATAGGAGGCATAGCTTTCGGCGCCCTGCCCCTGCGCACCGGCGTTGAGCGTCGACCAGATGTTCGATCCCGGCGCAGCCAGATCGACGACACTGCCGTAAGAAGACAGCTGGTTGTTCTGGACGCTCCAGACCGAACGCTTGCCGGCGCTGTCGATCGCGCCGACGGTGATGACGCTGGCGCAATTGGCCGGCGTGTTGTTGGCCGCATTGTTGTTGCTGTTGCCGGCCGCCACGATCACCGTCGAGCCGCGGCCCACCGCACCGTTGATGGCGTTCTGGTAGGTCGCCGGGCAGGTGGAGCTGCCGCCGCCGAGGCTCATGTTGATGATCTTGGCGGGCGTGGCATTGGCCGGAATGCCGCTGACCGTGCCGCCCGATGCCCAGGTCACGCCGTCGGCGATGTCGGACAGCGAACCGCCGCAGCGACCGAGCACACGCACGTGCTGGATCTTCGCGCCGTAGGCGACGCCGGCGACGCCCTTGCCGTTGTTGGTGACCGCACCGATGGTGCCGGCGACGTGGGTGCCGTGCCAGCTGGAATTGCGGCTGATGCCGCCGGCAGGGCCACAGGCCGAGTTGGTGAACCAGTCGCCCGGATCGTTGGGATTGTTGTCGCGACCGTTGCCGTCCTGCGAGGTGGTGGTGTTGGTGATGAAGTCGTAGCCGGCGACGGTATTGGCGTCGAGGTCGCTGTGCGGCGTACTGCCGGTATCGACCACGGCGACGACGATGCCCGAACCGGTGCTCTTGTCCCACGCGGCCGGCAGATTGATGCCGGCGGTGGCGCCGAAGTAATGCCACTGGTCTGCGTAACGGGTGTCGTTCGGGGTGAGCAGCGGATACAGGCGGATGTCGACTTCGACGTACTCGACGTTCGGGTCGGCCGCGATCTGGCGCATCAGCGTTTCGGCATCGACGCGATCGAGCTTGCGATCCGAGCGGATCACGTCGGCGCCCAGCGACATGCGCCGGAAGTGCCTCACGCCGACGTTGCGACCCACGGTTGCGGCACCGCCGGCTCTGCGGTTGATGCCGACCACCGCCTGCGCGGCGCGGTTCAGACCACGATCGATGGCTGTCGCATCCCTGCGCTCCGGACTTCCGTCGCGATATTTGACGATGAACTGATCGAAGGATTCATCGGTTTGAAGGCCGGACAGCATCGCCTGGCCGGCGAACGCCTGGCCGGCGGACAGCGCCGACATCGCGGCGAACATGGCGAGGGTCAATGGACGGAGGGAGGAAGAACGGGTCGAACGCGACATAACTGCGACTCCTGCATTTTGAGTGGCTGTGTCGGAAGCGGACAGCGCTATACGACAACTTGAGGGTGGCTCGGTGTCGCCAGCGGACAGTCGTTGTAGTCGACAGGGGGAAGCCCAATGGCCGATGAATCGTATACGCAGGATTTTCCCTGCGGTGCTGCGACGCAACAGAGACCGCACCGGACATGCGCAGGACGAAGCCCTTGCGGATTGCCGATAACTCATTGAATCAAAATTGTTTTATGTCCACCACCAAACACCGGAAACGGTTCCGGAAGCAGCAACCGCTCATCGGCCTGGATATGATTATTTCTTATATCGTATACGTTACGCCTGACGGCAACAGCCGATTCCATCGCCTCGCGGACCGTTGCGGCACACCGCTGCGACACGCCGATACCTCACGCCGACACGACAGGCCGGCCGCAGGCGGACGATGCCCGCTGCGCTCAGCGGTTGGCCTTCAGCAGGCCCATCAGATCGTCCCGGGTCGATTCGATGTGCATGCGCGTGATGCGCTCCACGTCTTTCGCCGACCCGGTCTGCCACACGCGGAAGATCTCGGTGTGCTCATCGATCGCCAACGAGGCGCGCCCGGGGGCGATGAAGTGCGTATGCACGTAACGCTGCGAAATCGCCAACAGGCGGCTGACGATGTCGGTCGCGATGGGCTGCAACCTGGGCACGGTGAGCGACAGATGGAAGTTGCGGTTCGATTCGCCTGCGGTTTCCATCCTGCGTCCCGCCAACTGTCGGACAAGCACGTCCAGTGCGGCTTCGGCTTCCTTCCGGTCCTCGTGCCGCGCGCATCGCGCACCTTCCGCGCACACTGCGGGCTCGATCATCAGACGGATGCCGAAGACTTCCTCGGCTTCGCCGACGGACATCGAACGCACCTGGAAACCGCGATTCGCATGGATATCGACCAGCCCTTCCGCGCTCAACTGCACCAGCGCTTCGCGGACGGGAATCTTGCTGACCCCGAACTCGGCCGCGACCGAATCCTGCAGAAGTTGCGCCCCGCCGGCATAGGTTCCGTTCAAGATGCGATGGCGGACCAGGGCCGCGATCTCCACGCTGATGCTACGTTTCAAGGGATGCTGTGGGAGACGCTTCGGATCGGTTTTCATGCGGCGTGTGCCAAGGGAGGTGGGGCGATCGGTGGATGCGACCGACCATACGCATGGCAATGGTATCGACGCATCCAGGCAGCGTACCCCAAGCGACGACAAAAAAAAGAACCCCCGCCCCGCCTGGACGGAACGGGGGTTCGCGGTCGTTCCGGGCGTGGCAGAAATCCGCCCCGGGCGCATGTCGACAGGGGTCCCGGCAGGTCATGGCCTCCGGAACGACAACGCCTCCCGCAGTGCGGGAGGCGTTGGGTGATCGAAGGCAGCGGTGCACGCCGCTCCCGGGCCTGGCGCATGGTCCGGATGGATCAGAAGGTGATGCTCCAGCTGTTGATATAGCCGACATCGCCACCCGCATTGTCGTTCACGCGCAGGTTCCAGGTGCCGTTCAAGGCTTCCGACGACAGATTGACCGTGTAGGTCTGATTGATGTTGTCGGCGCTGCCGCCGCTGCGGTTGTGCAGCACATAGACCGAACCATCCGGCGCGACCAGATCGACCTTCAGATCGCCCTTGTAGGTGTGGACGATGTTCACCGCGACCGGGGTGCTCGCGGCGCCGTTGCCGGTGCGGCCGGAGACGGTGATCGGGCTGTTGACCGTGGTGTTGTCGCTGATCGGGTAGTCGGTGGGGTTGGTGTAGGTCTGCGTACCGCCGCTGCTGCCGACGGTGATCGTGCGGGTGGCGGTATTGGTGGCGCCGCCGTTGTCGGCGACCGTCAGTGTGACCGTGTACGTGCCCACCGAGGTGTAGGTCCTGCTGGGATTGGTCGCGGTGGAGGTGCTGCCGTCGCCGAAATTCCAGTTTCGAGCGACGATGGTGCCGTTGCTGTCGCTCGAGGTGTCGGTGAAGCTCGCGGTCAGGCCGCTGACGCTCGACGTGAAGTTCGCGACCGGCGGCGGATTGCCGCTGCTGCCGGTGGTCTTGGCCGCCTCGCCGAGGAACGCCAGTCCCAACTGCGCGAACTTCGCGCTGTTCTGCGCGGAATTGCCCATGTTGGCGAGGGTGTCGTTCGCGGTGTGGATATTCGGGTTGTAGCCACCGCTGGCAGTGCCCGCCTCGAAGAACATCGCCGATGGATAACCGGCGCTGGTCCACGACGCATGATCCGAACAGCCGTAGCCGCAGGTGTAGCTGCCGCGACTCATGCCCAGCGGCGCCAGGTAGGTGTCGAACAGGTTGGTCAGGAACGTCTTCATGTCGGCGTTCGAATAGTCAGAGACCAGACGCATGTCGACCGCCGAACCCGACCGGTAGTTGGTCATGTCCATCTGCAGCACGGCGACCACGTTCGCGGCCGCGGCCTTGTGCGCCTGCGCGATAGCGTTGGAACCGCGCAGACCCACTTCCTCGGCGGCGTAGCCCATGAACTTCACGGTGCGCTTCGGCTTCCAGCCATTGGCCATCGCGATCCGCAGCACTTCGGTCAGGGTCGCGATGCCGGACGCGTCGTCATCGGCCCCGGGGGCGCGCTGGGTGGTGCTGCCGCCGCCGCTGCCGTTGATCGAATCCAGATGCGCGCCGAGCACCACGATTTCGTTCGGCAGTTCGACGCCGCGGATGGTCAGGATCACCGACGGCTGGGTCGAACAGTTGCTGCAGTTCGACAATTCCGAGGTGACGTCGGTGCGGCTGCCGGCCAGTCCCTGCCAGGTGTTGCGGATCCATTCGGCGGAAGTCCGCCCGGTGGTGCTGGTGTAATAGCGGTTCTGGTACGTCGACAGCGTGTTGATGGTGTTGTAGATATTCGTGTGCTGGACCTGCGACAGCCACGGCGTCACCGTGGCCTGGTTGTCGATGGTGTAGGCGGCGAGCAGCGCGTTGCTTCTGATCGCCTGCGCCGAACGGTCCGCGGCGATGAACGCATCCGCCTCTTCGCGGGTCGCGAACGCGAAGAATCCGCCGCAGCGCTGCTCGCGCTGGTGGATGCGTTCGGCGAGCCGGCTGAGCATGTGGGCTTCGATCTGCGCGACCATCAACGGCGTGCCCAGCCCGTCGGCCGCCGCCGCCCCGCCGCTCACCAGATCGCGCATGCCGTCGTAACTTTTCCTCGCCATCACCACATGCACCGGCGCATACGGATCGTGTTCCAGACGCATCGATGCCAGCGCGGCGTCGGCGTGTTCATGGGCATGCTGCGCCTGCGCATGCTGCTCATCGGCATGCGTCGCCTGCGCGTGCGGGTGTTCGCCGGATTCGGCGAATGCGGTTGCCGCGAACAGACCGGCACCGATGAAGACTGCGAACAGACTGCTTCCTGATTTCATTGTCTCTCTCCCTATTGTTTCCGCCTCGATCGTCTCGGCGGGTTCGCGTTCGCCGCGCTCGCAGATCGCCCGCGATGACGGCTCCTTGGTTTCCCCCTGAAAACACGGTGGCTGCCTGCCCTTGCACGATAGCGCCGCCCATCGATCCGATGTCGAAAAGGAAATGCGCCTTGCGTTCTGCGGCTCGATGCTCTGGCTCGATGCTGCGGCTCGATGCTGCGGCTCGATGCCGTCGATGGTGCGGCGTTGGACCTGCCCCCAGATCGATGTCGCACGCACCCGCTAACGTATGCGAGTGCCGCGGCGCGATCAAGCCGCATCGCAGCAGCATTGCAGTGCGTTCCGGTTGCAGGCCGAAAACGGCACTCACCGAAGGTCGCCCCAGCATCGCAATACATCCGTCGCAATATCGGAGCGCGACGCGCTTGCTGTCGGCAGAATCGATGCCGTCGGTTCTCTCGCCCTTCGCGCACGGGTCGCCTCTGCCGCTCAACGCTTCCGACGATGGATCGATCGCGCATGCCGGGACGACACTGCCGAGGCTTCCGGCCGCGTGACGCCGCCATTCCACGGCCGGATCGCGACCAGTCGCGAAGCGAACCCCGCCACAAAAGCAACGCCCCGGCACGAGCCGGGGCGTTGCGGTGTATCGGACCCGACCGGTCGGACCGGAGGCCCTGCCGGATGCCTGCCGCCTTGCGGCGGCACGCACGACAGCATTACGGGGTGCGGGTGGCCTTCAGCGTCACGCCCGAGAACGAGGAGTACGCGCGGACGTTGACGTAATACACGCTGCCGGCCGTCGGGTTGTTGAAGGTGCAGGTTTCGTTGTTGCCATTGGTGTACGGACGGCAGGTGTAGCTGGTGGTGGTCGGCGCGGCGCCGAGACGGACGTACATGTCGGCATCGCCGGTACCGCCGGCGATGTTGAACACCAGGCTGGTCGTGCCGGCCGGCACGGTCACCGAGTAGGTCGACGAAGTGGTGCCGGTCGACTGCGACGGCAACGCCACGTTCAACACGACGGTGCCCGTCGGCGGCGGAGTGCCACCGAACAGCGAGTAAAGCAGACGGTTCGGCGAACCGGAACCGGGGTTGGTCACCTTGTTCGGGGTCGAGTTGTTGATGATCGCCGAGGTCACCTGGGCCGGGGTGGCGCTCGGGTTGTTCGCCAGGTACAGCGCGGCGACGCCAGCGACGTGCGGCGACGCCATCGAGGTGCCGCTGATGCTGTTGGTCGCGGTGGTGCTGGTGTACCAGGCCGAAGTGATCGACGAACCCGGGGCGAAGATGTCGAGGCAGCTGCCGTAGCTGGAGAACGACGAACGCGCATCGGTGCTGGTGGTGGAACCGACGGTGATCGCCGACGGAGCGCGCGCCGGCGAGTAATTGCAGGCGTTGTCGTTGCTGTTGCCGGCCGCGACCACGACGGTAACGCCAGCTGCGGTCATGCGTGCGACCGCATCGTCGGTGGCCTGCGAAGCGCCGCCGCCGAGGCTCATGTTGGCGACCGCGGGCTTGATGTGGTTGCTGGCGACCCAGTCCATACCGGCGATCACGCCCGAGTTGGTGCCGGAGCCGGTGCAGCCGAGCACGCGGACCGGATGGATGGTCACGCCCTTGGCGACGCCGTGCGTGGTGCCACCGACGGTGCCGGCGACGTGCGTGCCGTGGCCGTTGCAGTCGGTGGTGCCGCGGCCGTCGCTGATCGCGGTGTAGCCGTTGCCCATGCGGCCGCTGAACTGGCTGTGGGTGCCCAGCACGCCGGTGTCGACGATGTAGGCATGCACGCCGGCAGCGGTGGTGTCGTAGGTGTAGGTGCCGCTCAGCGGCAGGTTGCGCTGATCGATGCGATCGAGGCCCCAGGTGGCGCCGCTCTGGGTGGCGTTGATCGAGACGTAGCCGTCTTCTTCGACGTAGGCGACCTTCGGGTCGGCCAGCAGTCGGGTGAGTGCGGCATCGTCGGCTTTCACCACGAAACCGCGCAGCGCGCGATCGAAGGTGCGGACGACGCGGGCGCGATGCTTGCCGGCCATGTCGCGGGCCACGTTGGACACGCGGGAGGCGCTGCCGAGTTCGCCGGCGAGGCTGGCCGTGCCGTCCTTCAGCACGACGATGTACTGGCCGTCGACCGGACGTTCCACGGTGCGGAAGTCGGCGGAGAAAGCGGGCATGGCGGCGAGGACGAGAGATGCACCAATAGCTGCGGAAAGCAATGAGACTCGACGATTCACGGTAGTTCCTTTTTTAATGAATGATGGTCATGGCAGGTGGTGTTGGTGGGCGCACCGACGGTGTCGACCGGCACGCGATTCGCGGATTTGAACCGCACAAGCTCTCGTAGCGCTGATGCGCTTTATTTATTCGAGCTCGACGATCGGGACATACAGCCTTCGCTTCCCTGGCTGACACCGATGCGGCAGATTCCCCCTGAATCCGCGGACGAAACGTATGCGAGATCCAGCAGCCGATCAAGCTGCAACGCAGCATTCGTACGTACATGCAGTGCGATGCGGATTCCGCACACGACATACGCACACGCATGCATTTTTCCGCATCGAGTCGCTTCGTCGGCGCACGACCCACGCATCGAATCACCATCGATTTTCCCGATGAAAATGCGTTTTTTTGCAAGCGACAGAAAAATCTGCGCATCGATAAACATAACTTCCGTCACAGAGCTTTTCGCCAACATCACAACACGGCCACCGCCGTACCGATTCGGTATATTCAACAAGCATCGTGCAGCGCGGGCGATGCGGCGGGATGAAAGCGTTTTCTCGACACGCGAAAAAAAGCCCCGGCTCGTGCCGGGGCTTTTCGTTATCACGAATGATAATGACGAAAAATCAGAACGTGATGCTCCAACTGTCGATATAGCCGGTATCGGCATTGGAATTGTCGTTGACGCGCAGCCTCCAATTGCCGTTCAGCGCTTCGGTGGACAGATTCACGCTGTAGGTCTGATTGATATTGTCCGCACTGTTGCCCGTGCGGTTGTGCAGCACATAAGCGCTGCCGTCCGGCGCGATCAGACTCACCTTCAGATCGCCGATGTAGGTGTGCACGATATTGACCGCAACCGGTGTATTGGTCGGCGCATTGCCGGTTCGGCCCGTCACCCTGATCGGACTGTTGATGGTCGCGTTGTCGTTGATCGGATAGTTGGTGTTGTTGGTGTAGGTCTGCGTACCCGCTGCATTGACGCTCACCGAACTCGACTTGGCATTGGTGGCGCCGCTGTTGTCGGTCACCGTGAGCGTGACCGTGTAGGTGCCCGAGCCGGCATAGGTCTTGCTCGGGTTGGTCGCCGTGGAGCTGGTTCCGTCGCCGAAGTTCCAGCTGCGCGATGCGATGGTGCCGTCGCTGTCGGTGGACGTATCGGTGAAGCTCGCGGTCAGCCCGCTGGTGGTGAACGTGAAGTTCGCGACCGGCGGAACGTTCGGCGGCGCAGTGCCGGTGAAGTTCTGGCCGGTGACGTTCGCGTCATTCACGGTCACGTTGCGGCTGGCCGGCGAGAAGGTGTATGCGCCCAGCGACGGCGTCAGTGTGTAAGTGCCGTTGACCATGCCCGACAGCGTATAGGCGCCGCTGGCATTGGTGGTGGTGCTGTTGCTGCCGGTACTGACGGTCACGCCGCCGATGCCGGTGCCGCCGGCGGTGGTGATGGCGCCGGAAATCGTGTACGTGTCCACACCGCTGCAGGCCGGGAACTTGAAGTCCTGGATGCGCGTCTGCCAACCGCCGGTGGGACGATACATGCCGACGAACCAGAACGTGCAGTCGTCGACCGGATCCACGGTCATCTGGTAGTAGTCGCCCCAGCGACCGGAGGTTTCGACCGCCGAACCGATGGCGACTTCATTCTCGCCCAACGACATCACGCCCGCGGCATCGGCAGCGGTGCGACCGGTGTAGCCGAGCGTGGCGAACTTGGTCGGCACGCTGGTCTTGGTGACGTTGTACCCCAGCGCCATGTTGCCGAACTTGTCCATCGCGATCGTGCCCATCAGGTGATGGGTTTCCGCATCGCCCGGGCTGAACGTGCCTTCCTGGAACAACGTCCACGCGCCGCCGCCGGTCTTGCGCAGCTCGAACCAGCGCACCGCGGAATCGATCACGGTGCCGGTGCGCGCCGGATCCTGGTTGGTGGCGAGCGTACCGACGATCGCCTCGTGCGTGCCCATGTTGCGATAGATGAGCTGGTTGAGCAGCACCTCGCGGATCGGGTCGAGCCTTGCGGTCGCCGAGGTCGGCTGCGGCACGGTAGCGAACGTACTGTAGTTGCGGAACCAGCTGTTGAACTCGGTGATCGCGATGCGCGGCAGCGTGGTGATGCTGCTGTTGGCCGGCGTGTTCCAGTCGATGTTCATCTCGAACAGTTCGAGGAAATCCCGGGTGCCGTCGGCCGCAGCGCCGTCGTGCGCTTCGTCGTCGCTGTGACGCGCGACGATCTGCTTGCGGCCCGTCGGCGGGGCATTGCTGCCGTAGAACGTGGCCGGCGTGATCATCTGGAAGCCATAGCCCGCCAGCTTCGGAATGCTGGCGAAACGCTGCGCGGGACGCGCGGTGGCGCCGTTGAGCATGTTCGCGCGGTCGTACGCATACAGACTGATCTGCGCGCCGCCTTCGTTGGAGCCGCAGACGTACGCGTCGTTCCACACGCCGCAGTGCGGATAGTCGGGCAGCGTGGGCGTCGGATAGTTGTACGCCCACCAGCCGCCGGTCACCGGGTCCGAGGTCTTCGAGACGTAGGTGCAGAGGTTGGAGTTGTCCAGCGTCAGCAGGAACCAGCGGCCGGCCTGACGGTCGTACAGCACGATCGGGTCGCCGCGATCGCTGGCGCATGCGCTGCCGGCCGGGGCCAGCGAGCCGAAGGTGATCGGACCGGCCACGAGGGTGCCGGATTTGTCGTAGACATTGAAATACGTGCCCGAGCCGCCGCTGTTGACGGCATAGATCACGTGATTGGCGCCGACTTCGACCACCGGATCGCCGGGGCTGACGCCGGTGTTCGGATTATTGATGCTGACGCGGCTGCTGGCGGCGGCTTTCACGCGCGCGCGCACGCGGCTGGCGGCCGGGCTTTCGTCCCAGAGTTTCTGCAATTCGGGCAGACGGTCCGAAGCGGTCGCCTTGTCGGCAGGCGCATGCGGCAGCACGGTGCCGATCGGCGTGTACTGGCGGCGATGCGCTTCGCGGATGCCCATGCCGGGCGCCCATTGCTTGGCCTTGGGCAGATTGCGCAGATCGGTGCTCATGCTGTGCGGCGTGACCGGCTGTCCGATCTGCGGACGGGTCACGGTGACGGCGTTGCCGTCCTTCGGACCCGCGGCTATCGCTGCGCAGGGCAGCAACAGCAGCACAGCCGCCGTTTTCACTATATTGATGAATCTCGATGCGTTCATTGTTGCGTCCTCACTCCATGGATGGGGGTAGCACGGAAATCTCAGACCACGCTGTTTCGAATCCCCTCGTCGGCTGGGCATGGCACCCGTCGACGCCTTGTCGATGACTTCGAAGTCGATGCTCTCTCACTCGACGCCCTCGAAGCCGATGCTCTCGAACCTGGCGATGCAGCGCGACATGACTGTCGAAGCGGGAAGCCCCGGCAATCGCCGGGGCTTCCCTTGTCGCTTCGAAATCAGATCGCGATCAGAACGTGATGCTCCAGCTGTTGATGTAGCCGGTGTCGCCATTCGCATTGTCGTTCACGCGCAGGTTCCACGTGCCGTTCAAGGCTTCCGACGACAGGTTCACGCTGTAGGTCTGGATGATGTTGTCGGCGCTGCCGCCGGTGCGGTTGTGCAGCACGTACACGCTGCCATCCGGCGCGACCAGATCCACCTTCAGGTCGCCCTTGTAGGTGTGCACGATGTTCACCGCCACCGGCGTGGTGGACGAACCGTTGCCGGTTCGGCCGGACACGGTGATCGGGCTGTTGACCGTGGCGTTGTCGTTGATCGGGTAGTCGGTGGTGTTGGTGTAGGTCTGCGCACCGCCGCCGCCGGTACTGTAGCTGCCCACCAGGCTCACGCCGGTGAAGCTCGCATACGCCTTCAGGCGCACGTGGTACGTGCCGGCCGTCGGCGTGGCGAACGTGCAGGTTTCGGCATTGCCGCCAGTGTACGGACGGCAGTCGTAGACCGTGTCGGTCGGCGCGCTGCCGAGCTTCACGTACATGTCCGCATCGCCGGTACCGCCGGAGGTCGTGAACACCAGGTTGCTGGCGCCCGCGGGCACCACCATCGTGAAGAACAGCGAGTTGCCGGTGGTCGCGGCCAGGCCGGTGACCGGCACGCCGTTGCTCAGCACGGTGCCGCCGCCGCCCGCGGTGACCGTCACCGAGCTGGACTTGCTGTGCGTGGCGCCGCCGTTGTCGGTCACGGTGAGGGTCACCGTGTAGGTACCGGCCGCAGCGTAGGTCTTGGTCGGGTTGGTGGCGGTGGACGTGGTGCTGTCACCGAAGTTCCAGCTGCGCGAGACGATGGTGCCGTCGCTGTCGGTGGAGGTGTCGGTGAAGCTGGCGGTCAACGCGCTGGTGGTGAACGTGAAGTTCGCGACCGGCGGGACGTTGGCGGGCGGCGTACCGGTGAAATTCTGACCGGTGACGTTGGCGCTGCTGACGGTGACGCTGCGCGTGGTCGGCGAGAAAGTGTAACCGCTCAGCGACGGGGTCAGCGTGTAGGTGCCGTTGGCCACGCCGGACAGCGTGTACGCGCCGCTGGCATTCGTGGTGGTGCTGGTGCTGCCGTTGCTGACGCTGACGCCGCTGATGCCCGTGCCGCCGCTGGTGGTGACGGTGCCGGAAATCGCGTACGTGGTCGCGCCGCTACAGGCCGGGAACTTGAAGTCCGCGATGCGCGTCTGCCAGCCGCCGGCCGGACGATACATGCCGACGAACCAGAAGGTGCAATCGTCGACCGGGTCGACGGTCATCTGGTAGTAGTCGCCCCAGCGGCCGGAGGTTTCGACAGCGGCGCCGATGGCGACTTCATTCTCGCCCAGCGACATCACGCCGGCCGGATCGGCGGCGGTGCGGCCGGTGTAACCCAGCGTGGCGAACTTGGTCGGCGCGCTGGTCTTGGTGACGTTGTAGGCCATGCCGATGTTGCCGAACTTGTCCATCGCGGCCGTACCCATCAGATGATGGGTGCTGCTGTCGCCCGGGCCGAACGTACCTTCCTGATGCAGGGTCCAGTTGCCGGCACCCACCCGACGCAGTTCGAACCAGCGCACGGCGGAATCCACCACCGTACCGGTACGGGCCGGATTCTGGTTGGTGGCGAGCGTGCCGACGATCGCTTCGTGGGTACCCATGTTGCGATACACGAGCTGGTTCAGCAGCACTTCGCGGATCGGATCGAGGGCCGAGCTGGAACCCGGCTGCGGCACGGTGGCGAAGGTCGAATAATTGCGGAACCAGCTGTTGAACTCGGTGATCGCGACGCGCGGCAGCGCGGTGATGCCGCTGTTCGCAGGCGTGTTCCAGTCGATATTCAGCTCGTACAGATCGAGGAAGTCCTGCGTGCCGTTGGCGCTGGCGCCGGCATGGGCTTCGTCGTCGTTGTGACGGGCGAGGAGCTGCTTGCGGCCCGCCGGCGCGGCGGTGGTGCCGTAGAAGGTGCTCGGGGTCATGATCTGGAAGCCGTAACCCGCCAGGTTCGCCACGCTGTTGAAACGCTGCGCCGGACGCGCGGTGGCGCCGTTGAGCATGTTCGCGCGGTCGAACGCGTAGATTTCGGTGCCGGGCTGGCTGCCTTCGTTGGTGCTGCAGACATAGGCGTCGTTCCACACGCCGCAATGCGGATAGTCGGGCAGCACCGGGGTGGCGTAGCGATAGAACCACCAGCCGCCGGTCACCGGGTCGGACGTCTTCGACACGAAGGTGCACAGCGCAGCGTCGTCCATGCTGAGCATGAACCAGCGGCCGGCCTGACGGTCGTAATGGACCAGCGGATCGCCGCGATCACTGGTGCAGGAGTTGCCGGCGGGCGCCAGCGAACCGAACGTGACCGGGCCCGCGACCAGGGTGCCGGACTTGTTGTAGACATTGAAGTACGTACCCGAACCGCCGCTGTTGACGGCGTAGATCACGTGATTCGCGCCGACTTCGACCACCGGATCGCCGGGGCTGACGCCGGTGTTCGGATTATTGATGCTGACGCGACTGTTGGCGCTGGTGGATGCCTTGGCACGACGCGCGTTCGGACTGCTGTCCCACAGGTTCTGCAGTTCGGACAGGCGATCGGCAGCGGTCGGCTTGTCGGCCGGCGCGTGCGGCGCCTTGCTGCCGATCGGCGTGTACTGGCGACGATGCGCTTCGCGGATGCCCATGCCCGGGGTCCACTGCTTCGCCTTCGGCAGATTGCGGAGGTCGGTGCTGAAGCTGTGCGCGGTGACCGGCTGTCCGATCTGCGGACGTCCCGGGTTTTTCGTTTTGCCGGGCTCGGGCGGCGCGGCCATCACGGCGCAGGGCAGCAGCAGCATCACCGCTGCGGCCTTCCAGGCGCTCTTGAATGTCATACGTTTCATTGCGGAGTCCTCATCACATGACTGTGGATACAACGAATTCGCTCGGTTTCGGGTGTTTCGGGGCGAATACTTCTTTGAAGCAAACACGACAACATGCGGCATCCCGTTCCGTGGGCGGGAATTTCCCCCACCTGCGCAATCGAATGCCGCTTCAGGGATCGATGAACACGCCCTTGCGCAACAGGCGCACTTCGCTCACCAGACTTTCCAGTACGACCTGCGCCTTGTCCTTGCCGGATTTCGGCGTGCCGACCACGGCGGTCGCAACCTTGTTGGGCTCTTCACCGTCGCGGTGCTCCACGGCGATCGAGTAGTCGGTCGCGAATTGCTGGGAGGTCGACATGCGCACTTCGGCATTCAACTTGTCGCTGACATTCACGGCCACGGTGCCGGTCCGGCTGGTGATGCTCTGGATCGAACCGGGCGGCGCCTGATCTTCCAGCGTGATTTCGATGCGACCATCGCCGGTGCGCGCCTGCACGGTGCCTGCGGTACCGCGCACCGCGATCTCGCCGGCGTCGGTGCCCAGATCGAGGTCGCTCTTCACGCCACGGCTTTCGATGACGCCGGAGGCCGTGCGAACCGTCACCGCATGCCCCTTCGGCACATACAGCACCAGATCGATGCGCTGTCCCGGGGCCAGCTCGACGCCTTCCGGGAGCCGCGGCGCGACTTCGAAACGGCCATCGCGGGCCGCGGGCTGGAATGCGATCGACGCGGCGCCATCGGGCTGCTGCACGGTCGAACGGATGTCGAGCTGGTGTTCGTAGCCGCCGAAACGCATGTAGACGCTGCCGTAGGGATTGTCGACCTGGATCGGCTGGCCCTCCGGCAGTTTGAAACTGTCGTCGCGACGCTGCGGCTCCCGCATGGTCTCCGCCGAATCCTGCGCGGTCTGCGCGGCCGACAGCGCCGGAGACACGACCGCACCGGCCGCGAACACGCAGCCGATCATCGAAACGAAAGCGAACGAACGAAGTGTCACCGGCAGTTGGGGCTTGTGCATGTCGTGGGTACTCAGAAGCTGTAATCGGCGGTCAGGATGAAATTGCGGCCCGGCTCATCGAGGCCGGAACCGTGTTCGCGATAGTGTCTGTCGCCGAGATTCTCGGCGCGCAGCGAAAGATTGAAATGCTCGCTGGCGCGCCACGACACGCGGGCGTTGAGCGTGGCCCAGCCGGCGGTGCCGTCGGGATTGACGCGCGGGTCGACGAGATCGCGCGAACTCAGACGATCCTGGCGCGCCGCATAGAAGCCATAGGCTTCGACGCCGAGCGATTCGCGGATCTGCCAGCGCGCGCCGATCTTGCCGTACAGCGGCGGAATGCGATCGGCCGGCATCGTCCCGGTATCGGTATCTTCATCGCCGCGGGTGTAGGTGGCAGTGGCGTACAGCTCCAGATCCGGAGACGGCATGCGGTAGCGCGCGCCGGCCTCGACGCCCCACAGCTCCAACTGCGCGACATTGCGATTCTGTACTTCCAGCGCGCCGCCGATGACATTGCCGGTGAGCACGCTGGTGATCTTGTCGCGATAGTTGGAACGGAACGCGATCAACTCGCCGCTGAAACGTTCGCCGCCGAACTTCACGCCGCCATCGAGACTGGTGACGGATTCGGGTTTCAGATTGGGATTCGGCGTGCTGAAACGGTTGCCCGGACGCACGCCGAACACGCCGAGATCGAAGATGTTCGGCGCGCGGAAACCGCGGCCGAGATTGGCGACCAGACGCGCGTCGTCGTTCAATACGAAAGCGAAACCGACACTGCCGGTCAGGTCGTCCGGCGTCAGCGACACGCCGGGCGCGATGCCGTCGCTCGGAATTCCGATGTCGAACCGGCTGTAGCGCAGACCGTAATTGACATCGAAACGGCCGCGGCGCCAGTCGTCGGCGGCATAGATGGCCATGCCGTCCATGCGCGAACCGTTCGGGAAGCGCGGCGCGCGCACGCTGAACGCGCCGGTGTCGAGGTTGAGCCGGGTCTTCGACGAATCGACATCGTCGCGGTAGAACTCGAAGCCGTAGCTCAGGTGATGGTATTCGCCGATCGCCTTGCCGAACTGGGCGGTCACGCCGGTGGTGGTGTCGCGGTTGCCCTCGCGATCCAGGTTCGGCGAACCGGTATCGCGGGTGCGGCGATCGTCGACCACGATCTGACGGCCGAGGCGCAGCTCACCGTTGTCGAACAGCGCGTTCGGGTTGTCGATGCGCCAGCGCAGTTGCGCGAAACGGCGCTGCTGCGGTTCGAAGAAGAAGACCGCGTTCTCGGGCGCAGTCTGGCCGAAGCCCGGCACCAGCGCATCGTGCCGCGGCGTGCGCGGCTGTTCGGAATACTGCAGGCTGAACATCAGTTCGTGGCCGGGCGCGATGTCGGCCTGCCACTTGAAATCGAGGCTGCGCTGGGTGAAGCCGGTGAACGGACGCGTCTCGCCGTCGCCGCTGCGCAGGTCGTTGACTTCCTGCGACGTCAGCCCGAGCGCGAAGCCCATGCCTTCGCGGCCACCGCGCACTTCGGCGCGGCCGATCAGCGAATCGTCGGCGCTGGCGGCGATCGCGCGCAGGCGGCCGTTCCACGTCCAGGCGTCGCCACCGAAATCCAGTTCCGGCGTGAGCATCTGCACCACGCCGCCCATCGCGTCGCCGCCGTACAGGGTGCTGGACGGGCCGCGCACCACTTCGATGCGCTCGAGGCTCTGACCGTCCACCAGCGCGATGTACTGGTTGGGCGCGTTGCGGAAAATCGCGTTGTTGAGGCGGAAACCATCCACCAGATGCAGCACTTCCGACCCCTTGAGCCCGCGCACGATCACCACGCCCTGCCCCGGGGTGGTCTGCTGCACGAAGGTGCCGACTTCGCCATGCAGGGCATCCATCGGCGTCTGCGGCGCGGTTTCGCGCAGGCGCGCGCCGCCGACGATGGTGGTGGCCGCCGGCACATGCAGGGTGGATTCGGGACGTTTGGTCGCGGTGACCTGCACCGTGTCCAGGCACGCGGCGTCGCCGTCCCGGCAACCCGTCACCGATTCGCCGCCATCGGCAGCGAGGGCATTGCCCACAGCAAGCGCCAGCACGGCGATCCCCGCCGCATTCTTCATCCTACGCATCGTCCAATCTGTCCCCGGATTCCAAGAAAACCAAAAAAACTGAAAAATATGCTGCGGATATGCTCGTGCGAACGGGTCGCACGGTGCGCGACGCCTGCCATCGCGGCATGCCCCCGCATGCGCCGGCAGTACGCCCCTGCCCTGTCGCCCCTCGTCGGGTGGCGATCACAAGCTCCGGGCGCCGCGCTCTGGTCATTCAGCCTGCGTTCCATGACGAATGACCTACCCGACCCTAAACGGAACTGACGTGTTGCGTCAACTGTTGACGCTTTATTGCGATTCGTCGGCGCGCCAGATCCGGCATCGCGTCGAGAGAAAGCACGATTTCCGTCCTCAAACGTGAAGGCAATCACAAAGCCATATCGGCCGCCACCGTCACCGGGAACACACGTTTGCTGCATAGCAGCATCGCCGGGCGCCAAAACCACCCGTTCGCAACAGCGAAAGCCCCGGTATCCGCCGGGGCTCTGCCTTTGACTCGAATGGAATGGCATCGGCATGAACGCACGCGGATGCAGCCGATCGGACAGGGTCCGACACCGGCTGCCTGCCGCCTTGCGGCGGCAGGCAGGTCGGCCTTACGGGGTCCGGGTGGCCTTGAGGGTCACACCCGAGAACGCCGTGTAAGCGCGCACATTGGTGTAGTAGACGCTGCCCGCGGCCGGGTTGGTGATGGTGCAGGTCTCGTTGTTGCCGCCGGTGTACGGACGGCAGGTGTAGCTGGACGTGGTGGGCGCAGCACCGAGCCTGACGTACAGATCCGCATCGCCGGTGCCGCCGGAGATGTTGAACACCAGGCTGGTCGTACCGGACGGCACGGTCACCGAGTAGGTCGACGAGGTGGTGCCGGTCGCTTGCGACGGCAACGCGACATTCAGCACGACGGTGCCGGTCGGCGGGGTGCCGGCGCAGCTCACGCCGACCGCGCTGAAGGCCGAGGTGACGTTGGCGACGGTAAAGCCGAGGTCGGCCGCCGCCGTCTGCACGCCGCACGCGCCCTGGTTGAAGTTGGTGCTGGCGGTCCAGTACAGGTCGTTGGCGCGCGCGAAGACCTGGAACGCCTTCTGCGTGTTCCAGCCCGACGTGGTGGCCAGCAGGTAGAACGCCTTGTTGTACACGCCCGACGAGTAATGCACGTCCATGCCGCTGGTGAAGTTGGAGGCGTGGCCGATCGAACGACCGTCCTGCGGCGGGTTGGCCATGTAGCGCAGCGCGCCGGTCGCCTTGTAGATGTCCGCGCCGACCAGGAAGTCGTTGGTGCCCTTCATGTAGTACTCGGCGGCCTCGCCGGCCATGTCCGAAAACGCTTCGTTGATGCCGCCCGACTGGCCGGAATAGGTCAGGTTCGAGTTCTGCGAGGTGAAGCCGTGCGAGACCTCGTGCGCGGCCACGTCGAGGCTGACCAGCGGATAGAACGTGCTGCCGCCGTCGCCGAAGGTCATCGTCGAGCCGTCCCAGAACGCGTTCTGGTAGCTGTTGCTGTAGTGCACGCGCATGGTCAGCTGGAAGGTCAGCGGCGGCTTGCCGATGTAGGCGTTGAACATGTTGAAGACCACGCCGCCGAAATAGTGCGCGTCGTTCAGCGGCGAATACGCGCCGTTGATGGTCTTCACGGTGTTGCGCGGACAGGTGTACGAGAACGCGGTCGAACCCGACGTTCCGTGATTGAGGTTCACGGTCTTCACGTTGGCGTTGTTCATGGTGCAGGTGGTGCCGCTCTGCGCCACGTCGAGGTAGCCGAAGTTGGTGCCGTATTCGTACTGGCCGGTCTTGGCATTGCCGCCGGGGCCGGTGCCGATCAGCGCATGCTGCAGGTTGTCCCACTGCTGCAGGACGCGGCCGTTTTCGGCATCGACGATCACCGTCGGCCGGGTCGGCGAGCCGCCGCTGCGGGTGTCGGCGAAGTACGAAACGACGTAGGCCTTGCGCGCCGCGCCGTTGTCGTCGATGTGGATCATCAGCTCGGACTTCTCCGCGCTGGTACGCATGAAACCGATGCGGTTGCCCAGGCCTGCGCTCTTGCCGATGGCGAGCGCGCGGAAGCTGCTCAGACGCGGCTTGCCGGCCGGGATCTCGCTGGCGAGGCCGGTGACTTTCTGGCCGAACAGGCTGCGGAGATTGCCGTTTTCGTCTTCGTTGACGATCACGTGCTCGCCGAAGATCGGCAGGCCGCGGAACGTCTGCTGGTAGCGGTGATTGCGCACGCCGCGGTCGTTCTTGCGGTCGAGCAGGAACAGGCGCGATTCGCTGTCCAGGCCGAGCGCCTGCGCGTGGCGCGCATGCGCCATGTCCACCGCGCCGGATGCGGCGATGGCGGCGTTGCTCTTCGCGACGCGGCCCATGTCTTCAAGATTGAGGTCGGTGCGACCGGCGGCCGAAGCGCCGGTGGCGAACAGTGCCAGCGCGGTTGCGGCGGCGAGTACATTGATTTGACGGTATCGATTCACAGCTGATCTCTCCCTGGGTGCTATGTGATATGAAATGTTCCCTGCTGCGGTTGCCCCCGCATTGACCGGCGCACGAGCCCGTTGCCGGCCGCACACGACGGTGCGGACAGGACATGGACGGATACGCGGCATCGCCATCCGAAATGCTCCTTGTCGGATGGCTGAATCGACCGTAAGCGAAACTGACGGATTGCGTCAACTCCCGACATTCAGAGGCGGACGCGTGATGCATCGGACGCAATGGGCGCCGAAAAATTGCGCATTCCCCGAAGCAAAGATGCGACCGTCTTCACGTTGCGGGCGCGCATGCGCACCGGCGGGCCGCGGTGCGTGGTGCGTCGCGACATGCGCACTGCGCGAATCGCGACCGGGGACCGATGAAGAGGACCGATCGATCGGCGGTCATGAAAAAAGCTGCGGACCGGGGAAGTCCGCAGCGGAAGTGACGCATCGACGCAAGCATCCGGACGGGATGATTCAGAAGGTGACGCTCCAGCTGTTGATGTAACCGGTATCGTTCACGTAGTTGTCGTTGACGCGCAGGTTCCACGTACCGTTCAACGCTTCGCCGGACAGATTGACGGTGTAGGTCTGGTTGATGTTGTCGGCATTGCCGCCGGCGCGGTTGTGCAGCACGTACACGCTGCCGTCCGGCGCGACCAGATCGACCTTCAGATCGCCGATATAGGTATGCACGATGTTCACCGCGACCGGCGTCGTCGCCGAACCGTTGCCGGTGCGGCCGGACACCGATATCGGGCTGCTGACCGTGGCGTTGTCGCGGATCGGGTAGTCGGCGCTATTGGTGTAGGTCTGGCCGCCGGACGGTGGATTGCCGCCGCCCAGGGTGACGTACTGCTGGATCCAGCTCTTGAAGTAGACGACGCTGGTATAGAGGACATTGCTCTGGCCGCAGGTCGAACCACCGCCGCCCGCACGGCTGGTCGCACCGACCAGGAGACCGCTCACCAGCGCCGGGCCGCCGGAATCGCCATAGCACGCGGTCTGGCTGGTCGTGCCGCGGATGCAGATATCGCCGGTCCTGTAGCCCGTGCAGTAGTTCGTTGCCAGCACTTGGGTATCCAACTGCTTGAGCACGGGAGACGCGGTGCCCGCACCCTGCTGCGGCGTGGTCTGGCCCCAGCCGAGCAGACGGATCGCGTTGCCCGATACGGGTGCGGTGCCGATGGTGATCGGCGTGATGCCCGATACCGGCGACTGCAGGCGCAGCAGCGCGATGTCGTTGCCGCCGCCGACATTGGAGTAGCCGGGATGGATGATGGCCTGCGCGATCCCCACGACCTGCCCGCCGCTGCCGCTGTTGAGCGAGCCCAGGCGCACCTGGCTCGCACCCGACACGCAGTGCGCCGCGGTGACCACCCACTGCGGGGCGATGAGCGAACCGCCGCATCCCTGCCGGCCGTTGTAGAGCACTGCCGCGACCCAAGGCTGCGGCGTCGAAACGACGCTACCGCCGACGATGCGGGTCGAAACATCCCGTGCGAACGCGGACGGTGCGCATACGGCGAGCGTTGTCGCGACGAGAAGCAGAAGGCGGCGCGTGCCGCACGACATGATGTTCACTGATGAAACCTCCATGGACGATCTGAGTGAAAGTTCGGAATGTCGCATTGGCGATGCGTGGGGCTGGACAGCCACGTGCCTCACTGGCGCAACCGCGCGGCCCCACAGCAAGCAGTCGTCCGCATCGGAAACGCCGTTGGCGTCGCCTCGGCGGGCCACCGGCCGTCGGCACCGCTCGCAGGCCAATACCCGGCGATCAGGCATCACGCCCGGGCACCGGCGCCATGCGCACGCACTCAAATCTTTCTCAAAGACGCTCGGGCTCGCGGCGCCGCTCCGCAACATGGCCTGCGGAATCGTCGCGGCCGGGACGGATACGCCGCCGGTTCCAGCTGTCGGCGCGGCCGGCACCGGCATCCCATGAATGCCACGCGACAGAAACCGTTCCGGGCGCTCAAATCTTTCTCAAATCCGGATCGAAACACGATCTTCATCACGAAATCGGGCGGCAGCGCCTTCGCCGCGATAGCAGAATGCGTGGCGCGGCGAAGACCGGCTGCGGGCGGCCATCGCATACGTCGACGTACGTTGCAGGGCGTCCGCGCAATGTTCCGGCGGGCACGCTACGCTCGGCGATCCGCGCTGAAATCGAATGCGGGATCGCACCCTTCAGGACGATCCGGACCCGGCGGATGGCGACCGGGCCTGCTCACGCGCAACCTTCAGAGGCAGCGACCGAAATGATGCAGACCGATCCGGATCGCGCTTTCGCGCAGCGGCGCAGCGGAAGTCCCTGTCGCGCCGGATGTGCGACGCCGGCCGCCGTGGCGATCCATCGGATGCCGGGGTCCGCCGACGAAGACGGCCTGCGATGACGCCTTCCGCGCCTGCGGCTCCGCCTCCCGGCGCATCGCAATGGCGCGTCGGCGATCTGCGGATCGATCCGCGCTATCGGCGGGTCATCCGTCCCGATGGCGAGGTCGAACTGCCGCAGCGCATGTTCGACCTGCTGCAGGTGTTCCTGTCCGAACCGGACACGCTGCATACCCGCGGCGCACTGTTCGATCGGGTCTGGCCCGGGGTGATCGTCGAGGACGCGAATCTGTCGCAGAGCGTGTGGATGCTGCGCAAGGCGCTGGGCGAGGAGCGCAAGCACTGGATCCGCACGGTCACCAAGAGCGGCTACGTGTTCGAGCCGCCGACGCGGGTGGAGATCGCGAACGTGATCCCTGCCGATGCAGCGCCGGCCGATGCAGCGCCAGTCGATGCCGCTGGCATCGACGACCGTTCGACCGATCGCGCGACGCCCATCGCACGCGTCGCGGAGGCGATGACTGGCCGCCGGGGCGTCATCGAACGGGGCGTCGTCGAATCCGCGGCCGGTGCGCTCCCGCCTGCGCAGCCCGCCACGCCGGCTGCACGCACGCACAGGCCGCACAGGCCGCGCATGCTGCTGGCGGCGTTGTTCGTGGTGGCGATGAGCCTGACCGGCTCCGCCGGCATCGAACGCCGCAAGGACGGTGCGGGCACGACCGGACCGGCGACGATCACGGTGGCGGTGCTGCAGGCGGACGGCGCCGGCAACGGATCGCAGCGCTGGCCCGTCGATCTGCTCGACGACTGGCTGTCGACGCAACTGGATCTGCTGCCGGAAACCGTGCGGCTGAGCCGCGAACAGCTCCTCGCCGAGGCGCCGACCACACCGACCCATCTGGTCGTGCTGACGATGGAAGCGGCGCCGACGCAACGGTTGGACGACATCCTGCTGCGCGCGCGTCTGAGCACGATCCGCCCGTCCGCCCGCAGCGGCGATGTCGTCGCGACCGATCCCGGCACGCGGGCCATCGCCACGGAAACGATCGCACTGCAGGGCCGTCGCCATGAACTCCCGGCGATGGTCGATGCGCTGTCGCAGCGGATCATCGCGCGACTGCTGCCGCATCGTGCCGACGCGATCTGGCCGGCGCTCGCGCTGGACGCCGACGCCGCCCAGCGCTATGCGCAGGCCGCCAGCGCCATGCGCCGCCGCGACTGGAACGTCGCCGCGACGGCGGCCGAAGCGGTCGTGCGGTCCGCGCCCGATTTCGGCATGGCCCATCTCAAACTCGCCGAACTGCAGGCCCGCCGCGGCCGATTCGACGACGCCATCGCGCACATGGCGAAGGCGCGCCGCGGGATGACGCCGATGCCGTCCGACGCCGAACGCGTGCTCGATGCGCTCGG
The DNA here is from genome assembly GCA_020692565.1 of Thermomonas sp. GTDB lineage: Bacteria > Pseudomonadota > Gammaproteobacteria > Xanthomonadales > Xanthomonadaceae > Lysobacter_I. Next base: position 76,029 of record JAIMKJ010000014.1, read on the forward strand.
CGCTTCGGTGGACCCTCGCCGGCAGCGGCAGGCGATCGCCGCCTACGCCAGCCTGGCACGCGACTATCCCGCGCGCCGCGATTTCGCGTTCCGGCAGGCGGAACTGCTGACCCATTCCGGACAGCCGCGCAAAGCGCTGGAGATCCTGTCCAGCCCGAACCTGCAGTGGGAAAATCGCCCGCTCGGCGTCCGCATCCGCCAGCGCATCGCGCTGTCCAAGACGGAGCTGGCGATGGGGTATCCGACCCGCGCGCGACAGAGCGCGCAGCAGGCATTGAGCCTGATCGCGCAGACCGGCGAGGGCTGGGAACAGGAACGCGGCGCCGCCCGGCTGCTGCTGGCGCAGGCCCATCACAACACCCCGGGCCGGGATCCGTCGCCGCAGTTGTTCGAATTGGCCGCGCAATCCTTCGATGCCTCCGGCCATCATCTCGACGCGCTCTATGCGCGCTTCCTCGCGGAGCGGGCGCAGGCGCCGGAGGGCGGCGGAATGTCCACACGCGCGAACGATCTGCTGACCGCCGCGCGCGCGAACGGTTTCGCCAGCCTCGAAGTCGAACTCATGCGCCGCGCCGCCTTCGATCACTACAACGCGGGGCGGCACGGCGAATATCGCGACCTGCTGCAACAGGCGCTGCAGGCGGCGAACGCTTCGGGCGATCTCGGGCTGCAGAATCTGCTGGATCTCGATCTGCTCAACCAGGACATGCTGATCGGCAACTACGCCAGCGCCGAAACCCGGATCGCGCGTCTGCAGGCCAGCGGCCTGTCGGGCGGCGGCCTGGCGGGCGAACGCGCGTTCTGGCTGATGCAGTTCGACAGCGGGATCCGCTTGCAGAAAGGACGCTACCGGGATGCGCTCGAACGCCTGCGCCTGGGCGAATCCATCGCCAACGAAGGCGGCAGGACGCCGACGCCGGAGATCGCGGGCGCGCGGCTGGCCTGCACCCGCGCGCACATCCTGCTGTCCACCGGACACATCGCCGCCGCCCGGCGACAGCTCGATGTCTGTCGCAAATCCGAACTGCCGGTGCTCAGACTGGATGCGCAGTGGATGGAAGCCGCCGCCGATCTGCTGGAAGGCCATCACGCGCAGACGCGGATCGCGCTCGACGACATCGCGCGGACATTGTCGAAGGAACCCAACGGCGTCGACCGCTGGATGATGTCCGTGAGTACGGCCACCCTGTTCGTCCGCATCGGCGAATACGACCGCGCCGGCAGACTCTTCGACGACACCCTGCCGATGACCACGATGGCGGGCTACGACGCACTGTCGGCCAACATCGAGACCGGTCTCGCCGAGATCGCCGCGGCGCAGGGCGACTGGGCGCGCAGCCGGCTATTCGTGGACGCCGCCCGGCGCCGGATCGCGCCGGACGACTGGCTGGTGAGCCATCGCCTGGAGACACTGGAGATCGCCGATGCGCTGGCCGCCGGCGACCGGACGACCGCCACCGCGCGCCTGACCGCGCTGCGCGACCGCGCCGAGCAACTGGGCGATGCGGTCGTTCTGGCCGAACTGGACAGCCTGAGCATCGGAACGTCGCTCGATGCACCCGAAGAACGGACCGAACCGCACATCGCCAGCCGCCAACTGCCCGGCGCCAAGCTCGATTGGCTGCGGCTCCCCGGCGGGCTGCCCGCGAACGATGCCGCAACCGACGGGAAAGTCGTCCTGAGCCGCACGCCCCGCGAAAGGCCGCAGGATTCGCATTAAGGGGTTACCGGACATGCAGCGATGGCAGGCGCCCACGGGCGCTCGGCCGCTTCCGCTATCGCCCGTCGAATCACCCTGTCGCATCTTCTGCCGCGACGACGGCCAACGGGTCTTCATCTCGGCGAGGGAGGGTTCAACCGTTCCGTCGGAGCGACGCGGCTTGATTCAAGCGTCGGCGGCGTCGCCGCGCGGTGTCAGAACATCCCGGTTTCGAGCCGCGCGACTTCGGACATCATGTTGCGGTTCCACGGCGGGTCGAACACCAGCTCGACATCGGCCTCGACGACCGTGGGGATCAATTCGATCTTGCTGCGCACATCGTCGACCAGGACATCGCCCATGCCGCAGCCCGGCGCGGTGAGGGTCATGCGTACGTCGACCCGGCGCTGGCCGTCGTCGGTGCGCGCCACGGTGGCCTCGTAGACCAGACCGAGGTCGACGACGTTGATCGGGATTTCCGGATCGAAACAAGTGCGCAACTGGGTCCAGACCAGCTTCTCGACTTCGTCGTCGCTGGCGCCTTCGGGCAGCTCGATGGGCGTCGGCGGGTCCTTGCCGATGGCGTCGGCATCCTTGCCCGAGATCCGCATCAGATTGCCTTCGACGAAGACGGTCCAACTGCCGCCCAGCGCCTGGGTGATGTAGCCGATGCTGCCGGCGGGCAGGGTCACGGCTTCGCCCTGCGGCACCAGGACGGCGTCGCAGTCGCGTTCGAAACGGACGGGTTCACTGCTGCGGGAATACACGGCGGCTCGGTGCGCGACGGAAGTCGCGGAAGAATGCGCTCAGGCGGGTGCGTATTGTACCGGAGCGACTTCCGGACATGTCCGTGGGTTATAAAGGCCCGAAACCAGCCGGCATCGCCCGGCGGCGCCCGGTCAGGGGAGGCCCGGCGCCGCACATCCGCACTCCTCATGGAGAGTCGCCACATGTTCCGAAGCACGACCGCACACCCGTCCACCCACCTCGATACCCGTTCGACGCGAGCGCCGCTGCGCCGCGACGGCCTGTCGCTCGCCCTCGCGGCGGCGCTGACCGCCACCTGGGCCCTGCCCGCGGCCGCCCAGGACAGCGCCCCGGCCGACGCCGACACGCTGGACCGGATCACGGTCACCGCGCAGAAGCGCGAACAGCAGATCGAGGACGTGCCGATCTCGATCAACGCCTATTCCGGCGAGTTCCTGCAGGCCCAGGGCATCGATGACTACGGCGACCTCGGCACGCTGGTGCCCGGCCTGGAAGTCCAGACCCAGAGCGTCAGCAACCCCAGCATCTCGATCCGCGGCATCACCGCCGATCTCGACGACCCCACCCAAGAGCCGCGCATCTCGCTGTTCCAGGACGGCGTATCGATCAGCCGCTCGCGCGGTTCGTCGGTCGAAATGTTCGACATGGAGCGCGTGGAAGTGCTGCGCGGCCCGCAGGGCACCCTGTTCGGCCGCGCCGCCCAGACCGGCGCCGTGCACCTGATCCAGAACAAGGCCCGCGCCGGCCGCAGCGGCGGTTTCGAGATCGGCCTGGGCAGCGACGACCAGCGCCGCTTCACCGGCCACTACAACACCGACCTCGGCGACAACGTGCAGGGCCGCGTTGCCGCCTTCTACGAAACCCGCGACGGCTACATCGAAAACCTCGACGGCGGCACCCTGCAGGGCAAGGACACCCGCGCGCTGCGCGGTGCGCTGCATTTCGACATCGGCGCGAACAGCGGCATCGACGTGATCCTGAACTACCAGAAGGACACGCCGCCGGGCACCGGCTTCCGCAGCATGGTCATCCCGAACGAACAGGGCAGCCTCGATCCCTACACCGCGAATTCGCAGCGCGGCGAAGCACTGGGCACAGACCGCGAAGTCTACGGCGCCACCGTGCTCGGCGATTTCACCCTCAACGACACCTGGTCGCTGTCCACCATCACCGGCTGGCGCCGTTACGAAGGCTTCGACAAGTTCGACTCCGACGGCTCGCAGGCCGACCTCATCGAATTCGACGAGAACGCCTGGGGCGACCAGTTCAGCCAGGAACTGCGCTTCAACTACGACAACGGCGGCAAGTTCACCGGCTTCTTCGGCGGCTCGTATTTCGACGAAACCGCGAATCGCGACCTCGACTACCAGGCCGACGAGCGCCAGCTGTATGCGCTGTTGTCGGAGCAGATCAACACCAATATCACCCCCTTGCTCGGCAGTGCGCTGACCAACTATTACTACCCGATCCTGTCGGTGCTCAATCCGAATGCGACGCCCAATACGTCGCAGACCGCGACCTGGCTGCCGGCTCCGGGCGTGGTGGCGCCGACGCCGACCAATCCGGCCGGGTTCCTCGCACTACCGCTCAATCCAGACCATCGCCAGACCTTCGGCAACGATGTCGACATCCGCGCGATCGAACTGTTCGCCGACGGCACCTGGCAGTTCAACGACGCGTGGTCGCTCACCCTCGGCCTGCGCGGCTCGCACGAATCGGTCGAATACGGCTATTTCGCCGCGCCAGGCAACGGTTCTAGTCTCGGCTATTTGCTGTCAGCCCGCGGCGGCCCGGCCTGCAGCCCGACCGCTCCGCCCTGCACCAACCTGCTGTTCCCGGCCACCGCCGGCCGGCTCAGCGCCAGCGACACCTTCAATTCGTGGGTCGGCCGCGCGGTGCTGGGCTACAAGCTGAGCGATAACGTCAACACCTACGCCAGCATCTCGCGCGGGCGTCGTCCGAACATGATCAACGTCAGCGACGTGACCCCCGAGGGCGACGAGATTCCAGCCGAGATCGTCTGGAGCTACGAACTGGGCATCAAGGGTTCTGCTTCAGAGGGCCGCTTCCTGTACGACCTGTCGCTGTTCTATTACGACTACAACAACTTCCAGGCGTCGGTGGAGAGCGACAACCCACCGCCGTTTTTCGAGACCCAGAACGCCGGCAAGGCGCACTCGCTGGGCTTCGAGGCCTCGCTGTTCAACCGATTCAGCGAGAACGTCAACGGCTGGTTCAACTTCGCCTACATCGACGGCGGCTTCAATGCGTTCGACGACGACGGCGTGTACCAGGAACTGGCCGGCAACCGCTTCCGCATGACGCCCAAGCAGTCGCTGTCGATCGGCGTGGACTGGACCATCCCGCTGGCCAGCGGCGACAGCCTGTACGTGCGCCCGAGCTACAGCTACCGCTCGCACGTGTATTTCGAGGACGAAAACCAGCCCGGCATCGAACAGGACGGCTACGGCCTGGTCAATCTGCGCGCCGGCTGGCGCTTCGCCGACCGCTGGGAAGTCGCGGTGTGGGGCAACAACCTCGCCGACAAGGAATACCTGACCGACGCCGGCAACACCGGCCTGCTGTTCGGCATTCCCACCGTGATCGCCGGCCCCGACCGCAGCTACGGCGTGACCCTGCGCGCGAAGTTCTGATCGCCGCGGTTCATCGCGACGATTCATCGCGACGACCGCGAACGCCCGGCCGCCCAGCGCGCCGGGCGTTCGTTTTTTCATGATCGTTGTTTCGCGGTCGGCGCATGACCTTCGCCGGGTGCGCACAAGTGCCGCGCTCGGCTACCCTGTCCGCATGATCGCCACCCCCGCACACACCGCACCGCGCACACGCGTCGCCTTCCCGCTGCTGCTCGCCGTGCTCGGCATCTTCGGCATGAGCGCGGTCTGGGCGCTGGTGGCGCTGATCGTCGACCGCCAATGCGCATGGATGGCCGTGCTGACCGCCGCCGATATCGCACTGTTGCTGCGTCTGGGCCGCGCCGCACCGGGCATGCCGCGCGCAGCGATGGCCGTGTTCGCGACACTGATCACCATCGCGCTGACCAACTGGACCATTGCCGCCACCCAGATGGGCGGGCCGATGGGTCTGAAGCTGATCGACTCGTTCCAGCGTCTCGGCACGGATCATGCGCAGACCCTGCTGGGTCTCGCCAATCAGCCGGCGGAACTCGCGTGGTACGCGGTCGCGGTGATCGTGGCGGTGTGGCTGGGGCGCTGATCGCGGCCAGCGGCATCGGAAAGCCCGCCAGCGCGTCCCTTCCGCTACACCGGGATTACTTGCTCGCGCCCAACAACCCCACCCGGTAACCCGCCGCCTTCAGGCGCGTCGTGGCTTTCGAGTTCAGCACCAGCAGCATGAGCAGGCCGATCAGCGGCACGAACATCAGCACCACGCACATGATCTGGATCGCAGTCGAGAATTTCATGCCCGCGCTCAGCTTGATGATGCCGGCGATGGACAGCCCCAGCGACACGAGCGCGATCAACAGCGCCAGTTGGCCGATCGCGACCTGCGCCGCAACGGCGAGGAAATAGACCAGGATCGCGTAGATCACCAGTTTCTGGCCACCGGCGATGGCCTCGATATCGCCATCGACGGCGTCGGCGACGCGCGACTGCGGGCTCTGGTACGGATTGTTCATGCGGATGAGTCCTGGTTGATCGAAATATCGGGGCGGGCGATGCTGCTCAATCGATGATGCCGAAGCCCTTCGGGCTGAAGACCGGCCGGTCCTGGGCGCAGTGGTACATATCCAGATACAGGGTTGTCGTGGCTTCGCCGCAGACCACGTCGTAGGCATCGACGATGTGATGGTCCGGTTCGCCGGGCTCGCGCTTGCGCGATTTGCGCAGGTCGGCGAGCAGCGACGCGATCGTCTCCTCGGACATGTTGTCGGGCATCGGCTGACGCGGGCCGACGCTGCCCCTGCGCTCGAACGCGGGATGGCTGTTGTCCGGGCAGATCAGCCGGGCGAGATACTGCTGCTGGCCTTCGGGATAGCAGACTTCGATCGCGTGCTCACGGCTCAGGCCGTAGCCGTCGGGAGCGGCGATGGGAGGTGCTTCGACAGATGTCGCCTCGATCACCGCTTCAAGCGCCGCTTCAATCGCCGCCTCGGCCACGGGCGCTTCCGGCACTGCGTCCTGCGCGGTGGCCTGCAGCGCAGCCATCGCCCATGCCGCGATCAACGCAGCCCCGCTTCTCATGCGCATGTCGGATTCCCCCCCGGATGACCCGGGCAGGTTGCCGCGATCCCGACCATCGCGCAAGTCGGCCCGACCATAAGTACCGCCCGGCGGCAGGCCACTTGTGCAGAATACCGCCAGGCCTTCCGGATCCCACCCATGCGCGATTCCCGCTACGACATTCTTTTCACGCCCGTGCAGATCGGTCCGGTCACCGCGAAGAACCGCTTCTTCCAGGTGCCGCACTGCAACGGCATGGGCCACGGCATGCCGCTGGCGCACGCGGCGATGCGCGAGATGAAGGCGGAAGGCGGCTGGGCGGTGATCGCGACAGAGGAATGCGAGATCCATCCATCCGGCGATGTCTCGCCGTACGTCGAAGCGCGATTGTGGGACGACCGCGACATCCCGGCGCTGGCGCTGATGTGCGACAAGGTCCACGCGCACGGCGCGCTGGCGGCGGTGGAACTCACCCACAACGGCCCGACCGCATCGAATCTGTATTCGCGCGAAGTGCTGATCGCGCCTTCGCACCAGCCTTCGAAATACGGCTATCCGGCGCAGGCGCGGGCGATGGACAAATCCGACATCGCCGACTATCGCCGCTGGCACCGCGACGCCGCGCTGCGCGGCATGCGCGCGGGCATGGACATCATCTATGTCTACGCCGGCCACGACCTGTCGCTGGCGATGCACTTCCTGCAGCGCCGCCGCAATCACCGCACCGACGAATACGGCGGCTCGCTGGAGAATCGCGTGCGCCTGCTGCGCGAAGTGCTGGAGGACACCCGCGAGGCCGTCGGCCACCGCTGCGGCGTCGCCATCCGCTTCGCCACCGAGGAACTGATCGGCCCCGGCGGCATCGAGCGCGCCGAAGCGCAGGACATCGTCGGCATGCTCGCCGAACTGCCGGACCTGTGGGACGTCAACGTCGCCGCCTGGTACAACGATTCGGTGCCGTCGCGCTTCGCCGCCGAGGGCGCGCAGGAACCCTTCATCGATTTCGTGAAGAAGACCACCACCAAACCGGTGGTCGGGGTGGGCCGCTTCACTTCGCCCGACACCATGGTGTCGCAGATCCGCCGCGGCGTACTCGACATGATCGGTGCGGCGCGGCCGTCCATCGCGGATCCTTTTTTGCCGAAGAAGATCGAGGAAGGCCGCATCGACGATATCCGCGAGTGCATCGGCTGCAATCTCTGCGTGTCCGGCGACAACACCATCACCCCGATCCGCTGCACCCAGAACCCGACCATGGGCGAGGAATGGCGCCGCGACTGGCACCCGGAAACCATCGCGCCAGCGAAATCCACCGCAAAGGTGCTGGTGGTCGGCGGCGGCCCCGCCGGCCTGGAAGCCGCGCGCGCGCTGGGCCAGCGCGGCTACGAGGTGAATCTGGCCGAGGCCCGCCGCGAGCTGGGCGGCCGCGTCACCCGCGAAGCGCGCCTGCCCGGCCTGGCCGAATGGGCGCGGGTGCGCGACTGGCGCCTCGGCCAGATCCGCAAGCTGCAGAACGTCGCGATCTACCAGGATTCGCCGCTCACTGCGCAGGACGTGCTGGACTTCGGCGCCGAACACGTCGTCGTCGCCACCGGCTGCCACTGGCGCCGCGACGGTTACGGCCGCAGCAACGGCGCCGCCATTCCAGGCTTCGAGGGCAACGCCGCGGTCTTCACCCCGGACGACATCATGGACGACGCCGTCGCGCGCATGCCCGAAGGGCCGGTGGTGATCTTCGACGACGACTACTTCTATTACGGCAGCGTGGTCGCCGAAGCCCTGCGCAAACACGGCCGCGAAGTGATCTATCTCACGCCCGACGACACCATCGCCTCGTGGAGCGCGAACACGCTCGATTACCGGCATATCCAGTGGAAGATGGCGGAACTCGGCGTCGAACAGATCGTCTCCCACAACATCGTCGGCTTCGCCGATGGCGCCCTCGAACTCGAACACGTCTGGAGCGGCAAACGCCGCAATCTGGCCTGCGCGGCCGTAGTCGCGATCACCGCCCGCGTGCCCGACGACGCGCTGTACCAGGCGCTGCGCGACCGCGAAGCCGAATGGGCCGACGCCGGCATCCGCACCGTGACCTGCATCGGCGACGCGCTGGCCCCGGGCCTGATCGCGCACGCGGTCTACGCCGGCCACCGCTACGCCCGCGAACTGGACGAGCCCCGCACGGGCGAAGTGCCGTTCAAGCGCCACTTCCACAGCCCGCGCGAGACCGACCTGCTGCGCATCGAGGACTGATCCGGCTTGGCTCCCTCTCCCGCCGGGAGAGGGGCTGGGGAGAGGGTACGACGCAGAGACGAACATCGACACCTGACGGTGGCCCTCTTTCCAGGCCACCTCCTTCCACAATGGCCGAAAGGGTCATTTGCGGCGGTGCAACATGAGTCGCATAATCCGCGCAGCCACGGCCCGCCACTGGCGCCGATCCGGTCAACGCCTGCGCAGCGGCTGCGCAATCGCATGGAGTCCCACATGTCCGACATCGTCATCGTCGGTGCCAAGCGCACCGCCATCGGTTCCTTCCTCGGCCAGTTCACCGGCGTCCCCACCACCACGCTCGGCGCATCGGCCATCAGCGGCGCGCTGGACCACGCCGGTCTGGCGCCCGACCAGATCGACGAAGTGATCATGGGCTGCGTCCTGCCGGCCGGCCTGGGCCAGGCGCCGGCCCGCCAGGCCGCGCTCGCCGCCGGGATTCCCACCGCCGCCGGCTGCACCACTATTAATAAGGTCTGCGGATCGGGCATGAAGGCGATCATGTTCGCCCACGACCTCATCAAGGCCGGCTCGGCCAGCGTCGTCGTGGCCGGCGGCATGGAGTCGATGACCAACGCTCCGCACCTGCTCAACGGCTCGCGCACCGGCATCCGCTACGGCACCGGCGAATTCCTCGATCACATGGCCTGGGACGGCCTGACCAACCCCTACGACAAGCAGGCCATGGGTGTGTTCGGCGACGCCGCCTGCGCCAAATACGGTTTCGACCGCGCCGCCACCGACGCGTTTTCGGCCGAAAGCGCCGCCCGGGCGCAGAAAGCCATCTCGACGGGTGCCTTCAAGGACGAAATCGTTCCGGTTACAGTAGTTACACGCAAAGGCGAAACGGTCGTCGACACCGACGAAGAGCCCGGCAAGATCGACGCATCGAAGATCCCGACCCTGCGTCCGGCGTTCGGCAAGGACGGCGTACTCACCGCCGCATCGTCGTCGAAAATTTCCGACGGCGCCGCCGCCACGGTGCTGATGTCCGCCGACGAAGCCGCGCGTCGCGGACTGCAGCCGCTGGCGAGGATCGTCGCTCACGCCACGCATGCGCAGGCACCGGAATGGTTCACCACCGCGCCGGTGACCGCGATCGAAAATGTGCTGAAAAAAGCGGGCTGGAGCGTCGCCGACGTCGATCTGTTCGAAGTCAACGAAGCCTTCGCATGCGTCGCGATGGCGCCGATGAAGGACCTCGGCATCGCCCACGAAAAATTGAACATCCGCGGCGGCGCATGCGCGCTCGGCCACCCTATCGGCGCCAGCGGCGCACGCCTGATCGTGACCCTGCTCGCCGCGCTGCGCGCCACGGGCGGCAAACGCGGCGTGGCCTCGCTGTGCATCGGCGGCGGAGAAGCGACCGCCGTCGCAATCGAACTGGCATAAGTCGCAGTAACGGGTAAACCGGAAAAAACCGGCCACGCCCGCTTGACAGCCGGCAACGGCTTGTCATCATGGCACCCAAGCGCTGACGGGCAACCGCTCGCCAGCCGCCATCTCCAAATACCGAAGAGGATCTCAACCATGACCCTGAACAAGGCTCTGCTCGCCCTGACCCTGGGCTTCGCTCTGACCGCTTGCAGCAACAAGGACCAGGCCGAGAACTCCGCCGCCGACGCGACCGAAGCCGCCACCGAGGCCGCCGGTTCCGCCGACGAAGCCGCCGCCGCTGGCGACAGCGACGCCGCCGACGCGGCCCAGGCCGCCGCCGAAGCCGCTGCCGCTGCTGCCGACGCCGCCGCTGCCGGCGCCGCCGAAGCCGCTGCCGCCGGCACCACCGAAGCTGCCGACGCTGCTGCCGACGCCGCCGAAAATGCCGCCGACGCCGCCGACGCCGCCGCCGAATCGGCCGGCGCCGCTGCCGACGCGACCAAGAAGAACTGATCCGGGCGACCGCTGGCTCTGGACAAGAGACAGCGGGCTTGGACAAGGCCGATTCAGCCGGGCTTCACATCGCTGAATTGGTTGGTAGAATGAATGAGCCGCGGGTTTGCTCTTGCGGCTTTTTCATGGTGCTGGCAAGCACCAAGTAAGTCAGTGAACGAACACAAGCCGGCGCGTATGCCGGACTGCCACGCGCACTGGCGTTGCCTGACCCCTTAAGTTCTTTCAGACAACTCCTTTGGAGAAAAGCATGAATACGAAGCTTTACGTCCTCCTCGCCGCCGGCGTCCTCGCTCTGTCGGCTTGCAACAAGGCCGAAGACACCGCTGACGCCACCGCCGAAGCCGCCACCGAAGCCGCCGATGCCACCGCCGACGCCGCTGCCGCTGCTGGCGACGCCGCTGCCGACGCCGCCACCGCTGCCGGCGACGCCGCCGTTGCCGCTGACGACGCCGCTGCCGCTGCGACCGACGCCGCCGCTGCTGCGACCGACGCCGCCGCGACCGACGCGATGGCTCCGGCCGCCGACGCCGCTGCCGCTCCGGCCGAAGAAGAGAAGAAGTAATTCTTTCCTTCTGAAGCAGGCGACTGCAAAGTCGTACCGAGAAGACCCGCTCCGGCGGGTCTTCTTTTTTTTGTGCGCGACCCGGGCCGAGCGGGCTGCCCGGCTTCGGGCGAGACGCCTCCAGGCGGGACCTGCGCCGAAGCGGATACGCCCTGGCAAGGGGCGTCCCGGCCGGGCGACCCGCGCGCCCTGCCGGCAGATTGGATTCCGCACGCTCGGCGTCCGCTTCGCGTGAATTTCGCACCCAGCAACGCCCCGGCGCTTGATTCGGCCACGCAACCTGCGTAGCGTGCCTGCTGCCGCCGCCTTGCGCGGGCGGCCCGAACGCGGGTGTCGCCGCGCCGCAACCGCGGCGCCAGAGGCGCTGGACCGTGTATCAGTCGCCGCTTCCACCCTCCGTACCTCCAACCCCTTCAGGGAGAACACCCATGAACAAGTCCATCTACGTCCTGCTTGCCGCCGCCGTCCTGTCGATGTCCGCCTGCAAGAACGAAACCGATGCCGCGCAGACCGAAGCCGCCGAAGCCTCCGCCGCGATGGATGAGGCCGGCGCCGCTGCCGCCGACGCCGCTGCCGCCGCTGGCGATGCCGCCGCCGAGAGCGTGGACGCCGCCGCCGCCGCCACCGGCGAAGCC
>JAIMKJ010000052.1 GCA_020692565.1 Thermomonas sp.
CCTCACAGAGAAATGATTTGGCAACACCCTCTTTGTGACAAAGAAAGTGACCCGCGCGTCAGCGCGGAAGCTCTGCAGTTGCTTTGTAAGCCCCTGAAATGTCGAGTCGCGACTCGCGTCGCTCCCATAGGAAAGCAGGAATCGCAGCCCCGCCCGGGCATAAGAACCAACAAAGCAAGACACAACACCACCCACCCGGCGATAATCCCCCCATGCGTACCCTCAAGATCGCCACCCGCAAAAGCCCGCTCGCCCTGTGGCAGACCGAGCACGTCGCTGCGCTGCTGCGCGCGCGGCATCCCGACATCGACGTCCAACTGATCCCGATGTCCACCCGCGGCGACGAAGTGCTGGACCGGTCGCTGTCGGCGGTGGGCGGCAAGGGCTTGTTCCTCAAGGAACTCGAACTGGCGATGCTGCGCGGCGACGCCGATTGCGCGGTGCATTCGCTCAAGGACGTGCCGATGGACCTCGACGGCCCGTTCGCGCTGCCGGCGATCCTGGAACGCGCGGATCACGCCGACGCCTTCGTCAGCAATCGTTACGATGGCATCGCCGCGCTGCCGCCGGGAGCGCGGGTCGGCAGTTCGTCGCTGCGGCGCCAGGCGCAACTGCGCGCGCTGCGGCCGGATCTGGAGCTGGTCGATCTTCGCGGCAACGTCAACACCCGCCTCGCCAAGCTCGATGCCGGTGAATACGACGCGATCCTCCTCGCCTGCGCCGGCCTGCAGCGCCTCGGTTTCGACAGCCGCATCCGCGCGCGGCTGGATGCGCCCGAGTGGTTGCCTGCGCCTGCGCAGGGCGCGATCGCGGTGGAATGCCGCGACGACGATGCCGCGACACAAACATTGTTCGCAGCCTTGAATCATGCGCCGACACGACGCTGCGTCGAAGCCGAGCGCGCGATGAACCGCGCGCTGCATGGGAGCTGTCAGGTGCCGGTGGCGGCGTTCGCGCAGCTGCGCGCAGACGGTGCGCTGCATCTCGCAGGACTCGTCGGCTCGGTCGCCGATGGTCGCGCGGTGCGTAGCGAAGCGGTGGGCGATGATGTCGATGCGCTGGGACAACAGGTCGCGCAACAGTTGCTCTATCTCGGCGCGGGCGCGTTCATCGCATGATGAATATCTCTATAGACGACGTATACGCGGTAATCCGATACGCAGGCTCAATTTTCGGCGTCGATTTTGATCCTGAAGAGATACCTGAAGAATTTGTCCAGAAATTTTTGGTCAATTCACAAGACTTCTTGCTGACGGAAGAAATCGCGGTGATCATCAGTTCGCACAACAGGATCGAGCAGGCGCTCGACGGCTTTTTAGAAAAGGCAGCTCCGCAGCCAAAGTACCTCAAGAAAGTCGCGCGAAGTTATGGGCAGAAAATCGACCTATGCCTTTTGCTCGGCTTGGATTTGCGCTACGAAAAGCCCCTGAAGGTTTTCGGAAAATGGAGAAATCGCTTCGCCCACGAGCCCGGCATAACTTTAGAACAACTAACTATCGACGAGCTGCGAAAATCGCTTCCCGAGAACGAACAAGAATTCATCGTTTTCCTAGATGAGATGCTCGATCGAATCCGCGAAGCGAATGCTCCCATAGTTGTCGCGAAAAAGTTCGGAGATTTGAGCGGAGTAGATCAGTTTCGCGTCATGGCAATGACCGTATGGCTTTCGCTTTTCCGTTATACACAGCATTTTCTTGAGAGCAGACAGCAGGAACGCCTGTTAGGGGTTCCGACCGTCTGATATATATTAAAAGGGGCTTTTTGGTCCCGTTCGCCACGAATGTCAACTCAGAACAAATTCGATTGCATCAGTAGTACAGCATTACCAAGTGCTTTGCTTCGGCGAAGAACAGCCACCGCTCCACGAATGCCCCCACCTGGAACGACGCCGCGCCCACCCACAGCAATGCGGTGAGGTCGCCATGCGGCAGCAGCCACACGGGCAGCGCGCACAGCGCGGGGATCAGTGCGAACAGCACGACCGAAACGATGCGCAGCTTCTTCGCGTGCTTCCGCGCGACGACGAAGCCCATCTCGCGGGTCAGATAGTTCGATTCGGTATGCGGGCGCTCGAAACTTGACACTGTGCGTCCGGGCAGACCCACCGCGTCGCCGGTGTCGAGCGGCAGCGGGTCGCGGTCGATCGCGCGCCAGTACGCGCGTTTGAGCAGCGACAGCGCGATGGCGCCGATGACGATACCCGCGCCGACGATGTCCGGCGCATCGAGCGTGGTGCCGGCGAACGGTCCGAACAGCAGGCCGCCGCCGAGCGCTGCGAACAGCAGGTAGCCCGGCACCACTAATCGGTGCCGCCACGCCGGGATCGGTTTGAGCGAGGCGTAGATCATCGCCGTGCAATACAGCGCGACGACGCAGCCAATCGCCAGCGCGGTCGCAGCCAGGCGCGTCGGCCAACCGGCGCCGGTCAGCCACATCACGGCGAACAGCAGCGCCGCGAAGACGAAGCATGCGATCGCGGCCACGCCTTCGCGCGACATCCACGAGCTGCGCCACTGCGAGAACGCGCGCCAGACCCGCGCGGGTTTGCCCAGATGCCAGAGCGATGCGATGACGCCGACCGCGACCAGCACCGCACCGGCGATCAGTCCGAGCATCCACCCGAGGCCGTCGAACCATTCGGGCTTGTCGCCCAGCGCGATGCGCAGCGCGAGCCAGAACCACAGTCCGAAACCGGTGCCGGAAAGCGTGGTGAAGAACAGGACGGAGAAGGCGGGATGCATGTCAGCGCCTCATGTCATGCGGCATGTCGTTCCGGATCCGGCGGAGCCGGTGAGCAATCTGTTTTCGATCGTTTGCCGAAAGCAGGTCCCTCATCCGGATGACGCCGGGATTCGGGATGACAACATGGGGTGCGATGGGTGTCATCGGCTCAACACCCGGTCGATCCAGCGCAGCAGCGGCGGCAATGCCGCGGTGTCGAGCGCTTCGGCGCGTACGACCGGCTTCGCCGCTTCGGTTTCGCCCGCGCGCCGTGGGCGCTGCGGCAGATAGCGGTTGACCGGTTGGTAGCCGAGTTCCGGCATCAGCGCGACGCCATCGCGTTCGGCAACGAGTTTCGAGACCTTCGATTCCGGATCGCCCAGGTCGCCGAAATGCCGCGCGCCGGTGGGGCAGGCCTGCACGCAGGCGGGTTGGCGCTCGCTTTCCGGCAGGTTGTCGTTGTAGATGCGGTCGACGCAGAGCGTGCATTTCTTCATCACGCCTTCGACCGCGCTGTACTCGCGCGCGCCGTACGGGCACGCCCACGAACACAGTTTGCAACCGATGCATTTGTCCTCGTCGACCAGTACGATGCCGTCTTCGGCGCGCTTGTAGCTGGCGCCGGTGGGACAGACGGTCACGCAGGCCGGGGTTTCGCAATGCAGGCAACTGCGCGGAAAATGCAGGGTTAGAGCGGGCAGGGTGGTGGCGGGTTGTGCCTGTGTCGAACCGCAGCTCCCGGTCGCGGCCACTTCATAACTGTGGATCCGGTTGAACCACACGCCCGACGGGTCTTTGCCGTAGGGCTGCTCGTCGGTCAGCGGGCCGGCGATGCCGCCCGCGTTCCACTGTTTGCAGCTGACCGCGCAGGCATGGCAGCCGACGCAGGTGTCGAGGTCGATCACCAGTCCGAGTTTCACTTTCGACGGCGGCGGCAGGTCGGTCATGTGCGTTCGTTCCCCATCAATATCCACAGGCCGATCGCCACTGCGCCGAGCGTCATCGCGAACAGCGGCGCGATCCCGAGCAATCCGGACAACGCCTCCGTGCCCGTGGCATCGTCGCCTGGGCCCGGTTCCGCAGCGGAGACGATCGCCCACAGCAGCAACAGGCTTGCGGTCTTGCCCAGCGCGATGCAGGTCCAGCCGGCGATCCCTCGCGCGTCGTGGCGCATCGCGGCGATGATGCGTCCTCGCGATCCATCGTCGCCGCTCGTGCGCGGCGCGCGGCAGGTCTCGCGGCCGATCATGGGTCGCGGTTTCGCTGGGGACGCCGGCGGCAGGTCTGTCATCGGTCCGGTGGTCGCTCAGAACGGGAAGTAGCGCGGAATCAGCACGATCGCCATCACCCAGAACAGCAGGTTGAGGGGAATGCCGATCTTGGGAAAATCGGAGAAGCGATACCCGGCGGCGGTGTAGACCATGGTGTTGGTCTGGTAACCGACCGGCGTGGCGAAGCTGGTCGATGCCGCGAACGCCACCGCGACCAGAAACGGTTTGGCATCCACGCCCAGCGCGTCGGCGGCGGAGATCGCGATCGGCACCACCAGCACCGCGGCGGCGTTGTTGCTCATCACTTCGGTCATCAGCGCGGTGAGCAGATAGATCACCGCCAGCGTCGCCAGCGGGCCGTAGCCGCCGATCCAGCCGAGCGCGTTGTGCGCGACCCAATCGGCGCCGCCGGAATTCTGCAATGCGATGCCCAGCGGCAGGACGCCGGCGAGCAGCACGATCACGCGCCAGTCGATCGCGGCATACGCTTCCTCGGGTTCCAGGCAGCGCAGGATCACCAGCGCGGCGCAACCCAGCAGCGACGACGCCACGATCGGCATCCAGCCCAGCGCCGCGGTCCCGATCGCCGCCACCAGCACCAGCAGCGAGAGCACGGCGCGGCGGGTGTCGATCCTGGGTTGCGCGCGCTGTCCCAGCAGCACGACCGCCGGGTTCGGGCGCAGCTCTTCCAGCGCGGCCGCACCCGCATCCACCAGCAGCACGTCGCCGACCGTCAGCGGAATGTGGTCGACGCGCTGCCGAGGCGTTGCGCCGATGCGCTGCAGGCCATGCACGCGCATCCGGTAGACATGGCCGAACCGCAGCTGCGCCAGGGATTTTCCGACCAGCGCCGAACCCGGCGCAATCATGACTTCGGCATGCACGCGCGCTTCTTCCGGATTGCCGACCAGATCGCGCGCGACCGTGTCGTGCTCCAGCTGCAGCTGTTTGCGCACGCGCTGGATTTCGTTCCAGTCGCCGCGGATCAACAGGCGGTCTTCGGCGGCGATGGTCTCGGTGCGCGGGTAGGGCAGCAGCGCGCCGTCGCGCACCACTTCCAGCAGGAAAGCATCCTTGGTTTCGACAGGAAGCACGGTGCCTCCGGTGCGCCCGATGGCCGAGGATTTTTCCGGCACCCGCAGTTCCACCAGATAGCGACCGCGATGATCGTCGGCGCCGCTGTTCGGAATGCCGAGGTCGGGCAGCAGGAAGCGCTGGGCGACCATCATGTAGACCATGCCCGCCGCCACGAACCACAGCCCGAGCGGGGTGAATTCGAACAGCGAGAAGCCGCGCTGCCCGGCCTGCCGCGCCAGCGAATCGACCAGCAGATTGGTCGACGTGCCGATCAATGTGCAGACGCCGCCGAACTGCGCCGCGAACGACAGCGGGATCAGGAACTTCGACGGCGAACGGCCGCGCGAGACGGCCGCTGCGATCACCAGCGGCAGCAGTACCGCGACGATCGCGGTGTTGTTGATGAACGCCGAGGAGAATGCCGCCAGCGCCATCATCACCAGGGACATCAGCCAGGGCCAGCGGACCCGCGCCAACAGGTCGCCGATGCTCTGCAGCACGCCGCTGCGCTGCAGGCCGGCGCTGAGCACGAACATCGCGGCGACGGTGATCGTGGCCGGGCTGCTGAAACCCGACAGCGCTTCGTTGGGCCTGACCACGCCGAACACCAGCAGGCTGCCCAGCACCAGCAGCGCGACGACATCGACCGGCCACTTCTCGCTGACGAACAGCGCCACCGCGCCGACCAGCACGATCAGCGTGATCAGCAGGTCCGGGCTCAAGCGCGATCCTTCCGGCGCATCGCGGCGCCGTAGCGCAGCGGCGCATCGTTGGCGGCATCGTCGGCGACGGGCAGGAACTGCGGCGCGCTGATGCCGGCGGTGTCGGCCTTGCGGATCGAGACGCGCAGATCGAACCACGCCGCCTGGCCGGTGACCGGGTCGGCATTGGCGTAGTCGCCGCGCGGGGTGATGTCGGAAATCAGATGATTGAGCAGAAATCCCTTCTCGGCTTCCGGTGCGTTGTTCGCGAGTTTCCACGCGCCCTTGCGCTTGCCGATGGCGTTCCAGGTCCAGACCGTGTCCGCCTGCACGTTGGCGGCGAATTTCGCCTGTACGGTGATGGTGCCGTGATGCGACGACACTTCGATCCAGTCTTCGTCGGCGATGCCGTAGCGCGCGCCGGTGTCGGGATGCAGATACAGCCAGTTGCGCGCGGTGATCTGACGCAGCCATGCGTTCTGCGAACCCCAGGCGTGGTACATGAACATCGGGCGTTGGGTGATGGCGGACAGCGGGAATCGGCTGTTCCCTTCTCCCTCCGGGAGAAGGTGGCGCGAAGCGCCGGATGAGGGTGTTTCAGGCGCGGACACACCCTCATCCCATCCCTCTCCCGCATGCGGGAGAGGGGGAGTGATGGCCGTGCGGGAGTCGCTTCTTTGTGCGCGATCGCGATCGTTCCGGTCTGCTTCTTCGTTCTGGCTCGATTCGAAGGGTTCGTACCACATCGGCAGCGGATCGAAATACGTCGCCACGCGCTCGCGATGCTCGTCCGGCGGCTGTTGCGGGCCATGACCCTGCGCGGCAAGGCGGAATTTCTGCAGCGTTTCCGAATACAGCTGCAGCACCACCGGCTCGGTCGTCGCGATGAAACCGAAGCGATGCGCCCACTGCAGATAATCGCGGTTCGCCATCTTGTAATAGCGCGCGGATTCGGGGATCGGCGCATGCCAGAAGCCGCCGTGTTCGATGTAGCGCTGCAACTGCTGCGGATTCGGTTGGCCCTTGCCGGTTTCGCTGCCGTCGGCGCCGCGCCAGCCGGCGAGCAGGCCGACGCCCGGGGCGCGTTCGTGGCGGGTGATGTAGTCGGCATAGTCGCGATACGCGGGCATGCCGTCGGCATCGGTCATGCCCGGCAGGCCGAGGCGCGCGCCCAGATCCAGCAGCACCGACTGGAAGCCGCGCACGTCGCGCGGTCGACCGTCGCTGCCGGTCTGCGTCGCGGGGTCGAACACCGGATGGCGGATCGCGTCGGACGCGCCGTCGGCATCGGAGATCGGCCGGTCCAGCAGGCTGATCGCATCGAAGCGTTCGAGGTACGTGGTATCGGGCAGCACCAGATCGGCGTAGGCCACCATCTCGCTGGCGTAGGCGTCGCTGTAGATGATCCGCGGGATTCTGTACTCGCCGCTGGGGTCCTTGTCGGTGAGCCAGTGGAGAGTCTCGCGGGTGTTCATCGCCGAGTTCCAGCTCATGTTCGCCATGAACATCAGCAAGGTATCGATTTTGTACGGATCGCCCGCGTGCGCGTTGCGGATCACCGTGTGCAGCAGGCCATGCGCGGACAGCGGATAGGACCACGAGAACGCGTGATCGATGCGCCGAGGCTGGCCGTGCTGGTCCACCACCAGATCCTCCGGCCCGTGGACGAAGCCCAGCGGCGCGGCGTCCAGCGTGCCGTTCTCGCGGCGCAGCTTGCCGGGACGGTTCGCCGGCGGCACCGGCTTGGGAAACGGCGGCTGGTAGCGGAAGCTGCCCGGCGCGTCCACCGCGCCCAGCAGCATCTGCAGCAGGTGCAGCGCGCGGCAGGTGTGGAAGCCGTTGCTGTGCGCGCTGATTCCGCGCATCGCGTGCATCGACACCGGGCGGCCGACCATCTCGCTGTGCTCGCGGCCCCAGCTGTCGGTCCACGCCACCGGCAGGCTGAAGTTGCTGTCGAACGCGGCTTCGGCGAGTTCGCGCGCGATCCGGCGGATGGTGTCGGCGGGGATGCCGCAGCGTTCGCTGACCGCATCGGGCGAGTACTGCGGATCGAGATAGCGTTCGGCCAGCAGTTGGAAGACCGGGGTGGCGATGCGGCCATCGGGCAGGGTGTATTCGCCGACGATGGCGGGGTGGATGTCGATGGCGTTGGCGTCGGTCGCGGCTTGCGTCGCGCTGTTCCAGCACAGCGGTTTGCCCGCGTCGTCGCGCGCGAACATGCCATCGTCCGCGCCGCCCGGGTTGCGGATCACCAGCCAGTGCGCGTTGGCGTAGCGCACGAGGTAATCCAGATCGATGCGGTCGCTGCGCAGCAGTTCGTGGATCAACGCGAAGGCGAACAGGCCATCCGTACCGGGGCGGATGCCGATCCATTCGTCGGCGATCGCGCCGTAGCCGGTGCGTACCGGATTGACCGCGACGATCTTGGCGCCGCGACCCTTCAGCTTGCCCAGGCCGATCTTGATCGGGTTGGAGTCGTGGTCTTCGGCCACGCCCCACAGCATCAGATAGCGGGTGTGTTCCCAGTCCGGTTCGCCGAATTCCCAGAAACTGCCGCCGATGCTGTAAAGGCCGCCCGCGGCCATGTTCACCGAGCAGAAGCCGCCGTGCGCGGCGTAGTTCACGGTGCCGAACTGCTGCGCCCACCAGCCGGTGAGCGCCTGCGACTGATCGCGGCCGGTGAAGAAGGCGAGTTCGTCGGGGTTGCGCTCGCGGATCGGTTTCAGCCACGAGGTCGCCAGCGCGAGGGCTTCGTCCCATTCGATTTCGCGGAATTCGCCGCTGCCGCGTTCGCCGGTGCGCAGCAGGGGCTTGCGCAGCCGCGCCGGCGAATAGTGCTGCATGATCCCGGCCGAACCCTTGGCGCAGAGCACGCCCTTGTTGACGGGATGGTCGGGATTGCCCTGGATGTAGCGGATCTGGCCGTCCTTGATCCATACGCGGATGCCGCATCGGCACGCGCACATGTAGCACGTGGTGGTCTTGAATGCGTCGCCCGGCGAGGGCGAGAGATCGAGCTTCGGTTCTTTCATGCGCTGGAACCACCTTGCCGGGGCGCCGCCCGCAGGCGGGCGAGCGCACACACGCACGTGGTGGTCTTGAATGCGTCGCCCGGCGAGGGCGAGAGATTCAGACTCGGTTCTTTCGGCGGTCGCGACGGCATTCCGCCATTGTGCCTGCCGGGGGTGCCGGCAGGCGAGCGCCGATTGCGGCATGCAGATTGCGGCAGACGGCGCGTCGGCGGTTTATTTCGGCGGTTCGATCCTGATGGCCGGATCGTTGAAGCGCGAGTAGTGGATCGTCATCGTGGTCCCGCCGTGGCCGCCCGTGGTCTGGATCTTCGCCGGATAGCCGTCGGCGGCCACCCAGAGGATCGACGAGGTCGGGGTCTTGCCGGTGTTCTGGGTCATGCGGTATTTCTTCGCCGGTTTGCCGTTCAGGGTTTCCACGCCCAGCGCCTCGACCTGCATCTTGTCGATCTCGCGGAAGCAGCGGTCGGCCTCGCGCCATTGGCTGACCGTCCCCTTGGGCATGGGCACGCGCATGGTGCGGCCATCGATGCTCATATACATGGTGTCGCCGATCACGTACTGGGTGCCCATCGGCATCCGCATGCGGTAGCGGTTGGGGGCGACGAAATCCATGTCCATCTTCGGCATCCGCTTGTCGCTGTTCTCCATGCTCACGTGATAGCTGCGCAAGGCCAGGAATTTGACGCTCAGCGCCTTCAGGTCTTCCTTCGGGCTGGCCCAGGCGGCCGTCGCGGCGAACAGCGAGAGCGGTACGAGCATCCAGCCGAGGCGGCGGGCGATGACGGATCGAAGCAGGGACATGGGCGGGGCTCCGCAACAGTGACAGGCGATGATCGCAATACCGGAAAATGCGCTGCCGAGCGGCCATGCGCGCCGCAGGGCGAGCCGATCGGGTGCACTGCTGCAGCGGACGCGATGCCTCAGCGGGCCGTGGCGCCGACGAACTCGACGTCCCCGAACCAGGTGGTGGTGGATTCGCCGGTCTGCTCGGTATCCACGCCCACCGCCACGCCGATGATCCGCGGCGGATCGGTGTTGAACGCCCGGCGGTAATCCTCGATCACATTGCGCTCCAGCGACTGCCAGCGGCCCACCTGCGCGTCGCCGCTGCTCGCGACCACCATCGCCACCAGCGGCGTCTGCGGGTTGTCCATGATCGTGCCCACTGGATGGCGGTTGTCCCAGACGTAGCACAGCGCGGCGGCCGGCACCTGGTTGCCGTGGCGGGCACGGTCGAACTTCAGCCGCGTGCGGTCCTTCAGCGGCAGGCTCTCGGGGTCGCGGTCGAAGAAGACGTACAGCCGCGCCGAGTAGTCGTCGCGATCCTTGCGGGTCATATCGGTGCCCTGCAGCACCCGTTCGGTACGCCAGCGCCAGCGGACCATCGGCGTGTGCGCGGGGTCGGCGAACAGGCCGTGGCGCAGCGACGCCGCCGAGGCATCGGCGCGGGCGCGCAGCACGATGGTGCCGTTGTCCTGCACCAGATCGTAGAACGTCCGGCGCTCGACCTTGGGCAGGGTCTGCAGCGTCCAGCCGGCCGGGGCCGTGGCCGCGACCGGGCCGGAGGAAAATGGCGTGGGCCGCAGCATCGGCTGGGCGGGCTTCGGCGGCGGTTCGCTGTGCTGCGCCGGCTTGGGCGCCCGCTTCGCGGCCGAGGCCGGGACGGCGAACATGCCCGTCGCGAGCGCGCCTGCCAGCAGCGCGTCGCGAATCCGTCGGCCCGATATGTTCCCCATGCTCATCCTGTGCGGTTCCTGTGCTGACCGGTCGTGCGAAGCGCATAGGCGAACACGGCAGCGCGACGCTTGTCCAGTCCGCGCGTGCGTCCGGCGCCATCCGGTCGCATCGGGTGCGACCCTGCTGCGGTACGCTGTCGGACGGCACAGGGGCGCATGACCGCCTGCCCCGGCATCCGCCATAATCGAGCACATGGACCGTTACGAACGCATTCTTTCCCTGCACCGCATCCTGAAGAGCGCCCGCTATCCGGTGACGGTGAAGCGCCTGCAGGACGAACTGGAGTGCTCGCGCGCCACCGCCTACCGCGACCTCGCGTTCCTGCGCGACGCGCTGATGGCGCCGATCATGGGCGACGGCGAGGCCGGTTTCCGCTACGACCCGAACGAAGGCGAGCGCTTCGAACTGCCCGGGCTGTGGCTCAATTCGGAAGAATTGCACGCCCTGCTGGCCGCGCAGCAACTGCTCAGCCGCACCGGCGGCGGGGTGCTGTCCTCGGCGCTGGCGCCGCTGCAGCAGCGCATCGAGAAGCTGCTCGAAGAGCACGCCCCCGGCAAGCGCTGGCCGGTCGAGCGCGTGCGCGTGATCCCGCATCGCACCCGCAACATGGACGAACAGGTGTTCCGCATCGTCTGTTCCACGGTCCTGGAGCGCCGACAGCTGAACTTCGACTACCGCGCGCGCTCCACCGACGAAAAGACCCGTCGCGTGGTCTCGCCGCAGCGCATCACCCACTATCGCGGCAACTGGTATCTCGACGCCTACGACCACGACCGCGGCGCGCTGCGCAGTTTCTCCGTGGATCGCATCGCCACCGCGCGCATGCAGGATGCGCCCGCGCAGGACGTGCCGGACAACGAACTCAACGACCACCTCGCCGGCAGCTATGGGATCTTCTCCGGCGCGCCCAAGGGCTGGGCCACCATCGTCTTCAATCCCAAGATCGCGCGCTGGGTCGCCGACGAACACTGGCACTCGCAGCAGCAGGACCGCTTCCTGCCCGACGGCCGCTTCGAGCGCAAGGTCCCCTACAGCGCCCCGCGCGAGCTGCTGATGGACATCCTGCACTACGGCCCGGACGCGGAGATCGTCGAGCCGTCGTCGCTGCGCGAGCAGATGAAGTCGATGCTGGAACTCGCGGTCAGCAATTACCAGAAATAACTAGTGTGCGTTGGCCCGCCGGTTTCGAGGCGCTCGTGCCATCGGAAGACTCACGGCGCGAAGCTCAACTCATAGGACGCATGGAACGGCTTTCCGGCCGCGACCGGCAGCACCGCCGAGGTGAGATGCCGGTCGAGGCAGGTCGCGAACGGCGAGTCGTCGTTGCGCCAGATGCGCTCGGCGACGCCGGAGACGCCCACCCGGACGACGATGGTGAACGGCGCGAACGAGCTCTTGGCCGGTCCGCAGGCGTCCAGGGCAGCGGTCAACGCCTGGCTTTGCGCTTCGACCAGCGCCGCGCTGTCCTTCGGGCTGAGCAGCGATTCGTATTCGTCTGCACGCGCCTTCGCCTGCGCGAACGAGGGGTCGGCGCCGGCGAGTTGTGCGGCCAGTAACAGGGCGTGAAACATGGCGAACTCCATTGAATGGCAAGGATGACGACACGCATCCTTGCATGCGCCGCATCCTACCCCGCCTGCCGGATCGCGTCGCAGTCCCTGAGACCCGCCCCCACGACACTGGCCTCCTGCCCAACCGGAGCGCCGCCATGTCCCCGCGTCAGCCGTCGTCCATGTCTCTCCTCGAACAGGCCCTGCTCGGTGCGGTCGCGCTGGCGCTGGTGGCGATGTTGTCGCTGCCGGCGGCGCGCGGCGTCAGTGACGCTTTCGGCTGGATGCCGTTCTGGCTGCTGGCGCTGCCGCTGAGCGCATGGGTCGTCGCCCGGACGCTGCGGCAGCGCAGCCGCAGCGGGCAGGTCTTGCCGATGGCCACGATCCATCCGATCCGCGCCGCGCGTGCGCCGCGGACCCGCGAGGCGCTGCCGCGGGCGGCCTGAGTCCGGCCGGGAGCGCCCGGACCCGGGCGGGACTTCCGGCAGGGCGGGTGCCTGGCCGGCTGTGCTAGCGTGACGGCCCCTGCCGTCTACTGTTCCGGACCCCGCATGCCCACGCATTCGCATGTCTGTCTCGCCGTCGCGCTCGCCGTTGCCGGCGTGTCGACGACCGCCGCGACCCTTGCCGCGACTCCCGCCCCCGCCCCCAAACCGACCATGCCCACGACGACCGCCGCTGCTTCCGCCGACCCCTATCTCTGGTTAGAAGGCGTCGAGGACGCGAAGGCGCTGGACTGGGTCCGCGAGCGCAACGCCAAGGCCGAGGCCGAGATCGGCGGTGCCCCCGGGTTCCGGACGCTCGAAGCCGACCTGCGCGCGATCCTCGATTCCGACGCCCGCATCCCGGGGGTGCAGAAGATCGGCGGCTATTACTACAACCTGTGGAAGGACAAGGACCACCCGCGCGGGCTGTGGCGGCGCACCACGCTGGCCGAATACCGCAAGTCCGAGCCGCAGTGGGAAACCGTGATCGACATCGACGCGCTGAACGCCGCCGAGAACGAGAACTGGGTCTGGCACGGTGTCGAGTGCCTCAAGCCGAAGTACGAGCGCTGTCTGGTCGCACTGTCGCGCGGCGGCGCGGACGCCGATGTCACCCGCGAGTTCGACCTCGACAGCAGGACCTGGGTGGCGGACGGTTTCTCGCGTCCGGAAGCCAAGGGCGGGCTGCAGTGGGCCGATATCGACACGGTGTACGTCTACACCGACTTCGGCGCGGGCTCGCTGACCGAAGCCGGCTATCCGCGCATCGTCAAGGAATGGAAGCGCGGCACGCCGATGGAATCGGCCAAGGTCGTGTACGAAGGCAAGCCGCAGGACATGTATATCGCCGCCTACCGCGACCTCACGCCGGGGTTCGAGCGCGATTTCGTCAGCCGCACCATCGCCTTCTACAACGATGAACTGCTGCTGCGCGGCAAGGACGGCACGCTGGTCAAGATCGACGTGCCCAATTCGTCGAAGAAGGCGGTGCACAACCAGTGGCTGACGGTGGAACTGCGCGACCCGTGGAAACTCAAGGACCGCAGCTACGAAGCCGGCTCGCTGCTGGTGATCGACTTCGACAAGTTCATGGCCGGCAATCGCGAGTTCGATGTCGTGTTCCTGCCCGACGAGCACACTTCTCTGTCCGATTACGACTGGACGAAGCAACACCTCGTGCTCAACCTGCTCAGCGACGTGAAGAGCAAGGTCCGGGTGATGACGCCCATCGGCGAGGGCAGCTGGCGGCAGAGCCTGCTGGTCGGCGCGCCGGCGGTGGGCACGGTCGGTATCGCGCCGGTGGATGCCGACAACAGCGACGCGCTGTGGATGACCACGTCCGATTTCCTCACCCCGACCACGCTGTCGCTGGTCGAGATCGGCCAGCAGCCCGAAAAACTCAAGGCGATGCCGGCGTTCTTCGATGCCAGCGGCATGGTGACCGAACAGCAGTTCGCGACCTCGAAGGACGGCACCAAAGTGCCGTATTTCGTCGTCCGCCCGAAACACATCCTGATGAACGGCAGCACGCCCACGCTGCTGTGGGGCTACGGCGGTTTCGAAGTCTCGTACACCGCCAGCTACAACTCGATCGCCGGCCGCAGCTGGCTGCAACAGGGTGGCGTGTACGTACTGGCGAACATCCGCGGCGGCGGCGAATACGGCCCGCGCTGGCACCAGGCCGCGCTCAAGGCCAACCGTCACAAGGCGTACGAGGATTTCGCCGCGATCGCCGAGGACCTGTTCGCGCGCAACATCACCTCGCCCAAGCGCCTCGGCGCCCAGGGTGGCAGCAACGGCGGCCTGCTGATGGGCAACATGATCGTGCAGTATCCGCACCTGTTCGGTGCGGTGGTCTGCCAGGTGCCGCTGCTCGACATGAAGCGCTACAGCCACCTGCTGGCCGGCGCCTCGTGGATGGCCGAATACGGCGACCCGGACACCAAGGACTGGGAATTCATCAAGACGTTCTCGCCCTACCATCTGCTGAAGGAAGGCACCGAGTACCCGCCGGTGTTGTTCACCACCTCCACCCGCGACGACCGCGTCCACCCCGGCCATGCCCGCAAGATGATGGCGAAGATGGAAGCCATGAACGCCGACGTGCGCTACTACGAGAACATCGAAGGCGGCCACGGCGGCGCGGCCAACAACCAGCAGGAAGCGCACATGCGCGCGCTGGCTTACACCTTCCTGTGGCAGCAATTGTCGAAGTGACGTCGGGCGGGCCCCGGCCCGCCATTGCGATGCATCCGATCGCGTCGTAGATCGATCGAAGCCAACACGGCGGCCAATGGCCGCCGTGTATGTGTGGGAGCGACGCAAATCGCAGACAACGCATGTAGGAGGGCTTTCAGGCCCGATCAACGGCCCGTGCGCCAAAAGATCGGGCCTGAAGGCCCTCCTACGTGCTGTTACGGTTTTGAACCGCCATCAAAACCCACCGCCCGCATCCAACCAATCCTGTTCGTCAGTCGTATTGACTCGAGCCAGCGCCCGATTCCGATGCGGGAACCGCCCGAATCGCCGGATCACGTCGCGATGCGCTTCCGCGTATTTCAAGTAGGTTTCGTCGCCGAGCGCTTCGATCAGCGCGACCGCGCGATCCTGGTCGGTCATCGCTTCCGAATGCTCGAACGGCATGTAGAAGAAGATCCGCAGGTCCGGGTCGACGCGGGTGTCGAACCCCGCATCGATGGCGCGCTGCGCGTATTCGCGCGCCAGCGGATCGGTGGCGAAGGCGTGCGCACTGTCGCGGAATACGTTGCGCGGGACCTGGTCGAGCAGCAGGATCAGCGCCAGTGCGCCGTCGGGGTCGTCGAGAAGAGCTTCGCGCTCGCGGCGTGCGGCCGCGAAATGTTCGTCCAGGAAGTGCGCGCGCAGCTCGGCGTCGAACGCGTCGTCTTTCGCGAACCATGTCGCGGCGCCGGCATCGCGCCAGAAGTCGACGATCGCGCGCGCGTTCACAGGAACGCCTTTTCGGCGTCGGTCGGCTCGTGCCACCAGTCGTTGTCGCGCCCGTTGGAATAGCGCACCGCGACGGTGGCGAGCGCCTCGTCGGCGATGTCCAGGCACGCCAGCTGCACCGAATAGAACGCGCCGCCGGCCTCGGGGATGTCGCCGTGGCCGTAGGGCCGGACGCCGCAGGTCCTGCAGAACGGCCAGTGCACCATGCCGTTGCGGAAGTAGTCGGTCGTCGCCGACGGTTCGCTGAGCAGCCGGAATGCGTCGGGTTTGACGCTCGCGTTCCAGTTGCGGGTCTTGCGGCAGATCGTGCAGTTGCACTTGCCGCTGCCGGCGGTCAGGTCGAGATCGACCTCGAAGCGGACGTCGCCGCAGTGGCAGGAGCCGGTGTAGGTCTGGGTGGCCATGATGAATGCCCTCTTGGTGGTGATCAGAGTCGCATGAGGTGCGCGGAGCCGTGCGGGAGGCCGGCCGTGCGCACCGGAATCACTCGTCGAACCTCAAGTGCCGCACCGATTTTCCGTGGCGGCGAATCAGTTTCAAGGCTTCGATACCGATCTGGATGTGGCGTTCGACATATTCGGCGCTGACTTTCGCGTCGCTGGCTTCGGTCTTCACGCCCTCGGGGATCATCGGCTGGTCGCTGACCAGCAGCAGCGCGCCCGACGGGATGCGGTTGGCGAAGCCGGCGGCGAAGATCGTGGCGGTCTCCATGTCGATGGCCATGCAGCGCATCATCCGCAGGCGCTCCTTGAAGGCTGCGTCGTGTTCCCAGACGCGGCGGTTGGTGGTGTAGACGGTGCCGGTCCAGTAATCGTGGTTGAGGTCGCGGATCATCGTCGACACCGCGCGCTGCAGGGCGAACGCGGGCAGCGCCGGCACTTCGGGCAGCAGGTAATCGTTGCTGGTGCCTTCGCCGCGGATGGCGGCGATCGGCAGTACCAGATCGCCGAGTTCGTTCTTGCGCTTGAGACCGCCGCATTTGCCGAGGAACAGCACGGCGTGCGGCATGATCGCGGACAGCAGATCCATCATGGTGGCGGCGTTGGGGCTGCCCATGCCGAAATTGATCATGGTGATGCCGTCGGCGGTGGCGCTGGGCATGGGCCGGTCGAGGCCGACGATCTCGGCGCCGGTCATGCGCGCGAAGTGGCCGAGGTAGCCGCCGAAATTGGTGAGCAGGATGTGCTGACCGAACTGATCGAGCGGCACGCCGGTATAGCGCGGCAGCCAGTTCTCGACGATCTGATCTTTTTCTTTCATGTGTCTTCTCCGGGAATGCCTCATATTTTGCACCATGACCTTGGTCATGGTTGGCACCGGTGCGGCAGCGGGCTAGGGTGGCGGATCGTCCGAGGGGGCGTCTCGCCAGGGGCATTACCGTCATGCATCGAACTTTCGTCGTCGCGCTGGCCGCGACCGTGTTGCCTGCGCTGGTGTTGGCGCCGGCCGTTGCGCCGGCGCTGGCCGCCGACGCGCCCGCGAAGAGCGCGTCCCGCTTCGCCCAGGATCCGTACGCCAGCACCTATCGCACCATCGTTTCGCCGCCGGTGCTGATCCGCGGCGCGACCGTGCTGACCGGTACCGGTACGCGCCTCGAGGGCGCCGACGTGCTGATGCGCGACGGCAAGATCGTGGCGGTCGGCGCGAATCTGGAGGTCCCCGCCGACGCCGTCCGCGTCGACGGCCGCGGCAAGTGGGTGACGCCGGGCATCATCGACGTGCATTCGCACCTCGGCGTGTATCCCAGCCCGGGCACGCGTTCGCATTCCGACGGCAACGAATCCACCTCGCCGACCACGCCGGGCGTGTGGGCCGAGCACTCGGTCTGGCCGCAGGATCCGGGGTTCGCCACGGCGCTGGCCGGCGGCGTGACGTCGCTGCAGATCCTGCCCGGTTCGGCGAACCTGATCGGCGGCCGCGGCGTGACCCTGAAGAACGTGTCGGCCACGACCTATCAGGGCATGAAATTTCCGGGCGCGCCCTGGGGCCTGAAAATGGCCTGCGGCGAGAATCCCAAGCGCGTGTACGGCGAGCGTGGCGGTCCTTCGACGCGGATGGGCAACGTCGCCGGTTACCGCGCGGCGTTCATCGACGCCAGCGAGTACATCAAGCGGAGCCGGTCGAAGAAGACCGCCGTCGCGCAGAAGAAGCGCTGGTGGCAGAGCGATACCGACACGTCCAACGACAGCAGCGGCAAGCGCGACCTGAAGATGGACACGCTGGCCGGCGCGATCAACGGCGACATCCTGGTGCACATCCACTGCTACCGCGCCGACGAGATGGCGATGATGATGGATCTGGCGAAGGAGTTCGGCTTCAGGATCAGCGCTTTCCATCACGGCGTGGAGGCGTACAAACTGTCCGACCGTCTGGCGAAGGACAACATCTGCGGCGCGCTGTGGGCCGACTGGTGGGGCTTCAAGATGGAGGCCTTCGACGGCATCCAGGAAAACATCGCGCTGGTCGACCGCCCGCAGAACGGCTGCGCGATCGTGCATTCGGATTCCGACGAAGGCATCCAGCGCCTGAACCAGGAAGCCGCGAAAGTGATGGCCAGCGCGCAGCGCATCGGCATCGATATCCCGCCGGAACGCGCGGTGCGCTGGATCACGTCCAACGCGGCGAAGTCGCTGGGCATCCTCGACAAGACCGGCACGCTGGAAGCCGGCAAGATGGCCGACGTGGTGCTGTGGAGCGGCAACCCGTTCAGCGTGTACGCGAAGGCCGAGCAGGTCTACATCGACGGTGCGCGCGTCTACGACCGCAACGACCCGTCGCGCCAGCCGACCTCCGACTTCATGCTGGGCCAGAGCCTCCCGGGCCAGGGCGTCGAAGGGGGCGTGCGATGAGCCGCCGTCTCCGCAGGACGCTGCTGGCGATCGGCCTGTCGCTGCTGGTCGGCAACGCCGCCGCGCAGCATGTGTTGATCCGCAACGCGACCGTGCACACCGCCGGTGCCCAGGGCACGCTGCAGAACACCGATGTGCTGGTGCGCGACGGCAACATCGCCGCCGTCGGCCGCAGCCTGTCCGCGAGCGGCGTCGAGGTGGTGGATGCCGGCGGCAAGCCGCTCACGCCGACCCTGTTCGGCGGTGTCACCGCGATCGGTCTGGACGAGGTGTCGGCGGAAGATCCGACCACCGACCAGTCGCTGGCGCTCGGCCAGGGCAAACAGATGGTCGTGCGTCCGGAATTCGACGTGACCCTGGCCTACAACCCCGCGTCGCTGCTGGTGCCGATCGCGCGCATCGAAGGCATCGGTTTCACCCTGCTGGGCGCGAATGCGGTCAGCGGTGGCTCGATCGTCGGCGGACAGGGTGCGGTAGTGCGCCTGGACGGCAGTCCGGACCCGGCCGGGCCGAAGCTGCTGTTCCTGCGCCTGGGCAGCGATGGCGCGGGCCTGAGCGGCGGCACCCGCGCGAGCCAATGGATGCTGCTGGACCAGTTCATCGATGAGGTGCGCGGGCGCATTCCTGCCGGTTCATCGATGGCGATGCTCACGCCCGCCGGTCGCGACACCCTGGCGCGTTATCTGAACAACAGCGGCCGGGTGATGGTGAGCGTGCAGCGCGCCGCCGACATCCGCCAGTTGCTGCGCTGGTCGCAGCGCCACGGCGTGCGCATCGCGATCCAGGGCGGCGCCGAAGCGTGGATCCTCGCGCCGCAGCTGGCCGCCGCGAAGGTGCCGGTGTTCGTCGACCCTTTCGCCAATCTGCCGCACAGCTTCGACGAGATCGGCGCCACGTTGCAGAACGCCGCACGCCTGCGTGCGGCGGGCGTGCCGGTGAGTTTCGTGCAGTCCAACGACCCCAGCCACAACGCCCGCAAGCTGCGCCAGGGCGCGGGTATCGCGGTCGCCAGCGGGCTGCCGTGGGAAGACGGTCTGGCCGGCCTGACACGGGTGCCGGCCGAGGTGTTGGGTGTGGGCGACCGCATCGGCACCATCGCGGTCGGTAAACGCGCGGATCTGGTGCTGTGGACCGGCGACCCGCTGGATGTGAGCACGGTCGCGGCGCAGGTATGGTTCGATGGCCGCGCGATCCCGATGCGCAGCCGCCAGACCGAACTGCGCGACCGCTATCTGCGCGCGGAAGGCGAACTGCCGAGGGCGTATCCTCCCGGAAAGAACTGACCCCGGAGTCGTCGATGCTGTCCTTGTTGCTGGCGTTCGCATTGCCCGGCGCGCATGCGCTGCAGCCGCCGGGCAATTTCCATCAGGGCGAGGCCGTCGCGCGCCACGGCGAGCGCTGGCTCGCGCTGCGCGTACAGGCGGACGATGGGCGACTGGAGACCACCCGCGTGCGGGTGAGAAAGGTCTTCGACGAGATCGTGGATGCCGAGGGCCAGGCGACCGGCAGCGAGGTCGGCAGCGACAAGACCGATGTCGTCACCTATCTGCGCGGCCCGGGCCTGCATGCCGGGCCGGTGGCGCAGGCCCGCATCGAAAATACCGCCGACGGCCGCGACCCCATCGCGCAGACCCTGCATCTGGGCGACAGGCACTACCGGCTGGCGACCCGTTGCGATGCGGCTGCCGACTCTGCCGTCGATGGCCCGCTGGTGTGCGCCATCGATCTGATCGAGGGCGAGCGCCGCCAGGTCCTCGTGCAGATGTCCGGGCACCGCAACGAGGGCAATGCGGTCATGGGGCTGTCGTTGGGCGACGATGCCTCGCCGCATCTGATGTTCGCGGGCGATCTCGACAGAGACGGCAGACTCGACCTCATCTTCAACGCCACCGATCACTACAACGTTTCGCGGCCCGTGCTGTTCCTCTCCGGCGCTGCCGAAGGCGACGAACTGCTGCACGCGGTGGCCGAGTACAGCGCCGTCGGCTGCTGAATCGGCGGCTTTCACTTTTCGGAGACATCCATGACCGACGCCACGAATCGCTGGTATTTCGATTTCATTTCGCCTTTCGCCTATCTGCAGTGGCCGAAAGTGCGCGCGTTGATGAACGAGCACGCCATCGTGCCGGTGCCGATCCTGTTCGCGGCGGTGCTCGATACGCGCGGCCAGAAAGGGCCCGCGGAAATCCCGAGCAAGCGCGAATTCACCTACCAGCACGTGCTGTGGCAGGCGCGTCAGGCCGGCGTACCGCTGCGGTTTCCGCCGAAGCATCCGTTCAATCCGCTGCCCGCACTGCGTTTGTGCGTCGCAGCAGGCGCATCGCCCGCATCCATCGATGCGCTGTTCGATTGGATCTGGGTGCAGGGTCGTGCTGCGGACAGCGCCGAGGCGTTGGAACCGGTGCGCGAAACGCTGGGATTGCCGGTCGGCGTGGCCGATTCCGTTGAAGCGAAGGCGATGCTGCGCACCTGTACGGAAATCGCATTGACGGCAGGTGTCTTCGGCGTGCCGACGTTGGCACTTGGCAGTTCGCTGTTTTGGGGGAATGATGCCCACGAGTTCGCAGTAGCGGCCTTGCGCGACCCGGCATTGTTGAACGAAGCCGAGATGCAACGGGTCGCCGGATTGCCGGTCGGCGTGCAGCGCGGCTGAACAGGGGCCGTCGCGTTCATGTCGGCGGGCATATTCTCGCAGGAAGGCAGTTGTAACATTCGCGCCCCCTTCGGAAGCCGCCATCATGCGCATAGGTCTCGTTGTCGATTCGGCATGCGATCTGCCAGGGAGCTACATCGAACGGAATCACATCGAAATCCTCCCGATCACGGTCAAGATCGGGGACGCGGTGCTCGCCGACCACCGCAATGAACAAGCCACGCTCGAATTCCTACACTCGCACGTCGCCGAACGCGGCGCCGAGGCGGAGACCATGCCGTTCACGGTCAACCAGATCCGCGATGTGTTCCTGCAGAAACTGGTGATCGAATACGACCACGTGTTCTGTCTCACGGTGACCCGCAACCGCAGCCCGATCCATGAGAACGCCACCCAGGCGAGCTTCATGATCCTCAACGAATACCGGCCGATCCGCACCGATGCCGGACATCAGGGTCCGTTCGCGCTGCGGGTCATGGATACCCAGTCGCTGTTCGCGGGGCAGGGCGTCACCGCGGTGGAAGCCATCCGCATGATCCAGGCCGGCGAAGGCGTGGCCAAGATCCGCGCGCGGCTGGACAATCTCGCCATCAACACCCACGCCTACATGGTGCCGCGCGACCTGATGTATCTGCGTTCGCGCACCCGCGCCAAGGGCGACAAGAGCGTCAGCCTGTTCAGCGCCACGCTGGGCAGCGCGCTCGACATCAAGCCGGTGCTGTACTGCAATCGCGGCGACACCAAGCCGGTCGCGAAGATCCGCGGCTGGGACGCCGCGGTGCGCAGGTTGTTCACCTTCGCCGTGGAGCGCGTACGCGCCGGACTGATGACGCCGACCATGTGCCTGAGCTACGGCGGCGATCTGGAGGAAATGCGGCTGTTGCCGGGCTATGTGTCGTTGATCGACGCCTGTCGCGATGCCGGCGTCGAAGTGTTCGAGAGCGTGATGAGCCTCACCGGCATGGTCAACGTCGGCAAGGGTTCGCTGGTGATCGGTTTCGCGTCCGAGCCGCACGAATTCAAGGAATGATGTCGGCCTGAAGGCAACGGCCGCGCATGCGGCGGCCGTTGCTGCGATATGCTGGTCCGCCCAGTGCGAGCGGATCGAACCATGGCCACGCGTTTCTATCTGAGCATTCCCGACGCCGGCGCGCTGGGCGCTGTCGGCGCATTCGCATTCCGTTCGCAGGGTCCGGAAGGCATGGCCGAAGAATTGCAGGCGGCACTGCGCGAGGACGCGCTGTTCCAGCGCTGGCGCGCGGCCCAGGACGACCCCGACGCGGTCGATCCCGGGCTCGGCGCGACCGATCCCGCTGCCACCGTGCGCGGCGAACAGCATGATCTGAAGATCGATCTCATCGCCATCACCTCGATTCCGGGCACGATCCTCAAACATCGCCTGCGCCTGCTCGCCGGTAACGGCTGGGAGCTGCGCGACGTCAGCGCCGCATGAGTGTGCCGCTGCTGCTGTCGTGGAGCGGCGGCAAGGATGCGGCGTGGACGTTGCACACGCTCCGGCAGTGCGATCAGGTGGACGTCGTCGGATTGGTGACGACCTTGACCGAAGGCTACGATCGCATCGCGATGCAGGGCATCCGTCGCGACATCCTGCACGCGCAGGCCGCGGCCTGCGGGTTGCCGGTGATCGAAGCGTGGATGCCGCAGCGCGCCAGCAACGAGATCTACCGCGCCAGCTTCGCCGATGCGCTCGATCGTGCCCGTGCGCGGTGGCCGGGGCTGCGCGATATCGCGTTCGGCGACCTGTTCCTGGGCGATATCCGCGCTTATCGCGAAACATTGTGCGCCGAACTCGACTGGGCGCCGCATTTCCCGCTGTTCGATCCGTCGCCCGGTTACACCGCGACATTGGCGCGCGCGATGATGGCGGGTGGTCTGCGCGCGCAGATCGTGTGCGTGGATACCGAACAGCTCGATGCAGGCTTCAGCGGTCGCGATTTCGATGCGGCGTTGCTGCGCGATCTGCCGCCCGCATGCGATCCCTGCGGCGAGAACGGCGAATTCCACACCCTGGTGCATGCCGGCCCGATGTTTTCGGCGCCGATCGCGGTGTCGACAGGCGAGACCGTGCTGCGCGACGGCCGTTTCGCCTACACCGATTTCGCTCTGTAGGAGCGGCTTCAGCCGCGAGCTTTGCGTCGGGTGAAGCTCGCGGCTGAAGCCGCTCCTACAGAAAGATCACCGCGCCAGATTCAAGCGTCGCATGTGGAAAATGAAGTGTTCGCAGATGAAGCTGGCGATGAAGTAATAGCTGTGGTCGTAACCGTTGCGGATGCGCAGATCCAGCGGATGACCCACCGCGTCGCAGGCGTCCTGCAGCCGCTCCGGCTGCAACTGCGTGTCGAGGAATTCGTCCCCGCCGCCCTGATCGACCAATATCGGCAAACGTTCCTGCACGGTCGCGATCAGTTCGCAGGCGTCCCACGCCTTCCACGCTTCACGGTCTTCGCCCAGATACGCGGTGAAGGCTTTCCGTCCCCACGGCACCTGCGACGGAGCGACGATCGGTGAAAACGCCGACACGCTGCGATAGCGTCCCGGGTTGCGCAGCGCGGTAACCAGTGCGCCGTGCCCGCCCATGGAATGGCCGCTGATCGCACGCGCATCGGTGGCGGGGAAGTGCGTTTCGATCAGCGCCGGCAGTTCGCGCGCCACGTAATCCTGCATGCGGTAGTGTGCGGACCACGGCGCCTGCGTCGCGTCGAGATAGAAGCCCGCGCCCTTGCCGATGTCGTAACCCTCGGCGTCGGCCACGTCGTCGCCGCGCGGACTGGTATCCGGCGCCACCACGATCACCCCGTGGTCCGACGCATACCGCTGCGCGCCGGCCTTGGTGATGAAATTCTGTTCGTTGCACGTCAGGCCCGACAGCCAGTAGATCACCGGACAGCGGCGCTGTTCCGCCTGCGGCGGCAGATAGACCGCGAACTGCATCGTGCAGCCCAACGTATCGGAATGGTGTCGGTAGACGTCCTGCCAACCGCCGAAACAAGCGCGATGTTCGATGCGTTCCAACGTTGCGTCCGGTCAGTAGTGAATGACGGTGCGGATCGATTTGCCTTCGTGCATGAGATCGAAGGCGTCGTTGATGCGCTCCAGCGGCAGGGTGTGGGTCACGAACGGATCCAGATCGATCTCGCCGCGCATCGCCTGCTCCACCATCCCCGGCAACTGCGTTCTCCCCTTGACACCACCGAACGCGGAACCGCGCCAGACCCGGCCAGTCACCAGTTGGAACGGCCGCGTGGCGATTTCCTGGCCCGCACCGGCCACGCCGATGATCACGCTCTCGCCCCAGCCCTTGTGGCAGCACTCCAGCGCCGCGCGCATCACGTGCACGTTGCCGATGCACTCGAAGCTGAATTCCACGCCGCCGTCGGTCATCTCCACGATCACGTCCTGGATGGGTCTGTCGTGATCCTTCGGATTCACGCAGTCGGTCGCGCCCATCTGCTTGGCGAGTTCGAACTTGCCCGGGTTGGTATCGATGCCGATGATGCGGCCGGCCTTCGCCTGGCGCGCGCCCTGGATCACCGCCAGCCCGATGCCGCCGAGGCCGAACACCGCCACGTTGTCGCCTGCCTTCACCTTGGCGGTGTTGTGCACTGCGCCCAGGCCGGTGGTGACGCCGCAGCCGAGCAGACAGACTTTCTCGTGGTCGGCGTCGGGATGGATCTTCGCCAGCGAAATCTCGTTGACGATCGTATATTCGCTGAAGGTGCTGCAGCCCATGTAGTGGAAGATCGGCTCGCCGTTGTACGAGAACCGCGACGTGCCGTCCGGCATCAGGCCTTTGCCCTGCGTGGCGCGTACCTTCTGGCACAGATTGGTCTTGCCCGACTTGCAGAATTTGCACTCGCGGCATTCGGCCGTGTACAGCGGAATCACGTGATCGCCCGGCTGCAACGAGGCCACGCCCTCGCCGACTTCCACCACCACGCCCGCGCCCTCGTGACCGAGCACCGACGGGAAGATACCTTCCGGATCGTCGCCGCTGAGCGTGAAAGCATCGGTGTGGCAGACGCCGGTGTGGCTGATCTTCACCAGCACCTCGCCCGCGCGCGGCGGCGCGACATCGATCTCGACGATCCGAAGCGGTTGACCGGGACCGAAAGCGACGGCGGCGCGTGATTTCATGGCGATACTCCGAAAGAAGTTGGATAGGACAACAAGATTATTTGAGATACGAACGCACCAGCGCGATCGCCTGCTGCACGCTCTCGTCCTGCGCGCTGCGCGTCGCGACATCCTTGGCGGTGACATCGCTGAAGGTCTCGCGCAGATGGCTTTCCAGCACCTCCGCCATCAACCCGTTCACCGCCCCGCGGATCGCCGCGAGCTGTTGCAGCACCGCCCCGCAGTCGCTACCGGCTTCGAGCGCCCGCTCCAGCGCGTCCGTCTGCCCGCGGATGCGGCGCAGGCGGGTCAGGGCCTTCTTCTTCTCGGCGGGGGAGTGGGGCATGGTGGCTCGCTGGTAGTGGGGGGGAGTATACGGTCCGGCGCTGCGATGTCCAGCTGGCCGCAGTCATTCCTGGGATCGCAGATATTCCTGTAGGAGCGCAGGAAGGCGCGATGCTTGTGCGTCGCGCAAGATCAGATATTTGCCTGGCGCGCAGGGTGGGGTGAGCGCAGCGATGCCCACCCTGCAATCAGGCTGCCGTGCGCTGATGTCCATGAAAGACGTTTCGCTGAGTCTC
>JAIMKJ010000053.1:0-2730 GCA_020692565.1 Thermomonas sp.
CACCGTCGCCGCCGGCACCGGTTACACGGTTGGCGCGCCGGCCAGCGCCACCGGCACGATCCTCAATGACGATGTGCCGGCCGCGACCATCACGGTCGCGCCCGCCCGCGGCAGCGAAGATGGCGCGACCAACCTGGTCTACACCGTCACCCTGAGCCAGGCGCCGCTGGTCGCGACCTCGGTGAACTTCACCGTTGCCGGCACCGCGACCTCGGGCACCGACTATGCGGCCGTGACTTCGCCGCTGGTCATCCCCGCCGGCAACACCACCGGCACGATCACCGTCAATCCGACCGCCGACGCCACCATCGAAGCCGACGAGACGGTGATCATCACCATCGGCGCGGGCGCCGGTTACACCGTCGGCGCGCCGGCCAGCGCCACCGGCACGATCCTCAACGACGATCTGCCGACGCTGACCATCAACGACGTCACCGCCAACGAAGGCAACGCCGGCACCACCAACTTCACCTTCACGGTCAGCCTCAGCGCGCCTGCAGGCCCGGGCGGCGTCACTTTCGACATCGCCACCGCCAACGGCACCGCGACCGCGGGCGTGGATTACGTCGCCAGCAGCCTCACCGGCCAGACCATCCCGGCCGGCGCCAGCACCTACACCTACACCGTTCTGGTCAACGGCGACACGCTCAACGAGCCGAGCGAGACCTTCTTCGTCAACGTCACCAACGTGACCGGTGCGATCGTGGGCGACGGCCAGGGCGTGGGCACCATCGTCAACGACGATCCGCTGCCGTCGTTCTCGATCAACGATGCGACCGTGATCGAAGGCAATGCCGGCATCGTCAATGCGGTGTTCACCGTCACCCTCAGCGCCGCCAGCGGCCAGACCGCCACGGTCAACTACGCCACGGCCGACGGCACGGCGACCCAGCCGGCCGATTACACCAGCACCACCGGCACCCTGACCTTCACGCCGGGACAGACCACGCAAACGATCACCGTCCTGGTCGTCGGCGAAACCGTGCCGGAGGCGAACGAAACCTTCTTCGTCAACCTCAGCGGCGCGACCAACGCGACCATCGCCGACAACCAGGGCGTCGGCACCATCACCAACGACGACGTGCCGGTGACGGTCAATCCGGCGACGCTGCCGAACGGTGCTGTCGCGGCGGCCTACAGCCAGACGATCACCGCCAGCGGCGGCGTGGCTCCGTACGGATTCGCCGTCACCGCCGGCGCATTGCCGGCCGGTCTGACGCTCTCCCCGGGTGGTGTTCTGAGCGGTACGCCCACCGCAGGCGGCACCTTCAACTTCACGGTCACCGCGACCGACAGCAGCGGTCTGCCGGGTCCGTTCTCCGGCAGCCGCGCTTATTCGCTGGTCATCGCCCCGGCGGCGGTTGTGCTGCCGGCCTCCACGCTGGCGAATGGCACCCTGGGCGCCGCGTATTCGGCCGCGATCAACCCGGCTTCCGGCGGCACCGCGCCGTATACCTATGCGGTCACCGCCGGCGCACTGCCGGGCGGTCTGACCCTCAATGCCGCGACCGGCGCCATCACCGGCACGCCGAGCGCGCTGGGCACGTTCAACTTCGCCATCACCGCGACCGACAGCAGCACCGGTTCCGGCCCATACAGCTCGGCGCCGCGTGGCTACAGCCTCGTGGTGATCGACAACCCGCCGGTCGCCAACAACGGAACGCTGACGGTGGCGTACAACGCCGCCGCCACCCCGGTGCCGCTCAACATCACCGGTGGCACGCCGACCGCGGTCGCCATCGCGACGCCGGCCACCAACGGCACCGCCATCGCGACCGGCACCACGATCACCTACCAGCCGACGGCAGGGTTCGCGGGCAGCGACAGCTTCACCTACACCGCGACCAACAGCGGCGGCACTTCGGCGCCGGCCACGATCACGGTGACGGTCAACGACCCGGTCATCACCATCACCGCGAGCGGCGGTTTCGCCGCCACGGTCGCGGTGCCGTACACCCAGACCTTCACCTGGAACGGCGGCGCGCAGCCGTGGAGCAGCTATCAGGTCACCAACCTGCCGGCCGGCCTGTCGATCACCGGCACCACCGCCAACAGCGTGACGGTCTCCGGCACGCCGACCCAGGCGGGCAGCTTCACGCTGAACGCTTCGGCTACCGACAGCAGCACCGGCAACGGTCCGTACTCGGTCGGTGAGGCGTTCACGCTGACCGTGGCCGGTCCGGCCCTGGCGCTGGCGCCTGCCGGCACCACGTTCGTCGCGCCGTACAGCGCCGCGTATTCGCAGAGCTTCACCGCCAGCGGCGGCATCGGCCCGTACACCTATGCGCAGACCGGCACGCTGCCTCCGGGCCTGAGCTTCGCCGGCAATACCGTGTCCGGTACGCCGACCACGCCCGGCAGCTTCAGCTTCACCATCACCGCGACCGACACCGGCGCCACCGGCACCGGTTCGCCGTTCACCGTCGCCGAGAACTACACCATCACGGTGGCGGCGCCGACGATCGTGGTGAACCCGGCCACGCTGCCGAACCCGACCGCGGGCACGGCCTACAGCCAGACGCTCAGCGCCACCGGTGGTGCCGCGCCTTACGGCTTCGCCGTCAGCGCCGGCAGTCTGCCCGCCGGGCTGACCCTGACCGGTGGCGGCGTGCTCTCGGGCACTTCGTTCCAGGTCGGCACGTTCAACTTCACCGTCACCGCAACCGACGCCAACGGCCAGACCGGCGCCCGCGCCTACACCGTGACCATCGCCGCGCCGACGCTGACGCT
>JAIMKJ010000053.1:2759-24817 GCA_020692565.1 Thermomonas sp.
GCTACGCCGCGCCGTATTCGCAGACCCTCACAGCAGGCGGTAGTCCCGGCCCGTACACCTATGTATTGACCGGCGCGCTGCCGGCCGGCGTCACCTTCAGCGGCAACACGCTGTCGGGCACGCCGACCGTCCCGGGCAGCTATCCGATCACTGTCACCGCCACCGACACATCGCTGACCGGTGCGGGCGCGCCGTTCTCGATCGCCCAGAACTACACCCTGGACGTGCCGGCGCCGACCATCGCGGTCAATCCGGCCACGTTGCCCGATCCGATCGCGGGTGCGGCCTACAGCCAGACCATCACGGTGACCGGCGGCGTCGCGCCGTACGGCATCGCGGTGTCCAGCGGCAGTCTGCCCACCGGGTTGACCCTGACCGGTGGCGGCGTGCTCTCGGGCACCTCGTTCCAGGTCGGTACCTTCAACTTCACCGTCACCGCGACCGACGCCAACGGCCAGACCGGCGCTCGTGCCTACACCGTGACCATCGCCGCGCCGACGCTGACGCTGACGCCGGCCGCGGGCACGCTGACCGCGAGCTACGCCGCGCCGTATTCGCAGACCCTCACAGCAGGCGGTAGTCCCGGCCCGTACACCTATGTATTGACCGGCGCGCTGCCGGCCGGCGTCACCTTCAGCGGCAACACGCTGTCGGGCACGCCGACCGTCCCGGGCAGCTATCCGATCACTGTCACCGCCACCGACACATCGCTGACCGGTGCGGGCGCGCCGTTCTCGATCGCCCAGAACTACACCCTGGACGTGCCGGCGCCGACCATCGCCATCACCCCGGCCACGTTGCCCAACACCACCGCGGGCCTGACCTATAGCCAGACCCTCAGTGCCAGCGGCGGCGCTGCGCCGTACACGTTCGCAGTGACCGCCGGTGCGTTGCCGACCGGCCTGACCCTGGGTGCGAACGGTGCGCTGTCGGGTACGACCACCGCGGCGGGCACGTTCAACTTCACGGTGACCGCGACCGACGTCAACGGCCAGACCGCCAGCAACGCCTACACCGTGGTGGTCGCCGTGCCGACGATCACGTTGACCCCGGCCACGCTGCCGGGCGGCACTGCCGGCGTCGCTTACACCCAGGCGCTGACGATCGCCGGCGGCATCGCGCCGTACACCGTGACCCAGACCGGCGCGCTGCCGGCCGGGATCACCTTCAACACCGCCACCAACACCTTCAGCGGTACGCCGACGCAGGCGGGCACATTCAACATCAGCGTGACCGTGACCGACAGCACCGGCGGCACCGCGGCGACGGTGACCAACAACTACACCCTGGTCATCGCGACGCCGACGCTGACGCTGACGCCCGCGACGGTGCCGGCGGGCACCGCGGGCGTGGCCTACAACCAGACCTTCGTCGCCAGCGGCGGGATCGCGCCGTACGCCTACACCCTGAGTGCGGGTGCGCTGCCGGCCGGCATGACCCTGACCGCGGCGGGCGTGCTGAGCGGTACGCCGACGGCGGCAGGCACGTTCACCTTCAGCGTGACCGCGACCGACAGCACTACCGGCACGGCGGCGACGGTGACCAACGCCTACACGCTGACCCTGTCCGCGCCGACGATCGTCATCAACCCGGCGACGCTGCCGGGCAGCGTCCAGTCGATCGCCTACAGCCAGGAGCTGGTCGCAACGGGCGGCACTGCGCCGTACACCTTCGCGATCACCGCCGGTGCCTTGCCGGCCGGACTGACGCTCAGCGCCACCGGTAGCCTCAGCGGCACGCCGACCGTCAACGGTGTGTTCAACTTCACGGTCACCGCGACCGATGCGCTGGCCTTCACCGGCACGCGGGTCTACGCACTGACCGTCGTGAACCGTCCCGATCCGTCGCAGGATCCGGAAGTGCGCGGCCTGCTGGAAGCGCAGGCGGACGCGACGCGCCGCTTCGCGACCACGCAGATCAACAACTTCCAGCAGCGTCTGGAGCGGTTGCACGGCGCGGGCCAGAGCGGCGGCTTCGACAACGGCCTGAGCGCGAGCTACAACCCGTACTGCCCGGAGACGGTGGGCACCATCCCCGGTCGTCGCTGCGACCGTTCGGCCACCGGCGGTCTGGGCAGCATGGACGGCAGCGGCACCGGCATGACCGCACGGAACAACGCGGGCGGCGGTGACGGCAACAACGCCTTCGGCATCTGGACGGCCGGCATGATCCGTTCGGGCAACCACGACGGCCGCAACGGCAGTGCCGGTGTGGACTTCGAGACCGATGGCGTGAGCTTCGGTCTGGACTACCGCGTCAACGATGGGTTGACCATCGGCGGCGGCGTGGGTTACGGCCGCGACGACAGCGATGTCGGCGACAACGGCAGCCGCAGCGAAGGCAGCGCCTTCACCCTCGCGTTCTACGGCAGCTACAGCCCGGGCGACGTGTTCTTCCTGGATGGCCTGTGGGGCTACCAGTCGCTGGACTACGACCTGCGCCGGTTCGTCACCACCAACGGCAACTTCGTGAAGGGCAGCCGCAGCGGCACGCAGTTGTTCGGTTCGGTGTCGATGGGCGCCGACATCCAGAACGGCGCCTGGCAGTTCACCCCGTACGCGCGCATTGACGTGGCGCGCGCGGATCTGGACAGCTACACCGAGTACGGCGACGACATCTTCGCGGTCGCCTACGACAACCTGGAAGTGGACACCGACACCGGCAATGTCGGCGTGCGCATCGAATACCGCCGCGAAGTGAACTGGGGCATGTTCTCGCCGCAGTTCCGCCTGGAATACCAGCACGACTTCAAGGGCAACGGCGCGCAGACCATGCGTTACGCGGACCAGCTGACCGGTCCGTTCTACAGCGCCGATCTGAGCGACTTCGATCGCACCCGACTGATGCTGGGCCTGGGCGTGCTGTTCTCGCTGGACAACGACTGGTCGTTCAAGATCGACTACCGCGGCCTGATCGGCAGCGGCGACGATACCGACCACGGCTTCCTGTTCAACATCGACAAGAAGTTCTGATCGTCGCTCGCGATTGATGCGATACACGAGCGCCGCTGCCGACACAGCGGCGCTTTTTCATGGCGGCGCATCGAACGATCGATGGCTGCGCGGCGGTCGTCGCAGTCGCGGAAAATGCGATGGCGGCATGGTCGAATGGCCACGTGGTCAAGGGCCTTTTTGCTGCGAGGCGTCTTGGCGTCCAGCCGCGCTTCGCGAACATTGTTGTGAGGAGTAGAGAGCATGCCGTTGGCATTCGTCATGCGTACGCGCGCTCTGCGCGCGGCGCTTGGATGTTTCGTCGCCCCCGGCCGCGCGACTGCGCTGGCGCTCGCGTTCTGCCTGATCATGCTTTCGCCGATGGTCGCCAGCGCTCAGATCAGCCTCACCGTCGACGATGTTTCGGTCGTCGAAGGCGACAGCGGCACACGCGTGGCGATCATCGTCGTACGGTCCAGCGCACCGGCGCCGCCCGGCGGTATTTCCTTCGATGCAGCCATCGTCGACGGCACTGCCGACAGCGCGGATTACGACCGCCCACCCGCGTTCCGCGGCGAAATCTCTGCGGGTTTCAGCGAAGCCGAAATCGGCTTCATCGTGCATGGGGACCGCGTCGTCGAGCCCGACGAAACGTTTTTCATGGACTTGTCCAATCCCGTGGGCGCAGAGATCGACGATGCGCGCGGGATGGTCACGATCCTGACCGACGACCGCTTGCCGAGACTGACGGTCGACGATGCGGTCGCGGTCGAGGGCGGTTCCCTGCAGTTCATCGCGAGGCTCGACATCCCTGCGGGCCCCGGTGGCGTGTCCTTCGATGTGGCGACCGTCGACGGCACAGCGCTGGCGGATGTCGATTACGCGCGCTTGTCCGGATCGCGCATCGAGATTCCCGACGGCGAACGGCTGGCGGTCGTTCCCATCGATACGCTGGCCGATGCGCTGATCGAAGGCGAAGAGTTCCTGTGGCTCGATGTCGCGAATGTGCTGGGCGCCGAACCGGGCGCGCTGCAGGCACGGGGAACGGTCAGTGATGAGGCCTCAAGCCGTCCGGTGATCGATATCGCGGATACGTCGGTCATCGAGGGCAACAGCGGTGTCGTGCAGCTCGTATTCCAGGTGACGCTCAGCGAAGCTGCTGCGCAGACCGTTTCGGTGGACTATCGCTCGACGTCCTATGAAGACGATATCGCAGCGGTCGAGGGGCGTCTGATTTTCCTGCCCGGCGAAACCGTCAAGACCGCTGAAGTGCCCGTGCGAGGCGATACACGCCATGAGCCCGACATCTATATTTCGATGCAGCTCTTCGATGCGGTCAATGCGGATCTCGGCGACAGCGATGCGGATGGCATCGTGTACGACGACGATACCAATCTCGCGATCCTGACGACGTCGTTCCCCGATGGCCAGGTGGCCCAGCGTTACGATACCGGGATCCAGATATCGGGCGGCGTGC
Source organism: Thermomonas sp. (assembly GCA_020692565.1). Classification (GTDB taxonomy): domain Bacteria; phylum Pseudomonadota; class Gammaproteobacteria; order Xanthomonadales; family Xanthomonadaceae; genus Lysobacter_I. The sequence continues at coordinate 7,167 of JAIMKJ010000053.1, forward strand.
CGCCCACTACGCTTGCGGTCACCGCCGGCGCACTGCCGCCGGGCATGGTGCTGCTGCGCTCTCCGTACAACGGGCTTTATTACATCGTCGAGACACCGACCGCTGCCGGCACCTTTCATTTCACGCTGACGTTGACCGACGCCAGTCCCGGCCCGGCCGGCCCGTTTTCGATCAGCCGCGATTACACGATCGTCGTCGCCGCCCCGGTGCTCGCGTTGCCGCCCACCGTACTGCCGTCAGTGACGTTCGGTAGCGGTTACTACAACGTGCAGCTCAACCCCGCGACCGGCGGCACGGCGCCTTACCGTTATGCGGTCACGGCCGGCGCACTGCCGCCGGGACTGAGTCTGGAGGAGTCCGGCATCATCAACGGCATCTCGGGGGGCTCCGGCACGTTCGAATTCACGGTGACCGCGACCGACAGCAGCGTCGGCGACGGGCCTTACAGCGTGAGTCGCGCCTACACCCTGGTCGCGGAGTCGCCGGAGCTCGAGATGGGTACGCTGTTCGGGTTGGAGGGAACCGCAGGCTCGGAGTTCGACGAATCGATCATCGTGTCCGGCGGCAGCGCTCCGTACAGCGTTGCGCTGAGCGCCGGCCGATTGCCGACCGGCCTGTCGTTGACCGGAGATTCCAGGATCAGCGGCACGCCGACCGAAGCGGGCACTTTCCCGATCACGCTGACGGCAATCGACAGCACCCAGGTCGTCCCCGCGACCGTCAGCGCCGATTTCGTCGTGACGATCAGCCCGCCCGAATTGAGGGTGTCCAGCAACGGACTGGATGGGCTGTTGAACGCACCTTTTTCCGACAGGATCGTCGTCGAAGGCGGCATTGCGCCCTATCGGTTCTCGCTCAGCGGCGCGTTGGCGTCCGGTCTGCATCTGGACCCGGACACCGGCGTCATCGATGGCACGCCCACCGAAGTGGGCGAGTTCAACGTCAGCATTACCGTAGTCGACAGCACCGCCGGCATCCCGGGCACGCTCACCAGTCCCTACGGGCTGACGATCAACGGCCCGACATTGCACATGACGCCGGCGGCAGGCGGGTTGCCTGTCGGCACCGCAGGCGTGGGCTATCGCCAAACCTTCGTCGCGTCGGGCGGCATCGGGCCGTATCGCTACACCATCGAACAGGGAAGCGGCCTGCCGCCGGAGTTCCAGTTGGATGCGTCCGGCCAGTTGATCGGCGCACCCATCGCGGCTGGAACATATGCGTTCAGCGTCACTGCCGTCGACGATGGCGGTTCGGGTCTGGGCCCGCTGACACAGACTTACTACCTGACCATCCTGGCGCCCGAGATCACGGTCGTTCCGCCGATCCTGCCCAACGCCACGCGCGCGATGCCCTACACGCAGAGTCTGGCCGCGAGCGGAGGCACCGCACCCTATGCGTTCTCGATCACCTACGGCGTTCTGCCGCAGGGGCTCGAACTGACGCCGGGCGGCGTGCTGGCGGGCACCCCGACCACCGCAGGCAGCACCATCTTCGCGGTGACCGCGACCGATGCGTCGGGATTCACGGGCGGAACCCTCTACGAGATGAGGGTGGTCGAAGCGCCGCTGCAGGCCATCGACGACTCCGCGATCGCCATCGCGGGGACGCCGGTGACCATCGCGGTCACCGCGAACGACGCCGGCCCGTTCGCTTCCATCGCGATCGCGACCCCGCCCGCCAACGGTTCTGCGGTGGTATCGGGTTTGGACGTGGTGTACACCGCGAACCCGGACTTCGCAGGCACGGACACGTTCAGCTATGCACTGACCGGCCCGGGCGGGAGTGCGCAGGCGACGGTGACGGTGACGGTGGGCGAGATGCCGGTCGCCCGTTCGCGCAGCCTGCATGCGGTGGCGGGTGTGCCGATCGATGTCGACGTGACCGAAGGCGCAACCGGCGGCCCGTTCACCGCGGCGACGCTGGCGACGATCGTTCCGGCCAACTCGGGTACCGCGGATATCGCGCAGGTAGGCAGCGGCGCGAACGCACGTTACGTCATGACCTATTTTCCGCTGCCTGATTATGCCGGCACCGCAGCGGTGACCTTCACCCTCGGCAACGGCTTCGCGACATCCGTGGCGGCGACGATCGCGTTCGATATCGCGCCGCGTCCCGACCCGCCGATCACGCCTCCCGAAGTCGCCGCAGCGCTCGGCGTACAGACGGAAGCGGAGCAGGATGCCGATCCCACCTCCACCGTCTCGACCCCAACCGCCCGATCGCGCTCGGTGGATACGATCGCGGGCGTACCGGTCGACGTCGAACTCACCGAAGGCGCGACCGGCGGCCCGTTCACGTCGGCGACCCTGGTGACGCTGACGCCTGCGGATTCGGGCATCGCATCCATCGTTCAGGTGGGCAGCGACGCAGGTGCGCGCTACAGGCTGACGTATACCCCGTCGGCAGGGTACGCGGGCATTGCGACCGCGGCGTTCACGCTCGACAACGCATTGTCCACCTCGGCGGTGGCGACGGTCGCCATCAAGGTCGCACCGCGTCCGGATCCATCGCGCGATGCGGAATCGCGCGGACTGCTGAATGCACAGGTCGAATCCGCGCAGCGTTTCGCCACTACCCAGATCAACAATTTCCAGCAGCGCATGGAACGCATGCACGGTGCGGGCGAGGGCAGGGGTTTCTCCAATGGCCTGAGTGCGACGACGCAGACGTATTGCCCGCAGGACGTCGGAACGATGCCCGGCCGCCGTTGCGAGCGTCGCGCCGACGACACCGGCGCGGCCGCCATGCCGCAGGCGCGCGAAAGGAACAGCAACGCCGCGTTCGGCGTCTGGGCCAGCGGCATGATCCGCTCGGGCAACCAGGACGGGCGCAACGGCGACGCCAGCGTCGATTTCGAGACCGATGGCGTGAGCGTGGGCGCGGACTATCGGCTCAACGATGCGTTCGCGTTCGGCGGCGGCGTGGGTTATGGCCGCGACGAAAGCGACATCGGCGACAACGGCAGCCGCGGCGAGGCGGACGCGTTCACGCTGGCGCTGTACGCGAGCTACAGCCCGGGTGACCGCTGGTTCGTGGACATGCTGCTGGGATACCAGTCGCTGGGCTACGAATTGCGCCGCCATGTGGGGGCGAACGACAGCCTCGTGGACGGTAGTCGCGACGGCGCGCAGTGGTTCGGCTCGGTATCGACCGGCGCCGACATCCAGCGCGGGAGTTGGCAGTTCACGCCCTACGCGCGTATGGATGTCTCGCAGGCGATTTTGGACCGCTACTCCGAAACCGGCGATCCGCTGTACGCGCTGGCCTACGGCGAACTGGACGTCGAGACCACCACCGGCAACGCGGGTCTGCGCATCGATTACCGCCGCGAAACGGACCGGGGTGCGTTCTCGCCGCAGTTGCGTCTGGAATACCAGCGCGACTTCAAGGGCAACGGCGCGCAGACGATGCAGTACGCGGATGTGCCCTCCGGCCCGTTCTATCGCACCCGTTCCAGCGATTTCGACCGCAATCGTCTGATGCTGGGCGCAGGATTCCTGTTCAGTGCCGACAACGACTGGTCGTTCAAGCTCGACTACCGCGGTTTGATCGGCAGCGGCGGCGATCGCGACCATGGTCTGCGACTGGAGGTCGGAAAGCGCTACTGACGCGGCGTCCGGCCGGAGGTTCAACCCGACGGTGCCGCTGCTCCGACAGCGGCCGTGCCGTTGTCGGCGGCGATGCCATCGGCAGTATTATCGTGCGCGGGTCGCTGTCGATCTTCGCCGCAGGTGCTGTCATGGTGTTGCAGGCATATTCGCTTTCCGGAAATCGGTCCGCACATTGGCCAGACCCTTGGCGCCGTGTCGCCTTCCGTGCGCTGGCTTGCATCGCCATCCTGCTGGGCGCCGCCACCGCGCTATGGCCGGCCGTCGCGGGGGCGCAGACGATTGAGATCACCCCGGCCAGCGTGCCGGACAGCACGCTCGGCGCCGGTTATTCCCTGCAACTGGGCGCGCAGGGCGGCGTGGCGCCGTATCGATTCCGCGCGATCCAGGGGCCGATGCCGCCCGGATTGACGATCAGCAGCGATGGCCTGATCAGCGGAACGACGTATCAGGCGGGATCGTTCCCTTTCGTGATCGAAGTGGCTTCCGCGACCCAACAACTTGCAGCCCGCGCCTACACCCTGCAGGTGAATCCGCCGGCCGGCCTGTCGCTGTCGCCGTCGTCTTTGCCACAGGGCATGGCGGGTATCCGCTACCGGCAGCCGGTGGCGACGTTCGGCGGCGCCGCGCCCTACACCCTGGGCCTGAGCGGGCGGTTGCCGGTGGGGATGACGTTCGATCCGGTAGCCGGCTTCGACGGCACGCCGCTGGAGTCGGGCACCTTCCCGCTGACGCTCACCACCACCGACGCTGCCACGGCCACCGTGGCCCGCAACTACAGCCTCGTGATCGTTCCGGCGTTTCTGGAGCTGTACACCACCATCCCGGACGCGACGATCGCCACGCCCTACACTTACGTGGTCGGCCACAACGGCGGACTCGGGCCGTTCCGCCACGTCGTGAGCGGTGGACGCTTGCCCAACGGGATCCGTCTGGGCGAAGCCGACGGCCTGCTGTCGGGCACGCCGACCGAGGCCGGGCAGTTCCCGTTCCAGATCACGCTGACCGATTCGACCCTCGGCACGCCGGCGACCGATACCGAGTCCTACGTGATGGTCGTGCTGGATCCGGCGGTCCAGATCACGCCGGCAAGCCTGCCCTTGGCCGTGTACCGCGTGCCGTACTCGGTCGCGCTGGGCATGACCGGCAGCACCGGGCCGTACCAGTTCGCCATCGTGAACGGCGAATTGCCGCCAGGCCTGACGCTCACGCCCGCCGGTGTGCTGAGCGGGACGCCGACCAATCCGTTTCCCGCCGAGTTCACGATCCAGGGCACATATGCGAACGGTGCGGTTGCGCGCCGCACCGTGCGGATGGAAATACCGACCACCGCGGTCGCGTCGTCGTCGCCGCCCAGCGGTGTCGCCGGCACGCCATACGCGCACACGGTCCAGATCATCGGCGGCACGCCGCCTTACCGGGTCGGCTTCAAGGTGCGGGGTGGACAGTTCGGCATGCAACTCGTGCCCGGCCTGCAGTTGCCGCAGGGGCTGGTCATCGCGCCCGCGCCGGACGGCAATGCGGAAATCGTCACCAGCGGTCTGTTCACGATCACCGGCACGCCGACCACGACCGGCGACTATCTGATGCATCTGCAGATCTCGGACAGCACCGCCGGTGCGACCGCCACCGATCCGGTGCTGCTGCTGGTGAGGATCCTGCCCGCGTCGGTAGCGGTGTCGCCGTCGACGTTGCCTACCGCCAGCATCGGTCTGCCTTACAGCCAGACGTTGACGGCGCAGGGTGGCGTCGCGCCGTATCGTTTCGTGCTGTCGGCGGGTGGGCAACTGCCGGACGGATTGACGCTCAGCGAAGCCGGCGTGCTCAGCGGAACGCCTACCGTGCTGCGGAGTTACAGCTTCGCCATCGACGTGAGCGACAGCAGCCAACCCACCCGCGGCACCGGCACCACGGTCGTCACGCTCGCTGTGGGCGAGCCGACCGTCGTCGCACCCTCGCGCACGGTGACGATGTTGGCGGGCACGTCCGCAACCGTCGAACTGACCGAGGGCGCGAGCGGCGGGCCGTTCACCGCGGCCACGGTGGTGTCGCTGAACCCGGCCAATGCCGGCGCCGCGACCATCGCCCAGGTCGGCAGCGGTGCGACGGCGCGCTACGCGCTGACGTTCGTGCCGGCGCCGAGCTTCGTGGGCGTCGCGACACTGACCTACACCCTGAGCAACGGCACGACGACTTCGGCGCCCGCGGCCATCGCTTTCGACGTCGTACCGCGTCCCGATCCTGCGCTGGATGCCGAAGTGCGCGGGCTCATCGACGCGCAGGCGCTGACGGCGCGCCGGTTCGCGGCTGCGCAGATCGGCAACTTCCAACAGCGGTTGGAGCGGCTGCATGGCGCAGATGCGGGCGCGAACGGTTTCCAGAACGGACTGACGTTCGCTGCATCGCGCAGCTGCGAGCGTGCGGTCGGCGCGATGCCCGGAACGTCCTGCATCGATGCGGCGGCGCAGGCCGGCGCCCGCGGCACCGGACACTCGCCGGCAAGTGGATCCGATGCGCTGTTCGGTACCTGGGTCGCGGGCACGGTGCGCAGCGGCGATCAAGATGCGCACGCCGGCCGCAGCGCGCTGGACTTCGAGACAGAAGGCCTGAGCATCGGCGCCGACCGGCGCTTCGGTAGCGCGTTCGTGCTCGGTGCGGGCGTGGGTTACGGCCATGACCGCACCTGGGTCGGCAACGACGACACCCGCGCCGACGCGCGCGCCTACACCTTCGCCGCCTACGCGGGGTATCGGCCTAAGGAGGTGTTTTTTCTCGATGGACTGCTCGGCTACCAGCGTCTGGATTACGACCTGCGGCGCAGTGTCACCGCCACCGGCGGTACCGTGAGCGGCCGTCGCGACGGCCGCCAGTGGTTCGCTGCGGTGACTGCCGGTGCGCAGCTGGGACAGGACGCATGGCGATTCACGCCCTACGGCCGCCTCGAAGGCGCGCGCGGTTCGCTGGGCGGCTATGTCGAAGACGGGGATCCGCTGTACGCGCTGCGCTACGACGCCCAGGATCTGCGCATGCTCACCGCCAATCTCGGCCTGCGCATGGACTATCGCGTGCAGTGGTCGTCCGGCGTGTTCTCGCCCCAGCTGCGACTCGAATACCAGCGCGACCTCGAACGTCGCGGCGCGGCGACGCTGTACTACGCCGACTGGCTGGGCGGCCCGCAATACCGGATCGTCCCGCAGGGCCATGCGCGCGACCGGCTCGAACTCGGCATCGGTGCATTGTTCGATCTCGACGATGCGTGGTCGCTTCGATTCGGCTACCGCAGCCTGCTGGACGGCGACCGCGACCATCGCCTCGATCTGAGCGTCGATCGCCGATTCTGATCAGCGATTCTGATCGACGCGAGAGGTCGACGCGTGCGACGACGCGGGGCTTCGCGCGATTGTCCCGCCTGCGCGATTATCAAGCCCAGAAAACCGGGCTGCCGGCGGCGTGGCGCGAACCGTACACTGCGGGCCCCGCACCGGAGCACCGCCGCATGAGCCTCGCCATTCACGACGATATCGTTCCCGCGCTCGCACGCGCCCTCACCCGGCTGCGACATGTCCTGCAGAAGGGCCAGGCCCACGCCGAAGCGAACGGCTGGGATCCCGCGGTCCTGCTCGGCATGCGCCTCGCGCCGGACATGATTCCGCTGACGCGCCAGGTGCAGATCGCCACCGACATCGCCAAGTTCGCCGCCGCGCGCCTCACCGGCACCGATTCCCCGAAATTCGAGGACACCGAGACCACGTTCGCCGAACTCGACGCGCGCCTGCAGCGGGCCATCGACTATCTCGCCAGCGTGCCCGCGGCGGCGTTCGAGGGCGCCGAGGACCGTGCGGTGACCATGCCCACGCGTACCAACGGCGACCTGCATTTCGACGGCCGCGGCTACCTGCTGACGTTCGTCGTGCCGAACGTGTATTTCCACTGCACCATCGCCTACGCGCTGTTGCGCCACGCGGGCGTGCCGCTGGGCAAGATGGATTTCGTCGGGCCCATCGGCCAGCGCTGAGCGGCGCCGCACGCCTTCGCAGGACGGCTTTCGTAGGACGGCTTTCGTAGGAGGGCTTTCGTAGGAGGGCTTTCGTAGGAGGGCTTTCGTAGGAGGGCCTTCAGGCCCGAGCTTTTGCTGTGCAGATCCGATCAAAAGCCAAGCTCGGGGCTGAAGCCCCTCCTACGGGAACATGATGTCGGAGCGCAGACCCGCCCCTCTCCGGCATCATGGCGGACCCATGCCCACCGCCTCCGCCCGTTTCCACCTGATCTACGGCAACCGCCTCGACCGCCTGGCGGCGCATCTGGGCGCGCGGCTGGCGACACCGGCGGTGGCCGATTCGCTCGCCGCGGACGTCGTGCTGATCCCGCAGCCGGCGCTGCGCCACTGGCTGCAGCAGGCGCTGGCCGAACGCGATGGTATCGCCGCCAACCTCGACCTCTGCACGCCGTCGGAATTCGTCTGGCGGCTGCTGCGTGCTGCGCGGCCGACGCTGCCGGACGCCTCGCCCTGGGACCGCGAGCGCCTGCGCTGGCAGCTGTACGCGCTACTGGGCGACCACGCCGCCGGCCTGCCGCCGCCGGTACAGCGCCATCTGCAGCGCGCCACGGCCGATGACCGTCGCGACGCAGGCGAACGCGCGATCGCCCATTACGCACTGGCCGATGCGCTGGCCGCCGCCTACGACCGCTATCAGGCCTATCGCCCCGACTGGCTGCGCGACTGGGAGCGCAACGTCCCGGCCAGCCGCGACGACTGGCAGGCGCAGCTGTGGCGCAGCCTGCGCCAGCGGCTGAAAGGATCCCCGCACCGCGCCGCGCTGCTCGGCGACTGGCTGACGCGCCACGACCGTGAGGCCGAGGGCTTCGCCGGCATTGCGCCGCCGGGCCTGCCGCTGCGGGTCGCCGCGTTCGGCACCATCCACGTCTCGCCGGATGTGCTGCACATGCTGGCGGTGGTGGGGCAGTGGATCGAACTCGATTTCTATCTGCCGATGCCCTCGGCCGAATATTGGGGCGATGTCGAATCGCTGCGCGAGCGCGTGAAGCGCGACGGCATCGCCTCGCTGTCGGCGGCGCTGGCCGACGCCGAGCGCGACAACCCGCTGCTCACCGCCTGGGGCGCGGGCGGGCGCGAGATCGTGGCGCAGCTGTTTTCCTACGACGTGGTGCTGCCGCAGCGCGAGACCGAACTGTTCGTCGCGCCGGGCCGCGACACCCTGCTGCATCGCCTGCAGCAGGACGTGCTGGACCGCGTCGCGCCGACCGTCTCCACGTTCGATGCCGGCGACGTATCACTGCAGTTGCACGCCTGCCACTCGAAGCTGCGCGAAGTCGAGGTGCTGCACGATCAGCTGCGCGCGTTGCTGGATGACTCCCGCTTCGACCCGCCGCTGCAGCCGCGCGACATCGCGGTGCTGGCGCCCGACATCGCCGATTACCTGCCGCTGGCGCGCGCGGTGTTCGGCGGACTGTCGCCGGACGATCCGCGCTTCATTCCGTTCGCGTTGGCCGACCGTCCGCAGGCGCAGTCGCATCCGCTGGTGGCGATGCTGCTCGACGTACTGGCGCTGGCCGATGCGCCGCTCACCGCCAGCGGTTTCCGCGATCTGCTGGCGACGCCGTCCGTCGCGCATGCGCTGCAGCTCGACGCCGCGCAGCGCGCGCGCATCGACGGCTGGTTCGCCGCCGCCGGTATCCGTTGGGGCGACGACGAGCACGCGCGCGAACGCGCCGGGGCCGGCCGCTGGCGCGAATACAGTTTCGACTTCGGCATCGACCGTCTGCTCAGCGGCTACGCCGCGGGCGACGCCGCGCAGGCTTCCGTCGCTGGCGCGGATCTGATCGCGCCGTATTCCGAACTCGAAGGCGGCGACGCCGACACGCTGGACCGTGCGTTGGCCTTCTATCGCCGGCTTCGCGAACTCGCCGCGTGGATGCGCGAACCGCATCCCGCGAACGAATGGCGCGCGCGGCTGGCGGCATGGTTGCAGGTATCGCTGGCGCCGGTGCCGCAGGACGAGGCCGAAACCCAGGCGCGACGGCTGCTGCTGGAAACGCTGGACGATTTCGCCGGCGAAGCCGCGAACGCGGGCGCGTTGCCTGCGGTGCTGGTGCGCCGCGCGCTGCGCGACGCGCTGACATTGCCGTCGCCGCATCGGCCGTGGCTGTCCGGCGGCGTGACCTTCGCCGGCATGGTGCCGCTGCGCACGGTACCGTTCCGCGCGATCTGTTTGCTCGGGCTGGACGCCGACGCCTACCCGCGCCGCGAACCGGCCGACGACATCAATCGCCTGGTCGATGCCATCCAGGGCCGCGCGCCGCGCTATCCGGGCGACCGCTCGGTGCGCGACGACGACCGCTTCCTGTTCCTGCAACTGCTGTGCGCGGCCGGCGACGTGTTCTATCTCAGCTACGGCGGCCGCGACGCGCGCGACGGCAGCGTGCGCGAGCCGTCGCCGGTGATCGCCGAGCTGCTGGATGCGGTCGAGCGCATGCACGGCGAGCGCGTGCGCGAACAGTTGTGCGTGCAGCACCCGCTGCAGCCGTTCTCGCCGCGCGCGTTCGGCGCGGGCGACGATGGCGGCGTCGAACCGCGCCGGTTCTCGTATCGGAAGGAGTGGGCGATGCCTGCCGCCGCAGCCGTGCAGGCGAACGAGCCGCCGTTCGTGACCGCGCCGCTGGCGATGGATGCGCCCGAATTACTTGAATTGCCAGATCGCAGCGCGCTGCAGGCGTTCTTCGCGAATCCGGCGAAAGCGTGGCTGCAGGAGCGACTGGGGCTGCGGTTGGTCGCGCGCGAGGAAACGCTCGACGATCGCGAGCCGCAGGGCCGCGATGCGCTGCGCCGCTACGCCGTCATCGCGGCTCTGACCGCGAACGATCCGCAACAAGGCGACGATCCGCAGAACGATGATCGGGCCGATGCCGATGTCGTCCGCCGCATGCGCGCGCGCGCCGAACTGCCGCCGGGTCGCGACGGCGATGCCCTGATCGAAGACACACGGCCGTTGGCGCGTGGGCTGCTCGCGGAAGCGCGCGCCGTGCTGACCGCGTCGACGCCGCGCGAAGTCGCCGAAGCCACGGCGCCGGTGGCGTTCCGTTTCGACGATGTGCATCGCGACGCCGACGGTCGTCCGCTGCGGCTGATCGTCGAAGCCGGCAAGCTCGAAGGCAAGCGCCGGCTGCGCGCCGGGATCGATCACCTGCTGCTGGCGTCGGTGCACGGCGCAGCCGCGCGCACCGTGCTGGTGGGCGAGGGCGAAGCGAAGAGCGGCCGGAAGAAAACCGGCGATGCGGCCGATGATCTGCCGCCGATCGCCATCCAGACCTTCGCGGGCATCGACCAGGCCACCGCGCACGCACGTTTGGCCGTGCTGCTCGCGCTGTGGCGCCGCGGCCAGGCCGAGCCGCTGCCGTTCGCGCCGAAAGCGGGCTGGGCCTACGTCGAAAGATTCCACGCGAAGCAACCGCCCGATCATGCCGCAGCGTGGACCGCGGCGCAGCAGGCGTTCACGCCGGGATTCGGCGATTATCGCGGCGAATCCGCCGACGCGTGGCTCGCGCTCGCCTTCCGCCCGCAGGGACTGTTCGATGCGGTCGACAGCGCGCGCGCGCGGGATTTCGGCGCGGTCGCGCGCGCGATCTTCGGTGCATTGGAGACGCCGCAGTGAGCGTGCGATCACAACCAGCCGGCGACAGCGGCGATCTCGGCCTCGCGCTGCCGCTGCACGGCCTGCGTCTGATCGAAGCCAGCGCCGGCACCGGCAAGACCTTCACACTGGTCACGGTGTTGCTGCGCCTGCTGCTGGAGCGCGGCGTGCCGATCCAGCAACTGCTGGCGGTGACCTTCACCCGCGCCGCCACGCAGGAACTGCGCAAACGCCTGCGCCAACGCCTGCTGGCGGCGCAGAAAGTGCTGGACGGCGCGGCGACGCGCGACGACGACAGCGAAGCGGATGCCGCCGCGGCGGTGCTGGCGCAGGCGAGTACGCTGGTCGATGCCGCCACGCTGCGCGACCGTCTGCGCGCGGCGCTGGCGCAGCTCGACGAAGCGCTGATCGCCACCATCCACGGCTTCTGCCAGCGCGCGCTGCGCGAGTTCGGGTTCCGCGCTGGGCTGCTGGCCGATGTCGAACTGGTCGACGGCGCGCCCGACGCCTGGGACGAAGTCGCGGCGCAGCTGTGGCGCCGCGCGGCCGGTGATGACGGCGATCCCGCGCAGTACGCGCTGCTGCGCGAGGTCTGGTCGCATCCCGCCGCGCTGGCGAAGGATCTGCCGAAACTCTGCGACCCGGCGCGCACCACGCTGCCGTGCGCGGACGAATCCGATGCCGCCGCCGCATTGCATGCGCTACGCGACGACGCACAGTTGCGTTTCGCAGCACAAATGAACCTTCGCGGCGAGCGCACCCAGGATCAGTTGATCGAAGCGGTGTGGCGCGCCAGCGACGATCCGGTGTTCGCTGCGGCGCTCGCCGAACGCTGGCCGCTGCTGCTGATCGACGAATTCCAGGACACCGACCCGCGGCAGTGGGACATCTTCAGCCGCATCCACGACGCGGCCGATCCGGAGCAACGACTGCTGTGCCTGATCGGCGATCCCAAACAGGCGATCTACCGGTTCCGCGGCGGCGATCTGGCGACGTATCTGCGCGCGCGCGACCGCGTGCGCCGGCTGGCCGCGGCGGGCGGGCCTGCGGGCGAGTACGCGCTCGATGCCAACTATCGTTCGCGGCCCGCGGTGCTGCAGGCGCTGGAGACGGTCTTCACCGCGCACGCGCAGCCGTTCCGCGATCCGCGGATCGAGTTCCACCCGCTGCGCGCAGCGGGCAGCGCGACGGACGCTGACCTACTCATCGGCGACGCGCCCGTGCCCGCACTGACCCTGCACTGGCTGCCGCCGCCCGCGCCCGACAAGACCCAGCATGCATCGTCGAACGCCTACAAGGGTTTCCGCGGCAAGGAAGACGAACTGCCGCTGCTGTGCGCCACCGGGGTGGCCGCCATCGCCGATCTGCTCGCGCACGCCACGCTGCGCGGCGAGCCGCTGCGGCCGTCCGACATCGCGGTGCTCACGCGCAGCAACGACGAGGCGCTGCGCATGCATCGCGCGCTGGCCGTCGCCGGTTTGCCGGCGGCACTGCTCAGCAAGGATGGCGTATTCGACAGCGAAGCCGCCGGCATGCTGCAGACCGTGCTGCGCGCGCTGGCCGAACCCGGCAGCCCGGGCCTGTTCCGCGCCGCGCTGGCGACGCCATTGCTGGGCTTCGACGCCGCGGCGATCGAGGCCTTCGACAGCGATACGCAGCGCTCGGCACGCACCATCGACGACTTCGACCGCGCCGCCGCGCTCTGGCGCAGCCGCGGCCCGTTGCCCGCGCTGCTGCCGTTCGCGCGACAGGCCGCGCCGCGCTGGCTGGGCGAGATCGGCGGCGCGCGCCGGCTCACCGATCTGCTGCATCTGCTTGAGCTGCTGCAGGCCGAGGCGCCGCAGCATCACGGCCCGGCCGAACTGTTGCGCTGGTTCGCCGCGCAGGCCGACGCCAGCACCCGCGAGAACGACAGTCGCCAGCTGCGTCTCGAAGCCGATGCCGGACTGATCCAGATCACCACCATGCACAAGGCCAAGGGCCTGGAATACGCGGTGGTGGTGCTGCCGTTCGTGGCGCGGTCGAGCGAGCCGCCGCCATCGTCGCTGCGGGTCCACGATTTCCATCTCGATGCGGCCGGTCCGGCGCGTGCGTGGGTGGCGAAGGCACTGCCGGCGTCGCCCGACATCAATGCGAAAAAACTCGCCGACGACGAGGACGACGCCGAAGCGCAGCGCCTGCTGTACGTCGCGTTGACCCGCGCCAGATACGCGATCCACGCGGTGTGGAGCCGCAACGGCAGCACCGAGGACAGCGCGCTGCACTGGCTGCTGCACGACGGTGCGCGCATGGGCCGCAAGGCCGACACGCTGGACGCTGCGGGCATGCGCGCCCGGCTCGACGCGCTGTCGGCTCAGGACAGCGGCATCGCGGTGCGCGATATCGATACGGCCGCGCTGCCGGCCGCCATCGCGCGCGCTGTCGCCGAAGTCGCAAATCGCGGCACCGTGCCCGCACCATCGCCGCCGGTCCGCGAAGCGCGTCGACGCTTCACCGGCGATGCGCGTCTGCACAGCTTTTCATCGCTGCATGTCCACAGCGAGGACGTCGAACCGATGCGCGGCGCGGAGGACGAGTCGATCGCGATTCCGGACGAAGAGGCGGAAGCCGCGAGCCTCGGCGGCACCGCGTTCGGCAATGCCGTGCATGCGGTGCTGGAGACCGCCGACGCCGACGCATGGCGACGCGATGCCGACGCGCAGGCGACGCTGCTCGACGATCGCTGGCCCGACAGCCAACGCGAACCGCTGGAACGCGCGCTGCTGCGTCAGGGGCTGGCAGCGACGCCCGCGCACTTGGTGCAGACCGCGCGACTGGTGTCGCGCGCGCTGAATGCGCGATTGCCCGGCGATGTGCGTCTGTGCACGCTGCCGGCGTCGATGCAGATCCGCGAGATGGCCTTCCATTTCCGCCTGCGGCCGACGCGCATCGATGCCGTGTATGCGCTGCTCGACGCGCACGGCTACCCGCGCGCGCGCAAACCCGCGCAGATGACGCTGGACGGACTGATGCACGGCTTCATCGATCTGGTGTATCGCGACGCCGCCGGCCGTCATTACGTGCTCGACTACAAGACCAATCGCCTGCCCGGCTACGACCCGGACAGCCTGCGCCGCGCGATCCGACACCAGGATTACGATCTGCAGTATCTGATCTATCTGGTCGCGCTGCGCCGCTGGCTGAAGCTGCGGCGCGGCGCCGACTACGACGATGCGCGCGACCTCGGCGGCGCGGTGTATCTGTTTTTGCGCGGGATCGATCTGCGCGAGGACGATGCAGTCGATGCCGATGTTTCGCGAAGCGGCGTGCACATCGATCCGGTGTCGCCGGCCCTGCTGTCGGCGCTGGATGCGCTGTTCGACGGCGCATCGGCGGAGGATCGGCGATGAGCGCGACGCTGCCCGCGACCCATCCCGACGCCATCGCCGCGCGCGCGCTGCTGCGGCTGCAGGCCGAAGGCGCGCTGCGCGACATCGATGCCGCCTTCGCCGCGTTGTTGCGCGAGCGTCTCCACGCCCCCGCGACGGTCGCGCTGGCCGGCGCGCTGGCGATGCGTGCGGTCGCGCTGGGCCACAGCAGTTTCGCGCTGACCGATGCGCACAGATTGCTGGATGCGCTGGGCACCAGCGCGCAACTGCCGGAGACCGACGACTGGACCGCTGCGCTCGACGCCAGCGCCTGCGTCGCGCACGCGGACGACGCAGGAGACCCGGGCGTACTACTGGCGTACGCGCACGGACGCATCGCGCTGCGGCGTTACGCGCGCTACGAACAGGCCCTGGCCGAATCGCTGCATCGTCGCGCGCAGATCACCACCGACCTTGGGGACACGGCCGCGCTGTCGTCGGCGCTCCGTCGTCTGTGCCTGCCCGATCACGCGGCGGCGCACGATGGCATCGACCGTCAGGCGTTGGCGGTGGCAATGGCGCTGCGCCGTCGCCTGCTGCTGATCACCGGCGGCCCCGGCACCGGCAAGACCACTACGGTGGCGCGGCTGCTTGCCTTGCAACTGCTTGCCGCGCAGTCGCGCAGCGCGCCGCCGCCGCGGATCGCGCTGGCCGCGCCGACCGGACGCGCTGCGGCGCGGCTGGGCGAAGCGATCGACGGCGTGGTCCGCGCCGATCTCGCCGCCGGCCGCCTGGACACCGACATCGCCGACGCCATTCCGCGGCAGGCGCGCACCCTGCATCGCCTGCTCGGCACGCAGCCGGGGCGGGTGTCGTTCCGCCACGATCCCGCGCATCCGTTGCCGTACGAGGTGGTCGTCGTCGACGAAGCATCGATGGTCGATCTGCCGCTGATGGCGAAACTGGTCGCTGCGGTGCCGGCGCACGTGACGCTGGTGCTGCTCGGCGATCCCGATCAATTGCCCGCGGTCGAAGCCGGCGATGTGCTCGGCGGCCTGTGCGCGGCCTGCGGCGACGGACTCGCGCTGCCGGCGCAGGATGCGGACTTCGCCGCCGCGATGCTCGGCATGCCGGTGCCGTCGCGCGCTGGCCCATCGGGCACGGAGACGGCACCGCTGGCCGGCGCGCGCGTGCATCTGCTGCGCGGCTGGCGGCAGGCCGATGCGGTCGCGCTGCAGGCGCTGGCCGAAGCCATGCAGCAGGGCGATCGCGACACGGTGTTCGCGCGATTGCGTGGCGATGATCGGACCCTGGTCTGGCGACACGGCGATGCCGGCGCGCTGGCCGACGCCCTGCGCCTCGAAGCGCTGCCGGCCTATGCGGCCGTGCGCGATGCCGACGATCCGCAGCAGGCGTTGTCGCGTGCGCCCGCGCTGCGGGTACTCACCGCGCTGCGGCGCGGACCGTTCGGCGCCGAGCACTGGAATGCATGGTGCGCGGCCGAACTCGGCGCACGCACGCCGTACTTCCACGGGCGGCTGCTGATGATCGCCGCCAACAGCGAGCGTCACGGCCTGTACAACGGCGACCTCGGTGTGGTCTGGCGCGACGCGCAGGGCGACGCCGCGGTGTGGTTCGACACCGCCCAGGGCCTGCGCGCGTGGCGACCGGCGCAATTGCCCGCGCACGCCTCCGCTTACGTCACCACCGTCCACAAGGCGCAGGGTTCGGAATTCGACAGCGTATTCCTGATCCTGCCCGACGCCGACGCGCGCGTACTCTCGCGCGAACTGCTGTATACCGCGCTCACCCGCGCGCGCCGCCGTGTGTCGCTGTGGGCGAAACCCGAGGCGCTGGATCGCGCCCTGGAACGCCGCACCTGGCGCGATTCCGGCCTGGAGGCGCGGCTGCGCGCGCTCCGGCCTGCATCCGCGGCGCGCCCCCTTCCGTAGACATCGCGGTAAGCGACTGCCTGCCGCGTTACCATCTCCGTTCCCCTACCGAGACTCCCATCATGTGCTCCGCCGACCACGACGAAACGGCTCATGCCGCCGCCACCCACGCCCACGACGCGCCGCCGACCGACGACCATCGTCACGGCGTCAGCCGCACCCAGGCCGAAGACGCGGTGCGTGTCCTGCTGCGCTGGTCCGGCGACGACCCGACCCGCGAAGGCTTGCTCGATACGCCCAAGCGCGTCGCCAAGGCCTACCAGGACTGGTTCAGCGGCTACGCGATGGACCCCGAGGACTACCTCAAGCGCACGTTCGAGGAGGTCGGCGGCTACGACGAAATGGTCGTGCTGCGCGACATCGAATTCGAGAGCCACTGCGAACACCACATGGCGCCGATCATCGGCAAGGCCCACGTCGGCTACCTGCCCAGCGGTCGCGTGGTCGGCATCAGCAAGCTCGCGCGCGTGGTCGAAGCCTACGCCCGCCGGTTCCAGGTCCAGGAAAAGATGACCGCGCAGATCGCGCGCTGCATCGAGGACGCGCTGCAGCCGCGCGGCGTCGGCGTGGTGATCGAGGCCGCGCACGAGTGCATGACCACGCGCGGCATCCACAAGCGTGGGGTCAGCATGGTCACGTCGAAGATGCTCGGCACGTTTCGCGAGGATGCGCGGACGCGTGCGGAGTTTCTTGAGTTCATCCAGGTGCGTGGCGGGCGGTGATTTCGTACGGCGGAGTTGCCGAAGGCGATTCCGCCGTCATGGTTGGGTTTTTCGGCCGTCGTCCCGGCGGTCTTCAACAGCCGAAGGCTGGTCAAGCCGGGATCCAGCTTTCATCCCTGATTCGTGTCATCCCGAGCGCAGCGAGGGATCTGCTTTACAGAGAAACTGCAGTGAGTAGGATGGGTTGAGCGTAGCGATACCCATCAAAGAGCAACTGCAGAGCTTCCGCGCTGACGCGTCACACTTTCTTTGTCGCACTGCGCCGCGTGCGGCGCGAACGGCGAAGCCGGCCCGAAGGGCGAGCGCCATAGGCGCGAGTCAAGAAAGTAAGGCGGATTCAATCGGTCGATGCAACACACTGAAGGCTGCGTAG
>JAIMKJ010000001.1:0-9834 GCA_020692565.1 Thermomonas sp.
TGCGATGGTGCGCGAACACGTCGAGTGGGCGTTGCGACGCCACCGAAACTAAGCGAAAGCCTTTGAATCGAGCCACTCTGGCTGCAAGGAAATCCATCCTGCGCATTGCCGACGGCAAGCTACCCTCGCTTTACCCTCGCTACGGAATTTTTGCGTCAGGCGGCGCCGGCGGAGACGCCAGGACTACCTGCAGATCAGCTATTTTCCGGCTCCTGGCATAGACGCGCTCGACACCCATCGCAGAAAAATACGCAGCCAGCAACGCGGGATAACGGCTGTATTGCCCCAGGAACACCATCACACCTACGATCAGCAGCGCTGCCGAGAACATGCCCGTCGCTTCCGAGTACGCCTTGTTGACGAGGGAGGAGAGATGATCGCGCCCGTACTGCTGCTTATATCGTCTGTATAAGGCCTGATCGCTCTTGATCCATCGTTGCAACAGCCAAATCAGCAGACCACTGAGCGGCTGTACCGCATGACCGATGAGATACGCCAGCGCGAAACAGGCGAACAAGTGCGGAAAGGTATAGTCGAGCGGATGACCGGACAAATAGACATAAAAGACGAACGCGATGCCTCCGGGCAACAGTCGGGCATACCAGTCGAACTGAATGTCCGCAATTCTCTCAACAAGCTTATCGGTCGACATCACTTCACTCCTTTCATTTCATCAGTCTGTCTCGTCCGATTATTTCCGCCAACAGCGCCCGCGTCACCGGATCGTCGGCCTCGGCATCGCCCTGCAGTGCGGGCAACAGCTTGCTCGCGACCTGCTTGCCGAGTTCCACGCCGAACTGATCGAACGCATTGATGCCCCACAGCACCGACTGCAGATACACGCTGTGTTCGTACAGTGCGATCAACGCGCCCAGCGATTCCGGCGTGAGCGCATCGAGCAACAGCAGCGTGCTCGGGCGATTGCCGGCATACGCGCGATGCGGGTCGTCGCTGGGCTGGCCGTTGGCGAAGGCTTCGGTCTGCGCCAGCAGATTCGCCAGCAGCGCGGTGTGATTCTCGGCATGCGCATGATCGGCGCGGATCACGCCGATGAAATCGGCCGGCACGATCTGGGTGCCCTGATGCAACGCCTGGAAAAAACTGTGCTGGGTATCGGTACCCGCCCCGCCCCACCAGACCGGCACGGTGTGGCCGGTCAGCACGGCACCATCGAGTCGCGCGGATTTGCCGAGACTCTCCATCACCAGCTGCTGCAGATAATTCGGCAGCAGGCGCAGGCGTTCGTCGTACGGCAAGACCGCCTGACTGCCCGCATGCATCGCATTGCGGTTCCAGATCGCGGTCAACGCATGCCAGACCGCGACGTTGTCGCGCAGCGGCGTCGCCAGTGCGTGGGCATCCATGTCCGCGGCGCCCGCGAGCAGCCGTTCGAAGCCGTCCATACCGATGGCGAGCGCGATCGGAAACCCCACCGCCGACCACAGCGAATAACGCCCCCCGACCCAGTCCCACATCGGCAGGATACGGCTTTCGTCGATGCCGAATGCGGCCGCGCGCTGCACGTTCGCGCTCACCGCATACACGCGGGCATCGTTTCGCAGCCAGTCGCGCACCACGGTGCCGTTGAGCAGCGTCTCCTGGGTACCGAAGGTCTTGGAGATCAGAATCGCCGCAGTGCGCGCGGGATCGAGCTGCGACAGCGTGCGCCGCACCGCGTTGCCATCGACATTGGAGACGAAATGCACACGCGGACGCCGGCCGCCTCCGGCATCGCGCAGCGCATCGGCGACGAGCCGCGGACCGAGATCGGAACCGCCGATGCCGACACTGACCACATCGGTCACGCCGGAAGCGTCGAGTTCCTCGATCATCGTCGCCATGCGCGCACGCGCGGCGCGCGCCTGCGCCGTGGCCTCGCGCACGTGCGCAGCGCCGGAAAGATCGCTGCGCAATGCCGTGTGCAGGGCAGCGCGGCCTTCGGTGACATTGACGATGTCGCCATCGAACAGCCGCCGCAGGGCGGAAGCCAGATCGGCGGTTTCGGCGATATCGAACAACGCATCCAGCGCAGCACGGTCGTAATGCTGGCGCGCGAAGCTGGCGTAGAGCGGGCCTGCGCGAACGGCGAAATCCTGCGGACGCCCGGCATCGATGGCGATCAGATCCGGGATCGGCGAATGTCGCAGGCGTTCCGCGTGCGGATGCAGCGCGTCGAAAGCGGAAGGGCTCTTGTCGGTCATGTCGGGCTCGTAAGCGTTGCGTGCGCGATGCCGCATCTTGCCAGATCGTCGGCGCACATCGCCATGCAAACGAAGTCAAGGCGCGGATCGCGCGTCCCTGTCCCGGCGAACTGCGATATGGCGCGAACCTGCAGACACCAGAACGTATCGACGGAAAAGGGTTCGGACATGCGCTGGATCCGATGCCTGGAAACGGGTCATCGCAGGACTTGTCTGCAGCGTCCGCGATACATGCATCAGCATCGCATCGACCTCACACGCACCTTCGTCGGACACCGGATCGTCGGCAGCCGACGCATCAGCCGAGATCGAATTCCAGATTGTCGATCAGCCGCGTGCGGCCAAGACGCGCCGCGATCAGCGCCACGCGCGGGCCGGGTGCGGTGTAACGCGCAGGCTCGACTTCGGGCGCAGCCAGATCCGGCGTGCGGATCGCGGCGTAATCCACCGAAAATCCGGCGTCGCCCAGACGGATGGCGGCGCCGGTTTCGACAGAAATCCGCGACACGCCGGCCCGCAACTGCGCACGCATCTCCAGCAGCGTGCGATGGATCTCGGCGGCGATCACGCGATCTTCCGCGCTCAGATACTGATTGCGCGAACTCATCGCCAGCCCGTCGGGCTCGCGCACGATCTCGCCGCGCAGCAACGTCAGCGGATAGGCCAGATCGGTGACCATCTGCTGGATCACCGCGAGTTGCTGGAAATCCTTTTTGCCGAACGCGGCCAGGTCGGGCTGCACCTGATTGAACAGCCGCGCGACCACGGTACAGACGCCGTCGAAATGCCCGGGACGATGCGCGCCCTCCAGCACGTCGGCCACGCCCGGCACGCGCATGCGCACCGCAAGATCGACACCGAATGGATACATCGATTCCACCGTCGGCAGCCACAGCGCGTCGCAGCCGGCGGCTTCGAGCCCGCTGGTGTCGGCTTCTGGCGTGCGCGGGTAGCGGGTGAAGTCCTCGTTCGGCCCGAACTGGGTCGGGTTCACGAAGACGCTGGAAATAATCCGGTCCGCGTGCTGTCGCGTCAGTTCGACCAGCGAATAGTGGCCCGCATGCAGATTGCCCATGGTCGGCACGAAACCGATCCGCAACCCCTCGCGGCGCCAGCCGAGGATGCGTTCGCGCAGATGGCCGAGTTCGGTGATGGTTTCGATCATGATCCGCGGGACACCTGATTGGGATACTTATTGATATGCGTGCTGCGCATCGGGAAACGACCCATCGCGCACCGCAGCGCAATACGCCTCCACCGCACCGGCCACCGAGCCGCCTTCAGCCAGGAAATCCTTGACGAATTTCGGCCGGCGGTGGCCGTTGTCGAGTCCGAGGAAATCGTGCAGCACCAGCACCTGGCCGTCGCAGTGCGGGCCGGCGCCGATGCCGATGGTGGGAATGGGGCTGGCGGCGGTGATCGACTGCGCCAGCGGGGTCGGCACGCATTCCAGCACCAGCAGCGAGGCGCCGGCATCGGCCACCGCTTGCGCCTCTTCGCGCAGTTTCGCGGCGGCCAGCGCCTCGCGCCCCTGCACCTTGAAACCGCCGAAACGCAGCACCGACTGCGGCGTCAGGCCGAGATGCGCGGAGACCGGAATCTCTCGTTCGACGAGAAAACGGATGACGTCGAGTTTGTGCGGACCCGCGCCTTCGAGCTTGACCATCTGCGCGCCGGCCTGCAGCAGACGGGTGGCGGCATCCAGCGCGCGTTCGGGCGTGGCATCGGCCTGGAACGGCAGATCGCTGATCAGCAGCGCACGCTGCAGGCCGCTGGCGACCGCGGCCGTGTGATACGCGATGTCGTCGACCGTCACCGGAAGCGTCGAGCCGTGGCCTTTCACCACCATGCCCAGGGAGTCGCCGACCAGGATCAGATCGGTGCCGCTGCGGTCGAGGACGCGGGCGAATACCGCGTCGTAGGCGGTCAGCATCGCCAGTTTGCGGCCGTCGCGCTTGGCATCCGCCAACGCCGGCACGGTCCAGGGCTTGTCTTCGCGAAAGGCCATATGCATCCAGGATTGGGCCGGGGGAAGAGGCCGGAGGGCGCTAAGCCTAGCAGGTTGCGGCAGGCCGTTTCCGGTGCTTCAGCGTTCCGGCAGCAGTGCGATTCCGCCCCGTTCGGCCCCCGCCAGCGCCCGCCTTGCGCTGCCGCGGCCGGGGATCTCGATGTCGTCGACCAGATCGAGCAGCGGCATCAGCGCGAACGCGCGTTCGTGCAGATGCGGATGCGGCAGACGCAGGCCCGGCAGATCGATCCGGTCATCGGCGTACAGCAGGATATCGAGATCGAGTGTCCGCGGCCCCCAACGGCCGCTGCCGTCGGCAGCGCGTTCGCGGCCGAAATCGCGTTCGATGCTGAGAAGCTCGTCCAGCAGCACCCGCGGCGGAAGCGCAGTCTTGATCGCAGCGACGGCGTTGACGAAGTCCGCCTGATCGGTCTGACCCCAGGCGGGCGTGCGGTAGAACCGCGACACCGCCAGCAAGCGGCTGCGCGGAACGGTCATCAGTCTGTGCACGGCCGCGCGCATGACCGCGAGACTTTCGCCGACATTGCCGCCAAGACCGACATAGGCGACGACCGGGTCGCGCCGCGCGATCACCGGAGGTACGGCCACGGATACGCTGCCCGGGAAACTCAATGCCCGGCCGCCGCCGGCCGACGACGGCGGCGGCGCGGACCGCGCGCATCGGCCGCGGCCTCCTCTTCGGCCAACACCGGACGCAGTGCGGCCACCGCCAGCGCATGCTCGGGATCGTGCTGGGCTTCGGCCCAGAACGCGATGTCTTCGGCATGGCTGTCCGACGCCACCTGGCGCAGCAGCAGGAAATCGTAGGCCGCGCGGAACCTCGGGTGCGCGAGCATCCGCACCGCGCGTTTGCGCTGGCGCTGCGAGAACCTCGCCTGCATCAACCAGATTTCCTGCATCGGCAACGAGAACCTGCGCGGCAGCGCCACGGTATTGAGCTGGTGCACGGTGACGCGGTCGGCGGCATGACGCTCGGCTTCGGCGACATGCATGCCCTGCGCCTGCAACATCGCCAGGGTGCGGCAATAGGCCGGCCACAGCAGCAGGGCGAACAGGAACGCCGGCGACACCGGCTCCTCGGCGGCGATACGGGCATCGGTGGCGCGCAGGCCTTCCAGCAGCATCCGCCGCAGCGCACCGTTGCGGTTCGAGGCCAGCGCGACCGCCGTCTCCGGCAGCAGGGCCGGCAGCAGGCCGTGGGCTTCGAGGCCGAGGAAGCTGGCTTCGGCATGACCGGAGAGGAACAGCTTCAGGCATTCTTCGAACAGGCGCGCGGACGACGCCTCTTTCAACAGCGACGCCAGGCGGGGAATCGGATCGGCGCTGGGCGGGTCGATGCCGAAGCGCAGCTTCGCCGCAAGGCGCACCGCGCGCAGCATGCGCACGGGATCTTCCCGGTAACGCGTCTCCGGGTCGCCTATCAGTTTCATCACCCGGTTGTTGACGTCCTCGAAACCGCCGAGGTAATCGCGCACCGAAAAATCGGCGATCGCGTAATACAGCGCGTTCGCGGTGAAGTCGCGGCGAATCGCATCGTCCTCGATGGTGCCGTAGACGTTGTCGCGCAGCACCCGGCCGTCTTCGTCCTGCTCGCGGTCGCCGCTGCCGTCGTCGCTGTTGGCGCGGAACGTCGCCACTTCGATGATCTCGCGGCCGTAGACCACGTGCGCCAGCCGGAAGCGGCGACCGATCAATCGGCAGTTGCGGAACAGGTGCTTGACCTGTTCGGGCGTGGCATCGGTGGCCACGTCGAAGTCCTTCGGGTGCTCGCCCAGCAGCAGATCGCGTACCGCACCACCGACCAGGTAGGCGCCGTATCCGGCTTCATGCAGCCGATAGAGCACGCGCAGCGCGCTGGGACTGATGTCCTTGCGCGAAATCGCGTGCTGATCGCGGGGAATGGTGCGCGGTGCGGTCGGCAGAAATGAAGGGTCGGTCATCGGCGCTCGGAGGTGGTGTGCACGGCGGGCCGGAATTGGTCAGGACGCCGGTAGACCCGCTATACTAACAGCCTGTCGGCCCTGCCCGTTCGGCCGCGGTCCCCGCGGCCACCGAACACTGCTTGCCGGCCCTCGCATTCGAATGCTTCAAAGCCGGCCCGATGCAGGCTTGCTCGCCATCAGCAAGCACCCGAAAAACAGGTTCCGAACGAACACGCTGCAAACGAAATATCTCAAGCGAAGTTTCATGCTCCCTTCGTCTAGAGGCCCAGGACGTGGCCCTCTCAAGGCTAAAACACGGGTTCGAATCCCGTAGGGAGCGCCATACCGAAGCCTGCGTCGAAGACGCGGGCTTTCTTTTTTGTCTTTAACTGCTCCCGAAGGTTCGAACCGGGTTCGGTACGGCCGCGTGGATCGGCTCTGGCCTGCAGCGAGTCCCTATCGCGAGTCCCTATCGCGAGTCCCGACCGCAGGCCGTGCCGCGATGCGCATGCATCACTGCCCGGACGCCGTCGATGGACACAGCGACATGACCGGTTTCTCCTTCTGCCCGGCTCGCTTTACACTGGGCACTCCTCGCCTTCCGGGTCGAACCATGCCTTTCGTCGTCACCGAAAACTGCATCAAGTGCAAGTACACCGACTGTGTCGAGGTCTGCCCGGTCGACTGCTTCCACGAAGGCCCGAACTTTCTGGTGATCGACCCGGACGAGTGCATCGATTGCACCCTGTGCGAGCCGGAGTGCCCGATCAACGCGATCTACCCCGAAGACGACGTCCCGGCCGGCCAGGAGGCCTTCGTCGCTCTGAACAAGGAACTGGCCGCCGCCTGGCCGGTCATCACCACCCGCAAGGACGCACTGGCCGACGCCAAGGACTGGGAGGGCAAGCCCGACAAATTGCCGTTGCTGGAGCGCTGAGCCGCCCGCCCGCTTACGGCTTCCCACGGCTGCGGCCTTCCGTCAACGAAAACGGGCGCCTCGCGGTGCCCGTTTCGCTTTGCGAGGATGCGTTGGCGTCAGTTGCCGCCGAGCGCCGTCTTCATCGCTGCGATCAGTTTCGCGGCGCTGTCGTTGTCGGCCGGCAGGCCGCGCGGATCGACTGCCGACACCGTACTGCGACCGTCGGCTTCGGTGATGCGGACCAGGAACTTCTGGCCTTCGTAGTCGACATCGAAAGCGCCCAACAGCTGCGCGCGGCTGGCGATGGTCAGCCCCGGCGTGGCCGCCAGTGCTTCGCCGACCCGCGAGAACGTGGCGGCACGATCGCCAGCGACGCCGAAAGCCAGTGCGCGCGCCGAGGGATCGCCTGAAGGCAACGACGAGCGCGAGACCGAGCCGCTGGCGGTCGTCGCCTGGCTGCGTTCCGCCTCGGCGGTATCGAACGCCGGCGGGAATTCCAGCGGACGCTTGTCGGTGTCCAGCGAGTAATAGTCCTTCTTGCGGAACAGACTGCAGCCCGAGGTGCCGAGCGCGGCGACGGACAACGCGACGAGGATCGCGACCATCGCGGCGCGGGAAAAGGCATGACGGAAGTTCGAACGGATCGGTGACATGGGGTCTCCTGAAAAAAACGGTGCGGGCGCGTGGCCTGGTGAACGATGTGCGGCGTGGGCGTTTCAGCGCTCAGCCCGCGCGTGCGATGCGATCGGCAGGCATGGCGGCGGCGCGCTCGATCCCGGCGATCCGGGCGACGATGGCATCGGCGGCCGCGGCATGGTCCGGCGACAGATCGGTGAGCGGCAGGCGCAGGCCGTGGCCGTAGCCTTGGCGGGCCAGAATCGCCTTGACCGGAATCGGGTTGGGTTCGATGCCCATGAAATCGAAGATCGGCTGCAATTCGGCGTCCAGGGCTTCGGCCTTCACGCGCAGACCGCCGCGGGCCAGATCGCAGAGCCGGCGCATCGCTGTCGGCAGCGCGTTCGAGGCCACCGAAATCAAACCGCCGGCGCCGGCGAGCATGGCGCGGGCGGCGGTGGGGTCGTCGCCGGACAGGACCGCGAACGTGGGCGCCCCCAAGGCGAGCAGCTCGGCCATGCGCTCAGGTTCGGTGCGGGCCTCCTTGATCGCCACGATCCGCGGATGCGACGCCAGCGCGGCCACGGTCGCCGGCAGCAGATCGCAGCCGGTGCGGCCCGGAACGTTATAGAGGACCACCGGCAGCCCGCCGTCGTCGGCCACCGCGCGGTAATGCGCGATCAGGCCGGCCTGCGTGGGGCGGACATATGCCGGCGTGACCACCAGCGCGGCATCGGCGCCACAGGCGGCGGCACGGCGGGTCAGTGCGATGGTCTTCGCGGTATTCGGCAGCCCGGTGCCGGCCAGAACCGGAATGCGTCCGGCCACCAGAGCCACTGCGCGGCGCAGCAGGGTGTCGTATTCGCCATCGCTCAGGGCATTGGCCTCGCCCGTGGATCCCGCCACCACCACGCCCTGGGTGCCGGCTTCGATCTGAGATCGGAGCAGGCGATCCCACGCCTGGAGGTCGAGTTCGCCAACGGGGTCGCCGGACGCCATGAACGGCGTAGCCAGCGCAGTGATACTGCCGGACAGATGCACGCGAATGCCTTGGAATGACGGAGGGAACTGGAGGGCGGCGCGGCCGGGGCGGCGCCGTAACAGCCGGATGTTACTTGGGAAGGTCTGAACACTCCATCCTTCGCGAACGTGAGCGGGATATCGGTCGCGCTCCGGCCGATTGGCGCGCATCACATCCCGCACCATGTGAATCAACCACTTGCGGTATTGCATATGCTCCAGCAAGCACAGCCGGACCAGATCGGCGGCAATGGTCGCCGAGTTTGCTTGCGGGCCGAAACCGCCGCCAAGTATGCTGGTGGCCGTCCGTACCGCGCAGTGCGCGAGCGGACTTCTCAGGAACGCCCTCGCCAGGACAATCCCGGAACCACTTCGCAACACTTCCCTCGCAGCGGACCCCACCTTGACCGATTCAGATACCGCCGCCGCCCGACCAGCGCCGAACGAGAACTACCTGCTGATCAACGCCTATACGACGCATCCGCAGTCGCCGCTCCTGCTGGTGACCCGGCGGATCGCCGACAGTGGCTGCAATCTTGTCGACTCGCGCCTCTCCACCGTCGGTCGCGACGTCTCGGTCACGGCCCTCGCGGTCGGCCCGTGGGACGCCATCGCCAAACTCGAAGCCATGCTCACCCGGCTGGAGCGCGAGGAAGGCATCAAGCTGATCTGGTATCGCACCGGCCCCAAGCCGATCCAGTCGAACCTGCTGCCCTACGTGGTGGAGGTGGTGGCCGCCGACAAGCCCGGCATCCTCTATCAACTGGCGGACTTCTTCGACCGCCAGGGCATCACCATCGAAAGTCTGCACTGCGCCCGCTACCGCGCGATGCAGACCGGCGCCGACATGTTTTCCGCGCAGGTCACCATCGGCGTCCCGGCGGACATGCACATCGCGGCGCTGCGCGACGATTTCCTCGAGTTCTGCGACCACCTGAACCTGGACGCCATCATGGACCCGATGAAGTTCTGACGATGACCGAAGCCGGTAAAGCACTGCCCAAGGCCACCCTCGCCCTGCCCCTGGCGCTTTCGGACGGCAGCACCGCCAGACTCTCCGACTACGCCGGGCAGTGGCTGGCGCTGTATTTCTACCCGAAGGATTCCACCCCGGGCTGCACTACCGAA
>JAIMKJ010000001.1:9850-62742 GCA_020692565.1 Thermomonas sp.
CCCTGCTGCCGAAGTTCGCCAAGCTCGGCGCCACGGTCCTCGGCGTATCGCGCGATTCGATCAAATCGCACCAGAATTTCTGCACGAAACAGGGGTTCGACTTCCTGCTGGTGAGCGACGGCGACGAAGCGCTGTGCAACGCCTTTGACGTGATCCACGAAAAGAACATGTACGGCAAGAAGGTGCTGGGCATCGTGCGCAGCACGTTCCTGATCGACCCCAAAGGCAGGCTCGCCGCCGAATGGCGCGGCGTGAAGGTGCCCGGCCATGCCCAGGCGGTTCTCGACGCGCTGAAGGCGGCCCAGGCGCAGTGACCCGATGTCTCCGCAACGCCGGCCATCGCCCCGCCAGACGGGCCGCGGTGGTTTTCGTTCGCCCGCGATTCCTTGCGACCCATCGCACGACCTATTCCCCCACGACTCCCGCAACCGGTAGCGCATACGCATGATGACCAAAGGCAAGCGCATCTACGTTCTCGACACCAATGTGCTGATGCACGACCCCACCGCCCTGTTCAAGTTCGAGGAGCACGATGTATTCCTGCCGATGCAGGTGATCGAGGAACTGGACAACGCCAAGAAAGGCACTTCCGAAGCCAGCCGCAATGCACGCCAGGTCAGCCGCTTCCTCAACGAGTTGATCGAAGCCCACGGCACCGACAAGATCGCGTCCGGTCTCACACTCTCGCGGCCCAAGGGCCTGCAACTGCGCGCTGCCGACAGCATCGGCAAACTGCGCTTCCAGACCGGCAGTTTCGATTCGGCCAAGCGCTTCGGCGCGGTGATGCCCGACAACCAGATCCTCGGCGCGATCCTGGTGCTGCGCGAGCAGGAGCCCGCGGTGCCGGTGGTGTTCGTCTCCAAGGACGTCAATCTGCGGATCAAGGCGTCGATCGCGGGGATCGTGTCGGAAGACTACGAAAACGACCGCGCGCTGGACGATTTCAGCCTGCTCTACACCGGCGCCGCCGCGCTGCCCGAGGACTTCTGGCAGCGTTACAGCGACGGATTGAAATCGTGGACCGAGAAAGGTCGCACGTTCTACAGGCTCGCGCGTCTCGACGAGGACGAATGGTTCCCGAACCAGTTCGTCTACCTGCCCGGCGACGATGAAGCGGAATTCCGGGTCGCCCGGGTCGACGACGGCTTCGTCGAGCTGCAGATCGTCGACGATTACCGCAGCCAACAGCATGCGGTGTGGGGTATCACCGCACGCAACCGCGAACAGAATTTCGCGATGAACGCGCTGATGGACCCGGACATCGACTTCGTCACCCTGCTCGGTACCGCCGGCACCGGCAAGACCCTGCTGGCGCTGGCCGCCGGCCTGGCGCAGACCATGGACCAGCAGCGATACCGCGAGATCATCATGACCCGCGCGACGGTCAGCGTCGGCGAGGACATCGGCTTCCTGCCCGGCACCGAAGAGGAAAAGATGACGCCGTGGATGGGCGCACTGACCGACAACCTCGAAGTGCTGATGCCCAATACCCAGGACGGCGGCAGTTGGGGCCGCGCGGCGACCAACGACCTGTTGGCCTCGCGGATCAAGATCCGTTCGCTCAACTTCATGCGTGGCCGCACCTTCCTGACCCGCTGGCTGATCCTGGACGAGGCGCAGAACCTCACGCCCAAGCAGATGAAGACCCTGATCACCCGCGCCGGCCCCGGCACCAAGATCGTCTGCCTGGGCAACGTGGAACAGATCGACACGCCCTACCTCACCGAAACCACGTCCGGCCTGACCTATGCGGTCGACCGCTTCAAGGGCTGGGCGCACAGCGCCCACATCACCCTCAAGCGCGGCGAGCGTTCGCGACTGGCGGACTTCGCTTCGGAAGTGCTCTGAGCGGGATCGCAAACATCCCTACAGGTGCCATCAACGAAAACCCCGCCGGATGGCGGGGTTTTCGTTTGCGTGGAGGAGAACGCAAGCCGGCGATGTATCAACGTCCGGGGATGCGGCAACAGGTCGCGTTCACCTGATAGGACAGGATGCTGAGCAACGAGCCGACCAGATCGCAGCTCCAACCGGTGGGCTGACCGGCGGTCAACACCGGCTGCGAGTTGCTGACGCCGATCCCCAACGGACCGCCACAGCCGCCACCCGTCGCCGTGTAGCCGGCAGGGCAGCTCACGGAGCGCGGCTGCAAGCCGCCGAGGAGAGCGAGGTTCCCGGTCTGCTGCGCAACCGTGCAATCGAGTGCGGTGGCTACGGGCTCGGCGAAATAACCATTGACGTCGATCACGACATCCGACTGCCACAGGCTGTAAACGCTGAACTGGGTCGGACACGCCGGACGGCACAGCCTGAAGTGCGACTCGTTGGACGTATCGACGCCGGCGATGTAGTTCAACGATGAGGCCAACGGCCGCGCCTCGTTGGATGGATAGACCGTCAAATAACCGTTGAACTGCGGATGGGACGCGGTGATTTTCACGGTCACCGCGGACACG
The DNA here is from genome assembly GCA_020692565.1 of Thermomonas sp. GTDB lineage: Bacteria > Pseudomonadota > Gammaproteobacteria > Xanthomonadales > Xanthomonadaceae > Lysobacter_I. The sequence goes on from JAIMKJ010000001.1 coordinate 12,307, forward strand.
TTCATCGGAATGCCGCAGTTGGTGGCTTCACCGCCCTGCGAGGTGAAATCCGTGTCGGTGAACGCCAGGAAATTGCGCGAACCGTTCGTGCCGATCGGCCCACCGGCGATTCGCGTATCCACGATCCTGCACGGCGTCATCGGGGTATAGACGAGATCGGAACCGGCGGTACCGATTTTGGCGGTCGTAGCAGGCGGCATGGGATCGGCCAGCGTGCGTGAATTGCCCAACAGAGCAAGGTTCATCGAATGGAAATCTCCGGCGCTCGCCGCACGCTCCAGATTCGCGATATCGGCGCCGGCCAGCGTCGGCCCCATCCTGGATGCCCAGTCTCCTGCATCCATCCTGTAAGTCTTGGCAGCCTCCGGCGACCATTCGCGCAGGATATCTTCGGCGAGTTCAGCGCGCATCGATTCCGGCGCCAGACCTGTCGTGGTCGAACTCCACCACGCGACGCCCGCGGCTGCGGCAGGTATCGCGACGATCAACGAGATGACGGAAAATTTGAGGATTGCGGAACGCATAGAACCTCCCTTATCCATTGAGTGGTGTGCCGTTTGCTGCCCCTGCCGCGGATCTGTCGAAAAGTGCGGCGCCAGTCGTTGATACGCTTCGCGATGGCGCCCTGCAATGTGCGGTATCGCTGACATGACGCCACGGGCAAGATCGATGTTTTCGCTAACGGCCGTGCATTTCATGCCCGATATGGTCGTCTGGTGTGGCAAAGTGAGCGCTATCGGACAAGTTTCGCGATACGCAGAAATCGTTGTTTTGATGCATGCCGACGGCAGGGAGCCTGAGATGCTGACAATGAACGAAAGAATTCGCCGCGCACGCGCGCTCTCCGGGGTCACCCAGTCCACGCTCGCCAGGAAAGTCGGCGTGCACCGCAGCGCCGTCGCCCAGTGGGAAAGCCCGATGGGCAGCACGCCGTCGATGGAGCACCTGATCGCCATCGCGCTGCACACCTGCGTCAATCTCGAATGGCTGGGCACCGGTCGCGGCAACCCCCTGGCTGCGAACGAGCCGGTGGACATCGATCACGACGACGATCGCGCGCTGGACGCGCTGGAAGCGCAATGCCTGCATGCCCTGCGGCGGATGCCGAGGCGTCTGCGCGAGCAGGTCGTGGCGGTAGTGACGGCCGTGGCCCACTGACCACGGCGGCTCCGCGCGGCGCTACCATGACGATTCCAGGCGCACCCGCGCCGACGACGAAGAAATCCCATGCTGCGCCAAGCCGATGAAGTGCTGATCCGCGAACTCACGGCGACGGATGCGGATGCGCTGTTCGAAACCGTGTCGGCTTCATTGCCGACGCTGTCGCAATGGCTGCCCTGGGCGAAGCCGGGCTACGCACGAAGCGACAGCGCGACATGGATCGCGCACTGCCAGCACGCCTGGAGCGCAGGACTCGGTTACCACCTCGGCATTTTCGATGCCGCTTCGGGCGCACTGCTGGGCGGTGTCGGCCTGAGCCATGTGAACACGATGCGCCGTTCGGCGAATCTGGGTTACTGGGTCGCCGACGCCGCACGCGGGCGTGAGGTCGCGGCCACGGCCGCGCGACTGGCCGCGGCCTGGGCCTTCGAGGAACTCGGGCTGCAGCGCATCGAGATTCTGGTCCAGCCCGAAAACACCGCCAGCCTGCGCGTGGCAGTGAAGCTCGGCGCGGTCTGCGAGGGCATCGCCCGCAACGGCATCGTCGTCGACGGAGGACCCCACGAAGCCATCGTGCATTCGCTGATTCCCGGCGATCTCACGGCGACCTGAGCCCGCAATCGACCTGGAAAGAGGTTCTGTCGCGCTCAATGCCATGCGACCTGTCGATTTCGACAGGCTGGAACGCAAGCGATGCATGCGACTTTGACCGGATCGCAACTTCGGTCAGAATCGAAGCATGACGCTCTCCTCCCGTCCCATCTCCGTCCTCACCATCGCCGGCTCCGATTCCGGCGGCGGTGCCGGCATCCAGGCCGATCTCAAGACCTTCGCCGCGCATCGCGTGCACGGACTGAGCGCGATCGCCGCGCTCACCGCGCAGCACACCCGCGGCGTGAGCGCAGTGGAAGTGCCCGCAGCCGCGTTCCTGCGCGCACAGATCGACGCCTGCTTCGACGATTTCGACATCGGCGCGGTCAAGATCGGCATGCTCGCCAACAGCGACACGATCCATGCCGTGGTCAAGGCCCTGGACCAGCACTGCCCACGGCATATCGTGGTCGATCCGGTGATGATCGCCACCTCCGGCGCCAGGCTGCTCGCCAAGGACGCGATCGAGGTGCTGCGCAAGCGGCTGCTGCCGATGGCCACGCTGATCACGCCGAACCTGCCGGAAGCGGAACTGCTGCTCGGCCGGGCCATTCCCGACCTGGACGCGATGCGCGAGGCCTGCGATGCCCTGCTGGATCTCGGCGCCGGCGCGGTCCTGCTCAAGGGCGGCCATATGGCCGAAAGCGCCGGCATTGAAGACAACGAAGTCGTCGATCTGCTTTCGGAGCGGCGCGAAAGCGGCGGCCGCATGCGCCGTGAAATCCGTCACCCGCGGCTCGCGGTGAATGCGCACGGCACCGGCTGCACGCTGGCCGCCGCGGTCGCCGCCCGGCTCGCGCTTGGCGCGGATCTGGACGATGCCTGCCACGCCGCATCCGATTACGTGCACCGCGCGCTGCTGTCCGGCACCCGCCCGGGACGCAGCGATGTCCTAGTGCTCGACCACTTCGGCGCGGCTGAGCGAGCTTGATCCGGGAGGCCGGCGTCGATGCGGAATTGCCCGCCGAGAACGACGGCATTCCGCTGACCGCTGCGGATGGCCACGCATTCCGGCTGCTGCTGCGCACGCCGGCAGAACCGGTCGCCGTCCTGCTCTGGCTGCCGGCGCTCGGCATCGCCGCACGCCACTATCTGCCGTTCGCCGAGGCGCTGGCCGCGCGCGGCGTCGCGGTCTTCCTGCACGAATGGCGCGGCCACGGCACCAGCCGCCAGCGCGCCGGCCGCGACAGCGACTGGGGCTACCGCGAGCTGCTGACGATCGACCTGCCGGCCAGCGTCGAGCGCATCCGCCAGCGATGCCCGACCCTGCCGAAGATCGTCGGCGGCCACAGTCTGGGCGGGCAGTTGGCGGCCTGCCTGCTGGCGCTGCAGCCACCAGCAGCGGAACGTCTGTGGCTGGTCGCCAGCGGCGCGCCGTTCTGGCGCGTGTTCCCGCGTCCCCGCCGCTGGTTGCTGCCGCTGACCTATCGCTTCCTGCCGTGGCTGGCGGATCGCAACGGCGCGCTGCCCGGCCGCAGCATCGGTTTCGGCGGCAGAGAAGCCCGCGGCGTCATGCGCGACTGGGCGCGCACCGGCCTCAGCGGGCGTTATGCCGGTGCGGGCCTGGACATCGATCTGGAAGCCGCCCTCGGCGGCGCGCATGCGGATATCGATGCGGTCCTGCTCGCCGACGACTGGCTGGCGCCGCGGGCATCGCTGGACTTCCTGCTTGCGAAGATGCGCCCTGGCGATGTCCGCGTCGAGACGCTCGATGCCGATGGCCTGGGCGAACGCGCCGATCATTTCGCGTGGATGAAACGGCCGGACGCGGTGGCCGCCGCGCTCGCGCAAGGCCTTCAGCCCGCGCCGTAGCCGTCCGGATTCGCCGACTGCCAGCGCCAGGCGTCGCGGCACATCGCATCGACATCCAGTTCCGTGCGCCAGCCCAGCAGGCGCCCGGCACGTGCCGGGTCGGCGTAGACCTCGGCGACATCGCCCGCGCGTCGTTCGACGATGCGATAGGGAATCCCGCGCCCGCTCGCCGCCTCGAACGCCCGCAGCAGTTGCAGCACGCTGATACCGCGACCCGCGCCCAGATTCAGCGGCAGATGCCCGCGCACGCCCTCCATCGCTTCCAGCGCATGCGCATGCGCGCGCGCCAGATCCATCACGTGGATGTAATCGCGCACGCCGGTGCCGTCGACCGTCGGCCAATCGCCGCCGAAAATCTGCAGCCGCTCGCGTTTGCCGATCGCGACCTGACAGATGTACGGCATCAGGTTGTTCGGCACGCCGCTCGGCGCTTCGCCGATCAGGCCCGAAGGATGCGCGCCCACCGGATTGAAATAGCGCAGGCTGATCGCCCGCAGGCCGGGATCGACAGCGCAGACATCGCCGATCAATTGCTCCATCACCAGTTTGGTGCGGCCGTAGGGGTTGGTGGACGACAGCGGCGCATCCTCATCGATCGGCACCGTCTGCGGATCGCCATAGACCGTGGCCGAAGAACTGAACACCAGTCGTCCCACCCCGGCCTCGCGCATCGCGCGCAGCAGGGAAATCGTGCCCGAGATGTTGTTGTCGAAATAGGCCAGCGGCTGCTCGCAGGATTCGCCCACCGACTTCAATGCGGCGAAGTGCAGCACGGCATCGAACCGCTGCTCCGCGAACAGCGCCGCAAGCGCTGCGGTGTCGCGCACGTCCACGTTGCGCGCATCCGGCGCGCGCCCGATCAACTGCGCCAGCCGCTCCAATACCACCGGCGAGCTGTTGCGGAAATTGTCGGCGATCGTCACCTCATGGCCGCGTTCGGCCAGCACCACGCAGGTGTGACTCCCGATGTAACCGGCACCGCCGCAAACCAGAACGCGCATGAGGACTCTTCGAATGATTTGAGGAAGGGATGCAACCGCGCTATCCAACGCGAATCGCGGAGAAGAGCGGCAAGACATCGCCTCGATGGCCGGAACAGCGCGTTTTCCGCGTCAACTCAGCCGATGCCTGCTGCTGCATGCCCCGATGCTCGCCGCGGGGTCACCGGGGGAGCAGCGCCGAAGACTCCGTTGCCGCATGCTGCGGCAAAGCGTCGCAGCCGGCAATCGCGCCTGCGACGCCGCCTGGTCCCGCCCGTCACGAAAGGCCCGCATGGATGCGGCTGGTAAACTCCGCCCTTCACGCACCCTGGAATTCCGCACGATGCAGGCCGCACTTCCCGCCCACGACGACATCCGCATCGCCATCATCGGATTGGGCTATGTCGGCCTGCCGCTGGCTGCGGCCTTCGGCAAGCGCTATCCGGTGGTCGGTTTCGATATCGACGCGCAGCGCGTCGCCGAACTCGGGAATTTCCACGACCGCACCCTGGAAGTCACCGCGGACGAACTGCGCGCCTCCAAACGCTTGAGTTTCAGCTGCGAAGCCGCCGATCTGGCCGGCTGCAACGTCTTCATCGTCACCGTGCCCACGCCGATCGACGAATACAAACGCCCGGACCTGCGTCCGCTGGAATCCGCCAGCCGCACCGTCGGCCGCGCGATCCGCGCCGGCGGCGTCGCGATCTACGAATCCACCGTGTACCCGGGCGCCACCGAAGAAGTCTGCGTGCCGATCGTCGAGCGCGAATCGGGCCTGCGCTACAACCTCGATTTCTACGCCGGCTACAGCCCGGAGCGCATCAATCCGGGCGATCACCAGCATCGTCTCGAAACCATCATGAAGGTCACCTCCGGCTCCACGCCCGAGGTCGCGGATTTCGTCGATGCGCTGTACGCCAGCATCATCCACGCCGGCACCCACAAGACCTCCAGCATCCGCGTCGCGGAGTCGGCCAAGGTCATCGAGAACATCCAGCGCGACGTGAACATCGCGCTGATCAACGAACTGGCGCTGATCTTCCATCGCCTCGGCATCGACACGCACGAGGTGCTGGCCGCATCGGGCACCAAGTGGAATTTCCTGCCGTTCAAGCCCGGCCTGGTCGGCGGCCACTGCATCGGCGTGGATCCGTACTACCTCACCCACAAGGCGCAGCAGATCGGCTATCACCCCGACGTGATCCTCGCCGGCCGCCGCATCAACGACGGCATGGGCTCGCACGTGGCCCAGTGCGTGGTGAAGCTGATGGCCCAGCGCGGCCTGCCCACCGCCGGCGCGCGGATCCTCGTGCTGGGTCTGGCGTTCAAGGAAAACTGCCCCGATCTGCGCAACACCCGGGTCGTCGACATCCTCGCCGAACTGCGCCACTACAGCGCCGAGGTGGATATCCACGATCCGTGGGTCGACGCCGCCCTCGCCCACGAGGAATACGGCATCGCCATGACCGCGCAGCCGCAGGCCGGCGCCTACGACGCGGTGATCCTCGCGGTCTCGCATCGCGAATTCGCCGCATTGGGCGCCGAAGGCATCCGCGCATTCGGCAAACCGGGCAGCGTGCTGTTCGACGTGAAGGCGGTGCTGCCGCGGGATGCGGTGGACGGCAGGCTGTAACGCCGCTTGTCGCGAAGAGCGACGCTTTTCCTCGATACGGCACGGTCCGATCCGCAAGTCACTGCTTGCGGCCCCAAGCGGCTGTCGAATGCAGTCGATCGCGCCTAAAATCGTCGTCTCCGCTCTTTCGCGAATCCTGGCCGTCCCCATGCGCATCCTCGTCACCGGCGCCGCCGGCTTCATCGGCTCCACCCTCAGCCACCGCCTGCTGGCGCGCGGCGACGAGGTGCTGGGTTACGACAATCTCAACGATTACTACGACCCTGCGCTGAAGGACGCGCGCCTCGCGCTGCTGACGCCCAAGCCGGGCTTCTCGTTCGTCAAAGGCTCACTGGAAGACCGTGCGACGCTGGAAGCCGCCTTCGACAGTTTCAAGCCCGACCGCGTGGTCAATCTCGCCGCGCAGGCCGGCGTGCGCTATTCCTTGGAGAACCCGCACGCTTATATCGACAGCAATATCGTCGGCTTCCTCAACGTCCTGGAAGCCTGCCGCCATCGCGGCATCGAACATCTGGTCTACGCCTCGTCCAGTTCGGTCTACGGCGCGAACCGCAAACTGCCGTTCGCGGTGGAAGACAGCGTCGACCACCCGGTCAGCCTCTACGCCGCCAGCAAGAAGGCCAACGAACTGATGGCGCACACCTACAGCCATCTGTTCAACCTGCCGACCACCGGCCTGCGCTTCTTCACCGTTTACGGCCCGTGGGGCCGCCCGGACATGGCGCTGTTCCTGTTCACCCGCAAGATCCTCGCCGGCGAACCCATCGACGTGTTCAACCACGGCAAGCACAGTCGCGACTTCACTTACATCGACGACATCGTCGACGGCGTGATCCGCAGCCTCGATCGCGTGCCGGGCCCCGACCCGACCCACGACCCGCTCAACCCCAGTCCGGCCACGTCGTCCGCGCCCTATCGCGTCTACAACATCGGCAACAACAGCCCGGTCGAGCTGCTGCGCTACATCGAAGTGCTGGAAGACTGCCTCGGGCGCAAGGCCGAGAAGAACCTGCTGCCGCTGCAGCCCGGCGACGTGCCCGACACCTATGCCGACGTCAGCGCCTTGGCCCGCGATACCGGGTACGCGCCGACGACTTCGGTGGAAGTCGGGGTGAGGAAGTTCGTGGCGTGGTATCGCGAGTTCTACCGGGCCTGAGAGACTGTTTGAATTCTCGGCACGCTTGCGATGGCAACCGGAAGAAACCGTATTCCATCCCCGGTAGAGTGGCCTTCAGGCCGGCCCAAGCAGAACCCTGCCGGCGACGATATCAGGGCCGTGCCCACGGCTGACGAAAACGAAACGATTGCGTATCGGAAGCAGCGGCCTGAAGGCCACTCGACGGAACACAGAGCAGATTACCGGTTTCGACGCAGCACCAACAGCCCGAACAACGTCGCGGTGAAGTACATGCTCACCGAATACATCGCCGCCGGCAGCGCAAGCTGGAAATCGTTCAACACCGCCAGCGCGATGAAGATGGCCAGGGTCGAATTGTGGATGCCGATCTCGAAGGAAATGGCGGTCGCCATCGATTTGTCGAGACCCGTCGCGCGCGACAGGTAGTAGCCGGTCAGCAAACTGAGCACGTTGAACCCCACGACCACCGGGCCGATCACGGCGAAGCTGTCGGTCAGCGACGACCATTCCTTGGCGATCGCGCCAATCGCCACGACGGCCAGTACGACCGCGCTGAAGATCTTCATGGGCTTTTCGGCCCGCATCGCGAACGCCGGCTTCCAGCGATGCACGCCCATGCCGATCAACACCGGCACCAGCACGATGACGATCACCTCCATCACCTTGCCGAACTGCAGCGGCACCACCTGCCCGGTGTCCGCGAAATGCTGGATGGCCCAGTTGCTGATCAACGGCAACGTGACGATGGACAGCACGGTATTGATGGCGGTGAGCGAGATATTCATCGCCACATTGCCGCCGAAGAGGTGGCTGAACAGGTTCGCCGAAATCCCGCCGGGCGAAGCGGCCAGCAGCATCATGCCGACCGCGAACAGCGGCGGCACATCGAACGCCACGATCAACAGGAAGCACAGCGCCGGCAGCACGATCACCTGCAGCAGCAGCGCGACCGCCACCGCCTTGGGATGATTGAACAGACGCGTGAAGTCCTGCATGGTCAACGACAGACCCAGGCCGAACATGACCAGGGCCAATGCCGCCACCAGAAGCTGCGTCACCAACGGCGAGCCGCTCATGACCGGTAGCCCGCATCGATGCGGCTCTCATCGAGACGGTCCAGCTTGCGCAGCAGCGACGGCCAGACGAACCCGCCGCCCATGCCGCCGGTCTGCACGCGCATCGCTTCCGCCACGCCCTGGACGATCCTCGGATCGACGGCGATCGTTTCGCCGCCGGCCTGCGCGTCGATCTGGATGCGACAGGCATTCTCGAAGGTATACATGGCGAGGAACGCGTCGGCGATGGTGCGGCCGACCACCAGCAGGCCGTGGTTGCGCAGCATCAGGAAATCGGCCTGGCCGAGGTCCGCCTGCAGGCGCGGTTTTTCGTCTTCGCGAAAAGCCACGCCCTCGTAGTCGTGATACGCCAACGACGCCAGAACGAACGTCGACTGCTGGCTGATCGGCAATACCCCGCACTTCTGCGCGCTGACCGCGACGCCCGCGCGGGTATGAGTGTGCAGCACGCAGCCTGCATCCGCGCGGGCCTCGTGCACAGCGCTGTGGATCACGAAGCCCGCGGGATTCACCGGAAAATGCGAATCGATGACCTTGTTGCACGACTCGTCCACCTTCACCAGGCTGGACGCCGTGATCTCATCGAACATGAGGCCATAGGGATTGATCAGGAAATGATGCTGCCCTTCTCCCGACACCGACACCGGCAATCTGGCGCTGATATGGGTGAAGACGAGGTCGCTCCAACCGTACAGCGCGACCAGCCGGTAGCAGGCGGCCAGATCGCAACGCAATTGCCATTCTTCGGCGTCGACGACGTCCTTGAGCGATGGAATGTGCACGTTTCCTCCAGCCTGTAGAACCGCACGAACACTGATTCGGTGCGGCGTACGGTACGACGAATGGCGATCGGCTGGAAGTGCGACGCCCCGCGCCCGGGTCAGGCCCGCAGGAAGGCCACCGCGAGCGGGTTGAATCGCGCGGCCTGCTCGAAATTCGACACATGCCCGGCGTTATCGAGAATTTCCAGCTGCGAGCCTGTCAGGATGCGGTGCATCTCCTGCCCGAGACGGAGCGGAATCGCCTTGTCTTCCCGACCCCAGACCAGCAGCGTCGGAACGTCCATCCCACCGAGCGTTCGAATCTCGTCGCTCAGGGTGTCGAAGAATTCGTTGCGCTGGATCTTCAGGCCGGCGTCGATGGTCTTCTCGATTTTCTGCGCGCGGGTCACGCTCTCGAAATACGGCTCGGTGACCAGCGTCTTGTCGTGGAGAAAGACATCCTTCAGCGCGGTTTTGCGGAACGCATCGGTATTCAGGCCCAGGAAAAACTCGCCGATCATCGGCAGGTTGAAGAATTTCGCCATCGCCGGCAGCGGATTCGGCAGGCCTGCGGCCGATACCAGCACCAGTTTTTCGACGCGATGGCGGTGTTGCACGCAGAACTTGATCGCGGTGCCGGCCCCCATGGATTGGCCGACGAACGATGCCCGCTCGATGCCCAGGGCTTCCATGAACAACCGCACCTGCTCGGCGTACTGCGGATAGCCGAAATCCAGCGGTTCGCGCGCGCTGTAGCCGCAGCCCCACAGATCGAGCGCATACACCTTGAAGTGCTGCGCCAGCGCATCGATGTTCTCGGCCCAGAGATACGAGTCGTAGAAGAAGCCGTGCAGCAGGATGAGCGGCTGGCCCTCGCCTTTCTCGATGTAATGGGTCTTGCGCCCGCCCAGATCGACGAATGTTCCCTGTGCGTGCTTGCCGGCCCACAGATCGAGCGGCTGGCTGTTCCAGCGAACAGAATTCGACATGATCTTCTTCCCTGATTCGATGACCGATTGCTGATATTGATGGGCGGGACGGCGTTCCACCCCGGCGCTATCCGCCGCAGACACTACACCAGGACCTTGGGGCCTGGCTACCGGCTCGCCTACAGCAGGTGTCGCAAGGCCGGCAGGTATTTTTCGGCCGAACCGGTATTCACCGCGACCACCCGCTCGCCGCGCCGCAGCAACCCGCGATCGAGCAATTGCGGAATCGCCGCCAGACATGCTGCGCCTTCGGGCGAGATCCACCAGCGTTTGTCGTGCCACACGCGCTGCAGCTCGGCGGCGGTATCGGCTTCGCTGACCGCGATCGCCGCACCGCCGCTCTCGCGGATGATCTGCAGCACCTTGAAGTGGCCGACGCCGCCGGGCACGTTCAGGCCGAAACCGAGCGTATTGCCGGCAACGACGACGGTCGTGTCGTCGGCGCCCGCATCGAACGCATTCACCAGCGGCGGCGTGACCTCGCTCTGCACGCAGAGCATGCGCGGGCGGCGGCGGTCGATCAGGCCCAGCGCTTCCAGTTCGTCCCACGCCTTCCACATGCCGAGCACGCCGGTGCCGCCGCCGGTGGGATAGATCACCGCATCGGGCAGCAACCAGCGCGTCTCGCCGGGCATGGGCTCGGCCAGCTCCAGACCCAGCGATTTCTTGCCTTCGATGCGCCAGCCCGGCTCCTGGAACGTGGCGACCGAGAAATAACCCTGCGGAATGTAGTGTTCCTTGAGATAGGCGCCGGCCTCGCGGATGGTCGGGCCGATCAGTTCGAGCTTGACGCGGTCCGGATAGCGCTTGGCCGCAGCGGCGACGTTGCCGAGGATCGGCATCGGCGTGTCGTCGGGCATCGCCACCACCACCGACAGATCGCCGGCCAGTGCGTAGCGGGTCAATGAATCGCCGGCATTGCCCTGGGTTGGCACCGCCAGCTTCGTCAGGCCGAGCCGGCGCGCCTGCGCGGCCACCATCGCCATGCCGCGATCCTTGAAACTCCGGGTCGGGTTGGCGCCGTAGCCGGGGTGCGCCTTGCCCTCTTCCTTCACCTGCAGCGCGAGCCCGGCCGCTTGCGCGAGCGGATGGTCGCGATAATCGAGCAGCGGGGTATGGCCTTCGCCGAGCGCGACGATATGCCGCGCATCTTCGGGATCGGCGATGTCCAGCGCCATCAGCGCGCCGAAGCGCCACAGGTCGCGGCGATGCGGGGCGTACCAGGCGGCAGCGGGCTTTTCGCGGGCGAGACGTTCGATATCCAGCACCATTTCGACCGGGCGGCCGTCGGCGGGATCGAGGTTCATCGGCACGTCGGCGTCGTACTCGATCCCGGAAGCGATGCCACGGAGACAGCGGACGTAGGACATGCAGGACACCGTTGAAAGCAATGCGCGGATCTTAACGGACCGATGCCATCGCGGGCGCCGATGCTATCGCCGCCGCGACAAGGGCGGCAGAATCGAAGTCATGGACCATTCCGCAATACCGCGCCGCACATCGGGCGCCGCATCCACGGCCTTGCCCGCATTCGAGGGCTGGGACGGCAGCATCGCCGGCGCGCGAGCACTGCAGGCACAGCTGGCGGCCCGGGTGTCGCCGGAAGACGACTTCGCCTCGCCGCCGCGCCTGATCGCCGGCTTCGACGTGGGTTTCGAGGACGGCGGCGAAACCACCCGCGCCGCAGCGGTGCTGCTGGACGCCGATAGCGACGCAGTGCTGCACGCGCGGATCGCCCGGGTGCCCACGTCGATGCCCTATGTACCCGGGCTGCTGTCGTTCCGCGAACTGCCCGCGCTGCTGGCGGTGCTGGCCGAGCTGCCGCACACGCCGGATCTGGTGTTCGTCGACGGCCAGGGCATCGCCCATCCGCGCCGGCTGGGAATCGCCGCGCATTTCGGCGTGGTCACCGGCCTGCCCTGCATCGGCGTAGCGAAGAAAATCCTGGTGGGCGCCGCGGACGCCGAATTGCCCGGTCTGCGCGGCGCGCGGGTGCCGCTGCGGCATCGCGGCGAGCAGGTGGGCTGGCTGTTGCGCAGCAAGCTGCGCTGCCTGCCGCTGGTGGTCTCGCCCGGCCACCGCGTTTCGATGGACACGGCGGTGGAGATGACGATGCGCCACGTCGGCCGTTACCGCCTGCCGGAACCCACGCGCCAAGCCGATGCGCTGGCTTCGCGGCGTCGCGGCGCGCCGATTCCCTGATCGACGCAATGGCGGAGCGCGGAATGGATCGCGCTCCGGTCCGCCATCATGCTGTCGCGAAGCTGCGGCATCCTGCGGCGTCCACGACCGCTCCAGGAGCCTGCATGCGTTTCCTCGTCCCGATCGCTGCCCTTCCGCTCGGCTTCGCGCTGGTCATGGCAGGATGCGCCTCCACGCCCATCCCGCAGGAACCCGCACCGATGACTTCGACCAAAGCCCTTGTCATCGGCCATCGCGGCGCGAGCGCGCTGCGGCCGGAACACACGCTGGCGGCGTACGCGAAGGCGATCGAGGACGGCGCGGATGTGATCGAGCCGGACCTGGTGAGCACCCGCGACGGCGTGCTGGTGGCGCGACACGAGAACGAGATTTCCGGCACCACCGATGTCGCGCAGCGCCCGGAATTCGCATCGCGCAAAGCCACGAAAACCATCGATGGCGAGCGGGTCGCGGGCTGGTTCACTGAAGACTTCACTTTGGCAGAGCTGAAAACCCTGCGCGCCCGCGAGCGCCTGCCGGAGCTGCGCTCGACCGCGTTCGATGGTCAATACGGGATCGCGACGCTCGACGAGATCATCGTGCTCGCCGCCGAGGCGTCAGCGAAACAGGGGCGGCTGATCGGGCTGACCCCCGAGATCAAGCATCCGACCCATTTCGCCGCGCTCGGCCTGCCGATGGAAGCCAAGCTGCTCGCGGCCCTGCGCGCGCATCCGCATACGCGTACGGCGCCGGTGATCATCCAATCCTTCGAGACCGCCAACCTGCGCGAGCTGCGCCGCACCATCGCTCGCGATTCCAACATCTCCCTGCTGCAACTGCTGGGTGGCAAGAACGGGCGCCCCTACGACACGGTCCATGCCGGCAAGCCGATGAACTACGGCTCGATGATGACCGCCGGGGGGCTACGCGAGATCGCGACCTATGCAGATGCCATCGGCCCTGCGTATCGCGACCTGGATCCGGCCCAAGGTCGCAGTCGTCTGGTCGATGAGGCGCATGCGGCAGGATTGCGCGTGATCGTCTATACCTTCCGGCCGGAGAATCATTTTCTGGAAGGCGACTATCGCGGCGACGGCGGCCCCACCGCCCGCCACGATGCGGGATCGATACGCCAGATCCGTGCCTACCTTGGATTGGGCATCGATGCGTTCTTCACCGACGACCCGGCGCTGGGGCGACGTGCGGTGGATGGCGACTGAGCGCGTCGCCTACAAGCCCAGTCCATGCCCGCCGACGGGCGCCGTCACGACATGGCTGTCGAAGCCCGCGATGACCGGCCGCGCACGTGCGATCGCATCCTTCACCTGCGGCAAAGCCAGCGAAGCCTTGTGGCTCAACTCGCTGTCCCAGACCTCGGTGATCCAGATCGCATCGGCATCCGCCGGGTCGCTGGCGACGATATAGCTCAGACATCCCGGCATCGCATGGATGCCGTCGAGCAGGATCGCGATCAAGGCGTCGCGCTGGTTGGGTTTCGCTTTCATCTTGCCGATCAAACCGTACATCGATCTTTCTCCGTTCAAAGTCGGGCAGCCGGACAGGCCGATGACGAGCATCCCCGCGCCGGCTGACACCAGGAATTCACGGCGAGTCGCTGTCATCTCAGGGCATCGGCGGATAAGTTTCAAACTTTGCGGTGGCGTCGCTCATGCTGTCCCAAGGCGCCGCATGCGCGGTGAAGATCTCCGCCTGCGGACGGTAAGCAGAGGTGTCGTCCAGCGATCCCGCGCGGATGCCGATCATGTCATCGCGCACCGAAGGCAGGCCGAACAGCTGGGAACCGCAGTTCGGGCAGAATCCGCGCCGGATCGGCTGGCCGCTGCCGCCGATGCTTTCGAAGAACTTCGCATCGCCGGCGATGGTCACCGCCTGCAGCGGGAAGAACAGCGTGGGCGCGTACGCACTGCCCGATGCTTTCTGGCAATCGCGGCAATGGCAGTTGCCCTCGATGATCGGGGCTGCGCTGGATGCATAGCGCACGGCGCCGCAGAGGCAACCGCCGCAGAGAGCTGGAATGGCTTCGCTGGTCATGATCGATGTCCGATGTCGTGAAGCCGCATTGTGGATGTCAGCTACTGACAGGAACTGTCAGCAGACTGCGCCGCCGTCGATGCGTCCATCACGCAGTTGCCGAGCAACCAGCGGCCTTGCGGACGGGCTCGGAGGACGACGGATATTTCGACAGCAGATGCGCGGGGCGAATCGGACGCGGGCTGAAACCACCGCTGCAGTTCGGGCATCGACCATGCAGCACCGATCCGGCGCAGGATACGCAGAAGGTGCACTCGAAGCTGCAGATCACCGCTTCGGTCGAATCCGGCGGCAGGGGTTTGTCGCAGCATTCGCAGTTGGGACGGAGCTGGAGCATGAGCGGTCTCCATCATGGTTGCAGGAAGTCGTCATCCCGGGCGTAATGAGGGACCTGTTTCCAAAGAGATGCATCTCGCGAAACACCGGCCGGACAGCAGGTCCCTCGCTGCGCTCGGGATGACAGCGCTCGGGATGAGAGCCTTATTGTCTGGGACCGCCAGCTCACATCGTGGTCAAACGGAATGGATCACAACAAAAAGAACCGGAAAACCCCATCCCTGAGGCCTCCCGGCATGCGACCCCACCGGCGAGCGGTGCCGCGGATGCGGACCGGACTTGGGGATCCGATCCGCCGACATGCCATCCATGACATGTCGTGTTCTTTGAATCGATACGAACGCGAAGTGCGTCGGGGGCGGGCCGTCCGCTGACGAGGCCATCCGGCCCGCCCCCGCTGCATCAGACTTCTGCGTCGTCATCAGCGCCAGCATCGCGGGGCGCATCCGCAGGCACGAACTGGGCGCGCAGCGCGGCTTCCAGCTTGACGGCGACCGCGGGGTTTTCCTTCATGTACTGGCGTGCGTTTTCCTTGCCTTGACCGATGCGCTCACCGTCGTAGCTGTACCAGGCACCGGATTTCTCGACGATCTTGGCCTCGACGCCCATATCGATCAGCTCACCCTCGCGGCTGATGCCTTCGCCGTAGAGGATTTCGGTGATGACCTGCTTGAACGGAGGTGCGAGCTTGTTCTTGACCACTTTGATCTTGGTCTGGTTGCCGATGATTTCCTCGCCCTTCTTGATGCTGCCGATACGGCGGATATCGAGACGGATCGAGGCGTAGAACTTGAGCGCGTGGCCGCCGGTGGTGACCTCGGGGCTCTGGCCCGGCATCATCGCGCCGATCTTCATGCGCAGCTGGTTGATGAAGACGACCATGCAGTTGCTGCGCTTGATATTGCCGGTGAGCTTGCGCAGCGCCTGACTCATCAGGCGGGCCTGCAGGCCGGGCAACTGGTCGCCCATCTCGCCTTCGATTTCGGCCTTCGGGGTGAGTGCGGCGACCGAGTCGATCACCACGATGTCGACGGCGTTGGAACGCACCAGCATGTCGGCGATTTCGAGCGCCTGCTCACCGGTGTCGGGCTGCGACAGCAGCAGTTCGTCGATGTTGACGCCCAGCTTCTGCGCGTAGATCGGGTCGAGCGCGTGCTCGGCGTCGATGAACGCGGCGGTGCCGCCGGCCTTCTGGCATTCGGCGATGGTCTGCAGGGTCAGCGTGGTCTTGCCCGAGGATTCCGGACCGTAGATTTCGACGACGCGGCCCCTCGGCAGGCCGCCGATGCCCAGCGCGATGTCGAGCATCAGCGAACCGGTGCCGATGACTTCGACCGCTTCGACCGGGCGGTCGCCCATGCGCATGACCGAACCCTTGCCGAACTGCTTGTCGATCTGGCTCAGGGCGGCGGAAAGGGCGCGCTTTTTGTTCTCGTCCATCGTGGAATCCTCGTCAGTGAATGCGGTAAGAAAGAGTGTTGGAAGCCGGGAGTGGCTGCAGATTAGGGATGACCCGTCGCAAAACCTGCGACACCCGGAAATTTAATGGCGTACCGTCTGGCGGGTTATCGGGAAACACCGCGGACGACCGTAGGAAAACTCCGCATCGCTGAATGGCCTCGCGACGCGTCGCATTCACCGGTTCGGCCGCACCAGGCCGCAGTACAGCCCTTCGATCGCGAAATCCTGGTCGGGCATCACGTCGATCGGCGAGTAGCTGGGGTTGCGCGGCAGCAGGCGGATGCGGTCCTTGCCGATCTTCAGCAGCTTGACGGTGATCTCATCGTCGATGCGGGCGACCACGATCTGTCCGGAACGCGCTTCGCTGGTGCGGTAGACGCCGATCAGGTCGCCTTCGAAGATGCCTTCGTCGATCATCGAATCGCCCTGCACTTTCAGCAGGTAATTCGGCGCGGGGGAGAACAGCGCGCGGTCGAGAAGAATGTAGTCGTCGGAGCGCAGGTCGGCGCCGATCGGCAGGCCTGCGGCGACCCGCCCCAGCAGCGGCAGGCGCAGTACGTCGTCCGACAGGGCAGACATTGGCGGCAGGTCGAGCGCGTCGTTCGCAGCTTCGTGCACCAACCGGATGCCGCGCGCCTGCCCCGGCACGCGGCGGATGTAGCCGGCCTGCTCGAGCGCTTCGATGTGGTACTGGGCGGCGCGGACACCCTTGAAGCCCATGGCGTGGGCGATCTCGGTCTGCGAGGGCGGCACGCCGTCGGCGGCGATGCGTTCGGAGATGAGGGCGAGAATGGCTTGTTGGGTTTCGGTCAGGTCCATGCTTAGTAGTATTACTACTAACGCATCGCCCCGTCAACGATCAGAAACGCTTGATTGATCTGCCCTCGCATCCAGAGGGCACGAAACCGCCACGATATGTCCGGCAGAGCGGGGCGCAGCTCCGCTGGCCGTCGGCAGGGATATGCCGTGTCGCCACACGTTCTGCCGCTTTCTGGAACGCGGTAGCGGAGCTGCGCTCTACAGGGGCTGCGGCGAGGACAGCAGGGAGCCGGTCCGCTTCGAGCCTCAACCCGTCCCGATCAGGGTTTCCAGCCCTCGCAGCGACGCGGCGACGGTCTGCCGGCGCACGGCGTCGCGATCACCGTCGAAATGGAAGAGTTGGGCATGGGCGTAGCCGCCGCGGCGTTTCCAGCCGATCCAGACGGTGCCGACGGGTTTGTCCGGGGAGCCACCGCCGGGGCCGGCGATGCCGGTGACCGCGACCGCGATGCTGGCGCCGGCATGGACCAGCGCACCGGAGACCATTTCGATCACGGTCTCGCGGCTGACGGCGCCGTGGCTTTCGAGGGTTTCCGGGCGGACGCCCAGCATCGCCTGCTTGGCTTCGTAGCTGTAGGCGACCATGCCGCAGTCGAACCAGTCGGAGGACCCGGCGATATCGGTGACGGTCTTGGCGATCCAGCCGCCGGTGCAGCTTTCGGCGGTGACGAGGGTATGTCTGGCGGTGCGGAAACGCGTGCCCAGGGCTTCGGCATGGTCGCGAAGCTCGGCATCGGTGGGAAACGTCATGCGGGTACGGTCCGTGGCGGCGCGACGGAGGCCGCGCGGTGCCGCATGATACCGGCCGCCGCACCGGGAACAATGGCCCGCAAGCAATGGCCCGACGGGGCGGGCGATTGCCGTGGATCATGGATGCGCAAAAGAGACGGCCCGCCGAAGCGGGCCGTCTGCCGGAACAGTACGTCTACGAACGATCAGTACTTCACGCGGAACGTGACGCCGTAGGTGCGCGGCGCGCCGAGGAAGGCGTTCCAGGTACCGGTCTGCAGCGGCGCGTCGAACGCCACCTGGTAGTACTCGGCATCGGTCAGGTTCTGCGACCACAGCTCGACGTCCCAACGGCCATCGCGACGGCCGAGGATGACGCGCGCGTTGAGCACGGAGTACCCGTCCTGCTGCTTCTCGGGATCGAGATCGGAGCCGGTGTTGTAATCGGACATGTACTTGGCGCCGAGGTGCGCGCTGGCTTCGAGATTGCTGCCCATGTCCCATTCGTAGCCGACCGAACCGGTCACCGACCACTTCGGCGCGAAGCTGGCGCGGCTGCCCGGCAACAGCGCCAGATCGGCATCCGGCAACAGATCGTCGCCGTACTTGGTATCGGCGTAGGTCAGGCCGGTCTGCACCATCCAGCCACCGGTCTTCCACAGCAACTCGGCGTCGAGACCCTGCGAGATCACTTCGGGAATCGAACGCACCACGAAGCTGGTGCCGAGGAAGCTGTTGAGCTGGAAGTCGGTGTATTTCTGGTGGAACAACGTGGCATTGAGCAACAGGTTGCCGCCGAGCCAGGTGGTCTTGGTGCCCAGCTCGAAGCTGTCGACGAACTCGCCCGGGAACGAGGTGTCGTTCACCGGCACGATGCCCGACGTGCCGCTGGACAGGCCGTTGTTCGACTGCACGCGATCCAGATTGAAGCCGCCGGCCTTGTAGCCGCGAGCGGCCGAGAAATAGCCCATCGCGTGTTCGTTGAAACGATAGGCCGCCTTGAACGTGCCGGACCATTCCTTCTCTTCGCGGCTCTGGTCGGTGCTGCGGCCGTTGTGCTGGATATTGGTCCACGGCAGGCAGGCGAAACCGACCACCTGCGGCGCCGCGGCCGAGGCCTGGGCGACGCTAAGGCCGCGCGCCACCAGCGCAGCGACGACCTGGCCCGGGTTGGCGAGCATCGCCCCGCACCCCAGGCCGCCGTTCGGATTGCTGTAGCGCGAGGACAGATCCTTCTTCTCGCGGGTGTAGCGCAGGCCGAGGGTCAGATCGAGCGCATCGGTGACGTGCCAGGTGTTGTTGGTGAACAGGCCGACGCTCTTGGATTCCTGCTCGTAACGGTCGGATGCGGCATGTCCGGCGAACACCGTGCCGAACGGACGGCCCGACGCCTGCGACAGGAACAGCGGCGCGGTGGGGCTGGCGGCGAGCGCGGGGTTGATCCGCGACAGCAACGCGATCGACAGATAGGGCTCGTAGGCGTTACCGACACGGTAGGCCTCGTTGCGCTTCAGATTTTCGTCGGCATAGAACGCGCCGAACAGCCAGTCGAGTTTCTCGGTGCTGCCGGTGAGGCGGAATTCCTGGCTGAAGGTGTCGAAACGGCTGAAATTGTCGCCTTCGGTCGGATTGCGGTAGATCAGATCCGCAGTGCTGTAGTCGAAATCGATACCGTTGGTGGACTGCCACTTGCGCTGCGCGGTGACCGAAGTGAACGTCGCGCCGCCGAACCACGGGGTTTCCCAATCGACCTGGCCGCTGACGCCCTGATCCTTCATGTATTGCGCAGTGGTGCGGTTGGCCCAGCCGCGACGGGCGAACGGGTCCGCGACCGGCGCCACACCGGTATCCGGCGACAGCGCATCGAGGATCGCAGCCGTCGGGCCGCGGATGATGGTGGCGCTGGCGCAGCAATTCTCGTCGCGATTGCTGAAATCGCCGGTCAGCAGGATGTCCAGCGTATCGGTGGGCTCGAACAGCACCTGGCCGCGGAACGTGTGGAAGTTCTGGTCCTGGTCTTCGGTTTCGGTACGCGGACCGCCGCCGGTGCTGATGTCGAGGAAGCCGTCGCGCTTGCGCTTGGCGGCATACACACGGAAGGCCGCCATGTCGTTGAAGGCATCGCCGTAGGAACCGGCCACGCCGACCGTACCGTAGTTGCCGATGGTCAGCTCGGCCTCGGCGCTCTGCTGGTAGCTCGGGCGCTTGGTGACGACGTTGATGACGCCGGCGGAGGTGTTCTTGCCGAACAGGGTCCCCTGCGGCCCTTTCAGTACTTCGATGCGTTCGAGCTCGCCGAGGTCGCCGAAACCCACGCCGTTGCGCGGACGGTAGACGCCGTCGATCACCACGCCGACCGATGATTCGAGACCGGCGTTGTCGCCGACCGTACCGATGCCGCGGATACGGGCCGTGGTCAGCGATTCGCTCTGGGTGCTGGTGACCGTGAGGCCGGGGACCAGTTGCTGCAGATCCTTGATGTCGCGGACGCCGTTGTCTTCCAGCATCTTCTCGGACAGTGCGGTGACCACCACCGGCACGTCCTGCAAAGCTTCTTCGCGTTTCTGCGCAGTGACCGTGATCTGGTCGAGCGTCGAGGCTTCCTCTTCGCCTGCACCGCTATCCTGGGCCAGCGCCAGCGGCGCCTGCACCAAACCTACCAGCGCCACCAGAAGTGCCCGGGTCAAAACCGAATGTTGCGGTGCACGATATTTCATACTCCCCCTCCTCGCCCTGTGTCGTTAAGTATTGTTGTTTGTCGTTACGTGGTCGTTGTTCGATCATCGGCGGCTTGCATGCCGGCGTGTTGTCGCGTCCCCATTGCGCGCATCGCGAAGCGCCATGACCTTCGCATCGGCCCGGGGGCCGCATCGCCGTCCCCTGTTGATTGAATGACCGGGGATCACCGCGCACCGACGGTATCACAGGATTCGACGACTGTGAGCATGACTAAAGCACTGCCGGGCAGGCGCTGTCATACTAGTCGTTCTGCCCCCTGCCAAGCGCTTCGACGCGCCCCACGGTCTCCCCCCGAACGCCCCCGTGTCCCACTCCGCATCCTCCCCCCGCGTCGCCAGCGACCAGCACACTCCCCTGATGCGCCAGTTCTTCGCCGCCAAGGCGGAGCATCCGGACGTATTGATGTTTTTCCGTATGGGCGATTTCTACGAATTGTTCTACGACGATGCGCGCAAGGCCGCGCGCCTGCTCGACATCACCTTGACGCAGCGCGGCAATTCCGCCGGCCAGCCGATCCCGATGGCGGGCGTGCCGGTGCATGCCTACGAGGGTTACCTGGCGCGCCTGGTCGCGCTGGGCGAATCGGTCGCGATCTGCGAACAGATCGGCGATCCGGCGCTGGCGAAGGGGCTGGTCGAACGCAAGGTCGTCCGCATCGTCACGCCCGGCACGGTCACCGACGAAGCGCTGCTGCAGGATCGCCGCGACACGCTGCTGATGGCCGTGGCGAGGAGCAAGCAGGGCTACGGCATCGCCTGGGCGGATCTGGCCGGCGGACGCTTCCTGGTCAATGAAGTCGCCAGCGACGACATGCTGGAAGCCGAACTCGCGCGGCTCGATCCCGCCGAGCTGCTGCTTCCCGACGAAGACGGCTGGCCCGCATCGCTGGCGAACCGCAACGGCGTGCGCCGCCGCGCGCCGTGGCTGTTCGACGCCGACAGCGGCCGCCGGCAACTGCTGCAGTTCTTCGATCTGTTCGACCTGACCGGTTTCGGCATCGACGGCAAGCCACTGGCCATCGCCGCGGCCGGCGCGCTGCTGGGCTACGTCGAGGAAACCCAGAAACAGCGGCTGCCGCACCTCACCGCGATTCGCATCGAAACCAGCGACGGGGCGATCGCGATGAACGCGGCCACCCGCCGCCACCTCGAGTTGGATACCCGCGTCGATGGCGATACCCGACACACGCTGCTCGGCGTGCTCGATAGCACAGTCACGCCGATGGGCGGCCGCCTGCTGCGGCGCTGGCTGCATCGCCCCCTGCGCGAGCGCCGGATCGTGGGCGAGCGCCATGATGCGGTGCAGCAACTGCTCGCGGCGCGCGCCGACAGCGACGTGCGCGACGCCTTTCGCGGCCTCGGCGACATCGAGCGCATCCTTTCCCGCGTCGCCCTGCGCAGCGCTCGGCCGCGCGATCTCTCGACCCTGCGCGATGCGCTCCTGCTGTTGCCGAAGGTCCGCGAAGCGCTGTCCGGCATCGACTCGCCGCGGCTGCTGGCGCTGTCCGCCGAACTCGGCGAGCACGACGCGCAGGCCGCATGGATGGCGAGCGCCATCGTGCAACAGCCGCCGCTGTTGGCGCGCGACGGCGGCGTGATCGCCGACGGCTTCGACGCCGAACTGGACGAACTGCGCACGCTCAGCACGCATGCCGACCAGTTCCTGATCGATCTGGAAGCCCGCGAGCGCGCGAGCAGCGGCATCGCCACGCTCAAGGTCGGCTACAACCGCGTCCACGGCTATTACATCGAGATCAGCAAGGGTCAGGCGGTGAAAGCGCCGGTCCACTACACCCGCCGCCAGACCCTGACCGGCGCCGAGCGCTACATCACCGAAGAACTGAAACAGTTCGAGGACAAGGTGCTGTCGGCGCGCGAGCGTTCGCTGTCGCGCGAGAAGCTGCTGTACGAAGGCGTCCTCGACGAACTGAATCGCGACCTCGAACCGCTGAAGCGCGCCGCGGGCGCGTTGAGCGAACTCGACGTGCTGTGCTGCTTCGCCGAACGCGCGCGCGAACTCGACTGGTCGCGGCCGACGCTGGTCGACGACGCGCGACTGCACATCGAACGCGGCCGCCACCCGGTGGTGGAAGCGGTGCGCGACGAACCGTTCGAGCCGAACGACCTGCTGTTGAACGGCGACGACGGCGGCACGAGTTCCGAAAGCCAGGCGCGACGCATGCTGGTCATCACCGGCCCGAACATGGGCGGCAAGTCGACCTACATGCGCCAGAACGCGCTGATCGTGCTGCTCGCGCACATCGGCAGTTTCGTGCCGGCATCGAAAGCGGAACTCGGCCCGATCGACCGCATCCTCACCCGCATCGGCGCCGGCGACGACCTCGCGCGCGGGCAGTCGACCTTCATGGTCGAGATGAGCGAAACCAGCTACATCCTCCACCATGCCACCGCGCAGTCGCTGGTGCTGATGGACGAGATCGGCCGCGGCACCTCGACCTACGACGGCTTGGCGCTGGCCGAAGCCTGCGCGCGGCACCTGGCCGCGAGCAACCGCTGCTACACCCTGTTCGCTACGCACTATTTCGAGTTGACGGCACTCGCACAACCCGGCAGCGGCATCGCCAACGTGCATCTGGATGCCGTCGAGCACGCGGACACGCTCGTCTTCATGCACGCGGTGAAGGACGGTCCTGCCGACCGCAGCTTCGGCCTGCAGGTCGCCGCCCTCGCCGGCCTGCCGAAGACCGTCGTCCGCGAGGCGCGCGGACGCCTGGCGGAATTGGAGCAGCGGCGCAACGACCCCGCACCGGTACTCACCCCGCAGACGCTGGACACGCCGCAGCAGTTCGGACTGTTCACCGCATCGTCGGCGGCACTGGACGCCCTCGCCGGCATCGACCCCGACGAACTCACGCCGAAGCAGGCGCTGGAGGCGTTGTACCGGTTGAAGGCGCTGGAGTGACACCGGCTGTTCGTAGGAGGCCTCCAGGCCGGCCCAGGATGGACCAGGCACGCGACGAGAATGAGGCCGCGCCCGCGGCCGACACCAATGACTCGGCAGAGGTTTCGAATGTCATTGACGCCTGAACAACAGCGGCCTGAAGGCCGCTCTACACTGACTGCGACCAACGGAGAACGCGCTTGACCATCGGAATTTTCATCGCAGGGGTGTTGTTCGGCGTCGTACTGACGGTATGGCTGCGGCGTCCATCCGCCGCGGGCGCGGAACCTGTCGCAGCGGAAGACAGGCCGGCGACCGCCGACGCCGCGCTGCCGGCGCCCGACGCATCGCCAGTTGGCGAAACGCCAGCCGAAGAAACGCCCCTCGACCGCCTCTTCCGTCTGCGCCGCGAGGTCGAAGCCGAGGACGAGCGCATCCAGCGGCCGGAAGATCTGCTGCAACTGGCTCAGTTCCGCGAGGGCGTCGCCCTGCTCGCCGGCGATGCCTTCGATGCCAAGGGATTGCTCGATCAGCTGGAAAGCGACAGCTACGCGCTCAGTTGTATGGTCTATGTCGCGCTGCGCCAGCGCACCGATGTCGACCCCGCCGCCGCACTCGCCGCGACGGCGTCGCCGGGCCGCTACCAGTTCCGTTTCATGCTCGATTACCTGCAGTCGCGCGAAGACGCGGCTGCTTTACCCGCGCTGATCCGGCATCTGCGGCAATGGTGGTACGAACAGCCGCCAATGCGCCATCGCCTGCGCGAATACCTGCAGTGGGCCGAAGCGCATGCGCCCGGCACCGCGGCGATGGCGCTGGATACGCTGCAGGATTACGAACTCGAGCAACTCGCCGAAGGCCTGAAGTCGTTCCAGGAGCCGGTGCTGGCGCCGTTTCGGGACCAGGTCGCCGACGAGATCGCGCGCCGTCGCGAACAGCGCACGCTCGGTGGCGTGGGCCGGCTGTGGGCACCGGCGCAGGCCGACGGCAGCGCCGTGATCGTCGACCACCCGGAGCTCGATCTGCAGGTCGCGCAGGTCTACGACCTGTTGCAGGCCACGCCGCCGGTGTCGGTGCTGATCTCCGGCGAACAGGGCACCGGCAAATCGGTATTGGTGGATCGTCTGTTCGCGCGCCTGCACGCCGAAGGCTGGCTGCTGTTCGAAGCCTCCGCCGCCGACGTGCTGGCCGGGCAGAAGTACATCGGCGAACTGGAAGAACGCGTGCGCGAGATGCTGGTCGCGCTCGATCGTCCGCGCGCGCTGTGGCGGGTGCAGGATTTCTACGATCTGCTGCAGAAAGGCGCGCACAGCCAGGATCCGCGCGGCATCCTCGACATGCTGTTGCCGGCGCTGGAGCGCGGGCAGTTGCGGATGATCGGCGAACTCGGCACGGCGCAGCTCGCGCAGTTGCTGCAGGCGCGACCAGCGCTGCGTCACCTGGCGAAAACGGTGACGCTGCTGTCGCCTGGCACCGAGACGATGCGCGATCTGCTCGCGCGCTGGCGCGATGCGCGCGAAGCCGGGCTGGCGATACCGGTGATCGACGCGCGCGCGCTCGACGAAGCGCAGCGCATGGCCGTCCAATTCTTTCCCGAACAGCACGAACCCGGGCGCACGCTGCGCCTGCTGGAGGAAGCCTTGCGCGCGGCGGTCGCGGCCGAGCCCTGCGAACTGCCGCTCACCGCCGACGCGCTGCTGGGCGCCATCGCCCGTCGCAGCGGCCTGCCGCTGGAGGTGATCGACGACCGCCAGAGCCTGCAGCTGGACAGCCTGCGCGCGTTCTTCCGCAAACGCGTGATCGGCCAGGACGAGGCGGTGGAATGCCTGATCGACCGCATCGCGATGCTGAAGGCCGGGCTGGTCGACGGCAGCCGTCCGATCGGCGTGTTCCTGTTCGCCGGCCCCACCGGCACCGGCAAGACCGAGCTGGCGAAAACCCTCGGTGAGCTGCTGTTCGGCAGCAGCGAACGCCTGCTGCGCCTGGACATGAGCGAATACCAGTCCGACGACGCCGCGTGGCGACTCACCGACGTGTCGCGCGACGGCAGCACGCGCTCGCTGGTGTCGCGCATCCGCGAGCAGCCGTTCTCGGTGGTGCTGCTGGACGAGTTCGAGAAAGCGCATCCGCGGGTGTGGGATCTGTTCCTGCAGGTGTTCGACGACGGCCGCCTCGGCGACCGCAACGGCAACGTCGCCGATTTCCGCCACAGCATCATCATCCTCACCAGCAACGCCGGCTCCACCCTCAGCCGCAGCGCCGGCCCGGGTTTCACCTCGGCGGCGGGCGGTTATTCGCGCGGCGCGGTCGAGAAGGCGCTGTTCGAGACCTTCCGTCGCGAATTCCTCAACCGCCTCGATCGCATCGTGCTGTTCTCGCCGCTGGATCGCGGTCTGATGCGCGACATCCTCCACAAGGAACTGCAGCGCGCGATGGGCCGCCGCGGGCTCAGGAACAGGGACTGGGCGGTGGAATGGGAGCCCTCGGCGATCGAATTCCTGCTCGACCGCGGGTTCACGCCCGATCTGGGCGCGCGCCCACTGCGTCGCGCCATCGAACAGCACCTGCTCGCGCCGCTGGCGCGCAGCATCGTCGAACACCGCACGCCGCAGGGCGACCAGTTCCTGTTCGTGCGCAGCGCCGGCGACCGGCTGGACGTGGAATTCATCGACCCCAATCTGCCGGCGACGCCTGCCACCGCGACCACGACGGCCGTTCGCGGCGACCTGCGGCCGCTGATCCATGCCGCCGACGGCTCGCCCGCCGCCATCGCCATCCTGCAGGGCGCGCTGGACGCGCTGGTCGACACGCTGGCCGCGCCGCGCTGGACCGGCGCGCGCGACGCCGACTACGCCGCCATGAACGACCGCGATTTCTGGTCGCGGTCGGATCGTTTCGACGTGCTCGACCGGATCGAACGCCGCGACCGCATCGAAAGCGCGCTCGATACCGCGCAGCGGCTCGGCGAACGCCTCGCCCGCGACGGCGCCAACGCGGCGTTCGTGGCCCGTCATGCGCAACTGCTGTGGCTGCTGGAACATGCGGCGACTGCGCTGGCCGAACATCGTCCGCAGGACGCGGTGCTGTCGCTCGCCGCCAGCGCGTCCGACCTCAAGCGCGACCCGGCGCAGACGCGGCTGTGGTGGCAGCGATTGCTGGCGATGTATATGGCCTGGGCCGAACGCCGCAACATGCGGGTCGAAGTGCTGGAGCAGAATCCGGAACGCTGCCGCGCGCGGCTGGCGGTGGCCGGGTTCGGCGCGCATGCGTTGCTCGAAACCGAGCACGGGCTGCACGTGCTGGAACACGACGGCGACGACAACGGCGTCACCCGCCGCATCTCCGCGATGGTGCGGATCGCGGCCGACCTGCCCGGCCGCGCGCGTCCAGACCTGATCGATGCTGACGACGAGCTGCGCGTCTGCCGTCGCTATCGCGCCGAACCTTCGCCGCTGGTGCGCGACAGCGTGCGCGGCTGGCGCAGCGGCCGCCTCGACCGCGTACTTGCGGGCGAATTCGATGCGATCGTCGCCGACACCTGAGCCTCATTACCTGTAGAGCGGCCCGAAGGCCGCTCTACAGGCATCGCATACGGCGAACGCCGGTCAACTCACTGTTCGCAGCCTGCGACGCAGTCGTGGTACACCCGGCCGCAATGCCGCGTGCCGCCTCCGCCAGCCAGGGCCTGCGCAATGCAGTCGTTGGTGATTTCCTGACACACGCTCAAGCAACCGGGATACGTCTCGAACGCGGACACCGACGCCCCGAAACCCAAGCCCAGCGCGAGCGCGGCGACGGCCATCCATCGAACATTGATGCGTTTCATCTTCAAATCCTTCTGTCGTTGACGGGAAAGGCGTACCAGCCGCATGGCCGGCGCGCGCGGCCAGAGTACAGCGCTCGCTCCCAATCGAAAAACCTCTGAAACCGCCCTTTTGCCAGTCCACTGGAGCTAAAGTGCCACGACACACCACCAAGGCCCAAGGAGACGACCATGACCGCATTGACCGATGACCTGTTCGCCCAGCTCGAGGGCGCTCCGCTGCAGCAGATCTCCCAGCAGTTGGGCATCGGCAAGACCCAGGCCGCCGGCGCGGTCAGCGCCGCGCTGCCGCTGCTGATCGGCGCGCTGGGCAAGAACGCCAGCCAGCCGCAGGGCGCGGAAGCGCTGTTCGGCGCATTGCAGAAGGATCACGCCGGCAGCGCCGACATCGGAAGCCTGCTCGGGATGGTGCTGGGCGGCGCAGCCACCCGTCAGACCGACGGCGCCGGAGTGCTCGGCCATATCTTCGGCGGCCAGCAGAACCGCGCCGAGCAGCATCTGGGCGAAGCCACCGGCCTCGGCGGCGACCGCGCCGGGCAGTTGATGAAGATCCTCGCCCCGATCGTGATGGCCTATCTCGCCAAGCGCATGTTCAGCGGCAACGAGGGCGGCGGCGGCGCGGCGTCCGGCATGGCCGGCAGCGGCAATCCGACCGCCGATGTGCTGGGCGCGATCCTCGGCCGGGAACAGCAGCAGGTGCGCCAGCAGGGCGGCCTGGGCGGCGGCCTGCTCGGCGCAGTGCTCGATCAGGACGGCGACGGCCAGGTCGGTCTGGGCGATCTGCTGAAGATCGGCGGCGGCCTGCTGGGCGGGAAGCGCTGATCACAAGAAAAGCGCTCGCTTTCCTGCATCTGCCGGCGGATGGAAAGCTGCCGGCTTTTCCATCATCGAAGACATGAAACTCCTCATCTTCGGCAATTCCGGCTCCGGCAAAAGCACGTTCGCGAAAGCGATGTCGGAACGCCACGTGCTGCAGCATCTCGATCTCGACGGCATCGTCTGGGAGCCCGGAAAGATCGCCGTGGCGCGCGCGCCCGCCGCGGTGCGCGCCGATCTCGACGCTTTCCTGCGCGCCCACGACCGCTGGGCGATCGAAGGCTGTTACAGCGAATTGGTCGAAGCCGCAGCACCCGCCTGTGATCGGTTGATCTTCCTGAATCCCGGCCGCGAAGCCTGCCTCGCGAACAATCGCCTTCGTCCGTGGGAGCCGCACAAGTACGCGACGCGCGATGCGCAGGACGCGATGCTCGATCGCCTGCAGGCGTGGGTGGCCGGCTATTACGAACGCGACGATGCCTGGTCGTTGGCCGCACACCGCCGCGTGTTCGACAGGTATCCGGGCATGAAAAGCGAATACACCCACCCTGCAACGACCAGCCTGATCGACTGATGCAGCATTGCGCTGTCTGCCCGGAATCGATGCACCACCGGCGATAGACGCGAACTATTGATCAAACCTATCGAAACAGTCCAAACAATCGAATTCCCCTTGTCACGCCATCGACCTAGTGTGTCTTCACCCCCTAGCCCCGCCCCCAGGCATCTTCGCCGTCGTCGTTCAGACCCGTGAACTGGATCGAAGCGCCCGGCGAAACCACCCAAGGAGAACACCATGTCAACCGAACCCCAGTGCCCATTCTCGGGCGATGCCCACAAGCAATCCCGTCCCCGCCACCGCGGCAACGCCGACTGGTGGCCGAACCAGCTCAATCTCGGCCTGCTCCACCAGCACTCGCCGCGCGCGAACCCGATGGGCGAAGCCTTCGACTATCGCGAAGCGTTCAAGACCCTGGATCTCGACGCCGTCGTCGCCGATCTCAAGGCGCTGATGACCGATTCGCAGGACTGGTGGCCTGCCGACTACGGTCACTACGGTCCGTTCTTCATCCGCATGGCCTGGCACGCCGCCGGCACCTATCGCATCCATGACGGCCGCGGCGGCGGCGGCACCGGCGACCAGCGCTTCGCGCCGCTCAACAGCTGGCCCGACAACGGCAACCTCGACAAGGCTCGCCGCCTGCTGTGGCCGATCAAGCAGAAGTACGGCCGCAAGCTCTCGTGGGCCGACCTGTTCATCCTCACCGGCAATATCGCCCTGGAGTCGATGGGCTTCAGGACCTTCGGCTTCGGCGGCGGTCGCGCCGACATCTGGGAGCCCAACGCCGATATCGACTGGGGCCCCGAGAGCGAATGGCTGTCCACCAGCGACAAGCCCGGCAGCCGCTACTCCGGCGAGCGCGACCTCGCCAACCCGCTCGCCGCCGTGCAGATGGGCCTGATCTACGTGAACCCGGAAGGCCCCGACGGCAACCCCGACCCGCTCGCGTCGGCGCGCGACATCCGCGACACCTTCGCGCGCATGGCGATGGACGACGAGGAGACCGTGGCGCTCACCGCCGGCGGCCACACCTTCGGCAAGGCGCACGGCGCCGGCGATGCGTCGCTGGTGCAGGTCGAACCCGAAGGCGCCGACATCGAGACCCAGGGCCTTGGCTGGATCAGCAGTTACGAAAGCGGCATGGCCGGCCACACCATCACCAGCGGCATCGAGGGCGCGTGGACGCCGACACCGACCACATGGGACATGAGTTATTTCGAAACTCTGTTCGGCCACGAGTGGGAGCTGACGAAGAGCCCCGCCGGCGCGCACCAGTGGAAGCCGAAAGGCGACGCCGGCCGCAACGTGCCTGACGCGCACACGCCGGGCGTGTTCCACCAGCCGATGATGACCACGGCCGACATGGCGATGCGTATGGACCCGGCCTACGAGAAGATTTCGCGCGACTTCCTGGCCAACCCGGCCAAGTTCGCCGACGCCTTCGCCCGCGCCTGGTTCAAGCTCACCCATCGCGACATGGGCCCGCGCGTGCGTTATCTCGGCAAGTTCGTACCGTCCGAGGAACTGATCTGGCAGGACCCTGTGCCGGCCGTCGATCATCCGCTGGTCGATGCCAGTGATGTGGCCGCGCTGAAAGCCAAGGTGCTCGGCTCGGGCCTCACGGTTCCGCAACTGGTCTCGACCGCCTGGGCTTCGGCATCCACGTTCCGCTGCAGCGACAAGCGCGGCGGCGCCAACGGTGCGCGCATCCGCCTTGCGCCGCAGAAGGACTGGCAGGCCAACCAGCCTGCGCAGCTGGCCAAGGTGCTGGGCGTTCTCGAAGGTATCAAACGCGACTACGACGGCAGCGCGAGCGGCGGCAAGAAGGTGTCGCTGGCCGACCTGATCGTCATCGCCGGCAACGCCGCAGTCGAAGCGGCGGCGAAGAAAGGCGGTCACGACGTGACCGTGCCGTTTTCTCCGGGCCGCACCGACGCCACCGAAGCGCAGACCGACGCCGATTCGTTCGCGCCGCTGGAACCGAAGGTCGACGGCTTCCGAAATTATGCCGCCAAGGGCTTCGAAGGCTCGGAAGCGGAGATGCTGATCGACCGGGCGAACCTGCTGAGTTTGAGCGCGCCCGAGATGACCGTGCTGGTCGGCGGTCTGCGCGCGCTTGACGCCAACGTCGGCGGCGCGAAGCACGGCGTGTTCACGCAGCGCCCGGGCACGCTGAGCAACGACTTCTTCGTCAACCTGCTGGACATGCGCACGAAGTGGAAGCGCTCCGAAGCCAACACCCACGTGATCGAGGGCCGCGACCGCAGCAGCGGCGAACTGAAGTGGACCGGCACGGTGTCGGATCTGGTCTTCGGCTCGAACTCGCAGTTGCGCGCGCTCGCCGAGGTCTACGCCGCGAACGATGCGCAGAGGATGTTCGTCGACCACTTCGTCGCCGCCTGGACCAAGGTGATGAATCTCGATCGTTTCGACCTGAGATGATCGTCTGAAGCGGCTTCGAAGGGAGGTTCGCTTCAAGCAGCCCCCGCCCACCTGACTTCAACGCCGACGGCTCATCCCGTCGGCGTTTTTCATGCGGCGTCGCCGTTCAACTGGCATCGATATCGCCCAGCGCGCGGATCAACCGCCGCGCGCGCTTGTCGGGTTTGCTCTCCGGCGGTTGATAGCCGGCGCGCCCCGCGCGCAGAGCGGCGATGGTCTCCAGACGCTTCGTTTTCGATTCGTCGGATTCGGTGTAGAGGGTCTGCGTCACCGACGCCGGGCCGCGCTGCTCGCTCAGGCCGGCGACCACGATCTCGAACACTTCGTCGCCGCGCGCGATGCGCATCGCGTCGCCGATGCGCACCGTCCGCGAGGCTTTCGCGCGCTGTCCCGCGACATCGACCTTGCCGGTATCGATCGCCTGTTTGGCGAGACTGCGGGTCCTGAAGAACCGTGCGGCCCAGAGCCAGAGGTCGAGGCGGACGGTGATGGCGGCGGCATCGGCTTGCATGGCATCCAACGGAACGAAAGGGCGGAAGACACGCGCAAGGATACCGGCATCGGCCGTGGCCTGGACTTGCCGGATCCGTCGCGCCTGAGCAGAATCGGGCGAGCGCGGATCGGAACCGCAAGGAAACGATCGGCATGGAAGCGGCCTCGACTCGCCCTACCGGGCGCGTGGAGATCCATCAACGGACACAGGGAAGGTCATGAGAAAGATCGCTGTCGATTACTGGAACACCGTCGCCGCGAAAAGCGACGCCTCGGCCCGCGATGCGGTGCTCTGCGGCTTTACCGCCGAACGGGATTTCGACGAATCCGGACACGAGGATGCGTCGCACCTCCTGCTGCCGTTCGTCGAGCCCTCCGACGTGGTGCTGGATATCGGCTGCGGACTGGGCAGGTTGCTCAAGTGGGTCGCGCCTGCATGCAAGCGCGCGATCGGCACCGATATTTCCCGGGTGATGCTCGCCAAGGCGAAGCGCCGGCTGGCAACCGTTCCCAACGTCGAATTCGAACAGATTCCGCTGACGCTGCAGCTTCCGGTGCGCAGCGCGAGCGTCGATTTCGCGTACTTCTACCACGTGTCCGAGCATATGGAGCGCGAAGACGCCTACAGGATCCTGTGCGAAATCAAGCGTTGTCTGCGCCGCGATGGTTCGGCGCTGGTGCAATTCTCGCTGATCGACCATGCGGACAACCGCGGCGAATTCGTGCGCTGGGCGCGCGCCGGCGACGACGAAGGCGTGCGCTCGCGTTTCTACAGCGAAACCGAGGCGCATGCGATGCTGGAGATGGCCGGCCTGCACCCGCAGATCCGTCTGTATATCCCCGGCGAAATCGCGGTGATCGTCACTCCGCGCGACGAGCGTCTGCTGGGAGAGATGCCGCTGGTGAAGCTCAACCCTGCGCAATCGCGTTGAAATCGCGGCGATGATCCCGACGCTGGCTGGCGTCCTGCGCTGACCGGCGAGTCGACGGCGCGGAAGACCATCTTGCGGTGGCGGACGGATTGCCGAAAAGCGAAAGGCCACCTTGCGGTGGCCTTCTGCATGAACCTTCGACTCGCGGCGGGTCAGACGGCAGCGGGGGCGGCTTTCGCCTTGCTGTACATCGACAGATCTTCCTTGATGCGCGCCTTCTTGCCTTCGAGCTTGCGCAGGTAGTAGAGCTTGCCGGCGCGCACCGCGCCGCGACGCTTGACCTGCACCGAATCGATCACCGCGCTGTGGGTCTGGAAGACGCGCTCGACGCCGTAACCGTGCGAGATCTTGCGGACGGTGAATGCGGAGTTGAGACCGGCATTCTTGATGGCGATCACCACGCCCTCATAGGCCTGCACGCGCTCGCGATTGCCTTCCTTGACCTTGACGTTGACGATGACGGTGTCGCCCGGACCGAAATCCGGAAGCTGACGCACGACCTGCTCGGCTTCGAACTGCTGCAGCAGCGTGTTGAGTGAGGGTTTGTTCATGGGACGGGCCTGTTGTTGATTGCCTTCGAGAGGCTTGTTGTTGCGCGAGTGCACGTGGACCCGCGTCATGGCATGGTGGAACACTGGATAAAACGGTAAGCCGCGCATTATAAGGGGAAATTTCCCGGTGGCGCTAGGGCCGGCCTACTCCGGGCCCGGGGCGACCAGCTCGGTCAGGAAGGCTTCCAGCAGCGCCCGGTCGGCTTTGGAGAGGGCCGCACGATCGATCAGCTCGGGTCGCCGCAACCAGGTCCGACCAAGCGACTGCTTGCGACGCCAGCGGGCGATCTCGGCATGGTTTCCGGACAACAACACGGGTGGAACGCCACCCAACGGATGTTCCAGCGGCCGGGTGTAATGCGGGCAATCCAACAGCCCGCCCTCGCCCTCGAAACTGTCCTGCGCGGCCGATTCGGCATCGTTCAGAGCACCGGGCAGCAGCCGCGCGGCGGCATCGATGACCACCGCCGCCGCCAGTTCCCCACCGGACAGCACGTAATCGCCGATCGAGAGCTCTTCGTCGACCTCGGCCTGGAGCAGACGCTCGTCCACACCCTCGTAACGCCCGCAGAGCAGGATCAACCGCTCGCGCCCGGCCAGTTCGCGGGCCTTGGCCTGGGTCAGGGGCGCGCCCTGGGGAGACATATAGATGGTGTGTGCAGGGCGCGGATCGGCCTCGCGAGCCGCCTTCAGCACCGCCTGCAGCGGATCGATCAGCATCACCATCCCGGGACCGCCGCCGAACGGGCGATCGTCGACCCGGCGGTAATTACCCTCGGCGTGGTCGCGCGGGTTCCAGCCGTGGATCGTCAGCAGCCCGCGCTCCTGGGCGCGCCCGACCACGCCGTGACCGGCGACCTGGGACACGAATTCGGGGAACAGACTGACGACATCGATGCGCATGGCTACTTTTCGTAGGAGCGGCTTCCGCCGCGGACTCGCACGCGGCTGAAGCCGCGACATCAATCGCAACGACGGCGATCAGAAATCCGCATCCCAATCGACGACGATCCTGCCGTTGTCGAAATCCAGCGAAATCACATAATCCGGCCGTGCGAAAGGTATCAGCCGCTCGCGGTCGCCGCGAACCGTCATGACATCGTTGGCGCCATTCGAGAACACGCCGGTCACGACCCCGAAATCGACGCCTTCGACGTTCGCGACGCGCATGCCTTCGAGGTCGATCCAATAGAACTCGCCGTCTTTCGGTGGCGGCAGCGCGCTGCGCAGCACGTAAAGCTCGGCGCCGCGCAGAGCTTCGGCCACGTCGCGGTCCTCGATCCCAGGCAACGTGCCGATCAGGCCTTTGCCGCCAGCGCGTGCGCGGGCACCGTCGACTTCACGCTCGCGGCCCTGCGCGTCGCGCAGGATCCAGGGCTGATAGCGCAACAGATTGCTCTGCGGCTCGGTCAGGGATTCGAGTTTCAGCTCGCCACGCACGCCGAACGCGCCGTGGATCCTGCCTACCAGGATGCGGCGCGTCGGGTCGTTCATCGGGCTGGATGGCCGCGGCGGACCGCGGCCGGCCGATCAGGCAGCAGGTGCCGCAGCGGCAACCGCAGCGGTGGCCTGCTTCGCATGCTGTTTGTAGAGATCGGCGACCTTGTCGGTCAGCTGGGCGCCATGGCCGATCCAGTGCCTGGTGCGCTCGAGGTCGAGCTCGACGCGCTTCTCGTTACCGGCGGCGACCGGGTTGTAGTAACCCAGGCGCTCGATGTTGCGGCCGTCGCGCGAGCTGCGGCTGTCGGTGACGACGATGTGATAGAAGGGGCGCTTCTTGGCGCCGCCACGGGTAAGGCGAATCTTGACCATGAGTCGATAGTTCCTGTGGAGCCCAGCTGCCGGAGTGGCAGGGTAAGCCCGCAAGTATAACCCACTGATTCAGGTCAGAAAACCCTCTGCGAACATCTAACGGAGCGATACAGCCCCTAAGTCAGGGGCGATTTGTGCCGCAAGGCACGAATGGGTGTGGAAGCGCACTGACTGGGGGCCAAGGTTCGCGCAGCGAACTTTGGGGTGATCAGGCGCAGCCTGATCACCGGAACGGCATCCCGCCACCCCGGCCGCCCATCATGCCCTTCATGCCCCGCATCAGACCCTTCATGCCGCCCGAGCTGAGCTTGCTCATCATTTTTTCCATCTGCTGGAACTGCTTCATCAGCTTGTTGACGTCGGCCGGCGTCAGGCCGGAACCGCGGGCGATGCGGGCGCGGCGCGAACCGTTCAGCAGCGCCGGGTTGCGGCGCTCCTTGCGGGTCATCGAATTGATGATCGCGATCTGCCGCGGCACTTCCTTGCCGGTGATCTGATTCTTCACCGTATCCGGGATCTGGCCCATGCCCGGCAGTTTGTCCATGAGCCCGTGCAGGCCACCCATGTTCTGCATCTGTTCGAGCTGGTCCTTCATGTCGTTGAGGTCGAACTTCTTGCCCTTGGTGATCTTCTCGGCGAGCTTCTGCGCCTTGTCCTTGTCGACCTGGTGCTCGACCTGTTCGACCAGCGACAGCACGTCGCCCATGTCGAGGATGCGGCCGGCGGCACGGTCCGGGTGGAAGACGTCCAGACCGTCGGGTTTCTCGCCGATACCGATGAACTTGATCGGCCGACCGGTGATGTAGCGCACGCTCAGCGCCGCGCCGCCGCGGGCGTCGCCGTCGGTCTTGGTCAGCACCACACCGGTCAGCGGCAGCGCTTCACTGAAAGCCTTGGCGGTGTTCGCGGCGTCCTGGCCGGTCATCGCGTCGACCACGAACAGGGTCTCGACCGGATTGATCGCGGCGTGCAGCGCCTTGATCTCGGCCATCATCGCTTCGTCGATGGCGAGACGACCGGCGGTATCGACGATCAGCACGTCGGCATAGGACTTGCGCGCATCGTCGATCGCGGCGCGGACGATGGCTTCGGGCTTCTGCGACGCATCGGACGGGAAGAACAGCACGTCGACCTGTTCGGCCAGCGTTTTCAGCTGTTCGATCGCGGCCGGTCGATACACGTCGGCCGACACCACCATCACCTTTTTCTTGCGCTTTTCCTTCAGGTGCTTGGCGAGCTTGCCGACCGTCGTGGTCTTGCCCGCGCCCTGCAGGCCGGCCATCAGGATCACCGCCGGCGCCGGCACGTTGAGATTCAGATCGGACGCCGCCGCGCCCATCACCGCGGTCAGCTCGTCACGGACGACCTTGATCAGGGCCTGGCCCGGGGTGAGCGACTTCAGCACTTCCTGGCCGACCGCGCGGACCTTGATGCGTTCGATCAGCGCCTGCACCACCGGCAGCGCCACGTCGGCTTCGAGCAGCGCGATGCGGACTTCGCGGGTGGCTTCGCGGATGTTCTCCTCGGTCAACCGGCCGCGACCGCGGAGCCGCTCGATGGTGCCGGACAGACGCTGGGTGAGGGACTCGAACATGGGCGCGGACCGCTGCGGAAAGACGGCGATTATATGCGGTGCGGGAAGGTATCGCCGTATGCGACACTGCCCGGATGACAATCGTTCTCATCGCATCGGTCCTGTATCTGCTGTCCGCGGCGTTGCTCGCACGCCGGTTGGCGCAGGCCGGACCGGGCGCGTCGCCGGCGCTGTGGGCCGTGCCCGCGGTGGCGACCGTGTTGCACGCCACCGCGCACCTGTTGGCGTGGCGTGAGGCCGGCGGCGCGAATCTGCATTTCTTTTCGGCGTTGTCGCTGGTCGGGCTGGGCATGGCCGCGCTGACGGTGCTGGTGGGCATGCGCGGACGGATGGCGGCGCTGGGCGTGATCGTGTTCCCGATCGCGACCGCGACCTTGTTGCTCTACCACGGCTTCGGCCGCCAGGACCCGCAGCCGTTGGGCTGGCAGGGACAGTTGCATGCCTGGTGCGCGTTGCTGGCCTATGCGACGCTCGCGGTCGCCGCCCTGCTCGCCATCCTGTCGTGGTCGCAGGAGCGCGCACTGCGGCGCCGTCGACTGCACGGGTGGCTGCGCGCGCTGCCGCCGCTGGTGGAATTGGAGACCCTGCTTTTCCGCACCATCACGGTCGGTTTCATCCTGCTGACCGCCACCCTGTTGAGCGGCGCGCTGTTCGTCGAAGACCTGCTGGCGCAGCATCTGGCCCACAAGACCGTGTTCAGCGTGCTCTCGTGGCTGGGCTTCGGCGCGCTGCTGGTCGGTCGCTGGCGCTACGGCTGGCGCGGCGTCAAGGCCGTGCGCTGGACGCTGATCGCGATGACGCTGCTGGTATTGGCGTTCTTCGGCAGCAATCTGGTACTGGAATTGATGCTGCAGCGCCGCTGACAGCGCGGTCGCGCCCGCGACCGCCGCCCACGGAATACCCGCAACCCGGCGCCGGAAGATCCGACGCCCGGCCCCGATGGCCGGCAGTCGCGACAACGGTTTCGACGGCGATGCTCACTAAAATCGAGGTCACCACTGGAATCTCCGCGCCAGCTGGCTTAAGTTCTATCGCATGGACGCGTTTTTTCCTTACCGGCTCGCATAAGGGAATCCGGCAGAACAGGCCCCCGCCCGGGCCTGCGACTTTCTCGATCACGGGGGAACTTGTTGTGAAATCGACGGTATCGGTGTGGCTCATGTGTCTGGCCTGGCTGTGGACGGGAATCGCCAGCGCGCAGACCTCGGCTCAGGATCTTTCTTCGCAATGTCCGCCGTTTCCCGACGAAACCGCGGAAACCCTGCGCTGGGAAGTGGTCAGCGTGCCGGACATGCTGTATTGCCGCGCCCTGCGCACCGACGACGGCGCCGAAGCGTTCGCGCTGACCATCAGCCGCGAGTCGCCGTTCAAGCCGCGCCGGGGAGATCGCGCCGAAGAGTCGCTCGCGAACGGCCGCGAAGTGCAGTGGTACCGCGGCGAAGTCCCGAACGAGCCGAACGTGCTGATCCGCGAAGCCCTGCTCGAACTCGAAAACGACCGTGTGATGCACATCTTCATGCGCGCCAACGATGCCGAACAGCTGGCGCGGCGCCAGCAGTACGTGCTGTCGCTGTCGCTGCCGCCGCTGAACGACTGACCGCTTTCCGCTCCCGCGCCACCGTCCCACCGCCCCCTCCACGAGATGCGCCCATGGCCGGTGCCAGCCGCACCGGCTGCCCGTTACGTCGTCGCACACAAGGAGAACACTGATGATCAAACGTCTGAGCGCCGAATTCATCGGCACGCTGTGGTTGGTTCTGGGCGGCTGCGGCAGCGCCGTATTGGCCGCGAATTTCGGCGGCGACGGCAATCCGCTGGGCATCGGCCTGCTGGGCGTGTCGCTGGCCTTCGGTCTGACCGTCCTCACCGGCGCCTACGCGCTGGGCCACATTTCCGGCGGACACTTCAACCCGGCAGTGAGTTTCGGACTATGGGCCGGCGGTCGTTTTTCGGCGAAGGATCTGGCGCCTTACATCATCGCCCAGACCCTCGGAGCGATCGCCGCCGGCTTCCTGCTGTTCCAGATCGCCAGCGGGCGGCCGGATTTCACCATCGACCCCACCGCGGCCGGCGCATTCGCCAGTAACGGCTTCGATGCGCTGTCGCCGGGCGGCTACAGTGTGGCGGCGGCGTTCCTGTGCGAAGTGGTCATGACCGCATTCTTCCTGGTCATCATCCTCGGCGCGACCCACAGGAACGCACCGGCCGGCTTCGCGCCGATCGCGATCGGCCTGGGACTGACCCTGATCCATCTGATCAGCATTCCGGTCACCAACACCTCGGTGAATCCGGCACGCTCCACCGGTGTGGCCCTGTTCGCCGGCAGCGGCGCCATCGGCCAGTTGTGGCTGTTCTGGCTGGCGCCGATCCTGGGCGGCCTGATCGGCGGCTTCCTCTACAAATGGCTGGGACAGGACCGTCGCTGACGCCCGCGTTGCGCCGGGAACGTCGCGAATTGGCCCGGGAACGACTCCCGGGCCAATTTTTTCATGAACGCAACACGTTTCATGAATACAACATGGCTCTGGCACGGTTGATGCTTCGTTTTCCAGCAGGACAGAGGGCCGATCGGCCATCCGTCCACGGATGACCACCCACATCCACCCCTGGAGTTCGCAATGAATCCAATGTCATCGCTGCCGCTCATGCTGTCCGCCGCACTTTTCGCCTCCATCGCGTCCGCACAATCCGCTCCGGCATGCCCGACGCTGCCGTCCGACGCCGCCAACGACCTCCGCTGGACCACGCTGCAAACGGATAGCGCCCTGTTGTGCCGGGCGATGGACGCGGCCGGCGAGGAAGCCTTCGCCGTCACCGTCGCGCGCAAATCGCCATTCAAGCCGAACGGCAGCCTGCGCGAAGAATCCGGACAGATGCAGGGCCAGAAGCTCTGGTGGTACAGCACCGAAATCGCCGGACGCCCGAACGAAATCGTTCGCGAAACCCTGGTGAAGCTCGGCGCCGATCGCGTGG
Source organism: Thermomonas sp. (assembly GCA_020692565.1). Lineage (GTDB taxonomy): Bacteria > Pseudomonadota > Gammaproteobacteria > Xanthomonadales > Xanthomonadaceae > Lysobacter_I. Next base: position 51,723 of record JAIMKJ010000001.1, read on the forward strand.
TCCATGTCTTCATCCGCACCACGGACAAGGACACGATGAGCCGCTACCAGCGCGTCGTGCAGGGGCTGCAGTTCGACGCCGGCAACGTGGCGATACGCTGACGACCGCGACGCGACGCGGCCGGCCGCCGCGTCGCAACGTCGTCGAGGATCAGAAGCGTCCCTGCTGGAAATCCACGAACGCCTGCATCAATTCCTCGCGGGTGTTCATCACGAACGGTCCGTGGCGCGCTACCGGTTCACGGAGCGGTTTGCCTGCGACCAGGATCGCGCGAACGCCTTCGATACCAGCGCGAAGCGCAAGCCGCTCGCCACCGCCCAGCACCGCCAGCGTATGGATTTCGAGTTCGCGGGCATCTTCGCCCTCGCCCACCGATACCTCGCCTTCGTACGCATACAGGAATGCGTTGTGGCCCGCCGGCAGATCGAACCTCCATCCGGCGCCCGGCCGCAGATCCAGATCCAGATACAGCGGGTCGGTCGCCGGCTGCACGATCGGCCCGCGCACCGCGCTCCCGTCCGCATCGGCGACTTCGCCGGCGATGACTTTCACCGCGACGCCGTCGGCCGGATGCGCGACCGGCATGCGATCCGGCGCGAATTCCTGATAGCGCGGTTCGCTCATTTTCTGCGCCGCCGGCAGGTTCACCCACAGTTGGAAGCCGCGCATGCGGCCTTCCTGCTGTTCGGGCATCTCCGAATGCACCAGACCACGGCCGGCGGTCATCCACTGCACCGAGCCCGGCACCAGCACGCCCTCGTTGCCGTGGTTGTCGCGATGGCGCATGCGCCCGTCGAGCATGTAGGTCACGGTCTCGAAGCCGCGGTGCGGGTGTTCCGGGAATCCGGCGATGTAATCCTCGGCGCGGTCGGTGCCGAACTCGTCCAGCATCAGGAACGGGTCGAGGTCCGGCAGTTGCGAAGTGCCGATCACCCGGCGCAGCTTCACCCCGGCGCCATCGGAGGTGGGCTGCCCGTGAACGCGGCGGGCGATGCGGGCAAAAGTGACGTCGTGGTCGGACATGGTCGCTCCGGGTCGATTTGAGACCTCATAAGATGGGGTGATCGACATCTCAAAACAGTCATCCTGCTGAAACGGACCGTTCAGGGCTGGCTGTATATTGCGCGCTCGCAGCATGGCGCCTGCGGATTTCCGGGCCATGCATGGATCATCTCGACACCAAAGGAGCCTCACCAATGGCATGGAATGCCAGTTGTGCCGCATTCGCACTCGTGTTCGCAACCGCCGGCATCGCCGGTTGCGGCAAAGTGCAGACCCCGCCTTTCGCCGCAGTCGCCCAAGCCAGCGAGCGCCAGATCGTCAACGTCTACAACTGGCCCGAGTACATCAGCAAAGACACGATCCGCAAGTTCGAAGCGGCCTCGGGCATCAAGGTCAATTACACGACCTTCTCCAACAACGATGCGCTGGAGAGCCACCTGACTGCGGCGCACGGCGAGCATGACGTGATTTTCCCGTCCGCACGCCCGTACGCAGGGCGGATGATCGCGAATGGCTTGCTGGCGACGCTGGACAGGACGCGATTGGACGGACTCGACTCGCTCGACGCGGAGGTCATGGCCGATCTGGCCGAGATCGACCCGAACAACGCGCACGTCGTGCCCTATCTGTGGGGAACGAGCGGACTGGGATTCAATGAGGACATGGTCAAGGCCGCGCTGGGGGTCGGCGCGCCGCTGGACACCTGGGGCCTGATCTTCGACCCGGCTTCGGCGCAGAAATTGTCCAAGTGCGGCATCGGCATCGTCGACGCCGAATTGGACGGATTTTCGGCCGCCCTGCTCTGGAAGGGGCTGGATATCAATGCTTACGACGACAGGGCCATCGACGCGGTTCAGGGCGCCTACGCTTCGATCCGCCCGTACATCCGCAAGTTCAGCCCCTCATCGGAACTCACGAGGGATCTGAGGGAAGGGCGACTGTGCGTCGTCCTGACGTACTCGGGCGATGTCGACCAGGCGAACCACACGGCCAGGGCAGCGGCGCAAGCGACGAAGACCACGGCTCCGGACATCCGTTATGTGATTCCGCGCGAAGGCGCACTGCGCTGGATCGACGTCGTCGCCATCCCGGACAAGGCCGAGAACGTCGAGAACGCGCACCGATTCATCCGCTATCTGATGCAGCCCGAGGTCATCGCCGACATCAGCAGCGCGGTGAGCTACGCCAACGCCAACAAGCAAGCCACGCCGCTCATCGACAAAAGCATCGCTGGAAATCCCAGCATCTACCCGCCGCCGGAGGTCATGACCAAACTGCGGACCGCGGCCCAACTGCCGGCCCAGGGCGCCGAACGCCGCAAAAATGCGTGGAATCGCATCGTGTACGGAGAGATGTGAATTTCGACGGATGCATCTCCGGATGCCGTGCGCCGGACGGGGCGACGGCAACCGGGCTCAGCGCGCGCGCAGCCGCCAGGTGCGATGGATCCGCGGGTTGCGGGCGAAATCCGGCGGAATAGTCGCCGGGCTGATGTCCTCGCAGACCGCGAACGCCGAGACCGCCGCCTCGTCGAACCTGAACCGGCGGTAGTTGTTCGAGAAATACAGGGTGCCGCCGAAGGCCAGCCGGGTCATCGCCGCCTCCAGCAGGCGCACATGGTCCTTCTGCACGTCGAAATCGTCCGCGCGCGCGGAGTTCGAGAACGTCGGCGGGTCGCAGAAGATCAGGTCGTACTCGCCGCGATCGGCCAGCAGCCACTCCAGCGCGTCGGCCTGCACCAGCCGGTGGCGGGCGCCGCCGAAACCGTTGAGTTTCAGATTGTCGGAACACCACTGCAGATACGTCGCCGAAAGATCGACCGAGGTGGTCTGCGCCGCGCCGCCGACCGCCGCATGCACGGTCGCCGCGCCGGTGTAGGCGAACAGATTCAGGAACCGCACATCGCGGGCGTCTTCGGCGATGCGCAGCCGCATCGGCCGGTGGTCGAGGAACAGGCCGGTGTCGAGATAATCGAACAGATTCACCCGCAGCTTCGCCGCGCCCTCGCGCACTTCCAGTATCTCGCCGCGCTTGGACGTGCCGCTGTCGGCGTATTTGCTGCCGCCCTTGCCTTTCGCGCGGGTTTTGACCGCCACCCGCTCGCGCGGGACCGCGAACGCATCGCGCGCGCCGGCGAGCAGCTCCTGCAAGCGCTTGCGGGTGGTGGCTTCCGGAATCTCGGCCGGCGCGGCGTATTCCTGCACGTGCAGCCACAGTTCGCCGGTGGTATCGCCGATGTAGACATCGACCGCCGCCGCGTACTCGGGGATGTCCGCGTCGTACACGCGATGGCAGGTCACGCCTTCGCGCGTACGCCAGGTCTTGCTGGCCTTGAGGTTCTTGCGGATGCGGTTCGAGACCATCTGCGCGCCTTCGCTCAACACCGGCGTCGGGGCGTCGGCGGCCGCCTCGCGCTGCGGTGGGCGCACCGGGTCGCAGACGATCAGCGCGCATTCGATCGCGCCGTTGAACACCTGGTATTTCTTCGCCGCGCGCAGGCCAGTGGCGCGCGCCAGCTCGGCGTCGCCGCAGAGCAGGCTGGCCTTCCATTCCGGCGTCGCGCGCTTCAGGGCATCGCCGAGTGCGCGATACAGCTGCGGATCGGCGGCGAGCCGCGCATCGTAGGGCGGATTGCAGACCACCAGACCGCGCGGCTCCGTGAGCGCCGGCAGTTGCCCGACATCGCGGGCAGTGAAGTCGATCACCTCGACCACGCCCGCGCGCTCGGCGTTCTCGCGCGCGGCGCGGATCGCATGCGGATCGAGGTCGCTGCCGTAGAAACGCATCTGCAGCGCCGCGCGGCCCTGCCGTTCGCGCCGGGTCGCGTCTTCGATCAGGCTGCGCCAATGCGCCGGATCGAAACCGAGCCAGCGCGACGGTGGCGCGCTGGCGCCCTGCAGGTCGCGCAACAGGCCGGGCGCGACGTCGGCGGCCATCAGCGCGCCCTCGATCAGCAGCGTGCCGCTGCCGCACATCGGGTCGAGCAGCGCGCCGCCTTCGGCATACAGCGTCGGCCAGCCACCGCGCATCAGCACCGCAGCCGCCAGGTTTTCCTTCAGCGGCGCCTCGCCCTGCATCTGCCGCCAACCGCGGCGATGCAGCGGCCCGCCGCCCAGATCGATCGACAGGATCGCCCTGTGGCCGACCTTCGACGCGCGCACCACCAGGTTCAAGCGCAGGTCGGGCGACTCCAGATCCACGTTCGGTCGTTCGCCGCCGCGTCCGCGCAGGGTGTCGACCACCGCGTCCTTGATCCGCTGCGACGCATAGCGCGCGTGGGTGATGGCGTCGCCGGAGACGTGCGCGTCCACCGCCAGGGTCATGTCGGCGCGCAGATGCTGCGCCCAGTCGATGGCGGCGGCACCCGCGTACAGCGCGCGCTCGTCGGGGCAGTCGTATTCGGCGATCGGCCAGAGCACGCGGCTGGCGAGTCGCGACCACAGCACCGCGCGTTGGGCGTCGTGGAGCGTGCCTTCGACGTTGGCGCCCGCGCGCGCCGCGGTGGCGTGCGCGCAACCGAGCGCGAGCAGCTCGTCGACCAGCAGATACTCGAGACCCTTGCCGCAGCTGACGAAGAATTTCATGCGAGGAATTTCATGTGGACAAACCTGTCAGGAGTGCGGCGAAGGCATCGGCCGAGGTCTGCACATTCGTGGAGAGGCGATGGCTGTCGTCGACCAGCAGCAGTTGCGCGCGCCGGATGTGCGCCCAGTCCGCGACCGCCATCGCCGGGATCAGCTCATCGTCCCAGCCGTGGATGATCGAGATCGGTATCTTCGGCGCATCCAGCGCCGGCAGCGGCCCCATCGTCAGCGGCGGCGCCATCAGGAACAAGGCTTGCACCGGTACTTCGAGTGCGATCCGCCCGGAAATATAGGCGCCTAGGCTGGAACCGGCCATCACCAGCGGGCCGCGTGCGGCGGCCGCCTGCGCGAGCGCGCGCAGGCGTTCCAGCCGCGCCTCGACATCGCCCAGTTCGCTGATGTGGCGCTTCGCGTCGAGGTCGGTGTAATCGGGACGCTCGTGGGTCCAGCCGAAGCGCTCGGCGACCTCGGCCAGCGCGGCGACTTTGGTCGCGTCGGGCCCGCTTTCGAACCCGTGCGACAGAATGCAATGACCGCGCAATTTCAAGTGTTCAACCCTCGACCCAATGGACCGTATCGCCGATGCGGAACGTGCCGCCTTCCAGAATCCGCGCGCACAGGCCACCGTGGCCGCGCATCGCGTTGTAACCGCCGGCGCCCAGCGCCAGCTCCATCCGCGAACACGGGTCGCAGGGCGCGGTGCCTTCGCACAGCACCTCGCCGATGCGGAACCGGCGGCCTTTCAGCGCGATCAGCGGGATACCCGACACCACCAGATTGCGCCGCAGCGTGGCCGGCTCGATGGCATCGATACCGGCCAGTACGGCGATCGCCGGCAGGTGCTCGGCCTGGATCAAGGTGATCCCGCGTTTGCCGCTGCCGCTGCCGTAACGGTCGCCGCGCAGACCCTTGCCGGCCACGGCATCGGCGCTGTCGACCTCGCGCATCGGCACGTCGCGGGCGGGACGCAGGCCGATCCAGCGCACCTCGCCGGTGCGGGGGAACTGCGTCATCAGGTGGTGGAGCTCCGATTCGGAGGGCGGCAATGTCATGTGCGAATGCTAGCATCCGCCCCATGATTCCCGACTTCCCGCCAATGCCGCCAGTGCAGATCGAACCGCTCCCGTACGAATTGAAACTCGATGCGCGTCCGCTGTCGCAGATCGATCTGATCGTCATCCACTGCACCGAAACGCCGACGCTGGGCTCCGCGCGCGAATTCGGCGAACGCGTGCTCTACGAAGGCAGCGGCACCGGCAACAGCGGCCATTACTACATCGACCGCGACGGCCGTACCACGCTGTACGTGCGCCCGGACCGCATCGCCCACCACGTCCGCGGTTACAACCCGCGCGCCATCGGCATCGAGCTGGTCAACACCGGCCGCTACCCGCACTGGCGCGATTCGAAGCACCAGGCGATGGACGAGGCATATCCCGAAGCGCAGATCGTCGCGCTGATCGCGCTGCTGGCGCAGCTGCAGCAGCAGTTCCCGAGCGTGAAGTTCATCGCCGGGCACGAGGATCTGGACCGGGAGATGGAGGCGGCGATGGATGATCCTGCCGTGCAGGTGCCGCGCAAGCGCGATCCGGGGCCGTTGTTTCCGTGGCAGCGGGTGATGGAGGCAGTGGGACTGGAGCGGTTGATGCCGTGACGAAACCGGTCGGGCGCGATTGCGGCCGGCGTCACGCGATCCTGCCTGCGGTGCCTCGGGTCGTGGCGATCAGCATGGCGATGAAGTGTCTTCTACGACGAGCCGCCGCATCGTAGTCGCTGTCGCTCGGCCTGCCCGCCCCCTTCTTGGGAATCATCGCGCTGGGATGCGCATTGCCCGCCTGGTTGACGCTGCGCTTTCGTGGCCGCGCATTATGGAAAGCAACGATGCTCGGCCGGATCGCGCGCATGCCGATACGCGCGATGCCATGACGAACGCTACCCGAATTCATTGTCGCCGGCTTCGCGACCTGCGTCGCCCCCACAAAAGAATGTCATTAACTCAGGCAGAACGGTGATGTCCAACAAACATTCACCGATTGCTGGCCGTCACACGCCTCCGCTATGCTGCGCCGCGCATACCAGCCGCGATGATGCAAAGGACAACTTTTCACCACTCGTGGATGTGTCTGTCGGAGGAAGACTCGAATCGCTCGAGATGCGCGATTGATCCATCACCCACCAAGGAAGACCATGCAACAACACACGACCGCTCGTATCGGAAGCGCGCTTTCGCTTCTCTTGATCATCCCTTTCGCATCACAGGCCCAGCAGCGCGAAGAGACTGGCGATGGCTGGGGCCTGGGCATCGGTATCGCCATTCGCGACACCTTGTATGCAGGCGAAAAAAACCATGTCCAGCCGTTCCCCTATGTCAGATACGAAGGCGAACGGTTTTTCGTCGAAGGTCCCAAGATCGGCTACAAAATCATCAACGGGGAAACGTTCACGCTGAGCGGTTTCGTCGCTGCACGCCTCGATGGCGTGGACACCGAGGACATGGGCGCGAACGAGCTTGCCGTGAACGGCATCGACCGCAACCTGCTGGAAGACCGGAAAGCCACCGCAGACGCAGGATTGTCCGCATCGTTCGGAACGGAAGCCATCGGTGAATTCGAGCTTGATGTTCGCGGCGACATCACCGGCACCAGCAAAGGCTATCAAGCCTCGCTGGATTACCGTTACCCGTTCGAGGTCGGCCCGGTCACGCTGATTCCGGGTGTCGGCGCAACCTCGATGTCCAAGGAACTCGCCAACTACTATTACGGCACGTTGCCAGAGGAAGTGACGCGTGGCGTGGTCGATTACAAACCCGGACAAGTGACCATCCCGCATATCCGCATCGCCGCGGTGTTGCCGATCGGTTCGAAGTGGGTCGGTGTCGCAGGAGTCAACGTCGACCGCTATCCAAAAGAAATCACCGACAGTCCGTTGATCGATAAAGATACGGACGTCGTACCCAGTGTATTCCTCGCCATGATTCGTCAATTCTGAATGTCCGCATCAGGGCATGGTCCGCAACGGTCATGCCGTCGGTTGTCGTCTCGACAACCCATGTCTCGGTCGAAAAGCATCACCAACGCCGCCGGAACCCGATTTCGGCGGCGTTTTCAGCGAGCTGCGTACAGCGATGCCGCACCAAGAGCGCTGCAACAGGATGCATTTCTCTCATCCGGCATCCGTCCAGAACAGCATGCAAGCCAGGTTTTGTCTCTGTTCGGCCCACTCTTGTCGGCGAGAAGATAAGGCAGCCCTCCACCCCACTCCCGTTCGCCATGCGAAAAAAGAGGCCGAAAAGCATCGCGGCTGAAGCCGCGCCTACGGCGATGTCAGCGCTGCGGGAGCGGGATGAATTCGGTCTCGCCCGGGATGTGACCGAAGCGGTCGAGCAGCCAATCCTGTTTCGCCTGCTCGATACGCTCTTTCGACGACGATACGAAGTTCCACCACAGGTGGCGCGGGCCGTCGAGCGGTTCGCCGCCCAGCAGCATGGCTTTGATCGGGGTCTTCGCGCGCAGACGATGGCGCACGCCGTCATCGAGCACGACCAGGTGCATCGCGGGAATATCGACACCGTCGAGCTGCGCGTGGCCCTCCAGCACGTACAGCGCGCGTTCGCGATGGCCGGCGTCGAGTTCGATGTCCGCGTCCGGCGCAAGGTCGATCGCGACGTACAGCGTGTCCGCGAACACGCGCACCGGCGACTCCTCGCCGTAGCCGCGACCGGCGACGATGCGCAGCAAGGCATCCGGGCGCTCGATCCGCGGCAACGTGGCGGCGGGGTGATGATGGAAGGCGGGGGCGGTTTCCTCATCGGATTTCGGCAGCGCCACCCAGGTCTGCAGCCCGTGCAGCGGGTGCTCGTCCGCGCGCAGCGTCGCCGGCGTGCGTTCCGAATGGGCGATGCCGCGGCCGGCGGTCATCCAGTTCACGTCGCCGGGACCGATGTCCTGGATGGTGCCGAGGGTATCGCGGTGGCCGATCTGCCCGGCCCACAGGAAGGTGACCGTGGCCAAGCCGATATGCGGATGCGGGCGGACGTCGATGCCCTGCCCCGGGGCGAACGCCGCCGGCCCCATGTGGTCGACGAATACGAACGGTCCGACGCTGCGGGCCTGGATGGACGGCACGGCGCGACGGACTTCGAGCCCGCCGATATCGTGGACCCGGGGCGCGATGACGGTGGTCATGGCGATCTCCTGCGGTGGGGAGCGCAGGGTCGCACGGCCTTCGCCCGGCAGCGACCGCATGCCGGCAACGATGTGTGTCGGGCGGTCGCCTGCCCTGCGCCTATAATCGCGTGCACTCCCCAAACGGCCCGGCCATGAGCTCTCCCGTCTCCGAATTGATCGAACTGCTGTCGCTGGAGCGGCTGGAAAACAATCTGTTCCGCGGGCAGAGCCGCGATATCGGCACCAAATATGTCTTCGGCGGGCAAGTGCTGGGCCAGGCGCTGTCGGCCGCGCAGGCGACGCTGGACATCGACCCGGCCGAAGGCCCGCGCGCCGCGCATTCGCTGCACGCTTATTTCCTGCGTGCCGGCGATGTCGAGCACCCGATCGTCTACGACGTGGACCGCACCCGCGACGGCGGCAGTTTTTCGGTGCGCCGGGTGACCGCGATCCAGCACGGGAAGCCGATCTTCGTGCTCGCGGCATCGTTCCAGATCTCCGAACCCGGCGCCGAGCATCAACTGCCGATGCCGAACGTGCCGATGCCCGAGGACGTGGAGCCCACGCCGAAGCTGTCGCCCGACAAACTCGCGCAGTTGCCCAGCAAGGTACAGCGCTGGCTGAACCGCATGGGGCCGTTCGAATTCCGTCCGATCTATCCGCGCGACGAGCTCAACCCGCCGAAACGTCCGCCGCTGCAGCAGGTGTGGTTCAAGCTCGGCGAACCGGTGGGCGACGCGCCGGAGCTGCATCGCGCGCTGCTGGCCTATGCCTCCGATTTCCATCTGCTGGGCACCACGACCTTTCCGCACGGCATCAGCTATTACCAGCCGAACGTGCAGATGGCGTCGCTTGATCACGCGCTGTGGTTCCATCGTACGTTCCGCGCCGACGACTGGCTGCTGTACTCGATCGACAGCCCCAGCGCCCAGGGCGCCCGCGGCCTGGCGCGCGGACAGATCTTCGACCGTCAGGGCCATCTCGTGGCCAGCACTGCCCAGGAAGGCATGATCCGCGTGCTGGCCGAAGACACACACAAAGGCTGATCACATATGCGTCAGGTCTTCACCAGTCCCCGACTGGAAAACGTCGAGCGGGTCGCCGCACTGCTGCAGGAACACGGCGTGGTCACCCGCATCACCAATGGCCGCACCTTCAAGGGCAGTCTCCGCGGCAATTTCAGTTATCGCGAATCCGCGAACAAGCATCCGCCGGCGGCGGTCTGGGTGGTGCGGTCCGAAGACCAGCCGAAGGCGCGCGAACTGCTGCGCGAGGCGGGCCTGCTCGATTCCGGCCGTTCGCCGACCAGTTACCTGTCGACGGATCTGCTGCACAGCGCGCGCGACGATGCCAACGACCCGGCGAAGCGGCGCATGTTCCGGATCAAGGCGGGCCTGCTGATCAGTATCGCGATCGCGGTCAGTCTTGGCTTGTTCACCTGGTTCCAATCGACGCGCGGGACATCGGCATCGCCACCTTCGACACCGTCCGCGACGCCCGCGCCGCAGGTCGCGGCAGCCGAAACCGTGATGATGCCGACGACCGACGCGCCGCAGAGCAGCCATGTGGTGGCCGTGCCGAGCGCGCTGGCCGCGATGCTGGTGACGGCGGAACTGCGCGCCCGCGAAAACGCGGAGGTCTGCCTGTCCGTGGACGGCGCGGACCCGTCGGAAACGGTATTGGCCCAGTTCCAGGCCGGCGACCGCGCGCGCATCCGCGCTCGATCCGCCTGCCCGGCCGCGGCGGACGCCGCATCCGCGCTGTCGATCGAAGTCCGCGAATACCGCACCGATGGTTCCGGCAGCGGAACGGTGCGTCTGGATATCGCCAAAGCCGCCGATGCACCGTCGGAGGGCAGAACGCTGGAAGTGCGCCGCGACGGTCTGGAGTGGGAAGTGGAGCGGGTCGTGCCGTAACCCATCGCCGCCATCACGGCAAGGCAGCCAAGACCGGCCGCACATGCAACGGCCCGCCCCGATCATCGAGGCGGGCCGCACAGTACTGGATCATTTCTGCCCGGGTGTTGCCCCGCGCTGGGCGCGCTGGGCCTTGCGATGGGCCTGCATCTCTTCAGGGCTCAACGTGCCGTCGCGATTGGTGTCGATCGCGGCGAAGTTCTGCAGCACGCGCGGCTTGCCGGCGAGTTCCTCACGGCTGAATCGGCCGTCCTTGTTGGTGTCGAGCTGTGCCATCCGGTCGCCGTGACCGCCCTTGCCGCCGCGCATGCCGCGCTGCGGGCGCTCGTCGGCGGTGATGCGGCCGTCCTTG
>JAIMKJ010000001.1:62769-131759 GCA_020692565.1 Thermomonas sp.
GCGAACTTCGGCGCCTTGGCCGCTTCGCTGCGATCGATCGCCCCATCCTTGTTGGTGTCGAGCTGCGCCACCCGGTCGCCATGACCGCCCTTGCCGCCGCGCATGCCGCGCTGCGGGCGCTCGTCGGCGGTGATGCGGCCGTCCTTGTTGGTGTCGAGTTTGTCGAAATGCCCGGCCATCCGCGGATGGGCTGCGGCTTCGCTGCGATCGATGACGCCGTCGCCGTTGGTGTCGATGTTGGCGTGGCGGGCCTGCCGGTCGGCGCTGGGCTGGGCCGTCGTCTGGGCGAACGTCACGGCAGCCGTGCCGGTCACGGCGAGTCCGAGCGCGAGGATGAGAATGGGTTTCATGGCGATCCCTTTGGTGTGTATGCGGGTTGGGCCGGGCATGTCGCGCCCGCTTGGAACATGGAAACGTCCGGGCGCGACGGCGGTTGACGTCCGTCGGTCACATCCGTCGCCCGGCGGGGTCTTGTGGAGTACGAACGGTCATTCCCGGACCGGTTACCCTCTTCCGACCGAACAGCACTCCGCATATGAACGCCGCCGCACTGTCCATCGATGACCTGATCCAGCACGAACTGCCCGCCGCCCGCAGCGGCGATCAGGGCGCCTACGGCCGAATCGTCGCCGCCTGCCAGAACACCGTGACCGCGGTGGCGCTGGCGATCACCCGCGACGTGGCCGCCAGCGAGGACATCGCCCAGGAAGCCTTCCTCAACGCCTGGCAACATCTCGAACGCCTGCACAGCCCGGACAGCTTCCTGCCGTGGCTGCGCCAGATCACCCGCAATCTCGCCCGCGACCATCTGCGTGCGCACCGCAACCAGCCGCTGGATGGCCCGAACGCCGAGTTGGTGATGGCGATGGCCGCCGACCCCGGCCCGCATCCGATGCAGAAGCTGCTGGAGGACGAGCGCGAATCGACCGCCTTCGAACTGATTTCGGCGCTGCCCGACGACAGTCGCGAAGCGCTGCTGCTGTTCTATCGCGAAGGCCAGAGCTCGCAGCAGGTGGCGATGCTGCTGGGCATCAGCGATGCCGCCGCGCGCAAGCGGCTCTCGCGTGCGCGGCAACTGGTGCGCGACGACATCCTCAAGCGCTTCGGCGATTTCGCGCGCAGTTCGGCGCCATCGGCGGCATTCACCGCAGCGATCATCACCACCCTCGGCATCGCCAGCAAACCGGCGGCTGCCGCGGGCGCGACCGCCATCGGCACTGCCACGCTCGGCGGCAGCCTGGCGGGCAAAGGGCTGGTCGGCGTCGCGGGCATGGGCGGCGTGATCGGCGGCTCCCTGGTCGGCGGCGCCCTGGCCGCGCATCTCACCCGGAAATACCTGCTCGTGTTCGCCGACACGCTGGAAGAGCGCGACGCGATCCTGCGCAGCTACAACCTCTATCTGTATGTCACGTTGAGCGCGATGTTGGGCGCATTCCTGGTGCTCTGGTGGGTACCGAGCTTCGCCTGGGGGATGATCGCCGCGATCGCGGCGGAGTGCGTTTCGCTTTGGACCCTGCTGCGCATCCGCAGCCTGTTGCAGCCGATGATGGCGCGCGACGCCGCGCGCGACCCCGTCGGTGCGAGAAGTCGCTATCGCGCTTACAACTGCAGCTACGGCCCTGCCGCGATCGTGGTGTCCGGCGTGCTGTATGTCGGTGCGATGGCGATCTTCTACCTGGGCCTGCATTACGGCGACAAAGGCACGTCCGCGGCGATCGGCATGGTGCTGGAACGGTTGTTCGGATGAACGCCATGTCCGCCATCGACACCCTGATCGGTGCGGAACTGCCCGCCGCACGCGGCGGCGACCGCGCCGCCTACGGCCGGATCGTGGCCGCGTGCCAGAACACCGTCACCGCGGTGGCGCTGGCGATCACCCACGACGTGCCGGCGAGCGAGGACATCGCCCAGGAAGCCTTCCTCAGCGCGTGGCAGCACCTCAAGCGCCTGCAGAATCCGTCGAGTTTCCTGCCGTGGCTGCGCCAGATCACCCGCAACCTCGCCCGCGACCACCTGCGCGCGAACCGCCATCGGCCGCTCGACGGCGAAGGCGCGGACATCGCGATCGAACTCGCGGCCGATCCGTCACCGACGCCGATGCAGCAACTGGTCGAAGACGAGCGCGAGCATGCCGCAGCCGAACTGATCTCGGCGCTGCCCGAAGACAGCCGCGAAGTGCTGCTGCTGTTCTACCGCGAAGGCCAGAGTTCGCAGCAGGTCGCACTGCTGTTGGGGTTGTCCGACGCGGCGGTGCGCAAGCGGCTGTCGCGCGCGCGCCAGAGCCTGCGCGAGGATCTGCTGGCCCGATTCGGGGAATTCGCCGCCGGCAGCGCGCCGGGCGTGGCGTTCACCAGCATCATCGCCACCGCGCTGACCATCGCCAGTCCGCCCGCCGCGGCGAAGGGCATCCTCGGCATCGCCGCGGTCGGCGGCGCGAAGACGCTCGGCAAGATCACGCTGGGCGCGGGCGGCAGCATCGCCATCGCGCTGATCGGCGCGTTCGCCGGCATCTGGCTGGGCCTGCGAAAACAATTGAAGGGCGCGATCGACGATGAAGAACGTCACGCGCTGATCCGCAGCGCCGCGATCAATGGCGCGGCATCGGTACTCTTTCTCGTGGCGATGCTGGCGCTGGCGCGCCTCAGCGACGGATGGGTGCCCACCGTGCTCGCGATGCTGGTGTTCATTGCGGTGATTTTCTACCAGTCGATGGTGGCGCAGCCGCGCATCCTGCAGCGTCGTCACGCGATGGAAGCGGCACGCAATCCGGCGCTGGCGGCGAAAACGCGCCGACGCGAACGCATCTACTGCTGGCTCGGCGCGACCATCGGGTTGATCGGCGGTTTCGGCGGGCTGATCGCCGGATTGATCGCCTCCGGCCGGCTCTGAACCGACAACACTGAACGGACGGCTCTGCGCCGCATGCGCTGAACGACGGCCTTTGCGGCTGCGTTCGCAGCGCCTGCGAACCGGGGCGGTTATCCTGCCCGCATGTCCGCATCTTCAGCCACCGATCGCTTCGCCCGCGCCGTTTCGATCCTGGGCCATCCGCTGCTGGTGCTGCCGGTGGCACTCTTGTTGCCGGCCGCGCTTCGCGGCGGCGACCCGCGGACGTTGCAGGCCGCGTTCGCGGGTTTTGCGCTGTTCGCGGCCTTCGTGCTGGGCTGGTCGAGGTGGCAGGTCCGCCGCGGTCGCTGGGCGCATGTCGATGCCAGCCAAGTCTCCGAACGCCGTTCGCTCAATCGCACCCTGCTGGTGCTGATCGGCCTCGGGGCATTGCTGGCGTGGCGCGCGCTGCCCACGCCCGATCCGGCCCTCGCGCTGGCGCTGTCCGCGGGCATCGTCGCCGTCGCGATGCTGACCGTCCGCTGGTGCAAGCTCTCGCTGCACATTGCGTTCGCCGTTTACGCTGCCGGGCTGCTGTGGCCGCTGGGCTGGGCGGCGGTCGTCGCGTGCTGCGTGTTTGCCGTCGGCATCGCCTGGTCGCGGCTGCGGCTGTCGCGGCATCGGCCGCGGGATCTGGTCGCCGGCACGGCCGTGGGCCTGCTGGCGGCGATGGTCTATTGGCCGACGCTGCACGCGCTGCGGGCATCGCCGTGAGCACCGGGCACCGCGAAGACGTGGAGGCCAGCGACGCGATGCGGCTGTTCCACACCTCGGAACACGCCTGCGGCTACTGGCCGGAGCGACAGGCACGCGATCTGGTGTTCGATCCCGGCGACCCGCGACTGGCGCAGATGTACCCGATGGCGCTGGGCTGGGGCTTCCGCCGTTCCGGCAATCTGATCTATCGCCCGCACTGCCGCGGCTGCCAGGCCTGCGTGGCGGTGCGCATTCCGGTCGATGAATTCAACACCGACCGCAGCCAGCGCCGCTGCCTCGCGCGCAATGCCGATCTCGAAGTGCGGGTATTGCCCGCCGAGCGCAACGACGAACATTTCGCGCTGTATCAGCGCTATCTCAATGCGCGCCATCCCGGCGGCGGCATGGACGGCCACGGCGCGGCGGAATTCGACCAGTTCCTGGTCAGCACCTGGGGCCAGGGCCGCTTCCTCGAAGTGCGCACCCGGCAATCCCACGGTACCGGCGATCTGCTGGCGGTAGCGGTGACCGATGTCGTCGCCGACGCGATGTCGGCCGTCTACACCTTCTACGATCCGGATGCTGCGGATCGCGGCCTCGGCACCTTCGCGATCCTGCAGCAGATCGCCTGGGCGCAACGCGACGGCAAACGTCATCTGTATCTCGGATACTGGATCGACGGCCATCGCAAGATGGCCTACAAACGCCGCTACCGGCCGCTGGAGGCCTTCGACGGCCAAGGCTGGTCGCGCCTCGCTGGAGACGATCCGCAATGAATATGCTTGCCCCACTTCGCGTCTCGCCCAGGCGCATCTCGACTGCGCTCATCGCCGCTGTATTCGCGACGCTCTGCGCCGGCTGCGTGCGCGTCGACGTGCACGGCGACCCGAACGCTGCGCGTGCCGGGTCGCCCACGCTGCGGATAGCCACATACAACACCTCGCTCTATAACGACACCGACGGGGGGCTGATCCGGCGTCTCGAAACCGGCGACCCGGCCGCGCGCAGCATCGCCGCCGTGCTGCAGCGCATCCGCCCCGACCTGGTGCTGCTCAACGAATTCGATTACGACGCCGACGGCCGCGCTGCGGATCTGTTCCAACGCGACTATCTGGAAGTGGCGCAGGGCAGCGATGGCCAGGCGCTGCATTACCCGTACCGGTATCTCGCGCCGGTGAATACCGGCGTGCCCAGCGGTCTGGATCTCGACGGCAACGGCACGGTCGGCGGCGAAGGTCGCGACCGCGGCAACGACGCCTGGGGCTACGGCCTGCACCCCGGCCAATACGGGATGCTGGTGCTGTCGCGTTACCCCATCGACGACGCGCAGGCGCGCAGCTTCCGGTTATTGAAGTGGAGCGCGATGCCGGATGCGGCACGGCCGATCGATCCGCAGGCGCGTCGCTATTTCCATGCGGATGCGGTCTGGCAGCAACTGCGCTTGTCGTCGAAATCGCATTGGGACGTGCCGGTACGCACGCCAGGCGGCACCCTGCATTTCCTGGTATCGCACCCCACCCCGCCGGTCTTCGATGGCCCGGAAGACCGCAACGGCGCACGCAACGCCGATGAACTGCGGTTGTGGCGCGAGTATCTGGACAACGACGATGCCGACCGCAGCTGGCTGTGCGACGACGACGGCCGCTGCGGCGGACTGCCCGCCGGGAAACCGTTCGTGATCGCGGGCGACCTCAACAACGATCCCGTCGACGGCGACGGTCGTCACGACGAGATCCAGGCATTGACCGGGCATCCGCGCATGCTGCGCCTGGCCGCGCCGCGCAGTGACGGCGCCATCGTCGCTGCGCGCGAGGCCGGCGGCGCCAACGCCAGCCATCGCGGCGACCCTGGCGAAGACACCGGCGACTTCGGCCCCCGCGTCGGCAACCTGCGCCTGGATTATGTGTTGCCCTCCATCGGGCTGCGCGCGACCGCCAGCGGCGTGCACTGGCCGGCTCCCGGCGCTGCGGCGCACGCTGCCACCACCGCGACGGATCATCGTCTGGTCTGGGTCGATCTCATCGTCGGACAATGAATGCCCGCCAGCGGCCTTCGCCTCGTGCGAACGGCACTGCGGGCCGCGATTGTCCATAAGACTCGATTGTCCATACGACTTTCGTATACGTTCGGCCCGCGCCGTGCCGCAAAGACACCGCAGAAAGCCCTTTCCGCGCCCTCGTTCGCGCGCTCGTCCGTGTGACCGGCCCCGGTTGTCCTGCTCTGTTGAAGTGGACAAAAACGAACAGAACGAATGCAGTTGTAGAAACCGAAAGCTTGGGTATAAGCTCCGTTCATGATCCTCGGCAAAGACGAAGCAAGTGCCGAGGCAGATGGCGACGTCGGGGAGTCTCCAGTAGCGGAAGCTGCCGTGCGAACGGCGGCCGAAACTCTATTGAAGACGCTCCCCGGCGGTACGCATGTCGCCATCGCCTGGCGCCATGCGCGCCTCGGTCTCGGCAGCACACGCACTGCTTCAGGCAGCGACGCACTGCGGCTGGCCGTACTCGATCATCATCGGGGCGCTTCCCTCGACGACATGCCGCCCGGCATGTTCTTCGATCGTTATCGCGACGACGACGGCAACGGCGTGACGCTCGGCCTGTCGTTCGCGGAACCACCGACCGAAGACTGGGCGCGAACATCCTGGTTCGCGATGGCGCGCGAGCTGGTCGCCGCCACCCTGCAACTGGCGGAAGCGGACGCCAGGATCGAGACGCTGGAGAAATCCAAGCGACTGCAGCACGCCCTGTACGAAATCTCCGATCTCGCCGGCTCCGGGCTGGAGATGCGCGACATGCTGGCGCGGATCCACCAGGTGGTCGGCGGCCTGATGCCCGCGGAAAACTTCTACATCGTCCAGTACGACGGCAAGCGCGAGACCATGCGTTACCTGTATTTCGCCGACAGCCGCGACGCGTTCGATCCGGATGCCGATATCGAGTACGCGGTCGACCACAACATGCACAGCATGACCGCGGCGCTGCTGCGCCACGGCCGGCCGCTGATCGGTTCCCCGCGCACGATCATCGAATCGCTGAACATCCAGGACGACGAATACGCAGGCGGCCCGATGAGCGAAGACTGGCTGGGCGTACCGCTGCTGCGCGACACGCAGGTCTGCGGCGCGATCGTGGTGCAGGATTACGAACGCGCGCAACGCTACGGCATCGAAGACCGCGCGCTGCTCGAATACGTCGCACAGCACATCCTGACCGCACTCGACCGCAAGACCGCCCAGGTCGAACTGGAGCGCCGGGTGAAAGAGCGCACGCATGCGCTGGAAATCGCCAACGTCGAACTGCAGGCGGAAGTCGTCGAACGGGAGCGCGCCGAAAAACTGCAGCAGGCCCTGTTCCGGATCACCGAACTGTCGGTCAGCGCCGACAGTCTCGAACGGTTCTACGCGGACCTGCACTCGATCGTCGGCGAACTGCTCTACGCCAAGAATTTCTATATCGCACTACTGACCAGCGACGGAAAATTCATCGAATTCCCCTACGTCGCCGATGAGATCGATATGCGCCAGATCCGCGACCGGCCGCGCGCCAAGGGGCTGACGGAATACGTGATCGATACCGGAAAGCCGCTGCTCGCCGACCGGGCGCGCATCCAGACGCTGGAAACGCAGGGCCTGGTCAACAGTTTCGGACCGTTGGCGCACTGCTGGCTCGGCGTGCCGCTGAGCCGCGACGACACCGTGCTCGGCGTGATCGGCGTGCAGAGTTACACGCCGGGGATCGGTTTCATCGAACGCGACCAGGAACTCCTTACCTTCGTCGCCCACCACATCGACGCCGCCCTGGCGCGCAAACGCGCCCAGGACACCCTGATCACCGCGCATGCCGAACTGGAAACGCGGGTACAGACCCGCACCCAGGAACTGGCCGACGCCAACCGCGAACTGCGCGAACAGATCGCCGAGCGATTGCGCGCCGAACAGCGATTGCGCCATCAGGCGCGCCACGACAGTCTCACCGGCCTGCCCAATCGCGCGCAGTTGCAGGAACGCCTGGACGACGCGATCGCGCGCGTGTCCACGGGCGGAAAACCATTCTCGGTGATGTTCCTCGACATCGACCGCTTCAAGCTGATCAACGACAGCGTGGGCCACGTCGCCGGCGACGAACTGCTGGTCGAAGCCAGCCGCCGCATCTCGCAGGTGATCGGTCGCGACGATATCGTCGCCCGCCTCGGCGGCGACGAATTCGCGATCCTCGCCGAGGGCATCGACGATGCCGAGATCGCCGAACAATACGCCGCCGCGATCCGGCGCGTGCTGGGACAGTCGATGTGGATCGAAGGCCGCGAGGTCTTCCCGTCGGCCAGCATCGGCATCGCGCTGTGGAACCCACGCTACCGCAAGAGCGAGGAACTGCTGCGCGATGCGGACGCCGCGATGTATCGCGCCAAGCGTCGCGGCCGTAACCGCAGCGAATTGTTCGACGAGGAAATGCGCGCCGAAGCGATGCGCCTGCTCGATCTGGAAGCCGATCTGCGCCGGGCGATCATGCACGACGCTTTCGAGCCGCACTTCCAGCCGATCCTGCGCCTGCAAGACGGCCAACAGGTCGGCTGCGAAGCGCTGGTGCGCTGGAATCACGAGCATCGCGGCCTGCTCACCCCGTCCCAGTTCATCGGCGTCGGCGAAGACAGCAGCCTGATCGAACAGGTCGACTGGCTGATGTACGCCCACGTCGTGTCGTCGATGAGCGAATACCCGGGGCACTACGTTTCGATCAATGTCTCGCCGCGGCATTTCCTGTCGGACAACTTCGCCGACCGCCTGCTGCGCATGCTCGACGAAGCCGATCAGGATCCTCGACGGCTGCGGATCGAGATCACCGAGGTCGCGCTGATCGAAGACGCGCCGCGCGCGCTGCGCATCCTGCGCGACCTGCGCCACCACGGCATCGCCGCATTGCTCGACGACTTCGGCACCGGGTTCTCGGCGCTGTCGTATCTGCACCGCTTCCCGATCCAGGGCCTGAAGATCGACCGCAGCTTCGTCGCCGGCCTGGAGGGCGACACCAGCACCGAAAGTCTGGCGCTGGTGCGCGCGATCCTGGCGATGGCGCTGACGCTCGGCATCGACACGATCGCGGAAGGCATCGAAACCGACCGCCAGCGCGAAATCCTGGTGGAACAGGGCTGCGAGTTCGGCCAGGGCTATCTGCTTGGCATGCCGCTGCCCCTGCGGCGTGGCAGCCAAGGCGGACGGCGACGCATGCCGACGGCCCACTGATACGGGTCAATGTTCTCTATTTAGAACAATAGATTCGATTTTCAATTATTGTTCTATTTTTGAACCCCCTTAAAGTAGGCAGCGTTCGCCGCGGCCTCGAGGATGCACCCAGCATCCGGCCCGGCGCCAAGGGAGGTTTCCAATGAACGCAGCTGTCTCGACCCTGATCGGCCGCAATGCGCTGGCCCTGATCTTCGTAATGTCCGGCGCCGGCAAGCTGGCCGCCTACGCTGCCACCCAGCAGTACATGACCAGCGTCGGCGTGTCCGGCGCGCTGCTGCCGCTGGTGATCCTGGCCGAGTTGGGCGGTGGCCTCGCGGTGATGGCGGGCCTGCTCACCCGCACTGCGGCCACCGGCCTGGCCGTGTTCTCGATCGCCGCCGGCACGCTGTTCCATGCCGATTTCGCCGACCAGAACCAGATGATCCACTTCTTGAAGAACATCGCCATCGCTGGCGGCCTGCTGCTCCTGGCGGCGAACGGCCCCGGCGCCCTCAGCCTCGACGCCCTGCTCGCCCGCCGCCGTGCCGGCCGCGGTCGCGTCGGCGCCCTCGCCGGAGCCGCACGATGATCGCCCTGCGCCCCGCCGCCGAACGCGGCCATGCGAACCACGGCTGGCTGGACAGCTGGCACAGCTTTTCGTTCGCCGGATACCACGACGACAACCACGTTCACTGGGGCCCGCTGCGGGTGATCAACGAGGATCGCGTGCAGCCCGGACGCGGTTTCGGCACGCACGGTCACCGCGACATGGAGATCATCAGCTACGTGATCGAAGGCGCCTTGGGCCACAAAGATTCGATGGGCAACGCCGCCAGCATCGTCCCCGGCGAAGTGCAGCGGATGAGCGCCGGCAGCGGCGTGACCCACTCCGAGTACAACCACGACGCCAACGGCACCACGCATTTCCTGCAGATCTGGATCATCCCGTCGACGAACGGCGTAACGCCGGGCTATGCCCAGCAGACCTTCACCGACGCCGACAAACGCGGCCGGCTGCGGCTGGCGGTGAGCCCGGACGCCGCCGAGGGTTCGGTGAGCATCCACCAGGATGCACGGATGTACGCCGGCCTGTTCGACGGCGACGAGCGCGCGACGCTCGAACTCGCCGAGGGCCGTCTCGGTTACGTGCATGTCGTGCGCGGTGAGGTCGCGGTGAACGGCCATGCGTTGAAGGCCGGCGATGCGCTGCTGTATCGCGATGAGCCGCGGGTCGACGTGTCGGGTGGAGTCGATGCCGAGGTGTTGGTGTTCGATCTGCCGCGGATGGAATAAAGGGCAGTCGCGAAGACGGCTCAGGCCGACCCGGGTTTCGTTGCCTCGACCGGACACGGCGGCGCTTGCGAAGGGGCGTTCGCCGGCTCCGCGGTCGGACCGATCACCGGCAGCGCGACCGGCAACGCGCTTTCGTTGCGCAGGCCGAAACCGAACATCGCTTCGCTCTGGGTCGACACCACCATCCGCACCATGCTGCTGGGGACCATCAATTCCAGCGAGACCTCGCGGCCTTCGGGCGTGCGGCCATCGAGGGTCATTTCGATGAACGCACCGCCGGTATCGATGGTGGCGCAAGCGACGTGCGGCCCGGCCGGCCCCTCCTGCAGGAACGGGCGGATCGGATCGCCCAACACGTCCAGCGCCTGCGGAAAGAAGAAGACGGCGTAGCCGTTGGTGTCGTTCATCGATGGCTCCTCATGCGTGCACGAAGCCTAGCAGGAAAATATTGGCGTCCACCCACAACGTGGAGCGGCCTTCAGGCCGCTGCTTTTTGCTGTGGCCTGCCATGACAAACAGCGATCAACAGCAGCGGCATGAAGGCCGCTCTACATCCTGCGCAGCGATTTACCGCAGCGTGATCTTCAACGCCGCCGCGGCATCGCGCGCGGTGGCGCGGGCGGCGTCGATATCCTCGCCCAGCGCCAGCGTGACCGCGACGCGGCGATGGCCTTCGACTGCAGGCTTTCCGAACAGGCGCAGCGCGGTGTCGGGCGTGCGCAACGCGTCGGCGACGCCATCGAACACCGGTACGCCGTGGCCGTGTGCGAGCACCGCGCACGACGCCGACGGGCCGTTCTGGCGGATCTTCCCGCTCTTGTCGGCATGCACGGGCAAACCGAGAATCGCGCGCGCATGCAGCGCGAACTCGCTCAGATGCTGCGAAACCAGCGTGACCAGGCCGGTGTCGTGCGGACGCGGCGAGACTTCCGAGAACCATACTTCGTCGCCCTTCACGAACAGTTCGACGCCGAACAGGCCCCAGCCGCCGAGGTCGTCGGTGATCGCCTTCGCGATCCGCTGCGCGCCCTCCAGCGCGCGCGGCGACATCGGCTGCGGCTGCCAGCTTTCGCGGTAATCGCCGTCGCGCTGCAGATGACCGATAGGCGCGCAGAAATCTGTACCGCCTGCATGGCGCACGGTCAGCAGGGTGATTTCGTAATCGAAATCGATGAAACCTTCCACGATCACCCGTCCGGCGCCGGCGCGGCCACCGGTCTGCGCGTACGCCCAGGCCTTGTCGATGTCGTCGGCGGTGCGCACCAGGCTCTGGCCCTTGCCCGAGGACGACATCACCGGTTTCACCACGCAGGGCAGGCCGATGTCGGCCACCGCGGCGCGATAGTCGTCCAGCGTGTCGACGAACCGGTACGGCGAGGTCGGCAGGCCCAGGGTCTCGGCGGCGAGCCGGCGGATGCCTTCGCGATCCATCGTCAGCCGCGCTGCGCGCGCGGTCGGCACGATCCGGGTGTGGGTGCCGCGTTCGGCGAACTCGCGCTCCAACTGCACCAGGGTTTCGGTGTGGATCGCTTCGATCTCGGGAACGATCAGCGCCGGCCGTTCATCGGCGATCAGCGCCCGCAGCGCATCGCCGTCCAGCATGTTCAGCACGTGACTGCGGTGCGCGACCTGCATCGCCGGTGCGTCCGCATACCGGTCGGCGGCGATGACTTCGCAGCCGAAGCGCTGCAGCTCGATCGCGACCTCTTTGCCCAGTTCGCCGGACCCCAACAACAACACGCGGATGGCGGAGGGCGACAGCGGCGTGCCGAATTCAAGCGCGGAGTGGGCGGACATGGCGTGGGCTCGGCGGGAAAGAGGTCATTGTAAATCAGTCACTTGCGAAATCCTGTCGCACCGGCACAACCGTTCGTCCGGATCGCCTTGCATCAGATGATATCTTTTTGATATCACATCATCATTCACCACCACCAACGCGAGACCGCGCCATGAAAGAGAACCCTTCCCGCTCGCTCCCCGGCATCCCCGTCCTGCTGGGCGTACTCGCTGCCGCCGTCTTCGCCGTCTGGTTGTTCGTCGCTGGCGCATCGCGTGGCCCCGTGTCGCTGCCGGAAGTCATCGCCGGCATGCTGGTCATGCTGCTGGCGATCTTCAGCCTGAGCGGCCTGTATACCGTGCAACCCAACCAGGCGGCGGTGTTGAGTCTGTTCGGCAAGTACGTCGGGACCGTGAAGGACGGCGGCCTGCGCTGGAACAACCCCTTCTACGGCAAGCAGAAAGTCTCGCTGCGCGTGCGCAACTTCGAGAGCAGCAAGCTCAAGGTCAACGAACTGGACGGCAGTCCGATCGAGATCGCCGCGGTCATCGTCTGGCAGGTCGTGGACAGCGCCGAAGCGGTCTACAACGTCGACGATTACGAGAGCTTCGTGCACATCCAGTCGGAATCCGCGGTGCGGACCATGGCCACCAGCTACCCCTACGACCAGCACGAAGAAGGCCAGCTCGCCCTGCGCAGCCATGCCGCCGAAGTGTCGAAGCATCTGATGGAAGAGCTGCAGGAACGGCTGGCCGATGCCGGCGTGCGGGTACTGGACTCGCGCATCAGCCATCTCGCCTACGCGCCGGAGATCGCCCAGGCGATGCTGCAGCGCCAACAGGCCAACGCGATCATCGCCGCGCGCACGCGGATCGTCGCCGGTGCGGTGGGCATGGTCGAAATGGCGCTGGAAGCCCTGCAGAAGAACGGCGTGGTGCATCTGGACGAAGAGCGCAAGGCGCAGATGGTCAGCAACCTGCTGGTGGTGCTGTGCGGCGAGCGTTCGACCCAGCCGGTGATCAACGCCGGCACCTTGTATTGACCGCGGCTCGAACCGCTTCTACGCAAGAGCGCCCCTCATGAGCGAGAAGAAAGCCTATCCGCTGCGCATCAATGCCGAAGTGCTCGCGGCGGCGCAGCGGTGGGCCGACGACGAGTTGCGCAGCCTCAACGCACAGATCGAGTACGTGCTGCGCGACGCGCTGCGCAAGGCCGGACGGCTGAAAGCGTCCGACTCCCCTTCCGATTCAGACGACAACGCCTCTGCTTCTGGAGAAACCCCATGATCCATGTCATCCGCCAGATCGAGCGCCGTCTCGGCCACCGCCCGGGAGAAGGCCGCATCGCCGCCCGCGCGGCGCTGCTGTCGGTGCTGCTGCTGTTGCTGGGTGCCGGCGCACTGCTGTCGTCGCGCGCTGACGCGCAGGACGGCGCACAGGACTTCGACCCGGCGCGCGAGGCGCAGACGATGCTGGATGCGCTGGATGCCGGCGATGTCGCTGCCGTGCACGCGCGTTTCGATACCGCCATGTCCGCCGCCGTCAGTGCGGAACAACTGGCGCAGGGCCTGGGCGCGCTCGCGACCCGGGTCGGCGCGCTGCAATCACGCGGAGAACCGGACGTGAAGACCCGCGACGACAGCGCGCTGGTGACGGTTCCGCTGCATTACGAGCGCGGAGAACTGACCGCGATCATCGCCTTCGACAGCGAACGCAAGGTGTCCGGATTCGCGATCCGGCCGGCACAGACGGCGAAACTGGCGACCGCAGCGCCGATGGCCCCCGAGGGCGCGCATTATCGCGAAACCGAATCGAGCGTCGGCGAAGGCGGGAACGCATTGCCCGCAACGCTGGGGATGCCCAACGGCAAAGGCCCATTCCCCGCCGTGGTGCTGGTCCACGGTTCCGGCCCGCAGGACCGCGACAGCACCATCGGCCCGAACCGGCCGCTGTTGGACATCGCACGCGGTCTGGCCGAACGCGGCATCGCCGTGCTGCGTTACGAGAAGCGCACCCGGGCGCATCCGCAGCAGTTTGCCGACGGCGGCAGCATCGATCTCGAAACCACCGACGATGCGGTGACGGCCGCGGCGCTGCTGCGCGGGCTGCCGGACATCGACGCGAAGCGCGTGTTCGTGCTGGGCCACAGCCAGGGCGGCATGATGGCGCCGCGGATCGGCGCGCGCGATCCGCAGATCGCCGGGCTGATCCTGCTGGCGGCGCCGTCGCGGCCGCTGCTCGACATCCTGATCGAACAGAACCGCCGTCTCGCCATCCTCAACGACGGCACGGTCAGCGACGCGGAGAACACCGCGATCCAGCGTCTGGCGGACAGCGTGAGCGCCGTGCGCAAAGGCCGCGAGATGACTGCTGCGCAGTCGCCGATGGGCCTTTCGCCCGCTTACTGGCGCAGCGTCGAGGCCGTGGATGCGGTCGCCGAAGCGAAGGCCATCGCACAACCGATGCTGATCCTGCAGGGCGCACGCGACATCCAGGTGGTCGACGCCGATTGGCAGGGCTGGAAAGCGGCCTTCCACGACACGCCGCGCGTGACCTTCAAACTGTACGAGACCTTGAATCATCTCGGGATTCCCGGCGAAGGCGACGGCAATCTGCAGGAATACCAGACGCCCGGACACGTCGCCCAGGAACTGATCGCCGATGTCGCGGCGTGGATCGCGGCGCAGCCGAAGCAGTGATGCGCCCGGATCCGCTTTGCGCGATGCGGACGGAAAATACGATCGAGGAACACCCGCGCACCATCAGCGCAAGCAATCGAGGGGAGCCACGAACATGCGTCGCGAATTCACCATCGTTCCGCCCGATCTGCGTCTGGTCGTCTTATTGCCGGCGATCAGCCTGCTCGCCGCACTGATCGGCCTCGGATTCGCCGCACGCGAAAAGCCGCAGGTGTGGCTGTTCGCCATCCCGATTGCGCTGGCAGTGGTCTTGATCGCCTGGTCGGTCCAACGTCGGCGCGTCGCGCTCGATGGCGATCTGCTGGCCATCGCCGCCGGCTTCAACAGCGCCCGCGTCCGTGTCGCCGATCTTGATCTCGCCGCTGCGCGCATCGCGGATCTGGCGGATGTGCCCACGCTGCGCCCGCTGCTGAAAACCTTCGGCACCGCGATGCCGGGCTACAGCGCCGGCCATTTCCGCCTGCGCGACCGCAGCCGCGGGTTCCTGCTGTTGACCGATCGACGCAAGGTGCTGGTCCTGCCCGAGCGCGGCGGACGCACGCTGTTGCTGAGTCTGGAGCGCCCGCAGGCGTTGCTTGATGCGTTGAAGGACGTGGCGGAGCCCCGGTCGCAACGTTAATCTGTGCCGATGCGCCCCCTGCCCCGCATCCTGCTCAACACCGCCCGGATCGAGGCGTGGCCGGCCTGGCTGCTGGCCGCGCGCAGCAACCGCGACGCGCGCATCGTCTCCGGCGCGCGCTGGGTGCTCCGACGCAAACGCGACGGCCGCTATCTCGCCGCCGGATTGCCGCAGGGCTGGATGGCGCTCGATCCCCACTGGAGCCGGGAACCGGGCATCGACGATGCGCTCGACGCCATCGACGCGCCTGCGCCGCACGCCGGCGTGCGCGAACCCGGAACGCTGCCGCTGCACGCGCTGCGCGAACGTCTGGATGCGCTGGGACTGGATGCGGACGACTACAGCGCGAGCAGCGGTCTGCCGCTGGTCTCCGAGCCCCGCTGGCTGGCGCATGCCGGTTTCGACCGCTACCGCCGCCCGCTGTGGCTGCTGCCGGGCGCGGCGCGCGCATGGACGCGTCTGCATGCCGCCGCGCTGCGCGACGGCATCGTGCTGGACGCGATCTCCGGCTACCGCAGCCACGACTACCAGTTGGGCATCTTCGAGCGCAAACGCGCGCGCGGCATCGCGGTGCCCGACATCCTCACCGTCAACGCCGCGCCGGGCTACAGCGAACACCACAGCGGCCGCGCGCTGGACATCGGCACGCCCGGCGAACCCCCGGCGGAGGAGTCGTTCGAACGCACCGCGGCGTTCGCATGGCTGCAGGCGCAGGCCGGCGCTCGCGGCTTCGTCATGAGTTATCCGCGCGACAACCCCAACGGCATCGTCTACGAACCCTGGCACTGGTGCTGGCATGCGCATTGATCGATGCGCGCGCTGATCGTACGCATGCCGATGCCGTACTCCCGGGCATGACCCACGACCCGCAGCGTCGTCGCCTCACCGCCGGGGTGCTCGCCGCGCCCATCGTCGCGACCGCAGCATCCTGTCGCCGCAGCGACGACGCGCATCGCATCGATGACGTGAGTCGACTCGACGAGACGGAAGTCGCCGCGATCCTGCGTCCGCGGTCGACCGAAGCGGTATCGGCCGCGCTGTCGCGCACCACGGCGCCGGTCTCCATCGGCGGCGGGCGCTACAGTATGGGCGGGCAGACGGCCTGGCCGGATTCGCTGCATCTGGACATGCGCGGCATGCGCCGGCTGCTGCATCTGGATGTCGCCAAGCGCCGCGTGCGCGTGCAGGCCGGCATGCGCTGGCGCGAACTGCAGACCCTGCTCGATCCGCACGATCTGTCGGTCGCGATCATGCAGAGCTACAGCAATTTCACCGTCGGCGGTTCGGTGTCGGTGAACTGCCACGGCCGCTATGTGGGTAAAGGCCCGATCGCCAACAGCATCGTCGCGCTGCGCATGGTCACAGCGAACGGCGAGGTGCTGGATCTCGACCGCGAATCGCAGCCTGCGCTCTTCCATGCGGCGATCGGCGGCTACGGCGGGCTGGGCGTCGTCACCGAGGTCGAACTCGAACTCGATCGCAACGGCCGCATCGCCCGCGAAGCGGAATTCGTCGCGCTCGCCGACTACCCGGCCTGGTTCCGCGAGAACATCATCGATCGCGACGACGCGGTGCTGCACAACGCGGACCTCACGCCGCCGGACTACAACCACCCGCTCGCGATCACCTGGCGGCGCACCGACGCGCCGCCCACCATTGCCGAACGGTTGATACCCGTCGACCGCGACTACGGCCGCGAACAAAGCCTGATCTGGGCGGCATCGGAGCTGCCGTACGGCGACGAGGTGCGCGAACGCAAGATGACGCGACGGCAGTTGCAAGAACGCCCGGTGGTCTGGCGCAATCGCGAAGCCAGTCTCGATGCCGATGCGCTGGAACCGCGCACGCGCAGGTTCTCGACCTATCTGCTCCAGGAATATTTCATTCCCGCGGAAAATTTCCTCGGTTTCGCGGCTCTACTGCGAAGGATCCTGCTCGCGCACGAGGTCAATGCGCTGAATGTGTCGATCCGCCATTCGCCGGCCGATTCCGGCACGCTGATGCGCTGGGCGCCGCGCGACGTGTTCTCATTCGTGCTGTATTACAAGCAGCGCTCCTCGCGCTGGGCGGACGCGGACTCGGCACGCTGGACGCGGCAGTTGATCGATGCTGCACTGGGCATGGGCGGACGCTATTACCTGCCCTACCGGCTGCATGCGACGAAGGAACAGTTCTCGCGCGCCTATCCGGAGGCGGAAGCGTTCGCGGCGCTGAAAGCGCGGATCGATCCGCAGCGGCGGTTCCGCAACCGGCTGTGGGAAACCTATCTGCCGCGCTGAGCGCAGAATTCGATGGGCAGGAGTCAGTCCTGCGAACGCTTGGTCGGCGTTTTCGTCGCCGCTTTCGCGTCTGCGCCGAAATCCGCGATCCGCCACAGGTACAGGCTGGCATAGGTGCGGTACGGCCCCCAGCGTTCGCCGCGTTCGGCCAAGCCCCTGGGCGGCGGCATCGCGTCGAGCTTGTCGACGACCTGGGCGCCCTTGCGGATGCCGAGGTCGTCGATCGGTAGCACGTCGGCGCGGCCCAGCCGGAACATCAGCATCATCTCGACCGTCCAGCGGCCGATCCCTCGCACCGGCACCAGCGCATCGACGATGGCGTCGTTGTCCATCGTCGACATCTGCCGCAAGGCCGGGATCTCGCCGCGGGCCTCGCGCGCCGCCAGATCGCGCAGCGCAAGCAGTTTGTTGCCGGACACGCCGCAGGCGCGGATGGTGGCGTCGTCGCAACGCGCGAGCGTGTCGCAGTGGAAACGGTCGCTGGCGATCGCGGTTTCGACGCGTCCCACGATCGTCGCTGCGGCCTTGCCGCTGAGCTGCTGGTAGAGGATCGCCCGCGCCAGCGCATCGACCGGATCGAAAGGCTTGCGCCAGCGCAGATCGGGACCGATCGCGCCGATGCGCTTCATCCAGACGCCGAGTTTGCGGTCGCGCCTGGCGAGATGGTCGTAGGCGGCCTGGGTGTCGAATCCACGGGCATGTCTGGGCATCGACTCCTCATTCAACGTCGAAGCGCATCGGCGGCATACAGCAGCCAGCCGAGCATGATCATCGAACCGCCCATCGGCGCAAGCCGGGTCGGCGCGCCGAAGAAGTGCGCAGCCGCCAGCGAGCCCGAGAACAGCAGTACGCCCAGCAGCAGCGCTGCCAGCGCGAGCCTGCCGAGGCGGCGCGGGGCATGCGGCGACAGCGCCGCCAACGCGATGCCGTGCGCGAGCGCGAACAGCGCGGCGGATTGCAGACTCGCGCGCGCGACGCCCTCGGCGCCGTGCGCGGCATAGGCCGACAGGCCGACGCCCATCGCCGCCAATACGCCGCCGCTGGCGGCCAGAATCCGGAGCGAGCGAGGCGGCCCGATCGTCATCGCGTTGCCTGCCCGGTCGCACCTGCGGGAGTCGCAAACGCGAAGCGCCGCAGGATGCGGCGCTTCGGAAGTGCTTCGTTCGAGACCGGCATGCGCCCGTCTACTCGAACCGTCTGCTTGATCGGCCCGCTTACTTGAGCTGCCAGTAAGCGGTGAATTCGCCGTCTTCGGTGAACGCAGCATCGATACCGCTATCGTAGATCTCGTACGGACGACCCACGACCTCGAAGCCACGCGGGCCGGACCAGGCGCGCAGCGCGTTGCGGACGTTCTCCAGTTCGCGGATATAACCGATGAACTTGGCGCTGACCGCACGACGGGCCGGCAACAGTTGGTACTTCACCGGACTTCCCGCGGGGAACTTCAGGTCGGCGAGTTCGGTCGTGGCCGTGGCGGCCGCTTCGGCGGTGTCGGCCTTGCGCACGGGCACGGCGACGTCGAAGGTGTAGCTTTCGCGACCCTGTTCGTTGGTCACGATGCGCATCGGACCCGCAGCGACGAGGCCGCTGGCGGTCATGGTGCGGTTGATCCACTCCATGTTGGCGACCATCGATTTCTCGATCACCTCATCCTTGAATTCGAGCGTGCCGGCGGGCACGAACAGCAGGTGCTCGGCCGGGATATCCACCACCGCGAGGCCGGTCAGCTTCTCGCCATACACGGCATGATCGATGTTCGGGATCGAGGCCAGCATGTTGGTGAGTTTGCCCAGGCCGAACTTCATGTCGTCGCCGACGTGGCTGCGCACGTACAGACCGGCGTAGCGACCGAACAGGTTCCAGCCGTAATCGACCTTGTAGCTCTGGCTGATCTCGACGTTGCGGTTGTTCTTGCCGGTCGGCTTGAGCTTGAACTCGGTGCGCTTGTTCTTGCCCTGGCGGTCGTTCTCGATCGCGATCGCGACCAGCTCGTTCGGCACGCTTTCGACGATCTTCCAGGTGCCGCTGCCGACCTGCGGGTTCTTGGAGTCGTAATGGAATTCCGCGCCGACGCCGGATTCGGGCCCGGAAATCCGGGACTCCATCTTGGGGTCGCGCAATGGAATCGCGTTCCAATCCTTGAAACGGCTGAAATTGTTCAGCGTGTCGTAGACGATGGTCAATTTGCGGTTCGTTTCGATCTTCTCGACCATGAAACGGCTGGACGGCAGCACGAGGCCGACGATGAGGAACAGCGCGGCGACGATCGCCAGGGAAATCAGGATCTCGAGCAGACGGGTCATTACAGAGGCTCTCCGGGACCAATACCCGCTGATGACGGGCAAGACCCGAATCCTAACAGGGAACAGCGGTGCGGAGCGAGGGCCGTATCCGCCTCGGGCGAAGCGGATGTCTCCGGACCCGCGATGGCCGGCCACGGGGTCGACCCGGCACGCCTCGACGGACGGCCCCTTGGCGCCGTCCCGATCCTGTCTCACGATGCCGGCACTCCAGACGGACAGATCGGCCGCAGCTCGAAATCTTCGAAATACCGCCAGGTATGGTGCAGGCTGTCGCCAGAGGCGGACGCGCAGGGCTGCGCTCAGATCAACTGCAGCTCGAAGGCCTTCAGTACCGCGCGGGTCCGGTCGCGCACGCCGAGTTTCGAAAGGATATTGGAGACATGATTCTTGATCGTGCCTTCGGCCACGCCCAGCGAATTGGCGATCTCTTTGTTGGAGAAGCCGGATGCCATCAGCCGCAGGATCTCGGTTTCGCGGTCGGTCAACGGGTCCGGGCGATCGAGGCTCACGAAGTCGTTGCGCATGTGTTCCAGCCCGGACAGCAGACGCTGGGTCACTGCCGGCTGCACCAGCGAACCGCCGCCCGCCACCGCCTGGATGGCGCCGACCAGCTGCTCCAGCGACACATCCTTCAGCAGATAGCCCTTGGCCCCGGCCTTCATGCCGGCCAGGACCAGCTGATCGTCGTCGAAGGTGGTGAGAATGATCGTCGGCGGCAATTGATTGATCTTGCTGAGCGCCTGCAGCGCTTCCAGACCCGACATCGCCGGCATCCGCATGTCCATCAGGACGACATCGGGGTTGATCTGCGGGATCAGCTCGACCGCCTGGCGGCCGTCGGACGCCTCGGCCACCACTTCGATGCCCTCGGCGAGCGCCAACAAGGAACGGATGCCCTGGCGTACCAGGGTCTGATCGTCGACCAGACAAACGCGAATCATGTCGTCTCCTGCATGAAGCCGTGAATGCGCCGGCCACCCTGGCCGTTTCGCGGATTGGACGGAGAGCCGTCCCTGAGGAATACGGGAAACAGCGGGAAAGGGAGGCAGTGCCGACTCATGCCGCGATGCCCGGTGCCGGAGCGACGCCCATTGCCGCCGACGCCCGCCCCAGCGGCAGCCCCATCCGGTCGGTCGCCTGGACGACCGGCAGATAGAGGGTCAGGCAGAAACCCTGGCCCGGGCGGGTTTCGATTTCGACATGGCCGCCATAGGCCGCCAGCCGTTCGCGCATCCCCCGCAAGCCATTACCGGCCGCCGACGCCTCAGCGGCGCCGCGGCCGTTGTCGCGGGCCACCACCTGGACGCCATCGCCATGCCAGCGATAGTCCAGGTCCAGGGTCGTGGCCTGCGCATGGCGCACCACGTTGGTGACGATTTCCTGTGTGCAACGCAACAGAACGTGCGCCCGCTCGGGGTCGTCCAGCAGGAACGGTACCGGCAGCAACATCTCGATATGCAGCCCGGGGACGTTGTCGGCCAGCGGCAACAGGGTGGCCGCCATGTCGATGGCGTCGTCCTCGCGGATCTGGCTGACCGCCTCGCGGACATCGCTGAGCAGCAGTTTGGCCAGGGTATGGGCCTGGGACACGTGTTCCTGGGCCTTGCCTTCGACCAGGTGATTGGCGACCTCGAGATTCAGGCTGAGCGCGGTCAGATGGTGGCCCAGCAGGTCGTGGAGCTCGCGGGAGATGCGGGTGCGCTCGTTGACCCGGACGCTCTCGGCCAGCAGGGCCCGGGTGGCGCGGAGCTCCGAATTCAGCCGGCGTTGCTCCTCGCGCGCCTGCGCCTGCTGCCGCGCGACCAGACTGGTGGCGTATACGAACCCGGCGAACCCGGCATACAGCAGGGCCTGCATCACCGCTTCCATCAGGGTGAAATCGCGGCGCATGAACACCGGGACCACCGCCAGCTGGCTCAGCACCAGCCAGGCCACGCCCAGCCGCAGGGACAGCAGCCACGGCAGCGCGCATGCCGCCACCATCAGCAGGACGCTCCCCAATCCGCTCTCGCTGTAGTACCCCAGCGCGATCGCGGCCGGGGTCAGCACCACCAGCAGCACATAGTCGAACAGCCCGGGCCGGCGCGTGCCCAGCCCCCGGGTCAGCCAGGCGTAAGCGGCGCCGAAGGCGCCGTACGCCAGCCAGCCCTGCCACGGCATGGTCAGCAGCAGGAAGCGGTCGTCGTCCGAATCCGCCAACAGCGGCATGATCCATGTGTACAGCAGGGGCACGCCGACCACCGCCCAGGTGAATAGTCCCGAGTAGCGCAGCAGCCGACTGTGATCCATTCGCGTGAACATCCGGGGAGTGTAGGCGCTCGGCCGCCGGCTGCACCCCACCGGAAGTCATGGGTGGCGGCGGTGCGCGACCGTGTCCCGACGGATATCCCGTCAAAACACGGCAATGTCGCCCGGTCGGGACGGGCATGCGATAATTTCGCGCCATACCGGTGCAGGGCCCCCCGCCCCCGCACGCCACTGTCGGAGTCATTGGAATGTCGATTGTCATCCGCGACGTGCGCGAGCACGAGCTGGATTCCGTCCTTGCCCTCAACAATGCCGCCGGCCCCACGATCCTGCCTTTCGACCAGAACCGTCTGCGTCATTTCTTCGACTCCGCCGAATACTTCCGCGTGGCCGAGCGCGACGGCACCCTTACCGGCTTCATGATCGGCGTGGGCAATCATGCCGACCACGACAGCAGCAACTTCCGCTGGTTCGGCGAACGTTATCCGGATTTCTTCTACATCGACCGCATCGTGGTGGCCAGCCGTCGCCGCGGCGGCGGCGTCGGGCGCGCGTTCTACGCCGATGCCCAGAGCTACGCCGAACTGCGCTATCCGCGATTGGCCTGCGAAGTGTTCATCGACACCGCCAGCGACCCGGCCCTGCCCGATCCGGCGCTGCTGTTCCACGGCAGTTTCGGCTTCCGCGAAGTCGGCCAGCAGATGATGCCGGAGACCGGCCTGCGCGCGGCGATGCTGATGAAGGATCTCTGCAGCTATCCGTGGGTGCGCGAAACCTATGGCGCCGACCTGCCGGACGTGCCCTGGCTCACCGCGTCGCGGGTGGACGCCACGCCGCAGCGCGCGACGGGCACGGCGGCATGAGTGCGGCGACGCCGGTGAACTACGAATTGGCCGGCGACCTCAAGATCGGCCAGGTGGGTATCGCCAACCTGCGCGTGCGCACCCTCGACGTCGAACGTCTGGGCGCGGAGATGCGCGACCGCGTCGCACGCGCGCCGAAACTGTTCGAGCGCGCGGCGGTGATCGTCGATTTCGGCGCCCTGCCCGGCACGCCGGACACGGCAAGCGCGCGCGCGCTGCTCGACGCTTTGCGCGCCGCCGGCGTGATCCCGGTCGCGCTGGCCTGGGGCAGCGGCGACAACGAGCGGCTGTCGGTCGAACTCGGCCTGCCGCTGCTGGCGAAGTTCCGCGCGCAGTACGAACCGGCCGCCCCCACTGCAGGAGGGGCTTCAGCCCCGAGCTTGCCCGCTGAAACAACCATCGCGGCCAAAGCCGCTCCTGCCAAGAACACCGCTGCGCCGGCCGCAGCCGCCGAACCGGGCATGGTGCATACCGCGCCGATCCGCTCCGGCCAGCAGATCTACGCCGAACAGCGCGACCTGACCATCCTCAATACCGTCGGCGCCGGCGCCGAAGTCATCGCCGACGGCTCGATCCACGTTTACGGCGCCCTGCGCGGGCGCGCGCTCGCCGGTGCGCGCGACAACGACAAGGCGCGCATCTTCTGCCGCGAGTTCCACGCCGAACTCGTCGCGATCGCGGGACACTACAAGGTCATGGAGGATCTTCCGGTCGAACTGCGCGGCAAGGCCGTGCAGATCTGGCTGGACAACGAACAGATCCATATCGCCGCGCTCGCCTGAGCGCGCGACCTCAATCATCGGGAGAAGTACATTGGCTGAAATCATCGTGGTCACATCGGGCAAGGGCGGCGTCGGCAAGACCACCAGCAGCGCCAGTCTCGCGTGCGGCTTCGCGCGCCGCGGCAAGAAGGTCGCGGTCATCGACTTCGACGTCGGCCTGCGCAACCTCGACCTGATCATGGGCTGCGAACGCCGCGTGGTGTACGACTTCGTGAACGTCATCCACGGCGAAGCGTCGCTGAAACAGGCGCTGATCAAGGACAAACGGTTCGAGACCCTCTACCTGCTGGCCGCATCGCAGACCCGCGACAAGGACGCGCTGACCAAGGAAGGCGTGGAGAAAGTGCTGAAGGATCTGGCCGACGACGGCTTCGACATCATCCTCTGCGACTCGCCCGCCGGCATCGAGAAAGGCGCGTTCCTGGCGATGTATTTCGCCGATCAGGCGGTGGTGGTGGTGAACCCGGAAGTCTCCAGCGTCCGCGACTCCGACCGCATCCTCGGCCTGCTCGCATCCAAGACCCGGCGCGCCGAGAACGGCGAACGCGTGAAGGAACACCTGCTGCTCACCCGCTACAGCCCGTCGCGGGTGGAAACCGGCGAAATGCTCAACATCAAGGACGTGGAAGACGTGCTCGGCCTCAAGACCGTGGGCGTGATCCCCGAATCGCCGGACGTGCTCAACGCGTCGAACAAGGGCGAACCGGTGATCCTGGACATGGAATCGCAGGCCGGCCAGGCCTACGACGACGCGGTCGCACGTCTGCTCGGCGAGGAACGGCCGATGCGCTTCACCCAGTTCGAGAAGAAGGGTTTCTTCAGCAAACTGTTCGGAGGTTGAGCCCATGTCTCTCTTCGATTTCCTGAAACCCAAGAAGAACACCGCCTCGGTCGCGAAGGAACGCCTGCGCATCATCGTCGCGCAGGAGCGCAGCAGCCGCGGCGCGCCCGACTACCTGCCGCTGCTGCAGCGCGAACTGCTGGAAGTGATCCGCAAGTACGTCAGTGTCGACGTGGACGCGGTGAAGGTGGAAATGGCGAAGGACGGCGACCACGACGTGCTCGACATCTCGGTGGCGCTGCCCGATGGGCGACCGTCGGCGACCTGATCGTTTTCGTGGAAGCGGCGGAAGCCGCGATGAACCATGTCCGTCAGCCCGACCGCGGCTTCCGCCGCTCCCGCAGAACCCCAAGTGCTCACCCTCGGCGAGGTCGATCTCGCCGATGTCGTCGCTCTGCTCGCCTGCTACGACCTGCGTTTCGAACGGGTCGACGACGACGCGCCGATTCCCGGCAGCTACTGGGGCGAACCCGAAGCCGGGCTGATCGGCAACGCCGTGTATGCGCGCCGCGACACGCCGCTGCATTCGCTGCTGCATGAAGCCTGCCATCTGATCGTGCTGTCGCCCGAGCGCCGCGCCGCGATCCACACCGACGCCAGCGATTGCCAGCTCGAAGAGGACGCGACCTGCTGCCTGCAACTGCTGCTGGCCGACGCATTGCCCGGCTTCGGGATCGAACGCGCCTACGCCGACATGGACGCCTGGGGTTACACCTTCCGCCTGGGCTCGGCGCGCGCCTACGCGGAACAGGATGCCGAGACGGCTTGGGCATGGCTGATAGAGGCGGGGTTGATCGGAGAAGACCGCAGACTGCTGATCCGGCGCTGAGCCGGGCCAGCGGCGGCACCGTCGCGGTCGTTCCCCGAGACGGCCGTCAGACGGGACACTCGCCCACGCAGTCCGGATGTAACGCCTGACACGGCCGGCGGCAGGGAGCCGGCGCCGGGGATTCGGCGCAGCTTGCCGGTTTCGCGTCGACATCGGGGCTGCCGGCCCAGCGCTTTCAAGGGCGCACCGCCCCGGACGGCTTGCACTGCCTGCTGCGGGGCTCTAGCCTCCGCTACCAGAGCCATCCGGCCACTGGAGACACCTCGTGAACCATCGCAACACCCTACTGGCCCTCGCCATCGGCGCCGGCCTGCTGTCCCTCGGCGCCTGCAAGCAAGATGCACAGCAGGGCGATTCCTCCAGGCAAGGCGGCGCGACCGCCGGCAAGGCGGACAAGGATGCCGACGCCTTCGTGGCCAGAGTGAACTCCGAAATCAAAGCGACCTACCCGGACCTCACCGCCGCGCAGTGGCTGTCCTCCACCTATATCAACGACGACAGCCAGCGGGTCGCCGCCAAGGCGAACGAACGCTTCCTCGGCCAGCTCAACGCGTGGATCAAGGCCGCCAAACCGTTCGAAGGCCAGAAGATGTCGCCCGAGAGCGCGCGCGCGATCCTGCTGCTCAAGCTCTCCACCTCGATGCCGCCGCCCAGCGACCCGGAAAAGCTGGCCGAACTGACCCGCATCGCCAGCAAGATGGAAGGCGACTACGGCGCCGGCAAGTCCTGCACCGGGACCGGCGACGCCAAAGTCTGCCGCGATCTGGGCGAGCTCAGCGAAGTGCTGGCCAAGAGCCGCGACTACCAGGCGCAACTGGACGCCTGGCAGGGCTGGCACACCATTTCCCAGCCGATACGCAAGGACTACGTCCGCTTCGTCGAACTGGTGAACGAAGGCGCCAAGGAAATGGGCTTCGCGGATGCCGGCGAGATGTGGCGCTCGGGTTACGACATGACCCCGGCCGAAATCGCGGCCGAAACCGACCGCCTCTGGGGCCAGGTCAAACCGCTCTACGAGGACCTGCACTGCTATACCCGCACAAAACTGCAGACCCAGTACGGGCCGGGCAAAGGCGCAGCGAGCGGCGGCATGCTGCCGGCGCACCTGATGGGCAACATGTGGCAGCAGGACTGGGGCAACCTCTGGGACGTGCTGGAACCGTACAAGGGCGCCGGCAGCCTCGACATCAACAGCGCGCTGCAAGGCTGGGAACAGAGCAATCTCTCCGCGGCGCGGGCGAAAATCGCAGGCGACGCCACGCCCTAGAAGCTGGTCGAAGCCGAGCGCGAAGCGCAACTGCTGACGGCCAAGAACATGACCCAGCGCGCAGAGGACTATTACGTCTCGCTGGGCATGCCGAAACTGCCGGAGAGCTACTGGCAGAAGACCCAGTTCATCAAGCCGCGCGACCGCGACGTGGTCTGCCACGCCAGCGCCTGGGACATGACCATGGACGGCGACGTGCGCACCAAGATGTGCATCAAGCCGAACGAGGAAGAGTTCACCACCATCTATCACGAACTCGGCCACATCTATTACTACCTCGCCTACAACAACCAGCCGCCGCTGTTCCAGACCGGCGCGCACGACGGCTTCCACGAAGCCATCGGCGACACCATCGTGCTGGGCATGACCCCGAAGTACCTGGAGTCCATCGGTCTGGTCAACGCACAACAGCAGACCAACGAAGCGCTGATCAACGCGCAGATGCGCATGGCGCTGGCCAAAGTGTCGTTCCTGCCCTTCGGCCTGATGATCGACCGCTGGCGCTGGGGCGTGTTCGACGGCTCGATCAAGCCCGACAGCTACAACAAAGCGTGGTGGGAGCTGAAAGCGAAGTACCAGGGCGTGGCTCCGGTGACCGCACGCGGCGAGGAATTCTTCGATGCCGGCGCGAAATATCACGTCCCCGGCAATACGCCTTACACCCGTTATTTCCTCTCGCACATCCTGCAGTTCCAGTTCTACAAATCCCTCTGCGACGCCGCCGGCCACAAAGGCCCGCTGTACGAATGCAGCTTCTACGGCAACAAGGAAGCCGGCCAGAAGTATTGGGCGATGCTCGGCAAGGGCTCCAGCCAGCCGTGGCAGAAGACCATGAAGGAACTCACCGGCGGCGAGAAGATGGACGCCTCCGCGGTGCTGGAATACTTCGCCCCGCTGCAGACCTGGCTGAAGCAGCAGAACGAAGGGCAGAGTTGCGGATGGCAGGCGGCTGCCGCCCCAGCGAAGGGCTGACCACGATCGCATTCGCCCCAAACCGCATTCGCTCGAAATCGAAGGCCGGCGCAAGCCGGCCTTCTGCTGTGCGACGACCGTTCTGCGGCGGAGTTCCCTGCGCATGCGGGCCGCGATGGTTATCATGCCACGCAAAGGAAACGCCGACGGCGTTCGTTCATCGGACAGGATGCCAATGCAGCAGCATACGGATCGAATCCGAAGCCGCACCTCGCATTCGCGCTTCCGCATCGGCGCGATGCTGGTGCAGCCCGAATGCCTGAGCGTCTCGCTCGACGGCAACGAAATCGCGCTCGAACCGCGGATGATGGAAGTGCTTGTCGCGTTG
The DNA here is from genome assembly GCA_020692565.1 of Thermomonas sp. GTDB lineage: Bacteria > Pseudomonadota > Gammaproteobacteria > Xanthomonadales > Xanthomonadaceae > Lysobacter_I. The sequence continues at coordinate 90,677 of JAIMKJ010000001.1, forward strand.
GCCGAGCATGCCGGTGAGGTCGTCAGCGCCGAGCAATTGCTGATCGAAGTCTGGCGCGGCACCTTCTATGGCGACAACCCGGTCCACAAGGCCATCGCGTACCTGCGGAAAGTATTCGGCGACGATCTGAAATCGCCGCGTTACATCGAAACGATCCGCAAACGCGGCTATCGGCTGATCGCCAGAGTCTCCTATCCGGACGACTACCGGCGCGTCGCCGTGCAGACGTCGACCTGGAGCGGCGCCAGCCCCTACGTCGGCCTCAGTCCGTTCGATGGCGAACACGCCGGTGTTTTTTTCGGACGAAGCCGCGTCATCGCGGAGCTGTTGGCCGCGATGCGCCAACAGATCGACAATCAGCGGCGTTTCGTGCTGATCGTCGGTGCCAGCGGCTGCGGCAAGACATCGCTGTTCAACGCCGGCGCACTGCCGCTGCTGCGCCAGGACGGGGGGTTCGACGGACTGCGCGCACTGGCGGTCGCGCGCTGCGATCTGGCCGCCGTCGAAGACGGCGACGCTTTGACCCATCTCGCCGCATCGCTGTCGGCCTGGACGCTCGGCGAGCGATCCGTGTTCGCGCCCGGGCCGGCGGACGATCTCGCCGCCACGATCCGTCGGTCGCCGGAATCGATCACCGCTACGATCGAAGAGGCGTTCCGTCGCCATCCATCGCGCGAGCTCGCCGATCAGCCGCACGCGCATCTGTTGTTGCTGATCGATCATGCCGAAGCGCTGGTCGCGACCCGGGCCCACGATGCGGAGCGGGACAGCGCGTTTTCGCGCGCGCTGCACCACCTGTGCGAATCCCCGCGCACGATGGTCGCAATGATCGTTCGCGGCGACTTCTACCTCGCATTGATCGAAGCCTATCCGGAGATCGCCGAACGCAAATTGGGAGAGGGCCACTTCGACGTGCTGACCCCGCGTCCCGGCGAAATCGCCCAGATCATCCGCACTCCCGCCGCGCTGGCGGGATTGGTGTTCGAGGAAGACCCGCACACGGCGGAGCACCTCGACGACGTGCTCCGCGATGCCGCGAACGCGCACGCCGATGCGCTGCCGCTGTTGCAGCACACCTTGCAGGCCCTTTACGAACGGCGGAGCGACGACGGCGAATTGCGCTTCGATGCCTATCGCGGGATCGGCGGCCTGGAAGGCGCGCTCGCGCATCGCGCCGAACAAGTCTTCGCAACGCTGCCCGATGCCGCGAAGCGCAGCCTCGACACGGTCCTGTCGCAATTGATCGTGATGCAGCAGGACAACGACAGCGTCAGCGCCCGCCGTGTCGCCTGGTCGGCGTTGGACGAAAACGCCGGCGCACTCGCCGAAGCCTTCGTCCGCGCACGCCTGTTCATCGGCGAATTGAGCGACGGCGAAGCCGGCTTCCGGGTGACGCATGAAGCCTTGTTGCGGCAATGGCCGCGCGCGCGCGACTGGACCCAGGACAATCGCCGCCTGCTGCAATCCAGGGCCCGCATGCGTCGCGCGGCCGCACGTTGGGCGGAAGAAGGCCGCAGCGTCGATCACCTCCTCAATCCGGGCCGACCGTTGCAGGAGGCACTGGACGCCGCCCGACAGCTCCCCGACGATCTGAACCCCGATGAACGCGCCTTCCTGCGAGCATCCGCAAAACTCCATCGGCGCAAACGCTGGCTGCGCGCAAGCGCGATCGCGAGCCTGGCGGTATTCGCGGTCATCTCCGGCATATTCGCTTTGCTCGCATCGCAGGCGCGCGATGAAGCCGAGCACCGCCGCGAAGAAGCCCTGCAGTTGTCCGATTTCATGCTGGTGGATCTGGCCGACAAACTGCGTCCGCTCGGCAATCTCAAACTGCTCGGCGGCATCAGCGTCAAAGCGCTCGCGCAACTGGAACGCCAGCCGGAAACGCAAACGCGCACGGAAGATCTCATCAATCGATCCCGTGCCCTGCGCACGGTCGGCGAAGTGATGATGGAAGAAGCGAAACTCAAAGAAGCGAAGTCGGCCTTCCTGCGCGCCAACCAGGCCGCACGCAGCGCAGTCGAGCGCGCGCCGGAATCCGCGGAAGCCATCGCCGAACTGGGCGTCGCGGCGTATTGGCTGGGCTACTACCACTACCGGCAAGCCCAATTGGAGGACGCGCGCAGGCACTGGATCGCGTATCTGCACACCAGCGAACAACTGATCCGTTTGCAGCCTCGGAACAGCGATTGGCAGATCGAGCTGTCGTACGCGCTCAACAATCTCGGTGCAGTGGCCCGGGATCAGGGGCATATCGGTGAAGCGCTCGCGTACTTCCGACGCTCGGCCACGCTCAAAGCCAGCGTCCTGTCGGCAAGGCCGGATGACGATGCGCTGCGCTACGATCTGGCCGACACCCTCTCGTGGATCAGCAGTGGCGACGAATCGGAAGGACGTCTGCAGGAGGCCGCGGCCGGATACGCCGGGCAGATCGCCATGCTGCGCACGTTGGCCGCGAGCAAACCCGATGCGCTCGTCTGGGAGCGACGGCTGGCGACATCGTTGCTGTTCAGCAGCCGCCTCGCGATATCCAGAGGGCGTCTGGACGAGGCGAGCGCACAGATCGAAGAAAGCATCGCTCGATTATCGACGGTGACCGCTCGCGAGCCCGGCAACAAGGTCTGGATCCGGGATCTCGCGCTGGCGCACATCGAAGCGGGCGAAATGGCCGCCGGGCGCGGAGACCACCGCAGTCGCGTGTCGCACGCATCGACCGCAGAACGATTGATCCGGGACATGAAAGCCTCGGGTGACACGTCGCTGGCATTGCGGCGCCTGAAAGCGGCCGCCCGCCTCTCGACCGTGCGATTCCTGCCCTCCACTGTCGAAGCGACTGCGGAATGGGACGATGCGATACGCGGCCTCGAACGCACCGCCGAAGATTCGAAAAGCGGCATCCACGGAAGATCGATGCTTGCGAAAGGTCTGATCTACCGGGGACGATATCGTTCGCAGGCCGGGTCGACGAGCGAAGCCCGCAGCGATTGGCAACGCGCGATCGATCTGCTCGGAACGATCGCCGGCACCTCCAGAGATCCGAATGTCATCGTACCGTGGGTCAGCGCGCACCTGCTGCTCGGCGATCGCGAACGCGTCGAACCGGACATCGACTGGTTGGCGAGCATCGGATATCGCGAACCCGATTTCCTGGCGATCATCGGCCACAGCCGCACCTCGATCCCGGGCATCGCTGCCGGAACGAACACCGCAGAGAACCCGCAGAGGCGCTGAAACGCACGGCTCATCCTGCAACACTCGTCATGACGATCCAAATCCCCGCTTTCGAAACGGCATCTTCCGGAATCCGCCGGCGCCGGGCATCCGCCGGCCACGACATTCAACATCGACACCAGGAGCACCGACATGACGACATTCATCCGCAAAGATAATTTCGACACGACGAAGGTCCCGCCCATCCAGCTGACGATCGCTGGAAGTCGTGGCAATTACCGCGGCTGGTATTCCGAGAACTTCGTCTTTCTCGGCACTGCCAAGACAACCATCGAAATCGAAATCCAGAACGAAACGACCGATGGATCCCTGGCCGCCATCACCGACTACAGTTCCTCGGGAGTGACGGCCAGACGCTCGCCGATCACCTCCTTCAAACCGAGTCGCGATGGCGCATCGGCCGTTCTGACCATCGTTTCGTTCGCACATGAATTGATCGACTTCGGGGTTTTCGTGGAATTGACGTGCGGCGACTATCCGCCCACGGTCATTTTTTGCGACCCGCAGGCCAGCAACGACCCGATCAAAAACTACTGACGCTGCGAAAGCCGTCGAAGGCGGAAAAAGCCGCAACGCGATCCTTGGCCGATTGCCACGATCCCCGACGATCGTCGGCGTCGCGACCCCACGCATGAACAAGGACTACGTCATGTCGAAACCCGTTCCGGTCGGCGCCTGGTCGAATTTCGACTTCACGCTGACCCCTCAGGCGAAGGACGTCTTCGAGACCGCCATGCAGCCCCTGTTCGGCGCGAAGTACACGCCGCTCGCATTCGCCAGCCAGGTCGTCGCAGGCACCAACTACTGCTTCCTCTGCGATGTGCAGTACGCAACCCCGTTCCCGGATGGCAATGCGGTGAAGGTCCATATCTACCAGCCGTCGGACGGCAAACCTTCGGCCTATTGGATCGTCCCGATCACCCCGTGAAACGGAGGGCATGGGGCGCCGGACTTCAGGCGATCGCCGTGCCGCGCATCCCGATCGCCTTGCGCTCCCTCGGGCGCCTGTACTGCGGGATATCGCACATCCCCATATCGATCAATCACTTGCACGCCGGAAGGTTTCCGGAAGGTATGCAGACGACCTTGCATGCAACGCACTGCATCCAGTGCCGCCGATGTCGCGCGCAGCCTTGCGCATCAATCACTTGGCGATTGGAAGGTTGCAGGAAGGCACCTAAACGGCCGATTGCGCAGGCTGCGCCCATGACGTCGCCTCTGCCTCTGACCGTTCGCGATGGCCGGGATTCGCATACCGGCCACACAACGGACGGAAGCGGCGACGTCATCCTGCCGCCATCGAACGCGATGGCGATCATCAGTCCAACCCGGGGATCACCCATGGAACTCGCATACGCCCAACACGCTCACGCCCACACCGGGGATGACGCCACACACCTCCACCATTGCGATGGAGAGGCACTGTCGATCCGCACGTACGCCGGCAGCGCCGACGCACCCCCGGTTTCCAACGCCGAACGCCTGCATCGCGGCCACGTGATGCTCGACAGCGTCCTGATCCGCGGCCTGCGCCAGGGCAAGCTGATGAGCCAGCAGGATCTCGCCGACGACTGCTGGCGGCGCAACATCCAGCTATCGCTGACCACGATCAAGCGCGCCGAATCCGGACGCGCGGTGCGCTTCCGCATCGCCCGCGAATTCGCGCGTTGCTTCGACGTGCCGGTCATGAAGATCCTGCTTACGGAAAACCCGGCGGCGGAATCCAGCCACTGACGCAGCGGATCGAAGTGGCACCGGGGGCGACCCGCGAAGAACCCATCCGCGACACCGGAACCGATCAGGATTCGGATGCGGGCGGAACCAGGCCTGTTCCGGCGATACGGCAGTCTGCGGCTTCATCAGGGCTGCCCGACGTACCGGACACTTCGATCCCACCCCGTATTTCCCCAACTATCGACAAGGAGTAGAACATGGCTGGTATCAACTACAACGTCATGACGGTCATGAACGTCGGCGCCATCGTCAGTGGCCTGAGCCTCAGCAAGGACCTCAACAATCCGACCCCCATCGGCCACGGCAATATCTGGATGGTGTCCGACGACCCGCGCGGCTGGTCCTGGCCGAACAACGATGCGGGCAACATCACGCTCACCGCGCAGCCCCAGGACAACATTTCCTTCTACGCCTCCAGCACCTCCGACAACTCGGACTACAACGTTTTCGTGTACAGATTGACCGGCGGCGACCCGGTCCTGAACCCGTCGGAAGTGAACGTGACGACGTTGAGCGGCGCTGCGCAGGGCCAAGCGCCGGGCGGAGCGCCCGCAAAGAACGTCCCCCAGTCCTTCGTGTCGTGCGACGTCAAGGTGTCCCAACACGGCACGGCCCAGAATTTCTGGGTCTGGGTGGCCGTGTACCAGACCGGCTCGGACGGCGAGACGCAGAACCTGCTCGGCTACGTCAAGTGGGATCCGACCGTGATCTGTCAGTAATGTCCGATGGCGTCGATTGCCTGAAGACGCACCGGCCTTCGCATCTGCGGCGATCGCTCAGATAGGCGCAGATGCTTCGAGAAGGGCGAACACGTTCAACGGACATCACCCTCGCCGTCATGCCGTTCGCGCATGACGGCGAGGGATTGATGGCTGGCGTCGGAAAAGCATTTCCCGTCGTTCACCAAGAGGCATCGACCGTCGATCCCGATCGTTTGACGATCTTCGAGGCGCCGGTGCGCACGGACGTAGCCCGAGTCCTCGGCGGCCCAGTCATTCCGGGCGGATTGAATCCGGATCGACATGGATCATCGGAGTCAACAGGGAACGTGTACCGCACAGCGGTTCGCACCCGTCGCGATCTTCCCGGGCTCGCCCTTTAGCTCTGCCCTCGGCATTCGCGCGTAGCGACCGACCCGGCAGCGCACGTGGCGAAAATCACGGATCGCCCCAGGGCCCAGCTGCAACGCTTTATCAGCGTTAGCGCCAATCTCTCCTGCCTCGAAGCGCATGCCGCCGTACGGCAACGGCGTCTGAGCATGTCCTTTCTCATTCTTGACAAGCACCGGCAATAGCGCGACAACGTGAAGCTCTCGAGACGGCCTGGAATCCCGATTCAACACCGATGCGGGCGCGGGCGCGCCTACTGCCAGGGGGCGGATATGGAAACGGATCAAATCAGGCATCTCTTCGGCATCCCATCGCCGCAGCACCGGCCACCACGACGAACAACCCGACATGGCTCCGGGCAGGAAAGCGCTTTTCTTTTCTAACGTCGGATGGGTGGTCTATGCATGACTTCACGGATCGTTCGCAGTTCCGGATCGGCGAGCTTCCGGTCATTCCCGGCCGTTTGATCGGCGTGCGCGACGGACAGGAGATCACGTTCGAACCGCGATGGAGGGAAGTGCTGTTAACGCGGGCCGAGCATTCCGGCGAGACGCTCAGTAGCGAACGTCTGTTGATCGAAGTGTGGGGCAGCACTGTCTCCGGCAACAGTCCGGTCGGCAAAATGATGTCCTGTCTCCGCAAGAGCATTGGCGACGACAGCCGGAAGCTGCGCTATATCGAAACGGTAAGCAAGGTCGGTGATCGGCTGATCCCACTGGTGAGCGTGCCGGAAGAAGATCGATGCATGCCCTCCGAAAGATGGACGGAAGGCAGCCCCTATGTCGGTCCATCCGCCTTCGATGCCGATCATGCCTCGGCGCTCTGTGGACGCAGCCGAATCGTCGCGGATCCGCTCAAGGCGATGCGGGTGCAGATCGGGGTGATACTCGAAGTCATGGGTGCGGGGGACGTCGGCAGTAGAACGAAGGGCAGCGTTGCGAATGACAGGCGGCGACTCTGCCGACGACAAAGCGGCCGAAACAAAACCAATCTGAGCCCGGCGCCGACTGGGGGACAGGACGCCCGGCGATCCGGTTCGCACGGCTGCCATAACGGCTGCACCTCGACACCTGAATGCTGCGGCAACGGCATTCGCCCCCGCGGTTTTCACTAGAGGCAGGGACATGCCGGATCGGACGAGCGGCAAGGAAGGGACGTCGGACTGGTACCGCGTCGAAGATGTGGTCGTCGAACCCAGACGCCTGCGCGTACGGGTGAACGGCATCGAAAGGCGCGTCGAACCGCGCGTGATGAGACTGCTCGACTACCTGGCGGCCAGGCCACGCCAAACCGTCAAGACTGACGAATTGCTGAAAAAGGTCTGGGACGATGAGGACGTCAACGACAACGCCATCACGTCCGCGATCCGCAAGCTGCGGCACGCGCTCGGCGATAGCGTGCCCAATTCGCGCTTCATCGAAACGGACAGCGGCAAGGGATATCGTCTGATCGGAGAAGTCTCCGGTCCGGGGGCACCATCGCTCGTTCCGCTCGCCCGGCCGGGCGTCTGGACAGGCAATCCATACGTCGGTCTGGATGCATTCGACGGCACGCAGGCCGATATCTTCTGGGGGCGACACCAGACGACTCGCGATCTGATCGCAGTGCTGAGGCGGCAACTCGAGAACGAGCGTCGCCTGGTGCTCGTCCTGGGACCCAGCGGATCGGGCAAGACCTCGCTGCTGCAGGCCGGCGTCGTTCCCGAATTGCGCAAAAGCCCCGCTGCTGACCAACCGCACGCCCTCTCCGTGGCGCATTGCGACCTGTCTGCATGCCGCGACGGCGCCGCGCAGGCATGTCTGGCCGAAGCCCTTGCAAGCTGGGCGATGGACGGCCGCAAAGTCTTCGGGCCGGAACCGGCCGGCGAGCGCGCCGTGCGCCTGCTCGCGCGCGAAGAAACGATCGCCGCCGCGATCGGCGATGCCTTCAAAAAATATACTGCCCGCAAGCTGTCCGAGCTGCCGCTCGCGCATCTGCTTCTGGTCGTGGACCATGCCGAGACGCTGGTGGCCTCGCAGGCCGTCACGGACGATGAACGCCGTGGCTTCGCGCAGTTGCTGCTGCGTCTGTGCGCGACGCCGCGCGTGGCGGTGCTGATGATCGCGCGCAGCGACGATTACGCGAAGCTCATGGCGATACCGGAAATATCTGTCCTGGACGGCGGCGACGGCAGTTTCTATGTCGGTCCACCCAAGCCCGAGGACATCGCGGACATCATCCAGGAGCCGGCCAGACGGGCGGGGGTGACGTTCGAGCGCGATCCGCGCAGCGGCCACACGCTGGACGAGGTGCTGCGCAATGCCACCGCCGGCCGTCCGGACGCGCTGCCGCTGCTGCAATACACGCTCGAGGCCTTGTACGAAAAATGCGTGGAACGCGACAAAAGCCGTACCCAAAGCGCGTCCCAGGACCGCGGCGAATCCAGCGGCGGCCGCAACGACGGCGGCAAGCGCCGCGAACTGCGGTTCGCCGACTACCGAGCGATGGGCGAGTTGGCCGGTTCGATCGGGAAGCGCGCCGAACAGGTGTACATGTCGCTTCCCGACGAGATGCGCAGCCACATGGATGCGGTCTTTGCGGCGCTGATCGCGTTCCCGGTGGACAGCGACGTTCCCTTCGGCCGGACGCCACCGCATGCGGCACTATCGTCTCCGGAGGCGCGAGACCTGGTGCATGCGTTCGTGAACGCGCGACTGTTCGTGAGTCGCGATCGCGAGAGCGATCATGTGCCCGTTTTCGCGTTGGCTCACGATGCCGTGCTGCGCAACTGGAAGCGCGCGATCGACTGGGCCGTGCAGAACAAATCGCTCAAGCAGGCCGGCGCGCGGCTGCGCGTGGATGCGGAGCGATGGGACAAGAGCGGCCGACGCAGCGACCATCTCCTCAACCCGGGAGAGCCTCTGCTGGCCGCTACGGCCGCGGCGCACCGGTTCCCCGACGATGTGGATGCCGTCCAGCGCGACTTCCTGCATGCCTCGCGGCGCCTGGCACATCGCAGTCGGCGGCTACGCCAAGGTGCGATCGTCGCACTGTACGCATTCGTCCTGGTGTTGGCTCTGCTTGCGCTGTACGCGCTGGATGCACGGGATCGGGCTGAACAGGAACGCAGCAAAGCGCAAGCGCTGACCAGCTATATGCTGGTCGAAGTCGCGGAGGAATTACGCCCAAGCGGAAGCATCAGACTGCTGGATGGGATCAGCAGCGAAGCGTTGAAGCACATCCAGAAAAAACCGCTTGCTGACATGGACCGCAACGATCTGATTGCTTACGCGCAGGCATTGCGGATCCGCGGAGAAATCCAGATGGCGAGCGGCGAATCGGCCGAATCCGGCGCCCGGTTCGCGGATGCGAACGATATGGCGCAACGCGCTTATCGTCTCGACCCCCACTCCATCGAGGCGCTGGCCGAAACCGGGCAGACGGCATACTGGCTAGGCTATTACTTTTTCGGCGAAAAAAGATACGCGGAAACAGCGCAACACTGGGGACGGTACCTTCGTATCAGCAAGCGATTGCAATCGCTGCAAAAAAACGAGCCTGCATGGATGATGGAAAGAGGATTCGCACTGAATAACTACGGTGTACTGGCATCCCGGATCGATCTGCCGCATGAGGCCACACGATTGTTCGAGGCGGCATCCATCTGGCAAGCGCGCGCCATCGATGCCGCCGGAGCACGCGCGCCCGATTCATGGCGTTACGAAGCGATCGTCACGCGATCGTGGCTCACCCGCAGCAAAGCCGCCGATGGTCGACTGAGGGCCGCTGCGGAAGAGTATGCCGCCCACACAGGAAAATTGAGCGAACTGCTCGAAAAGCACACCAAGGCGTTCGATTGGGAACACCAGCAATCCAGCTTCCTGAACATGAAGGCCCATCTCGAGCTGACATTGGGGTGCGCCGAGGATGCCGAGCGTTCGATCGATGACGCCATCGACATCCTGATGCGACTCACACGTCTGGAACCAGACGCTGCGACGTGGCGACGTGACCTGGCGAAAGCCAGCCTGGAAGCGGCCGATATCGCCATGTCGCGCGGACGTTCCGATGCAGCCAAGGGGTATATCGAGCGCGCAGCAACGGCAGTGACCCGCCTCGAGAATTCGACCAATCCAGATACCGTGCGCCTGAAGTCGGTCATACGACTGCGTCGCGTGCAGCTTGGTCTGGCTGGATCTCAGGAAGCAGATCGCGCGATTCTGCAACTGCAAACACTGGCGAAAGCGCGTCCTTCCGATGCAACCATCGCCACCGCACTGGCTCAGGCGATGATTTGGCGAGGCACGCAAGCGGAATCACGGGGCGAAAGCGCTTCCGCGCGTATGGACTGGCTTCAAGCGGACGCGACGCTCACACCTGTGTTGGCGACATCCCGCGATGTCGATGCTATCACGACGCGCGTGCAGGTGAGGACCTTGCTGGGTGAAACGTCTGCCGTCACGGCGGATCGTGCCTGGCTGAAACAGATCGGTTACAACACTTCGACGACAGGCTGTGAAAATCACATTTAACCTGACGACGAGCACCGGCAATGATCGCCATTGGCTCCGTCGCAACTCTCACTTCCACGGAATGATGCCGAAAGGATGCGGCTTCCGCCTTTGGGATCGCTTAATGTGGATCAGCGAAAATCAAACGATCGCACAAGGATTGGTCGCGATGGATACGCCGAATCGGGTGCGTCCCGGCGATTACGCGACGTTATCGGCTTCTCGCATTCCACCCTCATCACAAGGAACCCATATGAATAGAAACCCCGTCTTTTCCTGGGCGGAAGCGGAAGACGAACAATCGGACGAGATGCAGAATCTGATCGTTCTGGCCGGGAAATCCTCCGGTTCTGCCGGAGAGAAAGGCATCTTCGACCGCCTGCTGCATAAATTTTCGAGCAAAAGAACAATCCACATCGATGAGTACGTCAATGAATTTTCCCTGGTGCTGAAGGCCTACCAGGACAACGGGACGCATCCGTACGACAATCGGCACTATTGGCAGCACACGGACATCGTTTTCCATACCGATTCTTCAGTGCAGACGCTGCAGATCGTCATGCATTCGCCGCAAACGGACAATGGCGTATCGAGATTCCACCTGCATGACATCAACGAGGAAAGCCATCGACTCGGCGTCATTGATTCAATCGTGCATTACTCGCTCAAAGACAATGCTGCCGGGCCTTGGCACCCGCTGAAGAAAGATGCAACGTTCCCCGCACATACCAAACGGATCAAGCTCAAACTGCATCTGCCGGGCGACAAGGAACAACATTTCGCGCTGAAGATGCGGGCAAAAGACATCCGCGATGCCCATCCGTTCAATTGCGACCCGCAGGTCGGCAACGATCCGCCCGCACCCGAACCTGATATCTGAGGGGTTCCGGCCTGGGTCACGGCAGGGAATCCCCTGTGCAGCAACGCCCTTTCCGCCGCATGACCTGAACGGGCCTGCCCAGTTCCGATACACGCCATGCCCGCCATCGGCGCGAATCGCTCGGAGAAACCGGCCGGAGACCCACGGCCGACCCGGTTCATTTAAATCCGACCGGGAACGATCATCAAAAGGACCATCGCGTCCGGCACGATCCGCCACGACAAGTCCGATCTCTTCCGTTGATCGCCGACGCGGTCCCAGTATTTGCTTTCAATACAACAAGTTGCACCGACACAATGCCGACAGGATTTGTCGCGTACGTTTGAGGGAGGGTGCATGCCGGCCTCGCTGCCGCAGCACCCCCCAGGGGTAGCGCCGGACGCGGGACCGCCCGGCCTCGCCCGAGGCCGGGACATCCGTCCACGGAGTCCGTCATGACCCTCCCTGCTTTCGGCGCCGACCCGGTGCCCGTTCATTCGTTCGATTTCGATGCCGCTTACGAGAACCTGCCCGCTCCGGCCGATGCCGCCGCCATGACTGTGGCCGACGCGTCGGTGATCAACGGGGCCACGGGGTCCACGCCGCCCGTCCCGGCAGCCTCGGCCGCCAACTCATCGTCGACCCCGCGTTCGCGGCCCATCGTCGTCCTGCGCGGCAGCGTGCTGCTGGACGCCAACGTGCTGCGGACGCTGCGCGAAAAACTCCTGCTGAGCCAGAACGATCTTGCCGAACGGTGCTGCCGGCAGCGCATCCAGGTGTCGATCGCCACGATCAAGCGCGCCGAAACCTGGCATCCGGTCCGCTACCGCATCGCGCATGATCTGGCGCGCGTTTTCGCGGTGCCCGTCGACGATCTATTGCACTGATACTGTCCACGCAGGCGCACTCTTTTGGGGCGCGACACAGTCGCCGGCGTACGTGCACCGGCGACTGCGTGCTTGTGTATAAAAAACGCTTGATGCACATGAAACGGTACGACTGCACGAAGATTTCCAGTCAGCAGGACTCATAAAACATCTGTGCCGTCCCCACACATTTCGAAGATTCTGCGAAACTTTCACCTGAATCGAAGATCGCCTCAACCCTAGCCAGCGCAAGAGGTTAGCATTCCAGACGCGCCTCGATGTATTTTCATGGAAACAAAGCCACTTGCCAATCATAGCTGAACTCGAGTACCGCACTAATTCCATTTTGATACTGCAAAAGATCACTCTTTATCCGAGCATATCTTGCGGCAACCCACCGCGAGATCAATGTGAACTCAATGAACCGTCTTAAAGAAATAAAAGTCGCGCCCACTGACACCTTTGCCGTCCGCTTTTCAGAGCCAACCCCGATTGAGGGCCCTGGTTATTACTCGATTTTGCATGGCGATGATTGGAGCAGGACCCACAAGGAAAAGAATTTCATCAGAACAAGGCTTGAAGTGGTGGTTCTGCCGAATGAAGACCCAATATCCACATGGTCCGAGGAATTATTCACATTCGAATCCGCTTCCGGAAAACAAGTGTTGATTATCGACCTCGATATTATTCGCAACGAAGAAACCGGAACCCCCCTTTATCATCTCGACCACATTACCTGTGATGAAGGCGAACTGGTTGGGCGTATCTTTCATCAGACAAGCCCTGTTCTATCCAACCCGAAGCATCCGCTTGTCCGTTTCCCGAAAGGCACGACTTCGATAGGCATCGAATTCAAGATGTCTTCGCAAACGACAACTCCTCCATTCAAATTCAGCGTTTACGTCCGCAAGACGGGAACTACCGAACTACACGACGCGGACCCTCAAGTCGGTAACGATCCGCCAATCAGCATCAATCCACCTCCGTCAGGTCCGTAGCGATTGCAACCTCTACTCTGGAATCAACACCGGTCGGATGGATTCAGTCCGACTGGTGCTCTAGAATCGTCAAGCTATCACCTGCGAACAAATCGCAGTCTTTCCAGAAAGCATCCCGGAAATCGTTGCGAAAGAGCCCAGTCCGCCCTCAGCGATCGGGCATTGAGGAAAGTTGCCATCGCAAGGACGATTCAGCAAATCATCTAAACGCGCAGTGTCAGCCGGTGATATGAAAAAACAGATTCGCCGGGCGCAACGTTTAAACGCACACCGGAGCGGCGACTCGAAGCGACCGGCCATGACAGCGTGGCGTCGAGGCGACTTCCCCGTGAATCCGCGCCAGTTCAGCTGGCAGCGTTCGATTACCTGCGCGATACTCGCCCGATGACGCTCTCCGCCCATTCCGCCGACCTCGCCCCCCAGCCCCTCGACCGCGCCACCGCCCTCCCGGCACGGTTCTATACCGATCCTGCGACGGTGGCTTTGGACCGGCAGTCGATCTTCGGCCGGGGCTGGCAGGTGGTCGCGCACGTTTGCCAGTTGCGGAACACCGGGGATCACGCGGTGGCCGATCTCGGCGGTTTGCCGGTGATCGCGGTGCGCGGGGCGGACGAGGTGATCCGGGTGATGCACAACGTGTGCCGGCATCGCGCGGGGCCGCTGGCGCTGTGCGACGGATTAGCGGCGAAGTCGCTGCGCTGTCGATATCACGGCTGGACGTACGCACTCGATGGCCAGTTGCGCAACGCGACCGAAATGGCCGGGGCGACCGATTTCGATGTGAGCGAGATCCGCCTGCCGCAGCTCGCGGTGCGTGTGTGGCAGGGCATGGTGTTCGCGGCGGCGGACGAGGCGCGGGCGCCGCCGTTCGAGGCTTTCGTCGCCGGCATCGATGCGCGCATCGGCGCGGACCGCCGGCTCGATGCCTACGGCCACCACCATCGCGCGGGCTACGACATCGCCTGCAACTGGAAGGTGTATGTCGACAATTACCTGGAGGGCTACCACGTCCCGCACATCCATCCGGAGCTGAACCGGCTGCTGGATTACCGCAGCTACGTCACCGAAACCGCGGAGTGGTATTCGTTCCAGTTCAGTCCCCTCGAAAGCGGCGACGGTCTCTACGGCAGCGGCGATGCGCTGTATTACTGGCTGTGGCCGAACACGATGCTGAACATCCTGCCCGGCCGGCTGCAGACCAACCGCATCATCCCCAAGGGCGTGGATCGTTGCCGGGTGGAATTCGATTTCTATTACGCACCGGACGATTCGGACGCCGGCCGCGCCCGCCGCGAGGCGGATCTGTCGTTCAGCGACGTGGTCCAGGACGAGGACATCAGCATCTGCGAAGACGTGCAGCGCGGGCTGGCGTCCGGCTCGTACGAGGCCGGCCGTCTCAATCCGCTGCGCGAGAATGCGGTGCATCATTTCCACGAACTGTTGCGTCGCACGTATCGCGACGCATAATCGGCATTCTTCCGGTACGGCAGCCACGGACAGCGTCATCGCCGCCACTCATCGCCTATCACCCGAGACATCGAAGAACATCATGCACAACACCCGACTTTTCACCGCCCTCATGCTCGGTCTGGCCGCACCCGTTCTGATCGCGCCCGGTCAGGCGCTCGCAGCGAACCCCGAGCCGATGGCGCAGGCCGCCGGCGAACCCAGCAGGACCGTTGCCGCGCCGGCATTGCGCTGGCGCGCGGCCGCCTATCCGGCCGCGAACGTCGCGAGGATGCATTACCGCGAGATGGCGACGTCGCGCCTGCTCGACCTGCAGCGCAAGAACCAGGCGCCGGGCTTGAAAGCCACCCAGATCGGGATCGGCCGCGAAGCGTCGCAGGAGGGCCTGCAGCGTCGGCTGTCGGCGCTGACCTGGCGCCCGGTCGCCGGCGGCTTCGTCGCGAAGATCGAAATCCGTTCGATGGACGCGCTCGCGCTGCGCGTCGGTCTGGACGTGAGCCGCCTGGACAGCCGCGCCGAGCTGCGCTTCGGCGGTTCGGCGCGTCCGTCGGAAGTGGTCGCGAAGATGACCGGCGCGGAAGCCAAACGCCTTCCGGGCTCCAACGGCCTGTTCTGGACGCCCAATACCGACGGCGACACACAGATCATCGAGATTTTCCGTCCGCGCGGCGTGCCCGCGTTCGCGGTGCGGCTGGAGGCCCCGGTGCTGTCGCACCTCATCGCCGACAGTCGCAACACCTACAAGATCATCGAGAAGATCGGCGAATCCGGCAGTTGCAACGTCGACACCGTCTGTCGCGTGAACGAACTGGGCCAGGCCTTCGTCGACGTCAGGAAAGCCGTCGCGCACATGCGCTTCGTCATCGGTTCCGGCACCTTCATCTGCACCGGCACCCTGTTGGCGGACACCGTTCCGGTCACGCAGATTCCGTATTTCCATACCGCCAACCATTGTTTCTCCGACAACGATAGCGTGCCGCCGGTCGCGTCGCAGATGCAGGCGGTCGCCAATACCCTGAACACCATCTGGAATTACGATGCGACCGCCTGCGGCAATCTCACTTCCTCGGCCGTCACCCAGATCAGCGGCGGCGCGACCTATCTGTATTCGAATCACCTCACCGACGGCATGCTGGTGCGCCTGAACAACGCGCCACCCGCAAGCGCCTATTTCGCCGGCTGGAACGCGGCGCCGGTCGCCGACGCCAGCAGCGTGCTGGCGATCCATCACCCGCGCGGAGACTCGAAGAAAGTGTCCGGCGGCCAGACCATCACCAAGGACGGCGACAACATCACCGTGGGCTGGTTGACCGGCACCACCGAAGGCGGCAGCAGCGGCTCGGGCCTGTTCACCCTTGGACCGCGCGGTTATGTGCTGCGCGGGGGGCTGTACGGCGGCAATGCGGCCTGCAGCAACAGCGGTTCGCTGAGCAATGCGCAGAACCGCGATTACTACTCGCGGCTGGATGTCGATTTCGCGAACATGAAACAGTATCTCGAACCGCAGCCCGAAGCCGCGGAGGGCGCGCGTCCGATCGTGCGGCCGAGGCCGGCGGCCAAACCTGCGGCCATGTCGTCCGCACCTGCTGCGTCGGCGCCTGCCGGCACGGGACGAACCGGCACCATCGACCGGAGTGATTCGCGACTTCGCAGGTGAGTCCCTCGCCGCGGCCGCTCGGCCTGTGGTCGGCGATCGCGCTGGTCGCGGGCAGCATGGTCGGCAGCGGCGTGTTCCTGTTGCCGGCATCGCTGGCGCCGTACGGCTGGCTGAGTCTCTACGGTTGGGCGATCACGCTCGGCGGCGCCCTGCTGCTGGCGCTGACGTTCTCGCGCCTGGCCGCGCGCGGCGCTCAGGCCGGCGGACCTTACGCCTACGCGCGCGAGGCCTTCGGCGACACCACCGGTTTCGTCATCGCGTGGAGCTACTGGATTTCGATCTGGTGCGCGAACGCGGCCATCGCGGTGGCGTTCGCCGGCAGTCTCGGCAGCCTGTTTCCCGGACTCGTGGCCACGCCGTTCCGTGGCGCGGCATGCGCGCTGGCGGCGCTGTGGATCTGCGCTGCGATCAATCTGATCGGCATCCGCGAAGCCGGCCGCCTGCAGATCGTCACCACCGTGTTGAAACTGCTGCCGCTGCTGCTGTTCGGCGGGATCGCGATCTGGTGGCTCGATAGTTCGCTGCTCGCCGGCGAGGCTTCCGCGATCGCCGCGGCCGCAGACGCCGACGCGCCCGCGACGCGCCTGGGCGCGCTGCACATGACCGTCGCGCTGACGCTGTGGGCCTTCCTCGGGCTGGAAGCTGCCACGGTGCCCGCTGGTGCGATCCGCGACGCCGAACGCACGATTCCGCGCGCGACGTTGATCGGCACCCTGCTCGCCGGCATCGCCACGATCCTCGCCTGCACCGCCGTTCTGGGTCTGGTGCCGCCCGAGGTCACGATGAACTCCACCGCGCCCATGGCCGACGCGGCGAAAGCGCTGTGGGGCCCGGCCGCGGGTATCGGTATTGCGGTGGTCGCGGCGATCTCCTGCTTCGGCGCGCTCAACGGCTGGGTGCTGCTGTCGGCGCAGTTGCCGATGGCGGCCGCGAACGACGGTCTATTTCCGAAAGCATTCGCCGCGCTCGACGCGCAGGGCACGCCGCGCGTCGGCGTGCTCGCGAGCACCGTATTGGCAAGCCTGCTGGTGATCGCGAATTACACCGATTCGCTGGTGAAGGTCTTCACGTTCTCGATCCTGCTGTCCACCGCCGCCACGCTGCTGCCGTACGTCTTCAGCAGCGCGGCGTGGCTGAAACTTGGCAGCCACGGCCGGGTAGTCGCTGCGCTGGCCTTGCTCTACAGCGTGTATGCGCTGATCGGTACCGGCGCGAATGCGCTGGCGTGGGGCGCGGTGCTGGTGATCGCGGGATTGCCGCTGCGCTGGTTGTGGAAGCGACACTGACGACGGGAGATGGTATGTCGGAAGCCAGCACAAGCACCGATTTCCTGATTCTCTGCGCCGTATCCGCGTCGTGTGCGGTGATCGCGCACTGGCGGATACGCGATTATTTCAAAGCTTCATTCACCTCAGCGCTTGCCGCCGCCGCATTGTTCGAAGGTATCGCGTGGTTGCAGTTCGACTACGTGGATCCGTTCATCGTGATCGCGTTGCCCATATCACCGGTTCGATCGCACTGCTGATGGGCGTTCCGTTTCGCGCACGGCGCAGCAAGCCCACACCGTAAGCGGAATCCGGCATCACAACGCAGGCGGTACCACGGGCATCGACTCGGACTCCGGTTCCGGCGGCAGCCGCGTATGCGTGACTTCCCACCACCAGAACAGGAAGCCGACCAGCGTGCAGAACGCAGCGCCCAGCGCCAGCCACAGCGGGTCGTGGCTGAGCAGCGGCGAGAACAGGCCGGCGACTGCCGACTGCAGGATCAGGCTGGTGAAGGCCTGCAGCGACGACGCCGCGCCGCGCTGGCGCGGGTACATGTCGAGGATGGCGAGCGTCAGGATCGGGAACACCAGGGCGATGCCCAGGGCGTTGATCGCCATCGGCACGATCGCCCACGGCATCGACGGCTGCGGCACCCACAGGTTGTAGGCGATGTTGATCAAGGCGGCGAAGCCGCAGATCGCGAACCCGATGCCCGCCAGCCGCGTGCCGCTCATCCGCCCCGCCGCACGGCCGGACAGGAACGAACCGATCACCATGCCGGCGATGGTCGGCACGAAGAACCAGCCGAACTGATCCTGCTGCAGCTTGAGGTGATCCAGCACGAATGCCGGCGCCGAGGCGATGTAGAGGAACAGCGCCGCGAAATTGAAGCCGCCGGCCACGGCGAAACGCTGGAATCGGCCGTTCAGCAGGATATAAGCGTGATTGCGCAACAGCTGTTTCGGCGACGGCCGGAACCGCGCCTCGGGCGGATGCGTTTCCGGCAGGGCGATCCAGGTAGCGGCCAACAGCAGCAGCGCGAACAGCACCAGGAACCAGAAGATCGCCGGCCAGCGTTCCCAGCCCAGGATCCAGCCACCGATGATCGGCGCCAGCGCCGGTGCGATACCGAAGATCATCGACACCTGGCTCATCAGCTTCTGCGCGTACTGGCCCTGGTACACATCGCGGATCACCGCGCGACCCACGATCAGGCCCACGCCCGCGGACATGCCCTGCAGCGCGCGGAACGCCAGCAACGCCGGCAGGCTGGTGGCCAGCGCGCAGCCGATCGAGGCCAGCGCGAACACCGTCAGGCCACCAAGGATCACCCGCCGCCGCCCGACCGCATCCGACAGCGGCCCGTGCACCAGGCTCATCAGCGCATAGGCGAACAGATAGACGCTGATCGTCTGCTGCAGCGCCACTTTGTCGGCCGCGAATTGTTCGCCGATCTGCGGGAACGCCGGGAACATGGTGTCGATCGAAAACGGCCCGATCATCGCCAGCCCGCCAAGGATCAGCGACAGCCGGCGTGACGAGGGTTTCGCGGTGTGGGTCATGGCGGATTCCTGACTGGCGGCCGACAGGGACGCACGGTCGCGGGGCGCTGGGGCGACGCAGCGCCGGTTCGAATGCAGCGGGGCATTCAAGCACATGCCCCTCCCATTTGCGAAACCGCCGGCAGACGCGCTCGTGCAGTCGGCGCCTGCCGTCATGAAGGGTCGGAATGAGCCACGGAGCTTTTGTCCTGAAAGCATGACTCCGCCCATGCATCCGTGATCGCGCATGCGACGGATCGCTGCGGGCGTCAGTGGAATCGAAGTTCTGCTCATCGACATTCCCCCGCACCCACTCGCCCCGCCCACGCGGGGTCGACCAGGGCAAGATCCATGTTCCGATCCGCCCTGTCGATCAAGATCGGCGCCGTGGCATTGATCACCAGCTTCGCTGCGTGGCAGTTGCACAGCACCCGTCCCCGAACCCAGCATCCGCGGCACGCAGGCATTTGCCGCCACCGCGGCCCGTACCGACCCCGCCTGGAGCGACACCGCCGCCAGGTCTGCGCATCGCCGCGACGCCGGGGGAGCGGCTATACTCCGCCGGCACGGTGGGAGAAGCGGCCCCGAGTCATCCGGGTCGCTGCCGAAGGCGCAATTCGCCCGGAATCGCTCAGGCCTGATACCGCCGCGCGTACATCACTCTGGAGAGATCGGCCGCCCTTCGCAGAAATGCCGGGCAGCGTCGACGCCGAAGGGGCAAAAGGCACAACGTCGGGAGCGACCCTCCCCCCGCGACCCGCGGTACGTGCTTCCAAACTCTCAGGCAAAAGAACAGAGGGGCGAGCGGGGCTTTCGAGCGGCATCTGCCGCCAGCCCGCGAGCGCCCGCCGGCCTGCGCCGGTGGCCGGAACGCCCTCCCCTTCGCCAGACGACGCCCCCATGTCCACGACTCCCGTGTTCACCACTCAGATGTCCCGCGCTTCCCTGCGCGATCTCGAACACCATCACGCCTTCCTCGAGCGCCACATCGGCCCCAACGACGCCGAGATCGACCACATGCTGCGCACGATCGGCCACGGCTCGCTGGAAGCGCTGACCGACGCCATCGTGCCCGCGAGCATCAAGTCGGCCGCGCCGCTGGCGCTGCCCGAGGCGATCACCGAAGTCGAAGCGCTGGCCAAGATCCGCGCCATCGCCGACAAGAACCAGGTGTTCCGCAGCTTCATCGGCCAGGGGTATTACGGCACCCACACGCCGAACGTCATCCTGCGCAACATCCTCGAAAACCCGGCGTGGTACACGGCGTACACGCCGTACCAGGCCGAGATCTCGCAGGGCCGCATGGAAGCGCTGATCAACTTCCAGACCATGTGCGCCGACCTCACCGGCATGGAAATCGCCAACGCGTCGCTGCTGGACGAAGGCACCGCGGCCGCCGAAGCGATGACCCTCGCGAAGCGTTCGGCCAAATCGAAGTCGAACGTGTTCTATGTGTCCGACGGCGTGCATCCGCAAACCATCGAAGTGCTGCGCACCCGCGCAGAACCGATGGGCATCGAACTGCTGATCGGCAGTGACACCGACGCGCAGACCGCGGACTGTTTCGGCGTGCTGCTGCAGTATCCGAACACCTTCGGCGGCATCGGCGATTACACAGCGCTGGCCGAGGCCGTGCATGCGCGCAACGGGCTGGTCGCGGTCGCGACCGATCTGCTCGCGCTCACCCTGATCGCCGCACCCGGCGAATGGGGCGCGGACATCGTCGTCGGCAACACCCAGCGCTTCGGCGTGCCGTTCGGCTTTGGCGGCCCGCACGCCGCGTTCATGGCCTGCCGCGACGCCTACAAGCGCAGCATGCCGGGCCGCCTGATCGGCGTGTCGGTGGATGCCGAAGGCAAGCCGGCCTACCGCCTCACCCTGCAGACCCGCGAGCAGCACATCCGCCGCGAGAAGGCCACGTCGAACATCTGCACCGCGCAGGTGCTGCTGGCGGTGATGGCCAGCATGTACGCCGTCTACCACGGGGCCGAGGGCCTGACCCGCATCGCCCGCCGCACCCATCGCCTGGCCGCGATCCTCGCGGCGGCGCTGCGCAAGGCCGGCGTCGCGGTCGGCGGCGATTTCTTCGACACCCTGCACGTCACCGGCATCGATGCCGCCGCGATCCACGCGAAAGCCAAGGCTGCGCAGTTGAACCTGCGGTCGATCGACGCGAACAGCGTCGGCATCAGCCTCGACGAAACCACCACCCGCGACGACGTGACCGCGCTCGCCGCGCTGTTCGGCGCCGACGTCCCGGACATCGACGCGCTGGACGCGAACACCGCCGACGCCCTGCCCGCTGCGCTGCTGCGCACCTCGGACTTCCTGTCGCATCCGGTATTCAATACCCACCACAGCGAACACGAACTGCTGCGCTACATGCGCGCGCTGGCGGACAAGGATCTGGCGATGGACCGGACCATGATTCCGCTGGGCAGTTGCACCATGAAACTCAACGCCACCGCCGAGATGATCCCGGTGACGTGGCCGGAGTTCGGCAACCTGCATCCGCTGGCGCCGGCCGAACAGACCGCCGGCTACAAACAACTGATCGACGAACTGGAAGCGATGCTGGTGGAATGCACCGGCTACGACGCGGTGAGCCTGCAGCCGAACTCCGGCGCGCAGGGCGAATACGCCGGCCTGCTCGCCATCCGCGCCTATCACCAGTCGCGCGGCGACACGCATCGCGACATCTGCCTGATCCCGGAATCCGCGCACGGCACCAATCCGGCGTCGGCGCAGATGTGCGGCATGACCGTCGTCGTCACCAAGTGCGACGGCAACGGCAACGTCGATCTGGACGATATCCGCCGCAACGCCGAGAAATACAGCAGCCGGCTCGCCGCGCTGATGATCACCTACCCGTCCACGCACGGCGTGTTCGAAGAAGACATCGTCGCGATCTGCGACATCGTCCACCAGCACGGCGGCCAGGTGTATACCGACGGCGCCAACATGAACGCGCTGGTCGGCGTGGCCAAACCCGGCAAGTGGGGTTCGGACGTCTCGCACCTCAACCTGCACAAGACCTTCTGCATCCCGCACGGCGGCGGCGGCCCGGGCGTTGGCCCGTGCGCGGTAAAAGCGCATCTGGCACCGTTCCTGCCGAAGACCTTCGACGGCCAGGGCAAGGTCGGCATGGTGTCCGCAGCCTCGTTCGGCAGCGCCAGCATCCTGCCGATCAGCTGGATGTACATCACGCTCATGGGCACGCAGGGCCTGCGCAAGGCCACCCAGGTCGCGCTGCTCAACGCCAACTACATCGCCAAGCGCCTCGCCCCGCACTACGACACGCTCTACACCGGCCGCAACGGGCTGGTCGCGCACGAGTGCATCCTCGATCTGCGCCCGCTGAAGGACAGTACCGGTATCAGCGCCGAAGACGTGGCCAAGCGCCTGATCGACTTCGGCTTCCATGCTCCGACCCTGAGTTTCCCCGTCGCCGGCACGCTGATGGTGGAGCCCACCGAGAGCGAATCGCAGCACGAACTCGACCGCTTCATCGATGCGATGATCCAGATCCGCGACGAGATCCGCGCGATCGAAGACGGCCGCCTCGACGGCGAGGACAACCCGCTGAAGCACGCCCCGCATACCGCGACCGCAGTCGCCGGCAGCGAGTGGACCCACGCCTACCCGCGCGAACTGGCCGCGTTCCCGCTGCCGACGCTCAGGCTGCAGAAATACTGGCCGCCGGTCGCGCGCGTCGACAACGTCTACGGCGACAAGAACGTGATGTGCGCCTGCATCCCGGTGGATGCGTACAAGGAAGAAGCAGAGGCCTGAGCCAGGGCATCCTGATCGACGCGCGACAAAAAACGGCGGGTTTCCCCGCCGTTTTTCTGGCCGGCAGCCCGCAGCCTTACCTGTCGGTGCGTTCCGCCGGCACCGGATCCACCGGTACGCCGATCACGCCGCCGGAGCACTTCTTGCACTGGAAGTTGGCGCCGCCCCAGATCGTGCCGTTCACGTTGTTGATCAACTGCGACGGCCCGGTGATCACCGCCCAGGACGACGCGCCATACGCGGCCTTGCAGACCTCGTCGGTGGCGTGGAACGCCACGTAGTAATGCGGGTTGGCGACGTTGCTCGGCACCGTATGGGTGGCCCACCAGTTGCTCAGCTGCGCCGGGGACAGGTACCGCGCCGGCCCGACATTCACCACCGATCCCGGCCAGCAGGGCGGCACCGCCTGGACGGTCGAAACGCATCCGAGCGCCAGCAGCATCAACAATACGAAACGCTTCATCGTTTGCTCCTTGTCTGATGTATCCATTGAAGTTCAATGGCGCCGCCATCGCGGCGGCGTCGGCTGGAGTCTAGGCATCGCACGCACGGCCCTGGAAGGCCGCCAGCCCCCGATTCCGGGGGAAAACCGCGAAAAAGACCCGGTTTCGTCCCGGGAAAGACCGCGATCGTCCGCGGAAGACCTTCGATCCAGGGGCGAAAAATCCGTGGCCGGGCCCAGCGATCGCGCACCTGCGCGAAACGCTGCCGATCATCCGCCCGTCTTCAGGGCCGTGCCGAACGCCGCCAGACCAGCGTCCGGTTATTCGCCGGCATCGCGATGTCCGCGACCGGGCGCAAGCCGATGGCTTCGGCCAGGGCGTTCACCGCCTCGAGATCGCGGATGCCCGAACGCGGGTCGCGGGCTTTCAACCAGCCGTCGAACTCGCGGTTGCTGTCGCTGCTGAACGCGCCGTCGCGATTGAACGGGCCGTAGACCACAAGCACCGCATCGTCGGCGAGCACCGTCGCCAGCCCGGCGAAGCACGCCTCGACCTCCGGCCAACCCATGATGTGCAGGGTATTCGCGCTGAACACAGCGTCGTAGCGGCCCGGCGGCTGCGGCGAGAAACCGGGCACCGGTTGGGGCATCGCCTGCAGCGCGAACGGCTGCGGGGTGTTCGGCAATGCCGCCTCATCGAGCCACTCACGGATGCCCGGCAAGTAATCCGGATGATCCGAGCACTGCCAGCGCAGCCACGGCATCGCCGCCGCGAAATGCACCGCGTGCTGCCCGGTACCGCTGCCGATCTCCAGCACCTCGCGACGGTCGACGAAGTGTTCGCGCAGCACCGACAGGATCGGATCGCGATTGCGGTCGCAGCTGGGGGAATACGGTTTTGGCGGCATCGTGGCGTTCGTCGACATCGTGGGCGCCAGCAGCGCGCGTGCGTCGCATCATAACTTCAACCCGACGCCTGCCATCCCGATCCTTATCATGCCAATCTCTGTCATCCCGAATACGGGCGCAGCCCGTGGAGAGACCTGCTGCCGCTCTCGACAAAAGAAGCTCGGCATCGATGATGCAGCGCCAAGAGCAAATCCCCCCGCTGATCGCTGCGCGATCATCGGCCCCCTTTTTCAAAGGGGGCGAGCGTTGAAAGGAGGAGAGTGCTGAAAGAGGGCGGGCGATGGCTGCCGCTTGGATCGCATGAATCGAATCGGCCTGCGAAGCGGCTTCGGGCCGGTGAATCGTTCGAACCTGACTCTAGCCTTCGAGTTCGTATGAGTAGAGTCCGTCGACGATGAATCCGAACTCCGGATCATTGCCCGTACCGGGCACGAATGCCGGCGAACGCGGCAAGAACAGGCCTTTTTCCTCGACGAAGAACGTCGATGTGACGATATAGATTCCGTCCTGAGTCGCATAGACGCGCTTGGGCTCGAGCGCCTTGAGCTCGGCCGGCCATCGGTCCAGCGGAAGTTCGGCTTCAGCGGGTGTTGCGCGCATGAGTTCCGGCGCAACTTCCAATAACGCAGCGAGCTCATGAGCACGAGAACCCGCCAGACATCCGGTCAGCATCAGAAGCAGGACCGCTGCGATTGCAAGGGTTCGCGTCATGGGTGCCTCCTCGATCGAACCGGCCCGCGAAGCGGGTTCGACCTGGATGAATGGTCAGGCCGCGATGGACTGCCGATAGAGATACCAGCCCAATACGATCACGGTTGCCCAGAAAATCAGGCCGACCAGCGTACAGGCCGTTTCACCGGGCTCGGACTTCGGCCGGACGATCCGAAGGATCACGTGACCCGCTCCCTGGATCAACAGCTCCACCACGACCTCGAACAGAAGTCTTCCGATGAAGCGGAAGACCCCGCCGAGCGCCTCACCAGCGATGTCCCCAAGCGGCATGGGCAGGTTCCCGACAGCGCGACTACATCGTATGCGTGGCTTTATCCGAATTGAGGATGCCGGCGAGGATCGCTTCGATCTTGTTCTTCACCGCTTCGCCTTCAGGGGTGTCGGCGAACTGCACGCCGATGCCGGCGATGCGATTGCCTTGGGCGCCGGACGGCGTGACCCAGGCGACCTTGCCGGCGACGGGCAGGCGTTCGGCGGATTCGGGGAGGGTCATCAGCAGGAAGACTTCGTCGCCGATGAAATAGCGTTTGGGGGTGGGCACGAACACCCCGCCCTGTTTGATGTAGGGCATGTACGCCTGGAACAGGGCGTTCTTGTCCTTCACCGCCAGGGAGAGGATGCCCTGACGGGCGCCGCCTGCCGCTTTCACGTTCATCGTCTTACTCCAGAAGCTTTCTGAGACGCCCCGCCCGCCGGTTTGCCCGGGCCGCGCCACTGCGCGAGCAGTTCGGCCAGAGCGAGGTCGGCGCGGACCGTGGTCCGCAGCAGGTCGCGGGTGCGGTTGGCCGCGTCGAACCAGGTTGCGAGGGTGCGGATTCTGATCGGATCGGTCAAGCGTCCGGCTTCGGCCAGGGCCAGATCGGCGGCGTGGCGCAGGCGCTGATCGAGATCTTCGGCATCGGCCCAGCGTTTCGCGGTTTCCAACGGCGAGCGTTCGCCGCGGCCGATGGCCTGCAGGTCGGCGGCGATGTCGCGACGCAGGTCCAGGCCGCCGTCGCGCAGCCAACGGTCGGCCAGACCGGGATGACCGCGGGCGGCGGTGAGCGCTTCATGGGCGACGGCGTCGGCATGACCCTGCGCCAGCAGCCAGGCCAGGGCTTCGTCGGCCGGCGGCAGGCGGAATTCGATCCGTTGGCAGCGGCTGCGGATGGTCGCGGGCAGGCGCGCGGGCTGGGCGCTGATCAGCCACAGGTAGCGACCGGGCTGCGGCTCTTCCAGGGTTTTCAGCAGCGCGTTGCAGGCCGCGTGGTTGATGGCGTCGGCGGGATCGAGAATCACGATCTGCGCGCCGCCGTACTGCGGGGTGAGCGCGAGTTTTTCGGAAATCTGGCGGATCTGTTCGATCACCAGTTCGGTGCGCAGCCGCGGCGGGCGGGCCTTGTCGTTCCATTCGTAGCCGACGAAGGTCAGGTCGGGATGACCGGAGTGGCCGAACGGATGCGCGAGGCGCCCATCGGGGCGCAGTTCCGGCGATTCGCGCTGGTAGCGATTCTCGAACAACTGGCAGCTGCGACAGTGGCCGCAAGGCTCGCCGGCGCTGTCGCGCTGGGTGCAGAGCATGCGTTGGGCCAGACGCTCCGCGAGCAGACGCTTGCCCAACTGCGCCGGGCCGCAGAACAGCAGCCCGTGGCCGAGGCGGCCGCTGTCGAGCGCAGCGGTGGTCTGCGCGTACATGCGCTGCTGCCAGGGCGCGAACGCGGGCAGTGGCAGGCTCATGCAGGCAACCTCATCAAAAATCCAGTGCGGCGGCGGCGCCTGCTGCCGCCCCCTTTGGAAAAGGGGGTCGGCGATCGCACAGCGATCGACGGGGGGATTTGCTGTTGCTTTGCCTTCGCAGACAGCAACAGCAAATCCCCCCTGCCCCCCTTTTTCAAAGGGGGGAACAGCACGGTGACGTTGGTCATCGTCGCCACTTCGGCTTCGGCTGCTACTGCCTTTACCGTCTCGGCCATTACCATCGCTGAAACATTAGTGACTGCTGTATTCGTCACATCAGCCATGTCGGCAACCTCGGACGGCAATCCTTTGCTTTTGCCCCCTTTGAAAAAGGGGGTCGGCAATCGCGCAGCGATTGACGGGGGGATTTGCTGTGGCTTTGCTTTGGCGAACAGCAAAAGCAAATCCCCCCTGCCCCCTTTTCCAAAGGGAGGGACAGCAGAGCAGAGACATCGCTCGACACATGCAGTTCCATCAGAAACCGCCGCGTGCGATGAACATGCGCAGGATGGCGACGGCGTCGGCAGCGACTTCCGATGCGCTCTGGGTGGCGTCGATCACGCGGACGCGGTCGGGCGCCATGCGCGCGCGGTCGAGGAAGGCGCGACGCACCTTCTCGAAGAAATCGTCGCGTTCGCGCTCGATGCGGTCCGGGCCTTGGCCGCCGAACGCCAGATCGCGGCCGCGGGTGCGTTCGCGGCCCTGGGCGACGCCAAGATCCAGCAGCAGGGTCAAACCGGGCTGGAGGCCGACCACGCGCTGTTCGAGTTCGGCGATGAACACCGGATCGATGCCGCGACCGCCGCCCTGATAGGCATAACTGGAATCGGTGAAGCGGTCGCTGATCACCCAGGCACCGCGCTCCAGCGCGGGGCGGATGGTCTCGCGCACGTGCTGCGCGCGCGCGGCGAACATCAGCAGCAGCTCGGTTTCGGCGGTGGGCGGTTCGTGCTGCACACCATCGACGGCCACGTTGAGCAGCAGATCGCGGATCCGTTCGGCCAGTGGCGTGCCGCCGGGCTCGCGGGTCGACACCACGTCATGCCCGGCCTGCTGCAAGGCATCGCGCAACGCGTTGAGCACCGTGGTCTTGCCCGCGCCTTCGCCGCCTTCCAGCGAGACGAAATGCGGATGACGTTCAAGAGGATTCGCAGCGACGACGGTGTCGGTCATTGCGCGCGCGCCTGCTGTGCGCGGTAACGCTTGACGTATTCCACCACCGCGACCTGATGTTCGGCGTAGGTCTTCGAGAACACGTGGCGGCCGCTGCCGTCGCCCACAGCGACGAAGAACAGCGCGTCGCCCGGTGCGGGACGCGCAGTGGCCTGCAGCGCGTCGCGGCCGGGCATGGCGATGGGCGTCGGTGGCAGGCCATCGCGGGTGTAGGTGTTGTAGGGCGTGTCGGTGCGCAGGTCGGTCCTGCGGATGTTGCCGGTGTAGGCGCTGCCCATGCCGTAGATGACCGTGGGATCGGTTTCCAGCCGCATCGGTATCTTCAGGCGACGCAGGAACAGGCCGGCGATCTGCGGGCGTTCGCTGGCGATACCGGTTTCCTTCTCGACGATGGACGCCAGGATCAGCATTTCGTACGGCGTCTTGAGCGGCAGATCCTGGTCGCGCCCGTCCCAGGCTTCGGTCAGCGCCTTCTCCATCGCCGTGGCCGCGCGCTTGAGTACGTCGAGATCACTGTCGTTGCGGGTATAGAGATAGGTCTCGGGCAGGAAGCGGCCTTCCGGATGCTGCGCACCCAGACCGAGCGCGCGCATCAGCGCCGCATTGTCGAGATCGGCGGTCTTCTGCAGCAACGGCGTGGCCTTCGCCAACGCTGCGCGCAGTTCGCGGATGTTCCAGCCTTCGACGATCGTGAAACGGTAATTGATGACCTTGCCGTCGCGCATCCGCGTCAGCAGATCGCGCGGGGTCATGCCGGGTTCCAGCGCGTATTCGCCGATCTGGATTTTGCCCGCGGCGCCCATCTGTCTGGCCAGCGCACGCCATTCGAGGTCGCGGGTCTCGATGCCCAGTTCGCCCAGCTTGCGCAGCACCTTCGGCAGCGAATCGCCGGACGCGACCATCACGCTGTCGCCCGGCTCGATCCCGGCGATGGCGGCGTCGGCGAAACCGAGGAAGCGCTGATACGCCACCACACCGAGCGCGCCGGCAGCGACCACGGCCAGCGTCAGCAACAGCAGCGCGAGCATGCCGATGCGGAGTTTTTTCCTGGGAGCTGGACTCACGGAGCGTCCTCGTGCTGTGCGGTGTTGGTTGGAACGGGTTGGATTGGAACGAAGTCGGAGGCGTTGTCGAAGGCCGGATGCGCCGCGGCGAGCCGCCTGCGCGCATCGGCGACCGCGGGATGCGGCGACCACGTACGGTCGCCCAGCCGGGCCACCGGCAGGATACCGCGCACCGCGTTGCTCAGAACCACCGCGTCGGCGGTTTCCACATCGCGCACGCTCAGGCGACGCTCGCCGGCGGCGAAAGCGCGCAGCGCCCAACTGCGGCAGACCCCGGCGATCCCGCACTGATCCAGCGGCGGCGTCCACCAGCGCCCCTCGCGCAGGACGAACAGATTGGCGGCGGTCGCGGCGATGACGTGGCCCTCGGTGTCCAGCATCAGGCCTTCGTCGATGTCCGGATCGCACCACTCGGCGCGGGCCATGATCTGTTCCAGCCGATTGCAGTGTTTGAGGCCCGCCAGCAGCGGCTGCCGCGCCAGGCGCGTCTCGCACCAGCGCAACACCAGGCCGCCCGGCCGCATCGGCGGCGGCAGCGTGGACACGGCCAGCATCCACACCGGCGGCGCGTCGGGCGACGGCGCGTAGGCGCGCCCGCCGCTGCCGCGGGTGATGATCAGTTTCACCACCGCATCGCGATGCAACGACAGCCAGTCGTGCAGTTCGGTGTCGATGCATTCGGCCGACGGCAGCGCGATCCGCAGCCGCGCCGTGCCCAGCACGAGCCGGGCGCGGTGGCCCGGCCACCACGGAATGACGCCACCGACCGCGCGCATGGTCTCGAACACACCGTCGCCGTAGGCGAAGCCGCGACCGGCGGCGAGCACGCTGTCGGCGCCTTGGGCCACGCGCGCTTCGCCGACGAACAGGCGCGCGTTCACGACCCGGCTCCCAGCGCCTTGAGCAGGCCGCGGGCCTTGGCGCGGGTTTCGTCGAGTTCGCGCTGCGGGTCGGAGTCGGCGACGATGCCGGCGCCGGTGCGGAAGCGCAGCCGGCTGCCATCCGGCGCGTTTCCTTCACGCATGTCCGTTTCGAGTTCCGCACTGCGGATCAGGATGTTGAGATCGAGGTCACCGTCGCGATTGAGCCAGCCGAAGGCACCGGTGTAAGCGCCGCGGCCGGTGCCTTCCAGCTCGGCGATGATCTGCATGCAGCGCACTTTCGGGCAACCGGTGATCGTGCCGCCGGGAAACACCGCGCGGATGGTGTCGCCGGGCGTGGCGTCGTCGCGCAGCCGGCCGCGCACGTTGCTGACGATGTGATGCACGTGCGAATAACTTTCGACCGTCATCAGCTCATCGACTTCGACGCTGCCCGGCGCACAGATGCGGCCGAGGTCGTTGCGTTCGAGATCGATCAGCATGACGTGCTCGGCGCGTTCTTTCGGATGGCCGACCAGTTCGCGGATGCGCGCCGCGTCGTCGTCGCCGTCGAAGCGCGGGCGGGTACCGGCGATCGGCCTGGTTTCGACCACGTCGCCGCGCACCGATACCAGTCGTTCCGGCGAAGAACTCACGATCGCCCATGCAGTCTTCGCGTCGCCGTTCGCGGTCTCGCCGACGAACAGGCCCGCGAACGGCGCCGGACTGGCCGCACGAAGACGCGCGTACAGCAACGCGGGTTCGAGCGGCTGCGCGAAGCGCGCGCGCCACGCGCGCGAAAGATTCACCTGGAACACGTCGCCGGCCGCGAGGTAGTCGAGAATGCGCGACACGCCGTCGGTGAACGCGCCGGGCGCATCGTCTTCCAGCGACTCGGGCGCGCCCCACGCCGGCAGCGATGCTGGATCGGGCATCGCGAGATCTTCGAGAATGCCGTCCAGCATCGCCTCAGCGCCGAGTTCGGCCACCGCGAAGCACTCGCCGGTCGCGTGATCGCGCAGCACCGCCGCCGGACAGCGCAGCGCCAGCGCCACCGGCACTGCGCCCTCGGCCTGCGGCAGACGCAGCACCGGCTCCACCTGCGCGGCGAATTCGTAGCCGAAGTACAGCGCCCATCCGCCGCGGAACGGCCAGCGCGGCTCTTCGCGCGACGTGCGCAGCGCGCCCCAGCACGCGTCGAGCAGCGCAAGAAAATCGTCGCCCAGGTCATCGCCGTCATGGTCGCGCACGCGGCCGTCGGGATCGAGACGCAGACGTTCGCCGCTGGCGGCCAGCAGCAGATCCCACCGTCCCTGCGCATGCCCCGCATGCAGCGACGACGACGTCGATTGCAGCAACAGCGGGTAGCGCGCGGGTGCCAGGCGATGCAGGCGCAGCAGATCGCTGTCCGCAGGCAGCGCGCGGGTGACGATCATGTTCGGAGCCCAGTGAAGCGGATCAAGGACGCGAGGCGCGGATCAGAGACGACCGAATACCAGCGTCCCGTTGGTGCCGCCGAAACCGAAGCCGTTCGACACGGCGATATCGATCTTTCGCTCGCGCGCGACGTTCGGCACGTAATCGAGATCGCAGCCCTCGCCCGGCGTGTCGAGATTGATCGTCGGCGGGATGATGCCGGTGTGCAGGGCCATGATCGAGAAGATCGCCTCCACGCCGCCGGCCGCGCCGAGCAGATGCCCGGTCATCGACTTGGTCGACGACACCATCGTTTTATAGGCATGGTCGCCGAGCGCGCGTTTGATCGCGCGGGTTTCGGCGACATCGCCGAGCGGGGTCGAGGTGCCGTGCGCATTGAGATATCCGACCTGATCGGCGTTGATGCCCGCATCGCGGAACGCCGCCGCCATGCAGCGCGCCGGGCCGGAACCGTCCTCGCTCGGTGCGGTCATGTGGAAGGCGTCGGCACCGGCGCCGAAGCCGCGCAGTTCGCAGTAGATGCGCGCGCCGCGCGCCCTGGCGTGTTCGTATTCTTCGATCACGAGGATGCCGGCGCCGTCGCCCATCACGAAACCGTCGCGGTCCCGGTCCCACGGACGCGAGGCGCGGGTAGGATCGTCGTTGCGGGTCGACATGGCCTTCATCGCGCAGAAGCCGCCGATCGAAGTCGGGCTGGTGCCGTGCTCCGCACCGCCGGCGATCATCACGTCGGCATCGCCGTACTGGATGGTGCGCATCGCCATGCCGATGGAATGGTTGGCAGTGGCGCAGGCCGACACCGCCGAAAAATTCGGGCCCTGGATGCCGGTCATGAGACTGATCTGGCCCGGCAGCATATTGATGATGGTGCTGGGGATGTAGAACGGCGACACCTTGCGCGGGCCGCCTTCGTGGAGCTTCACGGTCTGCTGTTCGATGCCGAGGATGCCGCCGATACCGGAGCCGATCATCGCGCCGATGCGTTCGGCATTGCCGTCGTTCACTTCCAGACCGGCGTCGCGCATCGCCATCAGGCCGGCGGCCACGCCATAGTGGATGAAAGGATCCATCTTCTTGACGTCTTTCGGCGCCATCCAGTCGGCGGGATCGAAGCCCTTGACCTCGCCGGCGATGCGCGTCGCCATCGCGGAGGCATCGAAGCCCTTGAGCTCGGCGAT
This sequence comes from Thermomonas sp., assembly GCA_020692565.1. Classification (GTDB taxonomy): domain Bacteria; phylum Pseudomonadota; class Gammaproteobacteria; order Xanthomonadales; family Xanthomonadaceae; genus Lysobacter_I. The sequence goes on from JAIMKJ010000001.1 coordinate 123,200, forward strand.
GCCGGAACGTCCATTGACGATGCCATCCCAACTGCTGACCAGATCGTTGCCCAGGGGCGAGACGATTCCCAGACCGGTGACTACGACACGACGCTTCGACATGCTGGACTCCTACTCTTCGCTCGACTGAACACGGACGACACGCTGCGCGGACATTGCTAGCGCATACATGCGCACGACTTCGTTCAGATCACAATTCGGACTGCTTCGGTACGAACAACTTTCACATGGATCGGTGCATGCGGAACGGTGCATGCGGATGATTCCGTACCGCTCGTCCGGCGCTGGCCGCCTGCACCCCGATCGCGCGCATGCGCATGGACGATGGCCGTTTCGCCAGAAACGCGCGGGGCCGCGATGCGGCCCCTGCGTTGCCCGGACGCGCATGCATCCGGGTGCGTGATCGAGGCGCGATACGCCTTGACCTCAGGCCTTGACGTGCGCCTTGATGTAATCGATGGCCTGCTGCACCGAGGTGATCTTTTCGGCTTCCTCGTCCGGGATCTCGCACTCGAATTCTTCTTCGAGGGCCATCACCAGTTCAACGGTGTCGAGGGAGTCGGCGCCGAGATCGTCAACGAACGATGCGTTGATGGTGACTTCCTCTTCCTTGACGCCAAGCTGTTCGACCACGATTTTCTTGACGCGTTCTTCGATGCTGCTCATGGGTATTGTGCTCCGGGAGGAATATTGCGGTGGATAGTGTAAGGGAAACCAGGGCCCGAGACAGGTCTGGCGATATCTTTTCGATTCAACAAGTTACTGGAAATGACTTCTCCGACGCCGCGCAGGAAAGCGGGTCAGGCCATGTACATGCCGCCATTGACGTGCAGGGTTTCGCCGGTGATATAACCGGCGGCGGGCCCGGCCAGGAAGGCCACGGCGTGGGCGATGTCGGTGGCTTCGCCGAGACGGCCGAGCGCGATCTGCCCGAGCAGACCCTCGCGCGCCGCTTCGGGCATCGCACGGGTCATGTCGGTGTCGATGAAACCGGGGGCGACGACATTGACGGTGATGCCGCGCGAGCCGATTTCCTTCGCCAGCGATTTGCTGAAGGCGATGATGCCGGCCTTGGCCGCGGCGTAGTTGGTCTGGCCGGCGTTGCCGGTGACGCCGATGACCGAAGCGATGTTGATGATGCGGCCCTTGCGCGCTTTCATCATGCCGCGCATCACCGCTTTGCTGGTGCGATAGACGCTGCTGAGGTTGGTGTCGATGATCGACTGCCACTCCTCGTCCTTCATCCGCATCAACAGGTTGTCGCGGGTGATGCCGGCGTTGTTCACCAGGATCGATACCGCGCCGAATTCCTTGGCGATGCCGTCGATCAGCGCGTCCACCGCGGCGGAATCGACCACATCGAGTTTGCGGCCGTGGCCGCCGAGCGGCGCAAGGCGCTCGCCGATGGCAGCCGCACCGCTGTCGGACGTCGCGGTCCCGATCACGGTCGCGCCCTGCGCGGCGAGCATGTCGGCGATGGCGGCGCCGATGCCGCGGCTGGCGCCGGTCACCAGCGCGATGTCGCCCTGTAGCGGACAGTAGGTCATGGAATCGGTATTCATGGCGTTCGTGGGTTGATGTGCATGGTCCGGCGCGGGCGCTGGACGCGTGGGTCAGCGCAGCGTCGAGCGTGCGCCTTGCCGGCCGGCGGTGCGAGGGACGGAAAGCGGATCGGTGCGCATCGCGACGGCGCGCGCGCCCTGTCCCGGCGGGACGGAGGTCGGCATCGGATGCGTCGATGGGGGTGCGCTCACGCGGTCTTCCGGCTCGAATTCGGTGAGCGATGATACGGGCGAAACCACCGGTCTGTCTGTACGAGGGCGTATGTCGCGGGCCGGGAGCCGCCGCGGAGAACGACGGACAGCCCCGGACGCGAAAAACCGTCGCGTATTGCGATCGCGACGGTTTCGTCAATACGCCGTTCGGTGGAGGTTCAGTAGCGCATCAGCGCCGAGCCCCAGGTGAAACCGCCGCCGAAAGCTTCCAGCAGCACCATCTGGCCGCGCTGGATCCGGCCCGAGCGCACCGCTTCGTCCAGCGCCAGCGGCACCGAGCCGGACGAGGTGTTGCCGTGGCGGTCGACGGTAACGATCACCCGCTCCATCGGCATGTCCAGGCGTTTCGCGGTCGCTTCGATGATGCGCAGGTTGGCCTGGTGCGGAATCAGCCAGTCGATGTCGTGACGATCGAGGCCGTTGGCTTCGAGCGTTTCTTCGACCAGCGCATCCAGGGTCTTGACCGCGTGCTTGAAGACATCGCTGCCGGCCATGTTGATGCGGACGCCGACATTCTTTTCTTCGGGCTTGAAGCCGACGGAGACGCCGACCGGGTTCCACAGCAACTCTTTCTTGCCGCCGTCGGCGTGCAGATGGGTGCTGAGGATACCGGTGTCGGTATCGGGCTTGAGCACGACGGCGCCGGCGCCGTCGCCGAACAGCACGCAGGTGGTGCGGTCGTTCCAGTCGATCATCCGGGTCAGCGTTTCCGAGCCGACCACCAGCACGTTCTTCGCGGCGCCGGAACGGATGAATTTGTCCGCGACGGTCAGCGCGTAGATGAAGCCCGAACAGGCGGCGTTGACGTCGAATGCGGCGCAGCCATCCGCGCCAAGACGATGCTGCAGCAGGCAGGCGGTGGACGGGAAGATCAAATCGGGCGTGGTGGTGCCGAGGACTATGAGATCGAGCTCGGAAGCCTCCACGCCGGCGGCTTCCAGCGCGCGGACCGAGGCGTGATAAGCCAGATCGCAGGTGGTTTCGCCTTCGGCGGCGATATGACGCTGGCGGATGCCGCTGCGGCTGGTGATCCATTCATCGCTGGTATCGACGAATTTGGACAGGTCGTCGTTGGTGAGGACTTTCTCCGGCAGGTAGCTGCCGGTGCCCGCGATACGCGCGAAAACTTGGTTGGTCATGCCCGCTGGTTACCTCGTCGCGGCGATGCGGCCGCCAGCGGCCGGATCGCGGAAGAGCCTGTCCCCGAAACGGCAAATCCAGACCCGGAAAGTAGGACGCGGCCTTTCGGCCGCATCCCTGTGGCGTGCCGGCGGTACCGGCACTGCATCGCACGCGGCGCCATCATGGCGCCGCGAGGATCATTCTTCGTCGACGGCCTTGACCTTGGGCGCGATCACCTGGCGGCCGCGATAGTAGCCGTCCTTGGTGATGTGGTGACGCAGATGGACTTCGCCCGAGGTCGGGTCGGTCGCCAGCTGCTTGGCGGTCAGGGCATCGTGCGAACGACGCTGGCCACGACGGGAAGGAGTGACGCGGGATTTCTGCACAGCCATGGGATTGCTCCAGCTCGAAACGTAGATAAGTCGGTGAATGTGGGAAATGCGTGGACCACGAAAATTTGCAGCGCGGAAGTCGTCGGAACCCGGCGGGAACATTGCACGGGTTTTTCTGACGCATTCCTCAGGTTTTCTTCAATGACGCCAACGCCGCGAACGGATTGGCGAGCGCCTCTTCTTCCGGCGGCACCGGCCAGTCGCGCTCGACCGATTCGCTGCCCGGCATCGTCGGCACCAGCGGCACGGCGAGGATCAACTCATCCTCCACCAGCGCTGCGGGCCGCAACATGCCGTCCTCGGCGAGCTGCAACACCTCGTAGTCCGGCAGCAGCGAGGCTTCGATATCTTCCTCGTCGCCATCGATGCCGCGCACCAGCGCGAACCGCTGCGACACCGTCACCGGCTGCAGGAATCGCTGCAGACTGCGCTGGCAAATCAGCGGCAAATCGGCATCGACCCGCAGCTCCGCGAACGGGACCTGCAACGCATCATGGCCGAATTCCAGAGCGAAGCGCGCTTCACCCTCGGTATCGGCCAGCAGATCGCGGAGGCGGGCCATCGAGGCCAGCGGCAAACGGCCATCGAAACTGCGCCGGGCTGCCGCCATGCGCCAAGCGTCCAATAGTTCGGGCACTTCAGCGGACATAAGACGCGGAATGTTAAGGACAGCACCACGGACTGTCAAACCCGGGCCTTTGCAGGACGGGCGATTTGCCCCCCGGTCCGGCCCGGGGCAGACTGTCCGACCAGACGAGAGCCCGCCCGCGTGACCGGTTTCGCACTTCCTGTCATTACCCTCCTTTCCGCGGTCATCGTCGCTGCCGCTCTGGTGTTGGCTTGGCGCGTCCTGCGTCGCGGCACCCCGCGCCAGCGGGCCTTGACCCGCCTGCTGGACGCCGCGGACGCGCTCGAAGCCCGGCTGCGCACCGCGAAAGCCGAAATCGAGGCGATCACCGGCGATGAGGACGCCAGCGTCCGCGCCGCCCTGCAGGAGATGCTGCGTCAGCGGCTGTGGCTCCAGCAGCACGGCGAGACCGCCTCCCTCCAGACCCTGAACGAGCTTCGCGCCTCGATCGATCAGGCCCGTTCCCGGATCGACCAGCAGCTGATCCAGGTCGAACGCGCCCGCTCCGCCGCGCCCTGAACCGCAGCGCTTCCTGCATGCCATGCCAAACCTGATCCTCGCCTCGACTTCGATCTACCGGCGCGGGCTGCTCGAACGCCTCGGCCTGCCCTTCGATATCGCACGACCCGAGGTCGACGAGTCCCCACGGCCCGGCGAGTCGCCGCAGACATTGGCCGAACGCCTGGCCCTGGCCAAGGCCGAAGCCGTGCGCGTCCACTCGGGCGACGGCGCCTGGGTGATCGGTTCCGATCAGGTAGCCGAACTGGACGGCCGGCCGCTGGGCAAACCCGGCCGCCATGCCGCCGCGGTGGCGCAGCTGCGGTCGATGTCGGGCCGCGAGGTGCAGTTCCTGACCGCGCTCTGCCTCGCCGGCCCGGACGGACGCCGGCTGCGGGCGCTGGACGTCACCACGGTCCGCTTCCGCGCGCTGGGCGACGACGAGATCGAACGTTATGTCGCCCGCGAACAGCCGCTGGACTGCGCCGCCAGCTTCAAATGCGAAGGACTGGGGATCGCCCTGTTCGACGCCATCGACAACCGCGACCCGACCGCGCTGGTCGGGCTGCCGTTGATCGCCACCGCGCGGCTGTTGCGCGAAGCCGGGTTTGTCGTGCCGTGATGCGCTGTCGATGTAGAGCGGACTTCAAGCCCGCTGCGCCATCCGCGGGGAAAGCGGGCGGTTTGAAAAGCCGCTCTACGCAGCACTGAAACGCGTTACCTCAATCGCACGACCTGCTCCGGCCAGTCCTCGACACTGCCGTCGCGGCCGTGCAGCCTCAGACCCAGCCAGTAGTGTCCCGGTGGACGTTTGCCCAGATCGACATCGGCACGGAAGCCGACGTTCGGCTGCTGCGGGTCGGTGGAGCCGCCATCGCGCCATTTCGACCAGAAGCCTTCGACTTCGGGACGCGCCAGGCCGTATTCGGCATTGGCGACAGGCTGGCCGTCGATCAGCACCTCGATCCGCGACAGTCCGACACCGTCCTTGAACGCCCACCCGTGGAGGGAGAGCCCGCGGCCGACGGCGTCATCGGCCGCAGGGCTGTCGATCCACGCCATCGCTGGCGCGACGCATGCGCCATCGCGCCCTCCCGGCAGCAGCGCGAACAGCAGAAAACGCTGCCGGCCGCGATCGATGTTCAACACCTTCGGCGGCGGCAGCGGCCCGACCATCGCGCACAGATCGTGGTAACGCCGCAGCAGCTGGCGATAACTGACATCGGTGGCCCCTACCACCAGCAGGATCGGCGCATCGGCAGGCGCGACGCGACCGTCGCGCTGCAACCCCCAGAGCCGCAGTTGCGGCGCACGACCGTGGTGGTGATTCAAGGGGTGATCGAGCACGCGGATGTCGGGATCGTCCAGCGCGAAACCCAGCTCGGCGCCGATCTTGAAGTTGTCGGCGAGCAGGCGCGTGCCGGCCGGCATGCGCGCACGCATCGCGTCGACTTCACGCGCCAGCACGTTCCAACCTGCGAAATTCGAGGGATACCACTTGCTGGCCGCGCTGCGTTCGCGCACGGCCGGCGACGATACCGCCGCGTAATAGCCGAGGCCGGCGAACAGCCCCAGCGCCGCCAGCGTCCATGCGCCGCGGCGCCATGCCGTCGACCATCGCGACAGCACCAGCGGCGCCAGGGGCAGCAGCGCGAGATAGGCCGGCAGCGGCCAGTGGAAACTGACGCGTTCGCTGTCGGCGAAAAAACCCATCGCGAAAAAACCGGACAGCACCAGCAATCCGGACCACGCCAGATAACGCACACCCGCCGACGCATCCGCGTCGCGCTGCGCGATGCCGGCGCGCAGCATCGCGAACAGCAGCAGCGGCGTGACCGCAAGCGCCTGCACCGCGACGAACAGCAGACCATCGGGATGGAACGCCCAGGGGTGACGTTCCACGAGCTGGAAACGCAGGCCGGCATCGGCATTGTCGAGATTCCACAGCAGCAGCGGCAGCCATGCGAGCGCGCCCAGCGCCACCGCCAGCCACACCCGCATGTCGCGCAGCGCGCGCCGACCCTCCGGCAGCATCAACATCGCCACGAAACCGACGCCGATCACCGCGATGAAGCGATAGTGGGTGAGCCCGCCGATGATCAGTCCCGCCGCGAGCAGCGCGGTCGCCGCCCAGGTCGTACCGCGCATCAGCCGGCTGCCCGCATCCAGACACAGCACTGTCGCCAGCGCCAGCGGCACATCCGGCAGCGCCAGCACGCCGAGCGTACCGAGCAACGGCAGCAGCACCGCCAGCATGCCGGCATGCCACGCATGCACCGGTCCGGTTTCGCGCCGCGCGACGACGACGACCCACCACGGCAACAGCGCTGCGATCGAAAGAAACGGCCAGCGCAGACCCAACGGCGCGTGGCCGCCGACTTCGACGCCCAGGCGCGTCAACCAGGCCGTCAGTCCGGGCAGATCCGAATACGCCCACGCCAGATGGCGGCCCTCCTGCCAATAGAACGCTTCGTCCACGAACGGCGGCAAGCGCGCGGCCAGCACGCACTTGAGCAGCGTCGCCGCCGCCCAGAGCGCGATGAACGTTCGTTTCGCCGAATCCGTCTGCTGTTTCAATGCGTAGTCTCGTTACACTGCCGGAAAGTGTCCGCAAAGCTATCGGAGAATCCCGTGAAACAAGCTCTCGAACCCCATACATGCTAAACGACGCGCAGATCGACGCCCTCAAACGCGCCCAGGCGCAGGTCAACCAACTGGTGCTGGGCAAGCCGCAGGAAGTACGCCTGGCCTTCGTCGCCCTGCTCTCCGACGGCCATGTGCTGATCGAGGATCTGCCCGGGCTGGGCAAGACCACGCTGGCGCACGCGCTGGCGGCCAGCCTCGGCCTGGGCTTCCAGCGCGTACAGTTCACGTCCGATCTTCTGCCGTCGGATATCGTCGGCGTGTCGGTGTTCGACGCCCAGGCGCGGAGCTTCCAGTTCCATCCCGGCCCGGTGTTCGCCCAGGTGCTGCTGGCGGACGAAATCAACCGCGCGCCGCCTCGCACGCAGAGCGCATTGCTCGAAGCGATGGCCGAACATCAGGTCACGGTCGACGGCGTGACCCATGCGCTGCCCGATCCGTTCTTCGTGATCGCGACCCAGAACCCGGTCGATCTGTCCGGCACCTATCCGCTGCCGGATTCGCAGTTGGACCGCTTCCTGCTGCGGCTGCATCTGGGCTATCCGCCCGAGGATGCGGAAAGAGCGCTGCTGGCCGGCAGCGACCGCCGCGATCTGATCGCGCGCAGCGAAGCGGTGCTGAGCGGCGACGATGTGCGTGCACTGCGCCGCGCGGTAAGCGAAGTCCACGCCAGCGAAGCGCTGATCGCCTACGTGCAGAGACTGATGGCGCGCAGCCGCCATCATCCGGGCGTACGCGTCGGCCTGTCGCCGCGCGCGGGACTGGCGCTGCTGCGCGCGGCGCGTGCGCATGCGCTGTTGCTCGGCCGCGCGCACGCGCTGCCGGACGACGTGCAGACATTATTCATCGCAGTGGCGGCGCATCGGCTGGTCGCCGATGCCGACGGCGGCGACGGCACCGCGCTGGCGAAATCGATCCTGCATGCGGTGGCGGTGGATTGATGCTGCACATCAACCTCGCTCGCTGCACCCGCGCTTCGCTCGCCCCGCATGCCGGGAGACAGTCCGAAGGGCGGGTGAGGGGCGCATGACCGACAGCGGCCTGCGCGGCTGGATCGAACGCCGCGCGTCGAAGTGGATCAAACCGCGCGCGCCCGAAGCGCTGCCGGTCACGTTCGACCGCCGCCGCATCTATGTGCTGCCGACCGGTTTCGGCCTGTTTTTCGCGGCGCTGCTCGCGGCGATGCTGCTGGGCGCACTGAACTACAACAACAATCCGGCACTGCTGCTCGCGCTGCTGCTGGGCGGCGCGGCGCACACCGGCCTGTTCGCCGCGCACCTGCAATTGTCGGCGCTCAGCATCACCGCGATCGGCGCCGAACCGGTCAGCGCCGGCAAACCGCTGCAACTGCGCCTGCATGCCCGCGCAGAGCCCGGCCGCGAGCGCCGCGGATTGCGCATCGCCTGGGGCGGACATGCGGCGTTCCTGTCGCTGCACCAGGGCGCCGGCGAAGCGGTGATCGAACTGCCTACCGAACGTCGCGGCTGGCTGGAACCCGAGCG
>JAIMKJ010000001.1:131765-139987 GCA_020692565.1 Thermomonas sp.
TATCTCGACCACGCGCCCGCTGGGGCTGGTGGTGGCCTGGAGCTACGTCTGGCCGGAACGGCCGCTATTGGTCTATCCGGCGCCCGAAGCCAATGGTCCGCCACTCCCCGAAGGCGGCGGCGACCGCGCCATCGCACGCCTGCATCCCGCCGGCGACGACGTCCATCACCTGCGCAGCTATCGTCGCGGCGATTCGCGCCGCGCCATCGCCTGGAAACCGTCGGCGCGCCGCAACGAACTGCTGGTGCGCGAATACGAACAGCCGCTCGGCGCCGACATCGATCTCGACTGGCGCCCGCTCGCCAGTCTGCCCTACGAACACCGCATTCGCCGCCTCGCGCGCTGGGTGGACGAAGCCGAACGCGACGGCCGCCGCTACCGCCTGCTGCTGCCGGGGCAACTGCCGCTGGGCCCGGCGCAGGGCGCGCTGCATCGCCATGCCTGCCTGAAGGCGCTGGCGCTGATGCCGGAGGCGGCGACGCCGCATGCGCGCAATCGCGCGGGGGGCGAGCGGTGATTTCCGCATCCGATTCAGTGCCACCGCTTCCGTCTTCCGCACGCCCTTCCCTTCCGCCACGGAGCGGGACCGGAAACGACGGCGCGCTCGAACCCATCGCCCGGCGCTGGACGCTGCTGGCCGCGTACGCCTGCCTGCTGCCGCTGCTGCTCCAGGTGCTGCCGACGCTGGCGCTGGGCATCGGCGCGGTCGCCGTCGCGGTGCCGATGCTGGTGCGCGAGGGCCGCGCGCCCACTTGGCTGCGGCTGATCCTCATCGTCGCCCTGCTCGGTTCGGTGATGACGCTCTACGACTACCGCTTCGGCCGCGACACCGGCTGCGCGCTGCTGGCGACGATGCTGGCGCTCAAGCCGGTGGAGATGCGATCGCTGCGCGATGCGCGCAGCCTGCTGGGTTTCGCGCTGTTCGCGCCGTTCGCGACCTTTCTGCTCGACCAGGGGCCGCGCTCGCTGACGCTCGGACTGATCGCCGCGATCGCGGTGCTGGCGACGCTGCTGAAACTGTCGGAAGTGGAAGTCGGCGAAACCGCGCCGCCGGGCCGGCCGTGGCGGCGCTTCGGCGCGGTGCTGCGGATGATCGCCATCGGACTGCCGCTGGCGATGGTGGTGTTCTGGCTGTTCCCGCGCTTCGGCGCGCCGCTGTGGGGCGTGCCCGAGCGCGCGCTGACCCGCCCCGGTCTTTCCGACCGGATGACGCCGGGCGACTGGATCGACATGGTCGCCGACGACAGCCCCGCGCTGCGCGCGAAATTCATCGGCGAAGCGCCGCCGCAGACGCAGATGTACTGGCGCGGCCCGGTGCTGTGGGACTTCGACGGCCGCACCTGGACCGCCGTGGAGTGGTCGCGCGCGATGGGCAGCGCGCAGGCCGTGCCGGGGCCGAAACGCTACGACTACGAACTCGAGATCGAACCGACCGAGCGTCAACAGCTGGTGGCGCTGGAAATGCCGCTGGCCGCGCCGCCCGGCAGCCGGCTCGGCAGGGATTTCAGCCTGCGCAGCGATGCACAGCTCAACGGCATCACCCGCTGGCGGATGCGCTCGTCGCCGCAGACGCAGCTGGAAACCGACCTGCACCCGTCGCTGCGCAGGCTCGCCCTGCGTCTGCCCGCCGGTTACAACCCGCGCACACGGGCGTTGGCCGACGCCTGGCGGCGCGAAGCCGGGCCTTCCAGCGCGGCGAGCGACAGCGCCATCGTCGAACGCGCGATCGCCTGGATCCGCGCCGAATTCGCCTACACCCTCGACACGCAGCTGCTGGGCCGCCACACCGTCGACGAGTTCCTGTTCGACGAGAAGGCCGGGTTCTGCGAACACTACAGCGGCGCGTTCGTGGTGCTGATGCGTTCGGCCGGCATTCCCGCGCGGGTGGTCACCGGCTACACCGGCGGCTACCGCAATCCGGTCGGCGATTACTGGCTGGTGCGCCGGTCCGACGCCCATGCTTGGGCCGAAGTCTGGCTGCCCGGCCGCGGCTGGGTACGCGTGGACCCGACCGCGGCGGTCGCACCGGAACGCATTTACGACACCATCGACGACCGCAGGCCGGGCGCACTGGGCAGCTTCGCCGGACTGGGCCCGGTGTTCGATGTCGGCGACTGGATGCGCCGCAGCTGGAACGATTTCGTGCTGGGCTACAGCGCCGCGCGCCAGCGCCGGCTGCTGCAGTCCTTCGGCGTGCCGGATCTCGATTCCGCCCGCCTGATCCAGTTGTTCGTGATCGCCACCGTGCTGGCGCTGTCGGGCATGTTCTGGCTCGCTACCCGGCAGGAACGCGAGAAGGATCCGTTACTGCGCGCCTGGCGGCGCCTGGAACGGCGCTACCGCCGGTTGGGCCTGGGCCGCGAGCCGCATGAGCCGGTGACGCTGTGGGCCGAACGTGTGATCGAAGTCCGCCCGGAAGCGCAGACCTTGCGCGGGCTCAGCGCACGTTTCGTCGATTGGCGGTACGCTCGCGACCATGGCGGCATCGCAAACGCGGATGGACTGATCCGCGAACTGCGCAGGCACCGACCTTGAACATCCCGGAGACTCCCATGTACCCACGCATCCACGCACGCACGCTCGTCGTTGCCGCCTTGGCCGTCGCCCTCGCCGGCTGCGCCACCTCGGCCAAACCCCTGCGCGGCGAATTCGCCGCGATCACCCCGCATCTGGCGGTCCAGCAGGAAAGCACCGGAAGTGTGGTGCGCTGGGGCGGCCGGATCGTCCGCACCGAACCGTTGGCGGATCGCACCTGTTTCGAAATACTGTCCACCGAGCTCGACAGCCGGGGCCGCCCGTACTGGGCCGCCGACGACACCCGCGGCCGGTTCATCGCATGCCGCACCGGTTTCTACGATCCGGCGCTGTTCACCGACGCCCGCGAGGTCACCTTCACCGGCCGCATCGACGGCTACGAGAACCGCAAGATCGGCGAATACGACTATCGCTTCCCGCGACTGGCCGCCGATGTGGTCTATCTGTGGCCGGTGCGCGAACACGTGGACGTGGTGCGCCCGAATCCCTGGCCGTGGTGGGGCTGGTGGTAAGCATGCCGGCGACATCGGCGCCGCGCGCGACCGGAACGCACCATCGAAACACATCATCAAAAACGGCGGCCGGACACGGTCGCCGTTTTTGCGTGCGGGCTGTGCCGGTCTTCGGCGCGTCTCCGACGCTTCGGCCGACGCACCCGGGATCCGTCCTATTTGGCTTTACCCACCGGATCGGGGGTCGCGCTCTTGTCGCGGTAGCGGAACGTCAGCCATAGTCCCACCGCGATCGCGTACGACAGGTTCGGAATGAAGGCCCTGTCCAGCGTGGTGACCTGCGAGGCCAACGCGATGTAATTGGTGTAAGCGGCCTGCGACAGCGTGAAGGCCGCCACCATCAGCAACATGCGGATCGGGACAGGCATGCCGAGCCGGAGGGCGAAGATCGTCCCCTCGGAAATCAGCACCCCCACCAGGAACGGAAACACCGCGCCGATGATCAGGATGCTCAGCGGGCTGTCGCTGGCATGGGTGGCCAGCATCAGATCCGCGAAGGTCACGCCCAGCGCACGGGTGATCAGGAACGCGAGGAAGCCGGTCGAGAACGACATGATCCGCACGTACTGCTCTGCGCCCTGCGATTTCAGGATCACGTTGATCGCGATCCATATCTGGCTGCCGATCGTCAGCAGGATCAGCACTTGTTCCAATACGGTGAAAACATCCCACTTCATGCGCGACTCTTCATCCTGCCGTCCCCGCCCGCGGGTACCGGACAGGAACATACCACAGCGCCTTGCGCCGGTTCGGCCGGCACCGGCCGGCCGCAGGGCCAGCGTGCCGGAAACGCGACCACGCGCTTCATTTCACCACGCGCAGATGCGAGGGCCGTTTCTTCGGCGGCGGCGGCGCCATCGGCGGCGGCGGACGGCGCCAGTGACGGATCAGCAGCCATCCGAACAGCATGCCGCCCAGATGGGCGAAATGGGCCACGCCGGTATCGAGCCCGCTGAACGCCAACGCCAACTGCGCGACGGCGAAGATGATCACCAGCGTCCGCGCCTTCAGCAACACCGGCAGGAACAACAGGCCGATGCGACGGTCCGGGAACAGCATCGCGTAACCGATCAGCAGACCGAACACGCCGCCCGACGCTCCCAACGTCGAGTACGCTCCCGCGCCCTGACTCACCATCAGCGTCGCCACCGCGACCTGGCACAAGCCGGCGCCCAGGGCGCAGACGGCGTAGAAGATGAGATAGCGGCGGCTTCCCCAGTACGATTCCAGCTCGGCGCCGAACATCATCAGGCAGATCATGTTCATCGCGATATGCAGCAGATCGGCGTGCATGAAGGCATGCGTGAGCAATTGCCACGGCATGAACGACGACGAGGGCGCGAACAGATCGCCGCCCAGCGCGAACGGCCACAGCCGCAGCGGCGCGAGATACGCGTCCGGCAGCACCTGCTGCAACAGGAAGATCAGCGCGTTGGCGATCAACAGCGCCTTGGTGACGGGGGGCAACCTGGAGAACATCCGTGATCCTTTGGGGGGAAGAACCGGATTTGAGGGGAATAAACCGGAATCATCGCGCACCGCGATCATCGAGCGTTCGGCGCGGCGACTATGATACCGGGATGTCCTCGCTTCCCGCCCTCTCCGCCGAGGATTTTTCCCGCGACCCGTCCGCGCTGGGCGATGCTCTGCGCGATCGCGGCGTCTGCCGGATCGCCGGCTGGCCCGATGGCGGCCTGTCCGACGCGCTGCGCGAAGATCTGCGGCGGTTGCGCGCAGCGGGCGATCTGTCGCCGGCCGCGGTGGGCCGCGGCGACGGTCGGGCACTGCATCACCACATCCGTACCGATGCCACCCGCTGGCTGGACGATCCGCACTGCGGCGCGGCGGCGGGCGAATTCCTCGCGCGCCTCGATCGCATCCGCGCGATACTCAACCGCAGCCTGTTTCTCGGTCTGACCGAATGCGAGGCGCATTACGCCGCGTATGCGCCCGGCGGCGGTTACGCCCGCCATCGCGATCGCTTCCGCGACAACGATGCGCGCGTGGTGTCGTGGGTGACCTATCTCAACACGGATTGGGGCGCGGACGACGGTGGCGCGCTGCGACTGCACCTGAACGATCAAGACCGGGGCGACGAAAGCATCGACGTATCGCCCGTTGGCGGCAGCATCTGCTTCCTGAGCGAACTGGAGCACGAAGTATTGCCGGCCACGCGCGAACGATTGAGCATCGCGGCGTGGTTCCGCAGGACGCGCGGTGGTTCGGCCTGAAGCGCACGACGCTCGAAACCGCAGATCGCTGATGCAGCACGCGATTACCGGTGCAATTGCCCCCGGCTTGCCCAAGCCGGATGCCTAACCCCAGACTTCTTCGTCCACCGATTTCGCACGCTTCGCAGGACGTACGCGGCCGTGGTCATCGATGCGCACCCCTTCGCTGCGCAGGCGTTCGAGTTGTTCCCGATGCGGCGACGTCCCCGGCGGAAACGCGCTGCGGCCATCGGCGCGCAGCACGCGATGCCACGGCAACGTCGGATCGTCGTTCTGCGACAGCAACCGCGCGACCATGCGCGCGCGCCCGGGCAACCCGGCGCGCTGGGCGACGACGCCATAGCCCGCGGTTTCGCCGCGCGGAATCGCGCGGATCGCGGCAAGGATGCGTTCGGCGGCAGACAGTGCGTCCATTGGGGGGTAGCATAATGCAACGCTTTCCCCCAGGTTCCCCATGCAAAACTTCGAACAGATCCGCAGCCACCTCGCTTCCGGCGATTTCCGGGTCACCATGCAGGAGCCCTACGTGCTCTGCGTCGAACTCTCGCTCGAGCAGGGTCGCCGTCACCAGGCGATTTTCCTCTCCGAACTGGAAGACGACGATGGCCGCACCTATCTGCGCTGCAGCACGGTGATCGCGCCGACCACCGGCATCGACTGCCGTCGCGCGCTGGCATTCAACTGGGAAAGCCGCGTCGGCTATCTCGCCATCGGCGAACTCGACCACGTGCCCTACCTGCAACTGTGCGAGAACCGTCCCTACGAAAGTCTCGGCCCCAGCGAAGTCGATCGTCTGATCCTCGAAATCGGCGGCATGGGCGATCAGCTGGAACGCGCATTGTCCGCGGGCGGCGACCTGCTTTAAGAAGCCCCCGTGGAGCGGCCTGAAGGCCGCGGCCTGTTGCTTGTTATCGGGTAATGCAGCGGCCTGAAGGCCGCTCCACAGCGATCAGACACCGCCGGACACAAACAGAAGCCCCGGTTTTCGCCGGGGCTTCCGCGTTTTCGAATCACCGGTTCCGGATCACGACCTCACGCCCAACCCACCGATTCGAGCAGGCGCAGCAAGCCGTAGGCGATGCCGCCGGCCGCCGGAATGGTCAGCACCCATGCCCACAGGATGCGTTCGATCACGGTGATCTTCAGCGCACGCGGATTCTTGGCGAAACCCACGCCCATGATCGCGGTCGAGATGCTGTGCGTGGTGGATACCGGCATGCCGAAATGCGCCGCCACCGTCAGGATCGTGGCCGAACTGGTTTCCGCGGCGAAGCCGTTGATCGGATGCAGTTTCACCATCTTGTGGCCCAGGGTCTTGATGATCTTCCAACCGCCCGAGGCGGTGCCCAGCGCCATCACGATGGCGCAGGTGATGACGATCCACATCGCGATGTCCTGATCGCCGCCGGATCCCGGATGCAGGAACGCCAGCCAGCCCGGCAGATCGTCGAGCGCACCGCTGGCTTCGGCGCCGAACAGCGTCAACGCGATGATGCCCATCGTCTTCTGCGCATCGTTGTGCCCGTGCGCATAACCCATGTAGGCCGCCGACAGGATCTGCGCCTTGCCGAAGAACTTGTTGACGAAGTGCGGGCGCGCCATCCGGCCCAGCCAGCCGCCCATGCGCGCCAGCAGCGTGATCAGCCCCCACAGCGCCACCATCACCACGATGCCCAGCATGAAGCCGGCGATCGGCGAACTGATCATCGGCAGCACCACCTTCCACAGGATGCCCTTGTTCTGGGTCCAGTCGCCGGCGGCCTGCGACCAGATCAGCGCGGCCCAGTCATTGTGCGCGGCGGCCAGCGCGGCACCGCACAGGCCGCCGATCAGCGCGTGCGAGGACGAGGACGGCAGCCCTTTCCACCAGGTGATCAAGTTCCAGATGATGCCGCCCATCAGCGCGCAGAGGATCACCTGCGAAGTCACCTGCACCACTTCGGTATCGATCAGTCCGGAGGCGATGGTCTTGGCGACCGCCGTACCGGTCAGCGCGCCGATCAGGTTCATGAAGGCCGCCAGCATGACCGCCTGCCCCGGCGAGAGCACCTTGGTGGCGACGACGGTGGCGATGGAATTGGCGGTGTCGTGGAATCCGTTGATGAATTCGAAAATGTACGCGGCCAGGATGACGAGCAGGACGAGAGTAAGCACGGGGGCCGTCTCAGCTGTTCTTGAGGACGATCTGGTAGGCGACCACGCCGGCTTCGCGGCAGCGGTCGATCGCCTTTTCCAGGATCTCGAAGAACTCCTTGAGCAGGAACATCTGCAGGCTGTCGAGCTTGCCGGAATAGATGTCGCGGTAGAGCTCCAGCATCAGCCGATCGGCTTCGTTCTCGATCGCACGCAGCTTCTCGTTGAGCGCGGTCATGCGGTCGATGTTGAGGTGGCGCAGCTCGCCGACCATCTCCACGACCACGCCGGCGGCCTGCTCCAGCATCGCCGCGCGCGGCGCGAAGTCGATGTCTTCCAGGTGGCGGACCGCCAGCGAGTAACGGTCGGCGAACTTCTCGACCTGCTTGGGAATGCGGTAGAGGGCCGACCCCAGCGCCTCGATGTCCTCGCGCTCGATCGGGGTGATGAAACTGTCGACCAGGGCCTTGCCGATCTTCTCGGAAGCGGTGCGCTCGCGCTGGCGCGCCAGTTTGAAGGGGTCCAGCGCCGGCTGGCGCTCGGTGGACTTCATCATCGTGTGCAGCGCGGCGGCGCTGGCATGGGCGGCCGCGGCGGCCTCGTCGAGCAGCTCGTAGAACTGCTGGCCGGAGCCGAAGATCGTTTGCAGGGAAAACATGGGGCGGGCGCCTTGATGACAGTAATGTGAACAGGTTAAGTCTGCATTATGACGGAAAGATGACATCACCCCTTCCAGTGTCACCCTCCTGACATTCCGACGTCATCCCTTCGACATCTGCAGCCTGCGACCCTGCTCCGGTCATGGCTGAAC
>JAIMKJ010000001.1:139995-187518 GCA_020692565.1 Thermomonas sp.
CGCCACCACCCCGGGAAGGTCATGGGCGCCTGCTATCATCCGCCGACCCCCCCATGCCTGCCCCCGTGACCCTCCCCCCGATGCCCCCCCGACGCCGGAGCCCCCGGAACGCCGTCGAAGTCGTCCCGCAGTCCGCGCGGCGAGTCCCCGTCAGGGAGCCAGGCGCTGTGCTTGAGTTGTCGGTGGTCGCAGCCCTGATCCTTCTGAACGGCTTCTTCGCGCTGTCGGAAATGGCGCTGATGACCTCACGGAAGACCCGGCTGAAGCACATGGCCGAGCACAGCCGCGGCGCCCGCAAGGCACTGGCGCTGGCCGAGCACCCCGACAATCTTCTTTCGACCGTGCAGATCGGCATCACCTCGATCGGCGTGCTGACCGGCGTGTTCGGTGGCGAAGCCATCGGTCTGGCGGTCGCGGGCTGGTTCGGCGAGCTGATCCCCGCCCTGCAGGAGTACGCCCGTTCGGTCGGCATCGGTACCGCGGTCACGCTGATCACCGCCGGTTCGGTGATCTTCGGCGAACTGGTGCCGAAACGCCTTGCCTTGACCAATCCCGAGATCATCGCCAGCAAGGTCGCGATTCCGCTGGACCTGCTCTCGCGCTTCGCCAAACCGCTGGTGCGCACGCTCGGCGCGATCAACCGCGGCGTACTGCGCCTGCTCGGCATCCGCGACGACGCCCGCAACGCGATCACCGAGGAAGAGATCCAGATGCTGGTGAGCGAAGGCCACGAGCAGGGCATCATCGACGACGACGAACGCAACATGATGCAGCGGGTGATGCGTCTGGGCGACCGCACGGTCGAAAGCATCATGACCCCGCGGATGCGGATCGTCTGGCTCGACGCCAACGCCACCTTCCAGGAGAACCTCGCCGAGATGCGCGAGACCCCCTACTCGCGCTACCCGGTCTATCGCGGCAGCGACGCGGAAGTGTTGGGGCTGCTGGAGGTGAAATCGCTGCTCGACCGGCTGCAGGAAACCCAGCCGGACCTGTTCAAGACCCTGCGCCCGGCGCTCTTCGTCTCCGAATCCACGCACGTCCTGAAACTGCTGGAAATCTTCCGCGAAGAGCAGCAGTCGCTGGCGCTGGTGGTGGACGAATACGGCGAGGTCACCGGCATGGTCACCGTCAACGATCTGATGGGTGCGGTGCTGGGCCGACTGCAGTCCGGCGAGACCCCGGATTCGGAAGCGCTGGTGATCGAGCGCGAAGACGGTTCGCTGCTGGTCGACGGTTCGCTGCCGGTGGACGAACTGCGCGAGCTGATCGGTCAGCGCCTGCCGCACCTCGACGATCACGACTATCACACCGCCGCCGGCATGGCGATCGCGCACTTCGGACGGATTCCGAATACCGGCGAGTACTTCGACTGGTCGGGCTGGCGGATCGAGGTCGTCGATCTCGACGGCCCGCGCATCGACAAACTCCTGCTCACACGGATCGAGAGCGCGGTTGCGGACAATGACGACTGAGTCTCAGCCGCCCGACGACGAAGTCGTGCCCCACGGCATGCGCGCGGTCCTCGACACCCTGTGCGACGGCGACCCCGACGACCATCTGGCCCTGCGCGACCTGGTCGGCGGGCTCGGCCGCAGCACCTTCGGCGTCCTGCTGTTCATCGCCACCATTCCCGCCTTCATTCCGATCCCCGGCGTCGCCGGTGCGCTGAGCGGACCGCTGGTGGTGCTGGTCGGACTGCATCTGCTGATCCTGCTGCGCAAGCCCTGGCTGCCGGGATTCGTCGCCCGTCGCGGGCCGCAGCGCAGCACCCTGATCCGCTTCGACCGCGCCGGCGACCGCTGGCTGCGCTGGCTGGAAAAGCTGGTGCGACCGCGGATGACGGCGATGATCGATCACCCGGTGGCGACCGTCTTCACCGGCCTGCAACTGGTGCTGCTGGGCGTGCTGCTGGCGCTGCCGATTCCGTTCACCAACTTCATGTTCGCCGGTCTGCTGCTGGTGTACGCGCTGGCGCTGCTGGAACGCGACGGCGCGCTGATGCTGCTCGCATGGGTGGCGGGCGTGATCGCGATCTACGTCTTCGGCGCGGTGTCGGGGAATCTGGCGGCGATGCTGTGGGCGTGGGTCGCGAGCCTGGGCTGACCGACGTCTCTGTAGGAGGGGCTCCAGCCCCGATGACGGTCGCGACATCCTTCGTATGCGCGAAGGGATCGGGCCTGAAGGCCCTCCTACGAAAGCATTGCGGCGCCCGCAAATCCTGAGATCAACCGACCAGCGTGGTGAAATCGCGCATGTTCATGGGGTGGCCCAGCCAGTAGCCCTGGGCCAGATCGCAGCCGCGCGCGCGCAGCAGGTCGCACTGCCCTTCTTTCTCCACGCCTTCGGCGACCACGGTCATGCCCAGCGAATGCGCCATCGCGATGATCGCGGTGGTCAGCGCCAGATCGTCGGGGTCGCGCATCACGTCGGCGATGAAACTGCGGTCGATCTTCACGCCGTCCACCGGCACCCGGCGCAAGTGGCTGAGCCCGGAAAAACCGGTACCGAAATCATCGAGCCAGACCTTGATGCCGACATCGCGCAGGCTGGCCAGGATCTGCCGCGCCTGCTCCTCGTCGCCGAGCACCGCGGTCTCGGTCAATTCGATATGCATCAACCGCGGCGGCAGGCCGCTGTCGGCCAACGCCGACATCACCAGATCGCTGAAATCGCCGCTGCGCAGCTGGCGCGCGGACACGTTGACCGACACGAACAGCTCATCGGCGCCTTCGCGCCGCCAGCGCACCGCGTCCTTGCAGGCGGCGCGGATCACCGCCGGGCCGATGGTCTCGATCAGGCCGCTCTGTTCGGCGACATCGATGAACACCGACGGCGCGACCTGCCCATGCACCGGATGCTGCCAGCGCAGCAGCGCTTCGGCGCCCAGCAGGGTCTTGTCGGCGACGCGATAGATCGGCTGGTAGACCAGGCTCAATTCGCCGCGCTCCCACGCGCCGCGCAGATCCTGTTCGATGCGCACCCGGCGGGTCACCGCCTGGTCCATCGCGCGACTGTAGAAGCGATAGCCGTTCTTGCCCGCGACCTTCGCCTGGTACATCGCGATGTCGCCGTTCTTCATCAGCATGGTCGCGCCCGACGCGTCTTCCGGGAACAGGGTAACGCCGATCGAAGTGCCCAGGAACACCTGACGGTCCTGGACCACGATCGGCCGGCTCAGTTCGGCGACCAGGGTTTCGGCCAGGTGCGCCGCGCTGGCGCGCACATCGGTCTGTTCGGTTTCGCCGTACAGCAGGATGACGAATTCGTCGCCGCCGAAACGCGCGAGCTCGCTGGCGTCGCCGCCGATGCGTTCGACCGATTCGCGGATGCGATTGGCGAACTGGATCAGGACTTCGTCGCCGACGTCGTGACCGAGGGTGTCGTTGACGCGCTTGAAATCGTCGATATCCGCGAACAGCAGCGCCAGCTGGCGGCCGACGCCGCGCAGTTGCATCAGGCGGTGATCGAGGGTCTCGCGGAACGCCAGACGATTGGCCAGGCCGGTCAGCGAGTCGGTGTAGGCCATGCGCCGCATGTCGCGATCGTGGCGCGCGATGCTGTCGGCCATCCGCGCGAAGGCGCGCACCAGCGTCCCCACCTCGTCCTTGCGGCCGTTGATCGGCAGCACGGTATTGAAATTGCCGGCTTCGATCTCGCGCGCCGCATCCGAGAGCTGGCGGATCGGGCGCACCAGCGCGCGCTGCAACAGCAGGCCCACCAGCACCGCCAGGGACACCAGCATCATCAGCAGCAGACCGATCCACGCCAGATGGCGCCTGCCGAGCTCGCGCAGACGCTCGGTGATCTCGCGATTGACGTGCGCTTCCTCGGCGCGGATCTTGCCCAGCGAATAGCCGACACGGACGCCGCCCAGGCGCTGGTCGCCGAGACGGATGGGCGCGGAGACATCCATCACCGCGTCGGTCTTCAGCACCTGCAGGCCGTCCGCAGCGACGATCTGCCGCGCCAGCGGATCGGACATCTGCTGACCGAAGGTGGGAATGTCGCCGGAGCCATCGTGGACGATGCTGCCCTTGGCGTCGAAGACCAGGACATAGCTGACATCGGGCTGGTTCAGGATGCTGCGCGTGGTCGCGCCGATGGCATCGAGATCGAAGTAATAGGACGGATTGACCAGCAGATCCGCAGCCTGCGAGACCTGCGATTCGCCGCGCTGGCGCAGGCGGTCGTACACCAGTGTGCGCGTCGCGTCCTGGCTCAACTGCAGCACGGCTTCCTGGGTCGTGGTCTGGCGCTGCCAGATCAGCACGACCGCCGCCAGCATCATCACCAGGGCGAAACCGATCACCGCCATGAACTTGGCGTGGAGGCCGTCGAAGAATCTCATGCCGGACGCCTCATTCGACCGCGGCCCTCACCTGCACCACGCCGCCGCGCAGTCCATCGAGGACCCGGCGGGTTTCGCCGTCGATCGGCATGAAGCGCGTGGTGTGGAAAAAATACTGCAGCGCTTCGCGGGCGAGCGGATCGCCAGCGGCCTCGATCAGCACCTCGCGCAACCGCGCCTGCACCTTCGGGTCGAGATCGCCTCGCACCATCTCCAGCGCGCGCGGCACCGGTTCGGTCATGTAGATCACGTCCAGATCCTTGCGATACGACGCAGGCAGCCGCGCAGGGTTGTCCCAGTCGAGGTCGCTCATCGTCCCGGCATCGACCAGACGCTTGTGGACCCATGCGCCGATGTTCAACTCGGAACGCGCGAACACATAACCGACCGTGCCGCCCGAGGGCTTGTCCATCGGCGACAGCAGCAGGCTGAGCGCCATCCTGCGGCGCAACAGTTCGATCGCCGGCACGAAATAGGCGCTGGTGGAGGCATTGTTCTGGAACGCGACGCTGCGCCCGCGCAGATCGTCCAGCGTCTTCAAGCCACTGTCGCGGCGGACGAAGAACACGGTGCGATAGCGGCTGACGCCGTCGCGTTCGGTCAGCAGCAGCGGCATGGCATCGCCGCGCTGCTGCAGGAGCATCGCGGTGCCGGCGGTCTCGGTGACCCAATCGACCTGTCCGCGACGGAGATAACTGGCCATCTGCTGGGCGTCGCGGGCCATCAGTACCCGACCTTCGCGGATCCCGACATCGGCCATCCGCGGGACGACGTAATCCAGCAGCGGCTTGAGCTGTTCGTAGTGACTCCTGGGATCGTCGCTGATGCGCCCCAGGACCAGAATGTGACGCTGGTCGTCAGCCGATGCCGTAGCGGGCACCAGTCCGATGAATGTGAACAAGAGCGCGAAGCACACGGAAAGACGGCTCAAGTCAGTGCTCCGCGGGATGCCGGCAGACGTCAGAGCGGCAGCGCATCGGGGCGGCGATCACCGGCTCGCGCCCGCCCGCGGAAGACACGTCAAGTCCGCTCCGGCGGCGCGATGCGGCCGTCGGCGATGTCCGCCATGCGCTTGGCGTCGGCCAGCATTCCCCGCAAAAGCCGGACATCGCGGGCGTCCAGCTCGGCGCGCAGGAACAGGCGCCGGAACTTGCGCATGGCCGCCGCCGGCGTCCGGCCTTTGTGGAAATCGATCGCATCCAGAGTGTCCGCCAGTTGCAGGAAAAAACCTTCGAGTTCGGCGTGGGTCGCGGGCGGTTCGCTGCGAACCTCCTGCGCCCTCGCAGCCGCAGCGGGTGCCGCCACGGGCACGGCCGAATCCTGTGTCCCTGCTAGACGCAATTCATATGCCAAGACCTGGACCGCAGCGGCCAGATTGAGCGAGCTGTAGTCCGGGTTGGCCGGGATATGAATCGCCGCGTGGCACAGCTGCAGCTCTTCGTTCTCCAGGCCGGTACGCTCCCGGCCGAAGACCACCGCGACCTCGCCGCCGGTCCCGGCCGTCGCCAGGCTGCGCGCGGCCGCATGGCGGGGGCTCAGCTCATCCAGCGCGATCCGGCGGCTGCGGGCGGTACAGCCCAGCACCAGCCGGCAGTCGGCCACCGCCTCGGCCAGGGTCTCGACCCGGACCGCAGCCTCCAGCACGTCGTTGGCGCCGGCCGCCAACGCGTAGGCGTCGGGATCGGGGAAGCGCTGCGGCGCCACCAGCACCAGCCGCGAAAATCCCATGGTCTTCATCGCCCGCGCCGCGGAACCGATATTGCCGGGATGCTGGGTTCCCACCAGCACGATCCGGAGACGTTCGGCGGGGAAGGATTCGGGAGCGGAAGACATGCCGCCAATGGTAAACTTTCGCGCCGGCCCCTGCGTCGGACTGTTCTTTTCCCCCGCCCTTTTCGCTTGCGCCCGTCCGTGGCGCCCGGAGTCGTTCGCGATGCTACAGCCCGCTGTCAATGTCATGGTCAAGGCGGCTCGCGCCGGCGGCAACATCCTGTTGAGGCACATGGCCCGGCTGGATGCGATCGATGTGGTCGAAAAGGACCGGATGGATTACGCCTCCGAAATCGACCGTTTGGCCGAGGAAGCGATCGTGAAGGAACTGCGCCGCGCGCAGCCGGAATACACGGTGCTGGGCGAGGAAGGCGGGAAACAGAAGGGCAACCGCGGCCCCAGCCGCTTCACCTGGGTGATCGATCCGCTCGACGGCACCAGCAATTATCTGCGCGGCATCCCGCACTGGTGCGTGTCGATCGCGCTGTGCGAAGGCCCGGAGCCGCTGCACGCGGTGATCTTCGACCCGTTGCGCAACGAACTGTTCACCGCCAGTCGCGGCGGCGGCGCCCAGCTCAACGGCCATCGCATCCGCGTCGCCGATCGCAGGGAGCTGCAGGGCGCGATGCTGGCCACCGGTTTCGCCCCGCGCGAACGCAAGCGCGCCGAGGCGCAGCTCGACTGCATCAAATCCCTGCTGGTCCATGCCGAAGACATCCGCCGCGGCGGTTCGGCCGCGCTGGACCTGGCCTATGTGGCCGCAGCCCGTTACGACGGTTATTTCGAAGCCGGGCTGATGGCGTGGGACATCGCCGCAGGCGTGCTGCTGGTCCGCGAAGCCGGCGGCCGGGTCTGCGATTTCCGCGGTGCCGCGCTGGGTCCGATGCACATCGACGGCGCCACCCGCCAGGTTGCCGCCGCGAATGTGCGTCTGATCGATGGCTTGCAGCAGGCGATCGTCAATACGGGTTACGCCAAGAGCTTCGATTGACCTGAATTCGATCCGATCCCGTAGAGCGGCCTTCAGGCCGCCGCCGTTTCTCCGGGAAAGGTCGGCGGCCTGAAGGCCGCTCTACGGGCCGATCCAGGAACCCAACGAAAAAGGCCGCGCAGTGCGCGGCCTTTTTCGTGGAACAACCCGCTGCGATCAGGGGCGACGCGCCAGCGCCGCCTCATCGCGAGCCTTCGGCATCAGGTCCTGCTTGCTGACGCCCAGCCACAGCAGCAGCGTGCAGGCGACGAAGATCGTCGACACCGTACCGACGATGATGCCCACCATCTGCGCCTCGGCCATGCCTTTGAGCGAACCGCCGCCGTACAGATACAGCGCGAATACGGTCAGGAACGCCACGAACGACGTGATGATCGTGCGCGACAGGGTCTGGTTGATCGACTTGTTGAGCACTTCGACCGGCGATGCGCGCATGCCGCGGAAATTCTCGCGGACGCGGTCGAAGACCACGATCGTATCGTTGATGGAATACCCCATCACCGATAGAACACCGGCCAGTACGGTCAGATCGAACTCGCGACCGGTCAACGCGAACCAGCCGATCACCACGATCACGTCGTGCATGGTGGTGATGATCGCCGCCACCGCGAACTTCCACTCGAAGCGGAACGTGATGTAGATCAGGAAGCCCAGCATCACGAACAGCAGCGCATAGATGCCGTTTTCTGCCAACTCGCGGCCGACCTGCGCGGTGATCTCGGCGCTGCGCAGCTTGGTGGCTGCATTGCCGGGTTCGGACGCCGCCGCGCGCACGCTCTCGGCGATGCTGTCGGTCGCATCTTCGCCGGTCTTCCTGGTAGCGGACTCGTCGCGCAGGCGGACCAGCACTTCCTTGCCGGTACCGAAGGCCTGGACCTGGGCGCTCTCGTAGCCCGCATCCTCGAGGCGCTTGCGCACGCCTTCGACATCGACGGGTTTCTGGTAGGCCAGTTCGATGCTGACGCCGCCGGTGAAGTCGAGGGCGAAATTGAAGCCCTTGGCGAACATGGCGCCGATCCCGACGAACATGATGAGCGCGGCGATGATCAGCGAGATCACGCGCAGGCGCATGAAATCGATCTTGCTGTCGTAGGGGAACACGTTGAAAGGTTTCATGAGTCTGCTCCCTTAGATCGCAACTGACTGCAGCTTGCGACGGCGGCCGTAGATCAGCGTAGCGATGCCGCGCGACACGGAGACGGCGGTGTAGGCGGAGGTCGCGATGCCGAGCATGGTGGTGACACCGAAGCCCTTCAGCGGGCCGGTACCGAACGCGAACATGGCCAGACCGGCGAGGAATGCGGTGATGTTGGCGTCGAGAATGGTGCCCGAGGCGCGGTTATAGCCTTCGGCGATGGCGGTCTGCGGCGGCAGGCCGGCCCGCAGTTCTTCGCGTATTCGTTCGTTGATCAGCACGTTGGCGTCTACCGACAGGCCGACCGTGAGCGCGATGCCGGCCAGACCGGGCAGGCTCATCGTCGCGCCGAACAACGACATCAGGGCGAAAACCATCAGCAGGTTGAGCAACAGCGCCAGACAGGTCACCACGCCGAACATGCGGTAATACAGCAGGAAGAACGCCAGCGCGAACACGAACGAGAACACCACGGCCTTCAGTCCGCGCTCGACGTTCTGTTTGCCGAGGCTCGGACCGACGGTGCGCTCTTCGACGAAATCCATCGGCGCGGCCAATGCGCCGGCCTTGAGCAGGCGAGACAGATCGTCGGCTTCCTTGCGCTCCAGGCCGCTGGTCTGGAACTGCTTGCCGAACGGCTCGTTGATGTTGGCGATGGAGATGACTTCCTCCTTCACCTGGAACGTCTTCACTTCCTTGCCGTCGACGATGCGCACCTGCGGAATGCGCTCGATGAACACCACCGCCATCGGCTTGTTCACGTTTTCGGTGGTGTGCTGCAGCATGCGCTGCCCGCCCGCGGTATTCAGCGACACCGTCACCGCCGGCTGGCCGTTCTGGTCGACCGAGGTGCGGGCGTCGACCATGTCTTCGCCGGCGACGATGATCCGCTTGTTGAGCAGTACCGGCATCGGTTTGCCGTCGGCACCCAGTTCGCGACGCTCGTACAGGCGCGCGCCCGGAGGCACGTTGCCGCTGTCGCGGGCGTCGAAGGCATTGCCGTCGTAGACGCCGCGATATTCCAGTGTGGCGGTGGCGCCGAGCGTACGTTTGGCCTTGGCGGTGTCCTGTACGCCCGGCAATTGCACCACGATGCGGTCGGCGCCCTGACGCTGGAGGATCGGTTCGGCGACGCCGAGCGCGTTGATGCGGTTGCGCAGCGTGCCGAGGTTCTGCTCGATGGCATGCAGGGTCATCTGCCGGATCATCTCCTCGGAGACCCGGATCCTGATGACATTGCCCACCGTCTCGAAGGCGAAGGCATTGTTCGCAAGCAGCGCGCCGCTGTCGGCCGCGGCGGCGGCGAGATTCTTGCGGATCAGGGCTTCGGCTTTCGGGACATCGGTACCCGGGACAAGGGTGATCCGCATGCCTGCTTCGCCATCACGATCGGCCGTGTAGCTGATGCGCGCGTCGCGCAGCGTGCTGCGGATGTCCGACAGATAGGCCTCGAAGCGCTTGTCGATCGCGGCCTTCTTGTCCACTTCCATCAGGAAATGCACGCCGCCCTGCAGATCAAGGCCGAGGGCCATCGGCTTGGCGCCGATCGCGGTCAGCCAATCGGGCACGTTCGACGCGAGATTCATCGCGACGACATAACGGTTGCCCAGCGCGTCGCCCAGGACATCGGCGGCCTTGCTCTGGCTGTCGGCGTCCGCGGTGCGAACCAGCAGATTGTCGCCCTGCTTCTCGATCCCCTTGGTCTTCAGCCCGGCTTTCGCCATGACCTGCGACACCCGCTGCTCCAGCGCGGCGTCGATGGTCGCGCCGCGGCCGGCGGAGATCTGCACGGAGGGATCCTGCGGGTAGATGTTGGGCAACGCGTAGATCGCGCTGAGCAACACCACGATCAGGATGACGACATATTTCCAGCGGGAATATTCGAGCATGACATGCACCGCGCCCGGTCCTGGGACCGGCCGCATTCGAGGTGGATCGGAAGGTCAGGCGAAGCGCATCACAGCGACTTCAGCGTACCCTTGGGCAGAACGTGACCGATGGCGCCTTTCTGCACGCGCAACAGCACATTGTCGGACACTTCGACGCTGATGAAGCTGTCGCCGATGTCGCGGACGGTACCGGCGATGCCGCCGCTGGTGATGACTTCATCGCCCTTGGACAGCTTTTCGAGCATCGTGCGGTGTTCCTTGGCGCGCTTCATCTGCGGCCGGATCATGATGAAGTACATCACCACCAGCAGCAGGATCGGGAACATCAGGGTCGACATCAGGCTGCCGGCGCCCGGGGCGGCGGGCGCGGCCTGGGCGTAGGCGGGGGAAATCAGGAGATCGAGGAGATTCATCAATGATGGGTCCGTGGCGCAAAATAGCTGGGGATTATGCCATGCGGGCCGGGCTGCTGGCTTTCAACCCCGCCGCCGCATCCGGGCCGGTTGGCCCCTTCGGTTCTGATCGGCTTCTTTCCCGACCGCTGCCGACCGCCGAAGTTCAGCCCGGCGCGGCGCGCCCTTCGGCCCGGGCCGCGTAGAAGGCCGCACGGAAGTCGGCGAAGCGGCCGGCTTCGATGGCGGCGCGGATGTCGGCCATCAGCTTCTGGTAGTACCAGAGGTTGTGCAGGGTACCCAGCATCGGCGCGAGCATTTCGTTGCAGCGGTCGAGGTGGCGCAGGTAGGCGCGGGTGTAGCCATTGCTGCAGGCATGACAGCCGCAGCCCTCCTCGATCGGCCGCAGATCGCGCTCGTAGCGGCTGTTGCGGATGCGTACCGTGCCGAAACTCGTGAAGTAGTGCCCATTTCGCGCGTTCCGGGTCGGCATCACGCAGTCGAACATGTCGATGCCGCGGGCCACGGACTCGACCAGATCCTCCGGCCGCCCCACTCCCATCAGATAGCGCGGCCGATCGGCCGGCAGCTGCGGACAGGTGTGTTCGAGCATCGCGTTGCGCTCGGACTCCGGCTCGCCCACGGCCAGGCCCCCGACCGCATAACCGTCGAAGCCGATCTGCTTCAGGGCCTCGGCCGAACGGGTGCGCAGGTCGTGGTGGACACCGCCCTGGACGATGCCGAACAGCGCCGCGTCGTTGCCGTCGTGGGCCTTGCGAGAGCGCTCGGCCCAACGCAGCGACAGCTCCATCGACTTGCGCGCCACGTCTTCAGTCGCCGGATACGGGGTGCATTCGTCGAAGATCATCACGATGTCCGAATCCAGCACTTTCTGGATGCGCATGCTTTCTTCGGGGCCGAGGAAGACCTTGCTGCCGTCGGTGGGTGCGGCGAAGGTGACGCCGGCCTCGGTGATCTTGCGCTTGTGGGCGAGCGAGAACACCTGGAAGCCGCCTGAGTCGGTGAGGATCGGCCCGCTCCAGCGCGTGAACCCGTGCAGGCCGCCGTGATCGGCGATCACGTCCAGACCCGGACGCAGATACAGATGAAAGGTGTTGCCGAGGATGATCTCGGCGCCGAGCGCACGGACCTGATCGGGCATCACGCCCTTGACCGAGCCGTAGGTGCCCACCGGCATGAAGGCCGGGGTTTCGACGGTGCCGCGCGGGAAAGTGAGGCGGCCGCGACGGGCCACGCCGTCGGTGCCGAGCAGTTCGAAGGACATTCTGGACATCGGACCATTATGACCGAGCGCGCCGGTCCGGCCGGCGCTTCGACCGCAGCCCGTTCTTGCGTCGATGCCTGCCGCTTCGCTGCGCACGCCGGTAATCGGCGTCCCGGACAGCCTTTCAGGCACGCGGAAAACGCATGGGCTCGCCCACCAGCCGCAGGCGCAGCGGCTCGCCGATGCGCGAGGCGGCGGCGGCGTCCAGTTCGATCTCCGTGACTTCCCCCGTCTCGAATCGCACGCGACCCACGTGATGCGGACCGCGGAAGCGAGCAGATTCCAGCACCGCGGACAGCGGGCCGTCGGTGTCCGCAAGCAGTTGTCCGGGGCGCAAACGCAAGTCCGCGCCCTCCCCCATCCCCAGGGTTTCGCTGCGCAACCAGTCGCCCCGCCCGATGAAACCCGCAACCCGGCGGTCGCGTGGACGGGCATAAAGCGCTTCAGGCGCATCCCATTGCAGGATCCGGCCGTCGGCCATCACGCCGATGCGGTCGGCCATCGCGAAGGCTTCTTCCTGATCGTGCACCACCAGCAGCGCGGTCGCGTCGGCGGCCTTCAGCAGACTGCGGGTGTCCTCGGCCAGCCGGCCACGGATTTCCACGTCGAGGTTGGAGAATGGCTCGTCCAGCAATACCAGCAACGGCGCCGGGGCCAGGGCTCGGGCCAGCGCGACACGCTGCTGCTGGCCGCCGGAGAGTTCGTGCGGGTAGGCAGCGGCCCGGTCGGCCAGCCCCACCAGCGCAAGCAGTTCGCGCGCGCGCGCGGCGCGCACCGCGCGGGGCAGCGCATGCAGGCCAAAGGCGACATTGGCCGCTACGTCCAGATGAGGGAACAGCGCGTAATCCTGGAACATCATGCCGATGCGCCGCGCTTCGGGCGGCAGGCCCACGCCGACGGAGGCGATGACGCGGCCGTCGAGGCTGATCCGTCCACCCCGCAGCGGCTCGAAGCCGGCGATGGCGCGCAACACCGTGGTCTTGCCGCACCCCGAAGCCCCCAGCAGACAGCCGATCTCGCCGCGCGCCAGCCGCAGCGACAGGCCATCGATGGTCGGTCGCGCGCCGGGCGCGCCGGCATGGGCCACCGTCACCGCCTCCAGATGCAGCAGCGGGATGTCGGTAGCGGTCGGGATCTGATCGTGCATCGGGGGTTTCATCGCGGGAAAGTGCGTTCGGGCGCCCTTGCGGACACGTGTTCGGAAGCGGGGCCGGGCATCGCGACGGAGGCTGGCGCAACGACGGTCCGTTCGCCGCCGCCGAATCCGCTCATCGCCAGCAGCAGCACCGCCGGCAACCCGGCCAGCACGATCAGCAGCGCGGCCACCGCGCCCTCCTCGTAGGTGCCGCGCGCGGCTTCGGCATAGAGCCAAGTCGCCAGGGTGTCCACGTTCAACGGCCGCAGCATCAGCGTGACCGGCAGCTCCTTCATCGCATCGACAAAGACCAGCATCGCCGCGGCGGCCAGCGCCGGACGCAGCAACGGCAGATGCACCCGCAACAGGCTGGCGCTTGGCCCCGCGCCCAGGCCGCGCGCGGCCTGATCGAGCGACGACGGAATCCGCGCCATGCCCGCCTCCAGCCCGCCGGTAGCGATGGCCAGAAACCGCACCGTGCAAGCCAGCACCAGCAGGCTCAGACTGCCCATCAGCAGCGGCGCCGCATCGGACAGCATGCCCAGCGCACGATCGGCACCGGCCGCAGCGATCAGCAGGGCAATCGCCAGCACCGTGCCCGGCAAGGCATAGCCCAGGCTGCCGACCCGCAGCGCTGCCGCAGCCGCCGTCCCGCGTCGGCGTGCATTCGCCAGGCGGGTGGCCCAGACCAGCACCAGCGCAGCAGCCAATGTGGTTGCGGTGGCGAGCGCAGCGATCCGCAGCGTATTGCCGGCACTGGCCCACAGCTGCGGCGAGATGCCATCGCCGCGCAGCCGCGCCGCGGCTTCGACCGCCAGATGTGCGGCGGGCGCCACGAAACCCAGCAGCACCGGCAGCGCGCAGGCGGCCGTCGCCAGCAGTGCCCGCCCGCCGTGCAGGCGTTGTACGGCCAGCGGTCGCGGCCTCCCGACGGCGGCGTAGCGCTGACGTCGACGGCCGTGGCGCTCCAGCGCCAGCGCCAGCATGACCATCGCCAGCATCGCCAGCGCGATCTGCGCCGCGCCGGGCAGGTCGCTACGCGACACCCAAGTGGTGTAGACCGCCACCGTCAGCGTCTTCACGCCGAGGAACTCCGAAGCGCCGATATCGTTGAGCGTTTCCAGCAGCACCAGCGCCGCGCCTACCGCGATCGCCGGGCGCGCCAACGGCAGCGCCACGCGTACGAACAGCGCCACGCCGCCCACGCCGAGCGAGCGCGCGGCCTCCACCAGGCTGGCGGCCTGCACGGCGAACATCGCGCGCACGCAGAGATAGACATAGGGATACAGCACCAGCCCCAACAGCACGATGCACGCCGGCAGCGAGCGCAGGTCGGGCAGACGGAAATCGCGC
Source organism: Thermomonas sp. (assembly GCA_020692565.1). GTDB lineage: Bacteria > Pseudomonadota > Gammaproteobacteria > Xanthomonadales > Xanthomonadaceae > Lysobacter_I. The sequence continues at coordinate 154,297 of JAIMKJ010000001.1, forward strand.
GGACTGTCGTAACCCAGCATCGCGCGCAGCGCCGTCTGCAGCGGGCCCAGCGGATGCGACAGATCGAGGTAGGCGAAGGCGACGATGTACGTCGGCACCGCCAGCGGCAGCAGCAGCGCCCAGCCGAACACGCGCCGGCCCGGAAACTCGTAGGCGGTCACCAGCCATGCGCAGACCGTGCCCAACGGCACCGCCACCGCAGCCACGCCGGCCAGCAACAGCAGCGTATTCAAGGTCGCCTGCGGCAACACGTGCGCGGCCAGATGCGACCACAGCCCATCGCTGCCCTGCGCCGCGGTCCACAGCAATGCGCCCAGCGGCAGCGCGACCACGGCCGCGATCACGAACGCAGCCGCAAGCCACAGGCCCTCGCCCTTCCCCGACCGCATCAGTCCCGGGCCGTCAACGCATTACCCGGCAGACACGCGGCGTCACTCGTCGAAGCCGACGCGATCGACCAGCGCGCTGGCGCGCGCGCGATGCTTGACGATGTCGGCCAAAGGCAGCGGATCGACCTTGAGCGGACCGAAACCGGCGACGATCGGATCCAGCGTCACGCCCTTCTTCACCGGAGACTCGTAATTGGCCTGCGCATAGGCGCTCTGGGCGCGGTCGGACACCAGATATTCGAGCAGGCGCACCGCGTTGGCGCGGTTCGGCGCGTGCCGGGCCACGGCCGCGCCGCTGATGTTGACGTGGGTGCCGCCGCCCGCGAAGACAGGACGCACGACCTGGATCGCATCGCCCCAGCGCCGCTGTTCGCTGCCTTCCGGCGCGGACTTCATGCGGCCCGCGTAATAGGCGTTGGCGATGCCGATGTCGCAGATCCCGGCAAGGATGTCGCGGGCCACGTCGCGGTCGCCGCCGGTGGCCTTGCGCGCCAGATTCGCCTTGACCGCGCGCAGCCAGACTTCAGTCTTCGCCTCGCCCTTGTGCGCGATCATCGCGGCGATCAGGCTGATGTTGTAGGGATGCTGACCGGAACGCAGGCAGATGCGGCCCTTCCATTCGGGCTTGGCCAGATCCTCGTAACGGAAGCCCGCGAGCTTCAGCGAGCGCTCGGCGTAGAGCACGCGGTCGCGCAGCGAAAGCGCGAACCAGTGGCCGGTACGGCCACGCAGGTGCGGCGGAATCGCCGATTCCAGGGATTTCGACTTGACGCCCTGGGTCACATCGCCCAGCACCAGATCGATCAGATTGCCACTGTCCGCGGTCATCAGCAGGTCGGCGGGCGAACGCTCGCCCTCGGCCTTCACCCGCTCCAGCAGACCGTCGCGCAGGAACACGGTGTTGACCTTGATCCCGGTTTCACCGGTAAAACTGTCCAGCAGCGGCTGGATCAGGCCCGGTTCCCGGGTGGTGTAGAGATTGAGTTCCTTCGAAGGCGTCTGCGCGGCCGGCGTCTGCGCGGCGACAGCGGACGCAAAACCCGCCGCTGCCACGGTGAGCAACGCGGCAGCGGCGAAGGGACGGGAGATGGCGCGGGAGAGAAAACGCATGGAGGCTTCCTGGATACGGCGGAGTGAAACGGGCACGACAGCGATCATGCGCGACTCCTGGGGGTGATGCGGACCGGTGGACTCGCCGGCCGCTCGAGCTGGAAGATATCGCGGGTACGGACATAGGCCGCACCGCCGAGGCGCCCGATCAGATCGAGCTTCGCCGGGTCGACGTGGCGCGCGTCGGTCATCGCCGCATCGTCGATATGCGCGAGCAGCACTTCTGCGAACACCAGATGGTGGCTCGGCGTATCGGCCGGATACGCCTGGATCGCAGCCAGCCGGCATTCGAAGGCGACCGCACTGCCGGCCACCCGCAGCGGCGCGATGCGCTGCGACGCCGCGGACGTTACGCCGCAGCGCTCGAACTCGCTCACGCCGTGCGGGAACGCGGCGGCAGTGGCGTTCATCGTCTCCGCCTGCGCCGCCGAGACCAGATGGATGACCAGTTCACCGCGCTCGCGCAGATTGCGCAGCGTGTCTTTCTCCACACCGTCGGGACGCAGGCCGATGCTCAGCATCAACGTCGGCGGCGCGTCGCAGACTACCTGGAAAAAACTGAAGGGCGCGAGGTTGTCGATGCCGTCGGCCGAGCGCGTGGACACCCAGGCGATCGGCCGCGGGGTGACCGTGGCGGTCAACCAGCGATAGGCCTCTCGCGCCGGCAGCGCGGCGAAATCAAGCTGCATGCGCGGGCTCGGCGGGCGTGGACGCCGCAGACGGAAACAGCAGCATCGCATCGCCGTAGCTGAAGAACCGGTAGCGCTCACGCACCGCATGCGCGTAGGCGGCGAATACCCGGTCCTTGCCGGCGAACGCCGACACCAGCATCAGCAGCGTGCTTTCCGGCAGGTGGAAGTTGGTGAGCATCGCGTCGACGCTGCGGATGCGGTAGCCCGGAAAAATGAAGATCCGGGTTTCGCCTGCGAACGGTTGCAGCTCGCGTTCGCCTGCATCGTTGTTGCGCATGGCGCTCTCGAGCGCACGCACCACGGTCGTGCCCACCGCGACCACGCGACCGCCGCGCTCGCGGGTGCGGCGCACCTGCGCGACCAGTTCGGCGCCCACGTTCAACCATTCGCTGTGCATGCGGTGTTCGCGCACGTCGTCGGCGCGCATCGGCTGGAACGTGCCGGCGCCGACGTGCAGGGTCACGTGCCCGAATTCGACGCCGCGCGCGCGCAATGCCTCGAGCAACGGCGCGTCGAAATGCAGGCCGGCGGTGGGGGCGGCGACCGCGCCGATTTCCTTCGCGAACACCGTCTGGTAGCGCTCGTGGTCGTCTGCACCCGGCTCGCGGCGGATGTACGGCGGCAGCGGCAGCCGGCCGGCGTGCAGCAGCCAGCTTTCCAGCCCTTCGCCGACGTGGAAGCGCAGATGGTAGAACTCGCCGTCGCGGCCCAGCACCTCGGCTTCGCCACCGGCATCCAGCGCGACCCGGCTGCCCGCCTTCGGCGATTTGCTGGCGCCGACCTGCGCGCGCGCCTCGTCGCCGGGCAGCAGCCGTTCGATCAGGATTTCGACCCGCCCGCCGGTCGCCTTCTGGCCGAACAGTCGCGCCGGGATCACCCGGGTGTCGTTGAAGATCAGCAGGTCGCCCGGCTGCAAGAGATCGGGCAGATCGCGCACCGACCGATCCTGGAAATCGCCCGTCGCCGGCGGCACCACCAGCAGGCGGCTGGCGGAGCGCTCGGCCAGCGGCGCCTGCGCGATCAGGGCTTCGGGCAGTTCGAAGTGGAAGTCGGATTTCTTCATCGCGTCGCACGGCATCGGGCACGCATTGTAGCCGCCCGCCCGTCGCGGGCCGCGCTTAGCCCACCGCTTCGCGCAGTTGCGGGAAGACCTTGCCGACCTTGCCCAGCAGGTAGTCGCCGTAGGTGCCCTCGAACGGCGCCAGCACGCTGGCCCCGTCCCAGCGTGCACTGCGATCCGCGGCCACGCGCCCGGGATCGATCCGGGCGTGCTCCGGCAGCGGCGTGACCCGGGCAATGAAGTCGGGATCGAAGAACAGCGGAAACGAGAAACGCTCGCGACCGCTGGCGTTGCGCACCCGGTGCGGCGTGGAGCGATAGGTGCCGCCGGTCAGCCGGTCGAGCATGTCGCCGATGTTGCACACCAGCGTGCCCGGCAGCGGCGGTGCGTCCAGCCAGCCCTGCGGCGTGCGCACCTGCAGCCCGGGCACGTCGTCCTGCAGCAGCAGGGTCAGCAGGCCGTAGTCGGTGTGCTCGCCCACGCCCCAACCCGCCTCGCCGGGCGCTTGCGGCGGATAGCGGAACACCCGGAACAGCACGGTCGGATCGCCGGTGTAGTGGCGCCGGAACCAGTCGCCCTCCAGCCCCAGACCCAGCGCCACCGCGTCGAGCACCGCCTGCGCGGCGCAGGTGGCCGCCGCCATGTAGTCCAGCACCGCCGCGCGCAGCGCCAGCGGATGCGCCGGCCACAGATTGGCGCCGTGCAGCGGCCAGCCGGCGCGCACCCGCGGGTCGTCAGGCGGCAGCTCCGTACCGAAATACAGGCCTTCCTTCAGATCCGGCCGGCCGCTGGTCAGCTCGCCGCCCACCGGGAAGTAACCGCGCCACGCGCGGCCGCCATGCCGCATCTCCACGCGCATCTTCTCCGCCGCCGGCAGCGCGAAGAACCCACGGCTGGTATCCCGCAGCCGCGCCTGCAGCGCTTCGTCGATGCCGTGACCGGCGATATAGAAGAAGCCGTGCGCGCGGCAGGCCTCGCCGATCTCGGCCGCCACCCGGCCGCGGGCCTCCGCATCCGCGCCGCCCAGCATCGGGGCGATGTCGACCACGGGCAGCGTGATGGCAGGCCACCTCACGGCAGGCATGACGGCAGCCTCAGCGCTCGAACTTGGTGGACAGGATGATCGAAGACGTGGTGCGCTCCACGCCCTCGATCGCGCCGATCCGGTCGGTCAGCACATCCCACTCGCCCACGCCCGGCACGGCGCCGATCGCGATCAGGTCGAAGACCCCGCTGATCGAATGCAGCGACCGCAGCTCCGGCATCGCGCGCAGCGCCGCCACCACCGAGGTCATCTGCTTGGGTTGGACGGCGATCATGATGTGCGCGCGCACCTGGCCGCGCTCGTATTCGTCGTCGACGCGCACGGTGTAGCCGCCGATCACCCCTTCCCGCTCCAGTCGCTCGATGCGGCTCTGCACCGTGGTCCGCGACAGGCCCAGCCGGCGGGCGATCTCGGCGGTGGACGCCCTGGCATTCTCACGAAGCAGTGAGAGCAGCTGTTGATCGGTGTCGGAGAGCTTCATTTGCACGTCCGGTTTCGTCGAATCGACGAAATATCGATGAATTCCGCACAGATCACAACTATTAAACGTCATGCGGATCGCGATAATGGACAGCTCGACGTTTTCTGCTGGAGGCCTATCCATGGCTTTGCTCGACACCCTCGCCCCGCTCCGCGCCCATGCCGGCGCGCGCCGCACCCACGGGCTGGACGACACGACCATCCTGACATTCGCCGCCGCGCATCCCGATCTGGTCGAAGCGATCGACGCCGCAGGCGCCGAATACACCGCGATCCGCGCGGAATTCGCCGACCTGCTCGATCTCGACGAAACCGCCCAGGCGCTCGCGGTACAGGCCGGCTTCGTCAATTTCTATTCGAACGACACCGTCAACCCGTACGTCGCGCTGGCCGCGCGCGGGCCGTGGGTCGTCACCCTGAAGGGCGCGGTGCTGCACGACTCCGGCGGCTACGGCATGCTCGGTTTCGGTCACGCCCCCAAGGCGGTGCTGGAGACGATGGCGCGGCCCCAGGTGATGGCCAACATCATGACCCCCAGCCTGTCGCAACTGCGCTTCGAGCGCGCGATCCGCAGCGAAATCGGCCACACCGTCGGCGCCTGTCCCTACGACAAATTCCTGTGCCTCAATTCGGGCTCGGAGTCGGTGTCGCTGGGCTGCCGCATCGTCGACGTCAACGCCAAGCTGATGACCGACCCGGGCGCGCCGCACGCCGGCCGCACCATCAAGCGTCTGGTCGTGAAGGGCAGCTTCCACGGCCGCACCGAACGCCCGGCGCTGTATTCCGATTCCAGCCGCAAGAACTACGTGCAGCACCTCGCCAGCTTCCGCGGCGAGGACAGCGTGATCACGGTCGAGCCCTACGACGGCGACGCGCTGCGGAAGGCTTTCGCCGATGCCGACGCCAACGGCTGGTTCATCGAAGCGATGTTCCTGGAGCCGGTGATGGGCGAAGGCGACCCGGGCCGCTCGGTGCCGCGCGCGTTCTACGACCTGGCCCGCGCGCTGACCAAGGCGCACGGCTCGATCCTGCTGGTCGATTCGATCCAGGCCGGCCTGCGCGCCCACGGCGTGCTGTCGGTGGTCGACTACCCGGGCTTCGAAGGCATCGAACCGCCGGACATGGAAACCTATTCGAAAGCGCTCAACGCCGCGCAGTACCCGCTGTCGGTGCTGGCCGTGAACGAACGCGCCGCCGGCCTGTACCGCAAGGGCACCTACGGCAACACCATGACCACCAACCCGCGCGCGCTGGACGTCGCCTGCACCGTGCTGGGCCTGCTCACGCCGGCGGTGCGCGCGAACATCCGCGAGCGCGGCCAGGAAGCGCTGTCGAAACTCGAAGCGCTGAAAGCCGAACTGCCGGGCCTGATCACCAAGGTCCAGGGCACCGGCCTGCTGTTCTCCTGCGAGCTGTCGCCGGAATTCAAGGGCTACGGCACCGGTTCGACCGAGGAATGGATGCGCGAACACGGCATCGGCGTGATCCACGGCGGCGAGAACTCGCTGCGCTTCACCCCGCACTTCGCGATGCGCAGCGACGAACTGGACCTGCTGGTCGCGATGATCAAGCGCGCGCTGCTGGAAGGCCCGCGCCAGCAGCAGGCCGCTGCGGCCTGAGCTGTCGGCACGCCATGATGGAAACGAAGAAAGCCGGCGCTGTCCGGCTTTCTTTTTGCCCGCGATTCGACGCTTCCGCCGCATGACCGATCTGTACATCCTCCCCGGGCTCGACGGCACCACGCGGATGCTGGACAGCTTCGTCAGCGCCGCGCGCACCGCCGGCTTCGGCAACGTCGACGCCGTCGGTTATCCACCGGACCGGCCGCTCGGTTATGCCGAACTCGAAGCCTTCGCCCGCGCCGCGCTGCCGCGGCAGGCGCGGTTCGTTCTGCTGGGCGAATCGTTCTCCGGTCCGATCGCGATTTCGATCGCCGCCGACCCGCCACCGAACCTCATCGGGCTGGTGTTGTCGACCACCTTCGCCCGCGCGCCGGTGCCATTGCTGGCGCCGTTCGCGCCGCTGACCCGGTTCGCGCCGACGCGCGCCCTGCCGACGGCCGTGCTGTCGGCGATGCTGCTGGGGCGCTGGAGCACGCCCGAACTCCGGCGGACGCTGCGCGCCGCGCTGGATGACGTCGCGCCGGCGGTGCAGCGCGCCCGCGCCGCCGCCGCGATGCGCATCGACATGTCGGACCGGCTCGCGCGCATCGCCGTACCCACGCTGTCGTTGAAGGCGAATCATGACCGTCTGCTGCGTCCCGGCGCCGGCCGCCAATTGATCGCAGACATCCCGAACGCACGGCAGATCGCGCTCGACGGCCCGCATCTCCTGCTGCAGACGCGCACGGACTGCTGCGCCGAAGCAGTGGCGCGCTTCGCGCAATCGATCGACGCAGGATCGATCCCGTAGGACCACGACAGCGGCAACGCTCCCGCATCCCGCTTCGCGGGATACGGGCTACGAAGCCTCGTCGTCGGTTAATCTTGCGCCCATGAAAACCCTCGAAGTCCGCCATCCGCTGGTCCGCCACAAACTCGGCATCCTGCGCGATGCCGCTACCGGCCCGGCGCTGTTCCGGCAGGTGGTCGGCGAAGTCGCCGCCCTGCTCGCCTACGAAGCCACCGCCGATCTGGCCTTGCACGATGCCACCGTCGACACTTGGGCCGGGCCGCTGACGATCGGCCGATGCGACCAGCAGCAGATCACGCTGGTGCCGATCCTGCGCGCGGGCCTGGGCTTCCTGCCCGGCGTGCAGGTGCTGCTGCCGTCGGCGCCGGTCAGCGTGATCGGGCTACGCCGCGACGAACAGACATTGCGGCCGCATGCGTATTACGAACGCCTGGTCCACGACATCGCCGGCCGCACCGCGCTGCTGATCGACCCGATGCTGGCGACCGGCGGCAGCGCCATCGCCGCCATCGACATGCTCAAGGCCTCGGGCGTGGCGCGAATCAAGGCGATCTTCCTGGTCGCGGCGCCGGAAGGTCTGCGCGCGCTGGAAGCGGCGCATCCGGACACCGAAGTGGTGGTGGCCGCCATCGACGAACGCCTGAACGAGCACGGCTACATCCTGCCCGGCCTGGGCGATGCAGGCGACCGGATTTTCGGCACGCCGGCCTGAAGCACCGCACCGCGACCGCTCATCACATCGCGGCGAAGAACATCCCCACGCCCGTCCCGGCCATCGCCAGCAGCACGGCCCAGGTCAGGATCACGCCCCAGAAACGGCCGGGCGACACGCCGGCATGACGCGACAGTCCGTAGGCATGCAGCGCGCGCGCCAGCAGCAGCGTGCCGCCCAGGCCCCACAGCCACGGCGCCCCCAGGCCGGAGAGCTCCAGCAGGCCCAGCATCAGCAGCGCCAACGGCACGTTTTCGATGAAGTTGCCGTGCGCGCGGACCTTGCGCGCGAGCCGCATGTCGCCGCCGTCGCCGATCCCGATTTTCAGCGCGCGGCGGTGGCCGACCACGCGCACGGCCAACGCCAACATCAACAGGACATGCAGCGACGCGAACAGCAGGGTGATCTTGGGCATGGGCATCACTCGTAGGGAAAGGAAGGCACGGCCCGCTCAGGCCGCCAGCGACCGTGCCTGTAGCGTGGGCGTGTCGTGGATGGTGGCGAACCGGCCCTTGTCGTCGCGCACCACCTGCGCCAGCGCGCAGTCGGGATCGTGGGTGAAGAACAGGTGCACGTTGCGCGCGAGTTTGTCTTCGAGGAAAGCGCGCTTCTCGTCGATCAGCATTTCCGGATTGCGGTCGTAACCCATCGTGATCGGTACATGCACCCACGGCCGCCCGGGGATGAGGTCGGCGCAGAACACCACGCCGCCGTGGGCTTCGCCGTCGACGATGTCCGGGCCGACGATTTCGGCCAGCATCAGCCCGGGCGTGTGGCCGTGGCTGTAGTGGAAGCGCACCGCGTCGCCGAGCGCGGCCGAATGCGCGCCGTCGACGATCTCCAGCCGGCCGCTGGCCTGCAGCAGCGCCGGCAGTTCCGGGATGAAGCTGGCGCGGTCGCGCGGATGCGGATACCGCGCGCGATCCCAGCACGCCGCGCTGACCACGAAGGTCGCGTTCGGAAACAGCAGCTCCGGCGCGCGACCCTGCTGCCACGGCGCCAGCAGTCCGCCGGCATGATCGAAGTGCAGATGCGAGAGCACCACGACATCGATGTCTTCGTGGGCGAAACCCGCGACGGCGAGCGAGTCGAGCAGCATGTGGCGGTCTTCGACCACGCCGTAGCGCTCGCGCATGTGCGGGTCGAAGAACGCGCCGATACCGGTTTCGAACAGCACCGTCCTGCCGTTGAGCGGGCTGGCCAGCAGCGCGCGGCAGGCCAACGGCACGCGGTTGAGCTCGTCCGGCGGCAGCCAGCGCGCCCAGACCGCGCGCGGCGCGTTGCCGAACATCGCACCGCCGTCGAGTTTCTGCGAATTGCCGAGTAACGACCAGAGTTTCATGGCGTGGACCTCCCGCGTTCGATGACATAGACGTGCTCGATGCACGTCTCGTCCTTGTATTCCGCTTCGGCGGTATCGGCCAGACGCATGCCGAGGCGCTCCAGCAGGCCGATGCAGGCAAGATTACGCGCATCCGTGGCCGCCACCACGCGCAGCGCGGACGTATGCGCGAACAACAGCGCGATCAGCGCCTGCGCCGACTCCAGGCCAAGCCCGGTGCGCTGGACCTGCGGGTGCAGCGACACGCCGAATTCCGCCCAGCGCCCGTCGGGCGCCAGCCAGACGCCGAGATCGCCGATCAAGCGATCGTCTTCCAGCGCGGCGATGCCGATCTGCGCCCATTCGCCCGGCTCAAGACCGGCGTTCCTGGCGTACTCGCGCAGGCTTTCGGACGCCTCGGTTTCCGACATCGGCGCCCAGCCCTGGTAACGGGCGACCTCGGGGTCGCTGCGATACGCGTGGAAGTTGCGGAAATCGGAGGCGCGCAGCCTGCGCAGGCGAACGCGCGGGCAGACGTGCGGCAGGTGCTGGAAGAGACTCATGCGGTCCGTTACCGCATCACTGCCCACCGGCGGCGGGCGCGGTGTCGACCAGCGCCTTGCCCACCGGGTTGCGCGGATCGCTGCCGCCGTGAAGCGTGTTGTCGCGACGATTCCATTCCACCGTCTGCAGGTTGCCCCAACTGTCGCTGGAGCGGCGGCCGTCGGCGGCGTCCTTCGGGGTGATCACGGTATGACCCATCGCGCGCAGCGCGGCGACGACATCGTCCGGTAGCGCGTCGCGCTCGGTGCCGATGCCGTCGGGCATCCACTGGTGGTGATAGCGCGGCAGCGCGGCGACGGCCTGGGCGTCGAGGCCGTCGGCATAGCCCAGCGCGCCCAGCAGCACCATCGTGATGATGCGGCTGCCGCCGGGCGTGCCCAGCACGGCGACGCGATCGGGCGAGCTCATGAAGGTCGGCGTCATCGAACTGAGCATGCGTTTGCCGGGCTTCGGCGCGTTGGCGTCGTAACCCATCACCCCGAACGCGTTCGGCGTGCCGGGCTTCAGCGCGAAGTCGTCCATCTCGTTGTTGAGCAGCACGCCGGTGCCGGGCGGGATCAGGCCGGAACCGAACAGCAGGTTCACCGTCTGGGTGCCTGCGACGTAATTGCCTTCGGCGTCGATGATCGAGAAATGCGTGGTTTCGTCGTCTTCCAGCGGCGTCTGTTCGCCCGAGAGCATGTCGCTGGGGGTGGCCTTGGCCGGGTGGATGGTGGAACGCTGCCCGGCGGCGTAATCGGCGCTGGTGAGCGTGCGCACGGGCACGTCCACGAAGTCCGGATCGCCGAGATAGAACGTGCGGTCGCGGTACGCGCGGCGCATCGCTTCGACGGTGAGATGCACGCGCTGGGCCTGCGGCAGCCTGGCGAGATCCCACGGCTCCAGCATCTGCATCATCTGTGCCAGCGCCACGCCGCCGGACGACGGCGGCGGCGCGGTCACGATCTCCCAGCCGTCGTATTCGAAACGCAGCGGCGCGCGCTCGCGGATGCGGTAGCCGGCCAGTTCCTCCGCGGTCCACTGCCCGCCCTCGGCCTTCACCCCGGCCAGCAGTTTCTTCGCCAGCGGGCCGCGATAGAAACCGTCGAAGCCCTGGTCGGCCAGCAGTTCCAGCGTGCGCGCCAGATCGGGCTGCTTCAGCAGTTCGCCTCCCTTCGGCGGATCGCCATCGGCCAGGAACACGGCCCGGGTGCCCTGGTAGCGCTCCATCACTTCGCGCCGCGCGGTGTAACCGCCCGCAAGCCGTGCGTAGACCGGGAACCCGTCGCGGGCGATGCGGATCGCCGGCGCCAACGACGTCTTCAGCGGCAAGCGACCGTAGTTCGTCGCCATGTGCACCAGACCCGCAGGCAAGCCGGGAATGCCCGCCGACCACGGCCCGTTGGTCGCGCGGTCGCGGTCGAATTGGCCCTTGGCGTCGAGATACTCCGCCTGCGTGGCCGCGGCCGGCGCGGTTTCGCGCGCATCGATAAAGATGTCCTTGCCGGTCTTCGCGTCGTGCAGCAGGAAGAAACCGCCGCCGCCCAGGCCGGAGGAAATCGGCTCGACCACCGACAGCACCGACGACACCGCGACCGCAGCGTCGAAGGCGTTGCCGCCCTGGCGCAGGATGTCCATGCCGGCTTCGCTGGCGAGCGCGTGCGCGCTGGCGATGGCGGCGCCCGGCGGGCGGGCGGGCTTGGCGCCCGTCGCAGTCTGGGCAGAGGCGGGCTGCGCATGCGCCGGCTGCGCGAACAACAGCGGCGCGAATGCGAGCGCGCAGGCCAGGCCCAGCGCGAAAGGGGTTCGAGTCTTCATGCGTCTTGCTCCTGCAGACGCGCCAGCTTCGCCAGCAACGCCTCGTTCGACTCCGGAAACGCGGGATCCGGGTCGATGCATTCGACCGGGCACACCACCACGCACTGCGGTTCGTCGTAATGGCCGACGCATTCTGTGCAGCGCGCCGGATCGATCACATAGATGGTCTCGCCCTGCGAGATCGCGCGATTCGGACAGGCCGGCTCGCAGACGTCGCAATTCACGCAGAGGGCGTTGATCTTCAGCGACATGCGCAACCCGGATCGTCGTCGCGGCGCGAAGGCCGCGACGACGGACGATGCGGGCGCGTAGCGGTCGAAAACCGGCGGATCGAAAGCGGCGGAATCAACCGCCGCGGCGAATCACTTCGTTTCGACGAAGACATAGTTCACGCCGGACGGCTCGACAGCGGCCTTGACCCGGTCGCTGTCCTCGGCCTTGCCGATGAAGAGCAGCTTCACGCCTTTGAGTTTGTCCGGCTTGACGTCCGCGAACGACGCCACGACAAGATCCGCGGACTTGGTCGAAGACGGCGACGCCGACGCGAAGGCCAACAGGTTGCCGGCGAGGATGCCGCGCGAAACGTCCGACTGCGCTTTGTCCAGCAGGCGGCCGTAGAGGCCTTCGAAGTCGTCCGAGCTTTCCGGCGGCAGCAGATAGATGAAGGGCTGGCTGGTCACGCCTTCCATGTTGCGGCCGACCACATCGGTGACATAGGCGCGCCAGGCGGCGGCATCCTCGTTGGTAGGCGCAGCCATCGGAGCGGTAGCGGTCTCCTTCTTGGCGTCCTCTTCTTTCTTGCAGGCCGCGAAGGGCATGGTGAGAGCGGCGATCAGCAGCAGGCGGGCGATGATGTTCATAGGTCGAAAATCCCAGGTGTGAGCACGATTCGGAACGGAAAGAACGGGTGCGGCATCAACGGCGAGGCATCGACAGCTCAATCCCGGCCGCGCTGCCATTCGGCCAACAGCGCCCGGTTCACCGCCGGCGGCACGAAGCCGGAAACGTCGCCGCCGAGGCGGGACACTTCGCGCACCAGCGATGAGGATATGAAGCCATATTGCTCGGCCGGCGTCAGGAACAGCGTCTCGACATCGGGAATCAGATGGCGATTCATGCTGGCGAGCTGGAACTCGTATTCGAAATCGGACACCGCGCGCAGGCCGCGCAGCAGCACCCCGGCGCCGACCTCGCTGACGAAGTGCGCCAGCAGCGAATCGAAGCCGCGGACCTCGACGTTCGGGAACCGCGACAGCGAATCGCGGGCCAGGTCCACGCGCAGCGCCAGTGCCAGCGCCGGGCGCTTGCCCGGGCTTTCGGCGACGCCCACGATCAGCCGTTCGAACAGCGGTGCGGCGCGCTCGACCAGGTCGAGGTGGCCGTTGGTGATCGGATCGAAGGTACCGGGGTAGACCGCGATCCTGGCTGCGGGCGTGCGCGCACCTGGGGAATGGGAAGCCGTGGACATGGCGTCGAATGGATCACCGAAAACGGAGACAGCCCCAAGTGTAACAGCGCGTCGAACGGCTCAGGCCCGCCCGGCCCGGCTCACCCGACAGGTCCGCTCAAGCCGGGCCGCGCCGGTAGAGCGCGTAATGCACGTCGCGGGTCCGTCCTTCGCGATGCGGTCGCCAGACGGCGCCCGGCTGCACCGGCGACGGCGATTCCGCATACAGCCAGGCTTCGTCGGCGACATGGCCTTCCAACGCCTCGAACGCCGGACGCCAAAGTTCGCCGGCGAACGGCGGATCGACAAAAACCAGATCGAACCCCGTGTGACCCGCACCGTCGGAACCGAAACCGCCGGGTGTCCTGCGCAGCCAGTCCAGCGCATCGGCGCACACGACCTGGACCCGTTCGCCGCCCGGCAACTTCGCCGCGAGCTGGCGCAGCCCCTCGGCGAGCGGCGGGTCGCGCTCCACCAACACCGCCTCGCGCGCGCCGCGCGACACCGCTTCCAGTCCCAGCGCGCCGGTGCCGGCGAACAGATCCAGCACCCGCGCGCCGGGCAGCATCGGCTGCAGCCAGTTGAACAGCGTCTCGCGGACGCGATCGGCGGTGGGGCGCAGGCCATCGCGGTCGGCGACCGGCAACCGGGTGCCCCGCCAGTCGCCGCCGATGATGCGGACGACACCGGCGGGCTTCGGCGTGGCCGGCGCCCTGTCGGCGGGGCGCTTCATGGGGAGAGAGGCTTCATCGAAGGGCAAGGGAGACGGGTGGTAACATCCCGCCATTGTCCAACAGCCGGTGCGGTTTGCGTTCGCCGGATGCTTTCAGCCAACCCGCTTCGGCCAGCCCGCATCGACCGCCGTCCCGGCCGCGCCGGACATCGACGGCGGTCCGGCGGACACCGAAACACGCCGCCAGGGCCGATGGATCCGACTTGAGAAGCCCCATTCCCGGCGCCATACCGACCCCCTGCAAGATCCAGGACAACCGCTCGCGATGATTCCCTTCTTCCGCCGCAAGAAACCGGATGCGGCAACGCAGGCCACGACGCCTGTCGAGTCCCACCAGATCGTGGATGCCTTCGAAGCCGGTGCGCCCATCGAAGCGCCGACCGACATGCAACAGGTCGCGATCCAGCATCACGATGCGCCCGCCGCCCCGGCAGCCGCCGACGCGCCCGCCGACACTCCCGCTGACACCCCCGCCGCCGCGCCCGGCAAACCCGGCTGGCGCGAGCGCCTGCGCAACAGCAGCATCGCCCGCAGTTTCGGCGGCCTGTTCTCGCGCAACCCCAAGCTCGACGACGACCTGCTGGACGAGATCGAAACCGCCCTGCTCACCGCCGATGTCGGCGTCACCGCCACCACGCAGCTGATCGAATCGTTGCGCAAGCGGATGAAGGCGCGCGAATTCGCCGACGCACAGGCGCTGTTCAAAGCCCTCCGAGCGGACCTGATCGCGATGCTGGCGCCGGTGGCGAAACCACTCGTCATCGACCGCAGCGCCAAACCCTTCGTGATCCTCACCGTCGGCGTCAACGGCGTCGGCAAGACCACCACCATCGGCAAGCTGGCACACCGCTTCAAGGCCGAAGGCCGCACGCTGATGCTGGCCGCGGGCGATACCTTCCGCGCCGCTGCGGTCGCGCAGTTGCAGGCCTGGGGCGAGCGCAACGGCGTCGCGGTGGTCGCGCAGGGCCAGAACGCCGACGCAGCGTCGGTCGCGTTCGACGCGCTGCAGGCCGCGAAGGCGCGCGGCACCGAAGTGCTGATCGCCGACACCGCAGGCCGGCTGCACACGCAGCAGGGCTTGATGGCCGAACTGGGCAAGATCAAGCGCGTGCTCGGCAAGATCGACGACACCGCGCCGCATGAAGTGCTGATGGTGATCGACGGCACCACCGGCCAGAACGCGCTGTCGCAGTTGCGCCAGTTCCACGCCGCGGCCGGCGTCACCGGGCTGGTCGTGACCAAACTCGACGGCACCGCCAAGGGCGGCGTGTTGTTCGCGCTCGCGCGCGAATTCGGCATTCCGATCCGCTTCGCCGGCATCGGCGAGCGCTCCGAGGATCTGCGCGTGTTCGACGCCGAAGCCTTCGTCGACGCACTGCTGCCGGAGGCGCTGGGCGCATGAGCGCATGATCAGCCCCACCAGGACACGTCTCGCGTGATGGCGGACGCCGACGCCGCACCCGCGCCGCGCCCGAAAAAGCGCTGGCGGCGGGTGCTGATCGCGTTCGGCGTCCTGCTGTTGCTGTTATCGCTGGCAACCACCTGGCTGTTGCAGCCCGAACAACTCGTACCGTTGATTCTCGACCGCACCGGCAAGACGCTGGGGCTGGAGATCACCGCCGACGGGGTCGCCGAAGCGCGGCTGCGCGGCCAGCCGCAGCTCGTGGTGCGCAACATCGTCGCCCGCGAACCGGGCGGGAAAACCGCGATCCTGCGCGCCGAGCGCGTGCTGCTGGCGCTGCCGTGGTCCAGCCTGCGCAGCGGCGGCAAGGATCCGGTGATCGAAAGCGTCGAACTGGATGCGCCCGTCTTCGATCTCCCCGCCCTGCAGACTTGGCTGGCGAAGCGCCCGCCGGGCGAAGACACGAAAATTCCGACGCTCACCGATGGTCTGCGCGTGGTGAACGGCCGCATCGACAACGGCGACTGGCGGATCGAGAACATCGATATACGTATGCCGTCGATGCATCCGCAGCGACCGGTGAATGCCCGCATCCGCGGCCGTTACGTCGATGCGGCGACCGGCAACGGCACGATGAGGATTCCGTTCGACCTCGCGATCGCATCGACCAGACCGGCCAACGATGCCGGCGTCGCCGCGGTTGGCACGCTCGCCATCGAAAGCGGCGACTGGCGACTGCCGGCGACGGTCTCGCTCTCCGGCCCGCTGCATCTTGGCGAGGACGACATCACGATCACGCCCGCGACGTTGGGCGTGGCCGCGCGCTACGAATCCGGCGAAACCGGATCCGATAACGCCGCATCCGATAACACCAGACTGCCGTTTTCGCTGGGCATGCACGGTCCGCTGCGTTTCGACGCGGGCACCTGGGTGCTGGCGCCGGTCGGCGTGGCGCTGCGCGGCGACCAACCGGTCCCGAACTTCGACGCCCACGGCGCGCTCGCGCTGGGCAAGCGGCTGGTGATCGAACTCGACGGCGCGCTGCCGCAGTGGCCCGCCTCGTGGCCCGCATTGCCGGTCCCGGTGTCGAGTTCGACCTCGCCGCTGCCGTTCTCGCTGCGCTACGCCGGCCAGGCGGATCTGGCGGATGTCGCGCGCCTGCGCTTGCAGCGCGACGCCACCGATTTCGACGGCCGCTTCAAACTGTACGAGGTGCTGGGGTGGATCGATCAGGTCGGTGGTTCGCCACTGCCGCCGCTGGATGGCAGCCTGCGTTCGCCAGCGCTGGAGATTTCCGGCGCGGTGCTGGAAGGCGTGGAGATCGTCATCGATGACGAAGATGTGCGATGACTGAGGCTGCGCGCAACGTCCACGGCGAATCCCCGGACAAACGCTTCGCGCTTGTCCGCCCCCTTTGTCGAAGGGGGCTTAAAAGCAGGGCGTTGCCGCTCAACGCAACCTGCGGATCGCAACCTGCATGATCGATACCCCGCGCTACGCGCCCGCCCTGCTCGCGTGGTTCGACGTGTCCGGCCGCCACGACCTGCCGTGGCAGCATCCGCGCACGCCGTACCGGGTGTGGCTGTCGGAAATCATGCTGCAGCAGACCCAGGTGCGGGTGGTGATCCCGTATTTCGAGCGCTTCATGGCCGCCCTGCCCGATCTGCCCGCACTGGCCGCGGCGCCGCAGGACGAGGTGATGGCGCTGTGGTCGGGGCTGGGCTACTACGCCCGCGCCCGCAATCTGCACGCCGCCGCGAAGCGCTGCGTCGACCTGCACGGCGGCGAACTGCCGCGCGACATCGACGCCCTCACCGCCCTGCCCGGCATCGGCCGCAGCACCGCCGGCGCGATCCTGTCGCAGGCCTGGGGCGACCCGCACGCGATCCTCGACGGCAACGTCAAGCGCGTGCTGGCGCGAGTGTTCGGCGTCGACGGCTGGCCGGGTACGCCCGCGAACGAGAAAAAACTCTGGGCGATCGCCGAATCGCTGCTGCCGGCCGAGCGTCTGGCCGATTACACCCAGGCGCAGATGGATTTCGGTGCGACCCTCTGCACCCGCCACGACCCCGCCTGCGTGCTGTGCCCGCTGCAGCGCGACTGCGTGGCGCTGCGCGACGGCCGCGTCGCCGAATTGCCCACGCCCAAACCCGGGAAGCCGCTGCCGGAACGCCAGGCCGTTGTGCTGTTGCTGCGCGATGCGGAAGGCCGGGTGCTGCTGCAACGCCGCCCGCCGACCGGAATCTGGGCGGCGCTGTGGTCGCTGCCCGAAGCCGCCGACCACGACGCTGCGCGCGCATGGTTCGGGCAGCACATCGCCGGCGACTACGACAGCGCCGCGGCGCTGACCGAGATCCCGCACGGCTTCACCCATTACCGCCTGCTGATGCACCCGCTGGCGTGGCGCGATGTCGCGCTGCAGCCAGGCATCGGCGACGATGACGCCCTGCGCTGGGTCGCCCGCGAACACTACGCCGCGCTCGGCATTCCCGCCCCGGTCCGCACCCTGCTGCAGACCGCCCCCGATCACCCCTGAGATCCGGACAACGACCATGCCCCGCACCGTGTTCTGCGAGTACGAACAACGCGATACCGAAGGCCTCGACTTCGCGCCCTGGCCCGGCGAACTCGGCCAGCGCGTCTACGCGCGCATCGGCAAGGGCGCCTGGGCCAAATGGCTGGCGCACCAGACCATGCTGATCAACGAAAACCGCCTCTCGCCCATGAACCCGGAACACCGGAAGTTCCTGCAGGCCGAGATGGAGAAATTCCTGTTCGACGGCGGCGCCGAGAAGCCCGCCGGCTATGTCCCTGAAGGCGAGGTGCCCGAAGGCGGCGTGGCGGGAGGCGACGCCGAAGACGGCGCGTCCGACGCCGCCTCGACCTGACGCTTCGCGCGGGCGTCCTTCTCGGCGACCCGGATCGCCTTCACGTCCAGCGGACGGATTTCCTTGATCGTGCATTCCAGCGGGATCAGCCCGTTGTTGCTGACGTGGATGCGGTCGAACCGCGCGCTGAGCCGGCCGCCAATGCTGCGGATGCCGATGGTGTGCGCGTAGTCCAGATCGGCGCAGGGCTCGTACACCTCGACCAGCCAGGCCTCGCTGGGCCGGGTCCACAGCGCCATCGTGCCGCCGCCCAGCGGCGTCCAGCCGTTGTAGTTGCCGAAATACTGGATGCTGTCGACCGGCTCCCCGGCGTGGGTGCGGTACAGCGCGAGGCGCTCGGCGTCGCGCATGCCGCCATTGCTGGCGCAGCCGGCGCCCGACAGCGCGACCAGCAGCGAGGAAAGAAAGAGGATCGAACGTGTCATCGAGCGAGTCATGGCAGCCTCCGCGAACGCGGCGTGGATGGGGGTCGCCGCCGATCATGCCCCTCCCCGCCCCGAACGCAAAGGCCGCCCGCCGACACATTCAGCGCCGGGCCGGCTTGCCCTGACGCCGCCGGCCCCGTATCATTCCGCGCTCGCAAGTGGCCGAGTAGCTCAGTTGGTAGAGCAGGGGATTGAAAATCCCCGTGTCGGCGGTTCGATTCCGTCCTCGGCCACCATACAAAACAAGGGTTTGTCAGAAATGGCAGGCCTTTTTTGTTGTCTGTTTGATTACTAGTCCCTATTCCGTCCATGTTCGGCATATCGGCTCGGGGCTTCTGCCTAAACCAAGTTCGCACCTAAGCCCGGTCTCCTGCACACTGGCCATTGCCACTGAGACCAGAGAGGCTACTAGTGCCGCGACAATTTCCTTTTCAAGTCAGCAACTCGACGCGCGGCAAGGTCAGGACGGCGCTCGCTGCAAAATTGGAATATCTGCAAGATATCGCGTTGCGAGACATCATGGCGGTGCGCAACCGCCTACATCTGACCCACGGCCAAACGATGTTGCAGCCTGCAAATGAATTCGGATCTGACGGTGACCTAAAAGCCATCTCGGCGGAAGTAACAATTTCGTTCGAACGAATAGCCGACGCGGATCTATCGATCATCGACGAATCTGTTGGCTCAATTTTTGAGCAGCTTCACGGCGCTCAACAATCCGCCATGTACCAATTGGTCAGCGAGACCTGTGATCGGACTGGCAACGTGGTCAATGCAGCACCCATAGGCTTTGCCGAAGCTTTTTGTCAGATGCTTGAGAAGATCCAATTCTCCGTTTCGGAATCTGGAACTGTCCAACTTCCCCAAATCCATACTGGCTCCGATCCGTCAAAATTGATAGATGAGCTGAAAGGTCAGGGTCAGGCTTACGACGAAATGATCAACGAGATAATCGCACGGAAAAAAGACGAGGCGCTGAGGGCGGAGGGCGAAAGGAAGGCCAAATTCAGGAGGCCTTGCGAATGACGCGCATTGCGATCGTCGTCGGCTGCGATATTTACGACATCGCTAGCGTACGCAACCTCAACAGCGCTGAAATTGATGCAGAGCGAATGGCTGACGCGCTAGGCGCTGGCACCAACAGGATAATTCTCCAACGTTCACCATCCGTCGCCGAAGTTCAATCTGCGTTTGCGAGCATCTCAACCGAGAATATTGAAGACCTTACCTTCTACTTCGCGGGACATGGAGTAGTCAGAAGCGACAGACTTTACCTATGCTTGAGGAATACTGATCCAGATAGCCTGGCTGCGACGAGCCTGCCGTTTCAGACCTTGCTTCTTTTGATCCAAGACTGCAGTCCAACCCACGCGAATATTGTCATTGATGCTTGCCAAAGCGGCGGTGTAGCTGAGGATATTTCGTCCTCTTTGAGTCATCGAACAATCGGCTCTTACGGTTCATTCGGCTTGAGCCTGCTAGCAGCTTGTACACGCGAGCAATCGGCGATTGAGACCGATGCAGGTGGCGTCTGCACCACCGCAATAGTCAACTGCATCAATGGCACAACTTTCATCCAAGATATCGCGGATGACTTGGACCTGATGGAGATCGCAAAACATGTAGCAATTTCGGTAGGCGCGCAGGCAAAACAGTCGCCAATCTATTGGGGCGTCAACCTAACAGGCGCTGCCAGATTCTGCATAAATCCGTTCGTTTCTGAGGACAGCCCGGTTCGGCGAGCGATTGCCAAAGCTCCGGGACTGGGAGTTCTCTCATCTGAGGCCCGGGCCGCGCTATTTCGCCTTCACAATAAGGCAAGCGAAGAAATAGATCCAATTGATGTTCGCGACGCCTTACTTCTTATTCGCAATCAATTGAATCTAACCCCCGGACAGACAATTCAGTTCTCCCGACAGTTGGCGACTTCACTTTCCCTAGCGTGCCGCAGTCACCCCGACCCGTTTCGATCAATTGAAATTCGATCGACCTGTTTGGCGCTACTCCTGAAAGATTGCGCCACCAATAAAACCATCCAGCAGTTTGTTACCCAACAAATGACCGAGATCGCGTCAGATGCGATCACAGTAATTGAGCAAGTAGTCAATGATCTCGACGAATACAAGTATTCACTAATTGGAAACACAGGAACGGGCGAACTGTTCTTCCTGCCAATCAGGATCTCGAAAATAATCGGCTGGGCAGGTTTTGCACTGAGCGTCCTCAAAACTCCTCCGACTGCGTCAGTCCTCAAGTTGCTGGATCACATCATAGAAACCTACCCGCTGTCTTGCGCCGCCATCTCCGAGGATCAATCTCCCTTTGTTGTCATTGGGGCGCGGTCGTTTTTCCAAACCTCTGCGCATGACCAATTCGAATTGATTCTCGGACTGCTATTTAGCGACATTTCCGCCCACCATGGCGTCATCGCCGACTCACGCCTACCAGCCTCCGAAGTTATTGAGTTCCTGCTTCGGCGAAAAGAGTCGAAGTTCGACGGCTGGCGGTGGCTTGCCAATCCGTCATCACTTTCTTTCTCGATTCTTCTTTGTGGTGTTCTATATGGACTGCACAACGAGTTCGACCTTGGCCTTGAAGACCTCGATCATTGCAATTTAGGAGCATTTTTGCCCGCATCATATGGGTCTTTTCTAGAACCTAGGATTGAGGACGGAGCAAGCGTTATTTTTCGCTTAGGTCACGATTTCTGGAGTATTGGTGAACTTGCCGAACACTGGGAATCTGCGCAGAAAACAGAGGGAGCCAATGAGTCTGAGATATGGCTGTCTACTCTGTGCTCAATGCTCTTCCCGGACCGCGTACCGTGGTGCCTTCTTAAAGGCTGTAAGGCGCGTACGCCTTTGTAGGGTGCATAAGCGAAGCGTCATGCGCCGTCTTTTGTATGGATACCGCGCGCTTTGAGGTTCATGGCGCATGACGCCTTCGACTTATGCGCCCTACAGAGAACTTCGTCTCTGGAATCTTATCGACGCGAAACCGCATGATCGGCCGTTTCGCTCAGCGCCGACCGCAGCGGACACGCCGAATGGTGGGGTTCGCTGCGCTCACCGCCACCCTACGAGGTCGTCGGATTTGTCGGGTCACTGGGTATCCCGGGGTCAAGTTCATTTGAAGAGTGAACCTGACCCCGTCTGTTCGCTGTTGTTTTTGCTGGATTTTTCGTTCGGCAACGAATGGTGATCAGGCTTCCGGCCGGGCATGTTCGCCGGCATTGCCGCTACAATCGGCGCCTGCATCGGCTTGCGGCCGTCGAACGCGGGTTCGTCCTGCAACGCTCCGGTTCCCCGCCGTCATGACCCACGATAAAAGCACACCCATCACATGCTCGATGCCCTGATTCCCGCCACTGTCATCCTGCTGATGGTGGCCGCCAATGCGCTCTACGTGGCCGCCGAGTTCGCGACCGTGGGCTCCCGCCGCTCCCGGGTGCAGGAAGCCGCCGAGAATGGCAACCGCAACGCGGCGACTCTGCTGGCCATCCTCAAGGACCCGAAGCGTCTCGATCACTATGTCGCGGGATGCCAGATCGGCATCACCCTGAGCAGCCTCGTGGCTGGCGCGTACGGCCAGGCCAAACTCACGCCGTTGCTCAGCCCATACTTCGGCGCCATCGGCGGACAAATGGCCGCCATCGTGGTCGTGCTGATACTGATCACTGTGCTGCAGGTGGTGCTGGGAGAGCTGTTGCCCAAGACGGTGGCGCTGCGCTATCCGGAGCGGCTGGCGATCGCGACACTGGTACCGATGCGGATCAGTCTGTGGCTCTTCCGACCGTTGATCGCGCTGTTCAACGGCACGGCGTTCACCCTGATGCGCTGGCTCAAACTGCACATCGATCATAGCCATGCGCATGTGCATTCGCCGGAGGAACTGGAAACGCTATACCGCGAAAGCGCGGAGGGCGGCCTGATCGACGCGACCGAGCGCGACATGCTGGCCGGTGCGCTGAACGTCGACGAGCGTATCGTCCGCGAAATCATGACTTCCCGCACAAAACTGGTGACGGTGGCTGCCGATCTGGATGTCGCCACCGCCGTCGCGCGCCTGGCGGTCACTCCCTATTCGCGGTTTCCGGTAACGGGCCAGTCCATCGACGATGTCATCGGCACCGTCCATCTGCGCTCGCTGTTCGCCGCGTCGCGGGTGAATCCGGCCATGCCGGTCGCCGATGTCATGCGTCCGCCGGTGGTGGTCTCTGAATTGATGACGATTCCGAAACTCTGGCAGACGCTCCGCGATGCCGGCCGCCACAGCGCCATCGCGATCAACGAGTACGGTTCGGTCGCCGGCATGATCACGCTGGAAGACGCGCTGGAGGAAATCTTCGGCGAGATGCAGGACGAATTCGACCAGGAAGAAGAACCGATCGCGATCAAGGACGGGCGGGTCGTCGTGCGCGGCGACGTATTGATCGACACGCTCAACGACAGATTCGACCTGGATCTGCCGACCGAAGACGTGGATACGGTGAGCGGACTGATCTGGTACGAACTGGGCCATGTTCCCGTCGTCGGAGACGAGATCGAGATCGCGGAAGGACTGCGACTGCGCGTCGAAGCCATGGAGAAGCGCGCGGTGAAACGTGCAAGCTTCGCGCACCAGGAGGCCGGACTGTGAGCACCGAAGTTCTGCTGCCATTTGCGATCATCCTGATTCTGGTCGTCCTGAACGGCGTTTTCGTGGCCGCCGAATTCGCGCTGGTCGGGGCACGCCGCCAACGGCTGATGACGATGGCGGAAGACGGCAACCGTCCCGCAAGGTGGTTCATCGCGCTGTACGACCGGCCCACCGGCAAGGACAGCTACATCGCCATCGCCCAGCTCGGCATTACCCTGGCCAGCATCGGCCTGGGCATGTACGGCGAACCCGCCATCGCGGCCTGGCTGTATGGGCCCTTCGAGAGCCTCGGGCTAACGGAGGACGGGGCGCATGTCGCGGGTTTCGCGATCGCCTTGAGCGTGATCACGTTCCTGCACGTGGTCTTCGGCGAAATGATTCCGAAAGCCCTGGCGCTGCAGGCGCCGGAGCGGGTCAGCATCGCCGTCTACGCTTTCATGCGTCTGTTCGGCATGCTCTTCAAACCGATGGTGCTGGTGCTCAACTGGATGGCGCTGGCCTTGATGCGTTTGCTGGGAATCCGCGACCCGGGCAAGTCGTCGCTGCTCTACACCAGCAAGGAACTCGCGATCGTCACCCAGGAGGCTGCGCAGAGCGGCCAACTCGACTCCGTGCAGCGCACGTTGATCAACAACATCTTCGAGATGGAGGATCGCACGGCCGATCAACTGATGACGACGCGCAGCCGGATGCACGCACTGGATGCCGACATGTCCGCGTCGGACGTGGCGGACAGGATCGCCGTCAGCGCCATCAGCCGCTATCCGGTGTATCGGGACAATCTGGACAACATCATCGGCGTGCTGCACGTGAAGGATTTCATCCGGGCCCATGCGCGCAATGGAGCGATGAACCTGGCAGGGCTGGTCCGCGAATTGCCCAGCGTTTCGGCCGGCACCACCTCCGAAGAACTGTTGTCCGTATTCAAATCCAAGCGCATGCACGCCGCACTTGTGGTCGACGAATTCGGTGGCGCGATCGGTTTCGTCACCATGGACGATCTCATCGCCGATGTGATCGAGGAAGAGGACGCGACCACTGAAGGCTGGATCGTCGCGAACGAGGACGGCAGTTACACGCTGGATGGCGAAGTGACGCTCGCAGAGCTTGCGGAGAATTACGGCATTCCGCTCGACCACGCCGATGCGGTCACCGTCGCCGGGCTGTTCCTTGCGGAACACGGCACATTGCCTGTCGTGGGAGCGACAGCCCATGCCGCGGGTTACACCTTGACCGCGGAATCGCTACAAGGACTGAAGATCACCAGGATCCGCCTGTCGCGATAGTTGTCGTACTCTCCCGGGATCAGGTTCACTTGAGTGAGCCTGACCCCGTCTGCTCGCGTCGGCGAACTACGCCGCGACAGCCTCGTCCTCGCTGCTGCCGATGCGTTCGCTGCCGGCGACCGCTTGCAGGCCGGCGTATTTCTCGCGCATGGCTTCGGCGATCGCCAGGGCGGAGACGGCATCCGGGCAGCGCGAGCCGACGCCGTCGCAGAGTTCCAGCATGTAGTCGGCGTCGAAGTTGAGGCGTTCGACGAGGAAATCGACGAAGGCGCGGACCTTGGGCGACTGCTGCCCGCGCGGGAACACCGCGTTGAATTCGAACTCGGGGCCGGTCCAGCCCGGCAGCACCCGACGCACCAGCTGCTGCTGGGCGTAGGGCTTCATCATGATGTCGCCGGCCAGCGTCAAACCTTCGCCGCAGATCAGCGCGCCCTTCAATGCGGCGGGATCGTTGGCGACCATGATCGGCTCGATGCGCACTTCCTGCACCGTGTTGCCGTCCGACAGCGGCCAGTAGCAGGCGCCGTTACGGCGGTGCTTGGACATCGCCAGCGCGCGGTGGTGTTGCAGGTCGTCGGGATGCAGCGGTTCGCCGTAGCGCTCGATGTAGGCGGGGCTGGCGTAGACCTGGGTGCGGAACACCGCCAGCCGGCGCGCGATGAGATTGGAATCCGGCAGGTGGCCGCCGCGCAGCGCGACATCGATGTTCTGGTCGATCAGGTCCAGAGAATCGTTGCTCAGCACCATGTCGATGCGCACTTCGGGATAACGCGCGTGGAATTCGCCGAGCAGCGGCGCGATCCAGGTGGTACCGATGGAATACGGCGCGGTGAAGCGCAGCCAGCCGCGCGGACCGCCCTGCAACTGGCCGACGGCGCTTTCGGCTTCGTCGAGTTCGCGCGAGATGCGTTTGCACATGTCGAAATAGATGTTGCCGGCCTCGGTGACGCCGAGCTTGCGCGTGGTCCGATGCAGCAATTGGGCACCGAGCCGGGTTTCGAGATCCTGGACCTTGCGGCTGACGGTGGTCTTGGGCAGCCCGAGCGCGCGGGCGGCGGAGATGAAACTGCCGTGTTCGACCACACGGACGAAGATGAGGGTGTCGTTGAGATCGCGTGCCATGGAGGGTCTCCGGAGGTGGCTGGGGCGAATGGCTGGTGTGAGCAGCATGAGCCGATTGGCCCGTTTGCGGGACAATTATTCCCCGAATGACGGACTAATCAAGTGCCGTCGACAGGACTATCGTGCGCTGCATCTGGAACACCGCCCACGAAGCCGACCGCCGCCATGCCCCGCTCCCCCCGCCTCCGCCTGATCCTCGCACCGCTCCTCGCCATCGGCGTGGTCGCCCTGCTCTGCCTCGGCTTCCTGGCGCTCGCGCAGGCCGCCGAACGCGGCCAGAGCGAGACCCTGCTGATGGCCTGGATACTGGCGTTCGTGGTCGGCGTGCCCGTCGCAATGCTGGCTTTGGCCGCGGCGGGCGCCTGGTCGATCCGCCACCCGCGTCGCGAGATTCTCCCGAATGCGGGAGCAAGAATCCCATGAACGGGACAATTCTGCCGCAGGTGCTGCCATCGGTGCTGGTGCTGGGCGCGGATCGCGAGCTGGGCCGGGGTGTGGTGGCCGCGGCGACGGCGATCCACCGGCCGATCATCGCCACCGGCACCGACCCCGATGCACTCGACGGCCTGCGCCATCTGCACCCGGACGCCGACCTGACCCTGATCCCGGGCGACTGCCGCGACGATGCCGCAGCCGCGGCGCTGGCCGATGCGGTCCGCGCGCTGGACCGTCCGCTGGCGGCGGTGATCGCCGCGATCGTGCCGCCCGCCTCCCGTGGCCGGGTGCTGGACCAGCCGGTGGACGCGCTGCGCAACGCCCTCGACCAGGCGCTGATCGCCCATGCCGCAGCCGCCCGCCATCTGCTGCCTTTGCTGAAGCGCTGCGATCGCGGCGGCGGCTACGTGATGCTGGGCGGCCCCGGCAGCCGCGCGCCGTGGGCCGGTTACGGGCACCGCTCGGTCGCCGGAGCGGCGCTGCGGATGCTGGCGCAGGTGCTGCACGACGAAGCGGTGACCCAATCGCTGCGCTTGCAACTGCTGTGCGTCGAGGACGTGCTGGGCGACGACGGCCGGATGCTCACCGCCGAACCCCCCCACGCCGAACACCTGCCGACCGCCCGCGTGATCGGCAGCAAGGCGCTGTCGCTCGCATTGTGCGACCGCTGTACCGAAGCCACCCGCGCGGTGGTCGATTACCGCGCGCAAGCCCCTGCCTGCGCCTCCCCTCCTTCCGCACATCGCGCGCTGGGCGAGGCCCGCGCACTGCTGCGCCGCGTGTCTTCGCTCAAGAAAACCTCTCCCTCCACCCAGGATCCGTCGCCATGACCACCGCCCGTTTCCAACGCCGCAAGCGCGGCAGCCGCCTTCCGGCGCTTCCCATTCTTCCGCTCGCGATGTCGCTGCTGGTCGCCGCCGTCGTCAGCGCATGCAGCGGTTCGCAGGCCGCACCCGGCGAGGGCATGCCGCCGCCGCCCGAGGTCAGCGTCGCCCAGGTGCTGAGCAAGAACATCACCCAGTGGGACGACTTCACCGGCCGCGTCGCCGCCGTGGAAACCGTCGAACTGCGCCCGCGCGTCAGCGGCTACGTCGAACGCGTGGCGTACCGGGAAGGCGACGACGTGCGCAAGGGACAACTGCTGTTCCTGATCGACCAGCGCCCGTACCGCGCGGCGCTGGCGCGCGCCGAAGCCGACCTGGAGCGCGCACGCAGCGAAGCACGGCTGGCGCGTTCGCAGGACGTGCGCGCACAGACCCTGATCGACGCCAAGGCGATCTCGCGCGAGGAGTTCGACACCCGCAAAGCCGCCACCGCGCAGAGCAATGCCGGCGTGCATGCCGCCGAAGCCGCGGTCGCCGCCGCGCGCCTCGACCTGCAGTTCACCGAAGTGCGCTCGCCGATCGACGGCCGCGCCGGTCGCGCCATCGTCACCGTGGGCAATCTCGCCCAGGCCGACGCGACCACGCTGACCACGGTGGTGTCGCTCAATCCGGTACATGTGTATTTCGAAAGCGACGAGCAGGCGTTCCTGCGCTACGCCGGACTGGCGCGCAATGGTCAGCGCGATGCCACCCGCAATCCGGTGCGCGTGGGCCTGGCCAACGAGACCGGTTATCCGCACGCAGGCACCGTCGATTTCGTCGACAACCAGGTCGATCCCGCCACCGGCACCATCCGCGCCCGCGCGGTGCTGCCCAATCCCGACAACATCTTCACGCCCGGCCTGTTCGCGCGCGTGCAGTTGGAAGGCAGCGCCGAATTCAAGGCGTTGCTGGTCGACGACAAGGCGGTGTTGACCGACCAGGACCGGAAGTATGTCTACGTGCTGGGCGCCGAAAACAAGGCCGTGCGCAAGGACGTGACCCTGGGCCGCACCGTCGACGGGCTGCGCGTGGTCGAGTCCGGGCTGACGCCGCAGGACAAGGTGATCGTCAGCGGCGTACAGAAAGTGTTCTTCCCCGGGATGCCGGTGACGCCGCAGGCCATCACGATGGGTGCACAGCCCGCAGCGCCGGTCGTGGCGAAACATTGAGTCATTGATCGGGCCGGGAGACGTTTGAACGCGGCATCCCTTCGTAGGAGGGCCTTCAGGCCCGAGCTTCTGATCGTTGACACGGATCGAGAAGCCCGGGGCTGAAGCCCCTCCTACAGCCCCCGCTTCGCATCAGATTCCAGATCCGTTCCGCCGGCCGCATCGCGCCCGGTGCAGCCGCGGTCATGCCGCAATCGAGGTTTTTCCATGGATTTCTCCAGATTTTTCATCGACCGACCGATCTTCGCAGCGGTGCTGTCGATCGTGATCTTCGCCGCCGGCCTGATCGCGATTCCGCTGCTGCCGATCGGCGAATATCCCGAAGTGGTGCCGCCGTCCGTCGTCGTGCGCACCGTGTATCCCGGCGCCAACCCCAAGGTGATCGCCGAAACCGTGGCCACGCCGCTGGAAGAAGCGATCAACGGCGTCGAGGACATGATGTACGTCAAGTCGGTCGCCGGTTCCGACGGCGTGCTGCAGATGACGGTCACCTTCAAGCAGGGCGTCGATGCCGACGATGCCGCCGTGCGCGTGCAGAACCGGGTCAGCCAGGCGCTGGCGCGCTTGCCCGAGGACGTCCGCCGCCAGGGCGTGACCACGCAGAAGCAGTCGCCGGTGTTCCTGATGGTGGTGCATCTGGTGTCCACCGACGGCAAATACGACTCGCTGTACCTGCGCAACTACGCGCGGCTGCACGTGAAGGATGAGATGGCGCGCATTCCGGGCGTCGGCGACGCGCAGGCCTTCGGCGGCGGCGACTACGCCATGCGCCTGTGGCTGGATCCCGACAAGGTGGCGTCGCGCGGATTGACCGCAGGCGACGTGCTGCGCGCGGTGCGCGAACAGAACGTGCAGGTCTCTGCCGGTCAGCTGGGCGCGGAACCGATGCCCAACGGCAGCGATTTCCTGCTGCCGATCAATGCCAAGGGCCGCCTGCAGAGCGTCGAAGAGTTCGGCGACATCGTGCTCAAAGCCGGTGCAGATGGCGAGATCGTGCGCCTGGCCGATGTCGCCCGCATCGAACTCGCGGCCGGCGACTACACGCTGCGCGCGCGCCTGGACGGCATGAACGCGTCCGCCATCGGCATTTTCCAGGCCCCCGGCGCCAACGCGCTGGAGATCCGCGACGCGGTGGTGTCGAAGATGGAGGAGATCTCGAAGACGCTGCCGCCGGGCGTCGAGATCAAGTCGGTCTACGACACCACCATCTTCGTGCGCGATTCGATCAAGGCCGTGGTGACCACGCTGCTGGAAGCCACCCTGCTGGTGGTGCTGGTGGTGATCCTGTTCCTGCAGACCTGGCGCGCGTCGATCATTCCGCTGATCGCGGTGCCTGTCTCGATCGTCGGCACGTTCGCTGTGCTGTATCTGCTGGGTTTCTCGATCAATACGCTGACCCTGTTCGGACTGGTGCTGGCGATCGGGATAGTCGTTGACGATGCGATCGTGGTGGTGGAGAACGTCGAGCGCAATATCGAGGAAGGGCTGACGCCGCTGGCCGCCGCGCATCAGGCGATGAAGGAAGTATCCGGTCCGATCATCGCGATCGCGCTGGTGCTGTGCGCGGTGTTCGTGCCGATGGCGTTCCTGTCGGGCGTGACCGGTCAGTTCTACAAGCAGTTCGCGGTGACCATCGCGATTTCCACGGTGATCTCGGCCATCAATTCGCTGACCCTGTCGCCGGCGCTCGCAGCGCTGCTGCTGAAGCCGCACGACGCGGCCAAGGATGCGCCGACGCGCCTCATCGACCGTTTGTTCGGCTGGGTATTCCGCCCGTTCAATCGTTTCTTCAAGCGCGGTTCGGAGCGCTATGAAGGCGCGGTGTCGCGGACGCTGGGCCGTCGCGGCGCGGTGTTCGCGGTCTACTTCGTGCTGCTGGTCGGTGCCGGCGTGATGTTCAAGGCGGTGCCGACCGGATTCATTCCGCTGCAGGACAAGCTGTACCTGATCGCGGGCGTGAAGATGCCGGAAGGCGCTTCCATCGAACGCACCGATGCGGCGCTGAAGAAAGTGGCGGAAATGGCCAAGAGCATCGAAGGCGTGGAGAGCGAAATCGCCTTCCCGGGCCTGAATCCGCTGCAGTTCACCAACACCCCGAACAGCGGCGTGGCCTTCTTCACCCTCAAGCCGTTCGACCAGCGCAAGAACTCCGCCAAGGAGATCAGCGACCAGCTCAACCAGAAGATCGCCGGCATCCAGGAAGGCTTCGCGTTCGCGCTGATGCCGCCGCCGATCCAGGGCCTCGGCAACGGTTCGGGCTATTCGCTGTTCATCGAAGACCGGACCAACCAGGGCTACGGCGCGCTGCAGAACGCGGTGAATGCGTTCCAGGGCACCGCTTCGCAGACGCCGGGCATGGGCTTCCCGATCAGCAGTTACCAGGCCAACGTGCCGCAATTGGACGCGGACGTGGATCGCGTGAAGGCCAAGGCGCAGGGCGTGCCCTTGACCGAGCTGTTCGACACGCTGCAGACCTATCTGGGTTCGGCCTACGTCAACGACTTCAACATGTTCGGCCGCACCTGGCAGGTGATCGCGCAGGCCGACGGCCAGTTCCGCGACAACGTCGAGGACATCGCCAACCTGCGCACCCGCAACGCCAACGGCGAAATGGTGCCGATCGGCAGCATGGTGAAGATCACCCAGACCTACGGCCCCGACCCGGTGATCCGCTTCAACGGTTACCCGGCCGCCGACATCCTCGGCGAAGCCGATCCGCGCATGCTGTCGTCGGCCGAAGCGATGGCCAAGGTGGAGGAAATCGCAGCCACCGCATTGCCGCCCGGCATGGGCATCGACTGGAGCGACCTGAGTTATCAGGAAGCCACCCAGGGCAAGGCCGCGCTGGTGGTGTTCCCGCTGGCGGTGCTGCTGGCCTTCCTGGTGCTGGCCGCGCTGTACGAAAGCTGGAGCCTGCCGCTGGCGGTGATCCTGATCGTACCGATGACGCTGCTGTCCGCGCTGTTCGGCGTGTGGCTCACCGGCGGCGACAACAACGTGTTCGTGCAGGTCGGCCTGGTGGTGCTGATGGGGCTGGCATGCAAGAACGCGATCCTGATCGTCGAGTTCGCCCGCGAACTGGAAATGCAGGGCAAGGGGATCGTCGAATCGGCGCTGGAAGCCTGCCGCCTGCGCCTGCGTCCGATCGTGATGACCTCGGTCGCGTTCATCGCCGGCACCGTGCCGCTGCTGCTGTCGCATGGCGCAGGCGCGGAAGTGCGTTCGGTCACCGGCATCACCGTGTTCGCCGGCATGCTCGGCGTGACCCTGTTCGGCCTGTTCCTGACCCCGGTGTTCTACGTCAGCCTGCGCAAGCTCTCGGGTCGGCCGCTGGTGTCGCACGCCGACTCCACGCTCGCCGGCCATGGCGGACATGCGGCACCGGCGCATGCGGTCGAGGCGTGATCACGAAGCAAAAAGCGACGTGACGCATCGCAGGAACCGCACATCACAAGCATCGGATAGCGCATACCGAAAGCGCGACGGAAGATCGAATACCGGGCGGCACACCACCGCCCTCACATCACGACGACACGCGGCATGACATCGTCCGCACCCACTCACCCCCACCCTCACGCCCCCTGGAGAATTCCATGCCTGACAACACCAGAATCGCCCTCGTCACCGGCGCCACCCGCGGCATCGGCCTCGAAACCGTCCGCCAGCTCGCCGCCACCGGCGTGCATACCCTCCTCGCCGGTCGCGACCGCGCCAAGGCCGTCGACGCCGCGCTGACACTGCAGGCCGA
Organism: Thermomonas sp.; assembly: GCA_020692565.1. Classification (GTDB taxonomy): domain Bacteria; phylum Pseudomonadota; class Gammaproteobacteria; order Xanthomonadales; family Xanthomonadaceae; genus Lysobacter_I. The sequence goes on from JAIMKJ010000001.1 coordinate 186,038, forward strand.
AGGCCTGCCGGTGGAAGCGATCGAACTCGACGTGACCGACGCCGCCAGCCTGTCGGCCGCTGCGGACGCGGTGGCGAAGAAGCACGGCAAGCTGGACATCCTGATCAACAATGCCGGCATCCTCGTCGACACCTTGGGCCTGAAGGTGTCCGAGCAGACCATCGACACCTGGCGCAAGACCTTCGACACCAACGTGTTCGGGCTGATCGCGACCACCCAGGCCTTCCTGCCGCTGCTGCACAAGTCCGACGCGGGCCGCATCGTCAATGTTTCCAGCCTGCTGGGCTCGCTGGCGATGCACAGCGATCCCGCGTCGCCGATCTACGATTTCAAGGTGCCGGCCTACAACGTGTCCAAAAGCGCCGTGAATGCGTGGACCGTGCAACTGGCCTACGAACTGCGCGACAGCCGGATCAAGATCAACACCATCCATCCCGGTTACGTGAAGACCGATATGAACGGCGGCGAAGGCGAGATCGACGTGCCGGCCGGCGCGCGCACCAGCGTGCGCCTGGCGCTGATCGACGACGCCGGCCCCAACGGCGGTTACTTCTATCAGGAGCAGTCGCTGCCCTGGTAACAGAGCAGACGTCATCGCGCCCTATTCCCGGAGAACTGCAATGACCCACCCTGCACGCGCGGCCACGGCCGCGCTGTTGAAAACCGCGGCCTTGACGCTTGCGCTGAGCGCCTGCGCCGCAGGCCCGGATTTCGTCAAGCCGACGACGCCCGCCCCCGACCATTTCGCCGCTTCCACGCTCTACACCGGCGAAGCCGCGCCAGCGGCGGCCGATGGCGCCGCGTTCTGGCGCGGTTTCGGCGATCCGCAGCTCGATGCGCTGGTGGACGACGCGCTGCGCGCCAACCACGACCTGCGCATCGCGCTGGCCCGCCTCGACCGCGCCGACGCGCTGCTGCGCGGCGCGAAGTTCGACCGCCTGCCGACGATCACCGCCGATGCGACCGCGACCGACGGCCGCCAGAGCGTCGATCAGGCCGCCGGCGCGCCGCGCGATTACGAGAATTACGAAGGCGGCGCGCGCCTCGCCTGGGAGCTCGACCTGTTCGGCCGCGTGCGCCGCGGCGTGGAAGCGCAGCGCGCCGAAGCCGACGCGACCCGCGCCGACCTCGCGGCGATGCAGGTCGCGGTGGTTGCCGAGGTCGTCGGTACTTACGCCGAACTGCGCGGGTTGCAGGAGCGGCTGCGCGTGGCCGAAGCCAATGCCGGATTGCAGCGCGAGACCCGCGATCTGGGGCAGGCGCGGCTGTCGGCAGGCAGCGGCACCGAGTTCGACACCGCCCGCGCCCGCGCGCAGCTGGAAGCGACGCTGGCGCGGGTGCCCGCGCTGCAGGCCGCGGTGGCGACCGCCACCCACAGGCTCGCGGTGCTGACCGGCCGCACGCCCGATGCGCTGGTCGCCTCGCTGTCGACGGCGCAGGCCTTGCCGGCGCTGCCGGCGACGCTGGCGCCCGACACGCAG
>JAIMKJ010000001.1:187561-199410 GCA_020692565.1 Thermomonas sp.
AGCGCCTGCCCGCGACGACCGCGCGCATCGGGGTGGCCAGCGCTGAACTCTTTCCGCGGCTCACGCTGTCGGGGCTGCTCGGCATGCAATCGTTCGATTCGGATACGCTCGGAAACTCAGGCAGCGGCACGCGTCTGGTCGCGCTCGGCATCGACTGGTCGTTCCTCGATGTCGGCCGGGTCCGCGCGCGGATCGCCGCGGCGGACGCCGATGCCCGCGGCGCGCTGGCCGCCTACGAACAATCGGTGCTGCAGGCGCTGGAAGACACCGAGAACGCACTCGTCCGCCACGCTCGCACCCGCCAGGAAGACGCGCATCTCGCCGCCGCCGCGGGCGACAGCGCCGAAGCCGCGCGGCTGGCCCGGCTGCGCTACGACGCCGGCGCCGCGGGTCTGCTGGAGGTGCTCGACGCCGAGCGCACCCGGCTGCAAGCCCAGGATGCACTGGCCGAAGCGCGGACGCGCAGCGTGACCAGCGCGGTCGCGGTGTATCGCGCGACCGCGGGCGGCTGGCCGGAGCGCACGCCGGACCGGGTCCCTGTGGCGGGGCGCTGATTCGAGGTCCCGTTGCCGTCGCCCCCGCCTGCGCGGGGGCGACGGGCAAGATCGACTGCGTGTTCAAGCGTTTTTCGCGAAACGGAATTGTGTAACCCGGCGGAGACCGCCTACCCTGCGCCATCGTGACCAACGCCCACCGCCACCCTCCGCGTTCCATCCTGCGCAGCAGCGCACTGCTGTTGCTTCTGCTGTGCCTGATCGCGCAGCCGGTGCTCGCGGCCTGGGGCGAGATGCATGAGCTGACCGCGCACGCGGATACGACGGGCCAGGATTCCGCGCTCGACCATCGCGCACCGCATGCGCACGCCGCAATCGACGAAGACCGCGGTGGCGATGCCAGCGACCCCAACCACGCGCTGTCGCATCATGCGCACTGCTGCGGCCAGCCGCAGCTGCCGTTCGTGTCGCAACTGCCGCTTCCGGCGTTCGAACTCTCCTCGACGATGCCCTCGCCCGCCACATCGCGGCCGATCGCGGCATCGCATTCCGCAACACCGTTCCGACCTCCGATCCAGGATTGACGTTCGGCCGGCTCATGGCCGGCGATCCACGTCCCTGACCCTTTTCGGATTCGGTCCGCTGGACCGAACCATCGGAGTGCTCCCATGCGTGTGCGACTCGCGGCCTTCGCCGTGTGCGTCGCAGCCTGTGCCGTGGCGTTTACCACGACGGCTGCCGACGACCTGCGTTTGAAAAAAACGGGTTCGAAAGACCTGACCTTGAACGACGCGATGATACGCGTCGCCGATTCCCATCCCGATCTGCGCCTGTTCGGCGCCCGCGGCGATGCGCTGGCCGCCGAGCGGGACCGCCTCGCATTGCGTCCGGCGCTGATCGCCGGCGCCGGCATCGAGAATGCTTTCGGCAGCAGCGAATCCGGCGGCCTGCGCGGCGCGGAACTGACGCTGACCCTTGCCTCGGTACTCGAGCGAGGCGGCAAGCTCGACGCGCGGCGAGTCCTGGCGCACAGCCGGATCGATGCGCTTGCGGTCGAGCGCGAAACCCGGCGCCTGGATCTGCTGGCCGAAGTCGCGCGGCGATATCTCGCCGCGGTCGCTGCACACGAACAGCGCGAGATCGCCCAGTTGGATATCGCCCAGCGCCAGCGCACGGTCGCCGGTGCGCGCCAGCGGCTGCAGGCGGGCGCGTCGCCGGAATCGGTGGTGCTGACCGCGCAGGCGGCATTGGCGCGCGCAGAACTGGATCGCGCCCGCGCCGAACAGCGACTGGTCGCCGCACGGCAACATCTGGCGGCGCTGTGGGGCGAACGCGATCCGGACTTCCGGATCATCGCGCGCGACCCGCTGACACTGCCTGCGATCGACGACTTTTCCGCGTTGAGCGCACTGGTGGACAACACGCCTGAGCTGGCGCAGTTCGCCGATGCGCGACGCATCCGCGAAGCGCGGCTGCAACTCGCGCGCAGCGACGCAGCCGCGGATCTGGACTGGCAGGTGGGCATGCGCAGGTCGCAGTCGACGGACGATTTCGGCCTGATCGGCAGCGTCTCGATGGCGCTCGGCAGCCGTTCGCGCGCGCAGCCGGGGATCCGCGTCGCCGAAGCCGAACTCGCGGCGCTGGAGATCGAGCGCGAGGTCAAGGGACTGGCGCTGCATTCGACGCTGGCCGAAGCGCATGGGCGTTATCGGGTGGCGCAGGTCGAAGTGCAGCGATGGCAGAACGATGTGCTGCCGAAGCTGGCCCGGGCCGAAACCGCCGCCGAACGCGCCTATCGCGCCGGTGCGATCAGCTACCTCGAATGGGCGCAGTTGCAGTCCGAACGCACCGCCGCACGCAGGCAACAGCTCGACGCCGCGCTGGACGCCCAGCGCGCGCTGATCGAAATCCAGCGACTTACCGGGCAGGCGTTCGTCGCCGCCGATGCCGCATCCACACAAGGAATCGCACCATGAGCTTTCGCATCCTGATCGGCGCAGTGGCGCTCTCGTTCCTGCTGACCGCCTGCGGCGGCGAATCCGCCGATGAAGCGGCGCACGCCCACGAAGAAGGTGACGACCACGCCGAAGCCGAAGCCGAAGAACCGCGCAAGGGCGAACACGGCGGACGTTTGCTGGAGCAGGACGGCATCACCGTCGAACTGGCCATCGCCGAAGAGGGCACGCCGCCGAAATACCGGGCGTGGCTGTATCGCGACGGCACACCGCTGGCGCCCACCACCGGCACCGTCGAAGTGCGGCTGAAGCGTCTCGGCAATGTCCCCGAGAACCACACGCTGACAGCGCAGACCGACGGCAGCCTGATGGCGGCCAGCATCGTCGGCGAACCGCATTCCTTCGATGTGGAAGTGATCGCAAGCGTCGGCGGCAAGGACGTGCGCTGGGCGTATCCCAGCTACGAGGGCCGCACCGTGATCGACGCGAAGATCGCGCAGGAGGCCGGGATCCGCGTCGCAGCGGCTGCGGCCGGCACGATCGCCGACGAACACGAAGTGCAGGGCCTGCTGACGCCGGTCGAAGGACGCATCGCGAAAGTGTCGGCGCGCTTCCCCGGCCCCGTGCGTCAGCTCAACGCGAATGTCGGCGATCAGGTCCGCGCCGGCCAGACGCTGGCTTCGATCGAAAGCAATCTGAGCCTGACCAACTACGCGATCAGCTCGCCGATCTCCGGCGTCGTCCTCGCCCGCACCGCATCGGTGGGCATGGTCGCGACCGAAGCCACGCCGCTGTTCGAGGTCGCCGACCTGTCGTCGCTATGGGTGGATCTGCACATTTTCGGCGCCGATGCGCAGCACATCCTTCCGGGCGTGCCGGTGACGGTCACGCGCATGAGCGACGGGGTCACCGCCGAAACCACGCTCGAACGCGTGCTGCCCGGCACCGCCACCGCCAGCCAGAGCACCGTCGCGCGCGCCACCATCGCCAATGCCGATGGCCTGTGGCGGCCGGGTTCAGCGGTGAAGGCGCGGATCACCGTCGAACAGCAGCCGGCCGCACTGGTCGTCCCATTGGCTGCGCTGCAGAGCTTCCGCGACTGGGATGTGGTGTTCGTCCGCGTCGGCGACACCTATGAAATCAGGCCGCTGGAACTCGGCAAGCGCGATGCGTCGCAGGTCGAAGTGCGCTCCGGGTTGAAGGCCGGCGATCGGGTGGTCGTCGAACAAAGCTATGTGGTGAAGGCCGACATCGAAAAGTCGGGAGCCTCGCATGAGCATTGACGATATGAAACGCGGCAGCGGCATGCTCGACCGCATCATCCGTTTCGCCATCGCCCATCGCTGGCTGATGATCGCGCTGACGATGGCGCTGGTCGCGATCGGCGCGTGGAGCTTCACGAAACTGCCGATCGATGCCACGCCGGACATCACCAACGTCCAGGTGCAGATCAATACCGAGGCCGCCGGCTACTCGCCGCTGGAATCCGAGCAGCGGGTGACGTTCACCCTCGAAACCGCGCTTGCGGGCCTGCCCGGGCTGGACTACACGCGGTCGATCTCGCGCTACGGGCTGTCGCAGGTGACGGTGGTGTTCAAGGACGGCACGGATCTGTATTTCGCGCGGCAGCAGGTCGCCGAGCGCATCCAGCAGGTGAAGTCGCAACTGCCGGCCGGATTGGAACCCGAACTGGGACCGATCGCCACCGGCATGGGCGAGATCTTCATGTATACCGTCGACGCCGAACCTGGCGCGCGCAAGCAGGACGGCACACCGTGGACCGCGACCGATCTGCGCACGTTGCAGGATTGGGTGGTGCGACCGCAGTTGCGCAACACGCCGGGCGTGACCGAGGTCAACACCATCGGCGGATTCGCGCGGCAGATCCACATCACGCCCGAGCCGGCGAAGCTGGTCGCACTCGGCTTCACGCTGCACGATGTGGTCGCTGCCGTCGCCGCGAACAACCGCAACGTCGGTGCCGGCTATATCGAGCGCAACGGCCAACAATTCCTGGTGCGCGCACCGGGTCAGGTCGCGGATCTCGACGCGATCCGCGACATCGTGCTGGATCGCCGCGACGGCGTGCCGATCCGCGTGCGCGATGTCGCGCAGGTCGGCGAAGGCCCGGAACTGCGCACCGGCGCCGCCACCCAGAACGGCCGCGAAGTGGTGCTGGGTACCGTCTTCATGCTGATCGGCGCCAACAGCCGCGACGTCGCACAGGCGTCGGCCGCGAAACTCGCCGAAGCCAACAGGAGCCTGCCGGCGGGCGTCTCGGCCAACCCGGTGTACGACCGCACCGCGCTGGTCGACCGCACCATCCGGACCGTGGCGAAGAATCTGGTCGAAGGCGCGCTGCTGGTGATCGCGGTGCTGTTCCTGCTGCTGGGCAACATCCGCGCGGCATTGATCACCGCGGCGGTGATTCCGCTGGCGATGCTGTTCACGCTGACCGGCATGGTCCGCGGCGGCGTGTCCGGCAATCTGATGAGTCTGGGCGCGCTGGATTTCGGGCTGATCGTCGACGGCGCGGTGATCATCATCGAGAACTGCCTGCGGCGCTTCGGCGACATGCAGCATGCCCTCGGGCGGATCATGACCGACGAGGAGCGGCTCGACGCCACGGCATCGGCGACCGCCGAAGTCATCCGTCCCAGCCTGTTCGGGCTCGGCATCATCGCCGCCGTGTATCTGCCGATCTTCGCGCTGACCGGGGTCGAGGGAAAAATGTTCCATCCGATGGCGATCACCGTGGTGCTGGCGCTCACCGGCGCGATGGTGCTGTCGCTGACCTTCGTGCCGGCGGCGATCGCGATGTTCCTCGGCGGGAACGTCGAGGAGAAGGAAACCCGCGTCATGCGCTGGGCGCGGCTGGCCTACACGCCGGTGCTGGGCTGGGCGCTGCGGCGACGCGGCTGGGTGATCGTCGGTGCGTTGGCGTTGCTGACGTTCTGCGGCCTGCTCGCCACGCGGCTGGGTTCGGAGTTCATCCCCAGCCTCGACGAAGGCGACATCGCGCTGCATGCGATGCGGATTCCCGGCACCAGTCTGGATCAGGCCATCCGGATGCAATCGACGCTGGAGGCGCGGATCAAGCAGTTTCCGGAAGTCGATCGTGTCTTCGGCAAGCTCGGCACCGCCGAAGTCGCGACCGATCCGATGCCGCCGTCGGTGGCGGACACCTTCGTGATGCTCACACCACGCACGCAGTGGCCTGACCCGCGCAAAACGAAAGCGCAGCTGCTCGCCGAGATCGAAACCGCAGTGCAACAGCTGCCCGGCAACAACTACGAGTTCACCCAGCCGATCCAGATGCGCATGAACGAGTTGATTTCGGGCGTGCGCGCCGACGTCGCGATCAAGCTCTATGGCGACGACCTCGAACAGCTGGTCGAAGTCGGCGAACAGATCGAAGCCGTTGCCAGAACGGTGCCGGGCGCCGCGGACGTGACACTGGAGCAGGCGACCGGCCTGCCGCTGCTGACGATCACACCGGATCGCGAGGCCCTGGTGCGTTACGGACTGAACCCGGGCGACGTGCAGGAAACCGTCGCGATTGCGGTCGGCGGCGAAGTGGCCGGGCAATTGTTCGAGGGCGATCGCCGCTTCGATATCGTCGTCCGTTTGCCCGAACGCATCCGCCAGGATCCCGCCGCGCTGCACGATCTGCCCATCCCGCTGCGCGGAAACGGCAACCCTGATGAATCGAGCCGCGCCGCGGCCTGGCTGTCGGGCGCGCCGCAGACAGTGCCGCTGCGCGAAGTGGCGAAGATCGAGACCACGCTGGGCCCGAACCAGATCAATCGCGAGAACGGCAAACGCCGGGTGGTGATCACCGCCAACGTCCGCGACCGCGATCTCGGCGGTTTCGTGACGGAACTGCAGCGACGCCTGGACAGCGAAGTCGAGGTGCCGCCCGGTTACTGGATCGACTACGGCGGTACGTTCGAGCAGTTGATGTCGGCCACCCGGCGCCTGTCCATCGTCGTGCCGGTGACGCTGGCGACCATCTTCGCGCTGCTGTTCTGGGCCTTCGGCTCCGCGAAAGACGCGGCGATCGTGTTCAGCGGCGTGCCGCTGGCGCTGACCGGCGGGGTGCTCGCGCTGGCGCTGCGCGGCATTCCGCTGTCGATCTCGGCCGGCGTCGGCTTCATCGCGCTGTCGGGCGTGGCGGTGCTGAACGGACTGGTGATGATTGCCTTCATCCGCAAACTGCGCGAACCGGGCAACACACCGGATTACGGGCTGGACGACGCTATCGTCGACGGCGCGCTCGGCCGCCTGCGTCCGGTGCTGATGACCGCGCTTGTAGCGTCGCTGGGCTTCATCCCGATGGCCTTCAACGTGGGCGCGGGCTCCGAAGTACAACGGCCGCTGGCAACGGTGGTGATCGGCGGCATCGTGTCTTCGACCCTGCTGACGCTGGTGGTGCTGCCGGCGCTGTATCGCTGGCTGCATCGGGATGACGGTCCGGATCGGGAGCTTCTGCGCGGCTGATCGACTGCGCGTGGGCTGGTGCAGATACTTGCAAGGCAACAGCAAATCCCCCCTGCCCCCCCTTTTTCAAAGGGGGGGTAAATCAAAGGCAGCGGCCTCTGTGCCACTGACATGGCCCAAGCCCAAGCTCAAACCCGTTTCGATGCCGAAACGCAAGCGCATGACGCATCAAGCTTTGCCCCTTTGGAAAAGGGGGCTACGGGGGATTCGCTCTGGCTTCGAGCACCGATTCCTTGAGAATAGAACCGCAAACCTTGGCATCACGCATCCCTGCAACCCCGCCGAACGGGTTTTTAAGGTTGGCCGGCTATGATCGGCCGAACCCGCATCCGCGGGCGGCATACGGGGGGTCGCATGCGCCGGTTCGCTCTGCTGTTATCCGCTGCGCTGGCCCTGCCGGTCACCGCTGCGGAAGTCGTTTCGGTCGAGCAGCTCGACATCACCCGTTACGCCGGGCAATGGCACGAGATCGCCCGGCTGCCGATGTTCTACCAGCGCAATTGCGTGGGCGAGAGCACCGCCCAATACACGCTGCGCGACGACGGTCTGGTCGGCGTGCACAACAGTTGCCGGGACAAAGGCGGCGACATCGATACCGTGGAAGGCGTCGCCCGCCGCGACGAAGCCCACCCGGGCCGGCTGGAGGTGCGTTTCGCCCCGGACTGGCTGTCCTGGCTGCCGCTCACCTGGGCCGACTACTGGGTGATCGCGATCGATCCGGATTATCAGTGGGCGATGGTGGGCGAGCCGGGCCACGAATATCTGTGGATCCTGTCGCGCACCCCCGACATGAGCCGCACCCGGCTCGATGAACTCAAGGCGCTGGCCACGGCGATGGGCTACGACCTGGAAGCACTGATCGTCAGCGCCCCGCTGCGCTGAACGGGCCGACACAAGGCCCCTCGACACCCCGGACGACCAGCGACATCCCGCAACGGCCCATGACCCGCGAAACGGTCCGGACCTACCGGGGCGTACGGTCGTGCGCGGCGTCGCGCTAGTATTGCCGTCCGGCCTGACGCTCGGGCCCACATTCATGACATTGGAGAGCACGATGCGGCAACGGGGGATCATGCAAGCCTGGGCGCTACGCGCGACCGCGGCGATCACGATGGCGCTGGCCGTGCTGGGACTGTCCGGCTGCATCAGCGGCGGCCCGGCCAAGCGGGTGTCCGAGCCCACCGCCAGCATCCAGCAGCTCAGCGTCGGCAGCGACGGCCAATGGTCGATCGAACTGCGGCTGCAGAACTACAGCAGCGTGCCGATGCGCTTCGACCGGGTGGCGCTGACCCTGCGTGCCGACACCGAGGTCGCAGGCGAACTGAAAGCCGAACCCGCCCTCACCGTGGGGCCCGAATCGGCCGATGTCGCCACCATCGCATTCGCCCCCAGCGCCGCGACCCGGATCCTGATCGCGGACGCATTGGCCGATCGCCGCAGCCTGAAATACACGCTCGAAGGCACGCTGACCGCAGCCGCCGAGGACCGCAAGCCGCGGGACTACACGATCAAGCGCAACAGCGCGCTCAGCCCGGTGCCCGGCCTGCCGGGCGTGATGCGCTGACGGTTCTGACCCGGCTCGCCCGGATCGCCGGCCGTCGCCCGACAGCGCAGGCCGCATGCGGCGGTCTTCCCGACGCTTCCTGTCTTCCATTTCCCATTCCCTATTTCCCACTCCCGAACGCCCATGAACGCCTATAAAGCCCCGCTCGCCGATCTCCGCTTCGCGCTGTACGACGTGCTCGAATGCGAACGCGTTTTCTCCCGCCTCGGTTTCGAGGACACCAACCGCGAGTTGATGGATGCGGTGCTGGAAGAATGCGCGCGCTTCGCCGAAACCGTGATCGCGCCGCTCAATGCCGTCGGCGACACCCACGGCGCGACCTACGACAAGGCCAGCGGCAAGGTCGCGACGCCGCCCGGTTTCAAGGAAGCCTACGCGCAGTTCGCCGATGCCGGCTGGACCGGTCTGGAATCGCCGGTCGAATACGGCGGCCAGGGCATGCCGCACACCATGGGCACCGCGATGAAGGAAATGCTGCATGCCGCGAACCTGGCGTGGGCCAATTTCCCGCTGCTGTCGCACGGCGCCACCGAAACGCTGTTCCATCACGGCGAAGACTGGCAGAAGCAGACCTTCCTGGCGCCGATGATCGACGGCCGCTGGACCGGCACCATGTGCCTCACCGAACCCCACTGCGGCACCGACCTGGGCCTGCTCAAGACCCGCGCAGTGCCCAACGGCGACGGCAGTTACGCGATCAGCGGCACCAAGATCTTCATCACCGCCGGCGAACACGATATGACCGACAACATCGTGCATCTGGTGTTGGCGCGCCTGCCGGACGCGCCTGCCGGCAGCAAGGGCATTTCCACGTTCATCGTGCCGAAGATCAAGGTCGGCCGCGACGGCGCCGTCGGCGATGCGAACGCGGTGCGCTGCGGCGCGATCGAACACAAGATGGGCATCCACGGTTCGGCCACCTGCGTGATGAATTTCGACGATGCCCAGGGCTGGCTGATCGGCGGTCCGCACAAGGGCCTGATGGCGATGTTCACCATGATGAATGGCGCGCGGCTTTCGGTGGGTCTGCAGGGGCTGGGCCTCTCGGAACGCGCCTATCAGAACGCACTGCGCTACAGCCGCGACCGCCTGCAGATGCGCGCGCTGTCCGGCGCGAAATTCCCGGAAAAACCCGCCGATCCGATCATCGTCCATCCCGACGTGCGGCGCATGCTGCTGACCCAGAAGGCACTGATCGAAGGCGGCCGACTGCTCGGCCATCACGCCGGGCTGTTGCTCGACATCAGCGCGAAGACCACCGATGCCGCCGAACGCGAACAGGCCGAAGCGCTACTCGGTTTCCTCACCCCGATCGTGAAAGCCTGTCTCACCGAATGGGGCGTGGAATGCACGTACCACGCGCAGCAGTGCTTCGGCGGCCACGGTTACATCCAGGAATGGGGCATGGAACAACTCGCCCGCGATGCCCGCATCACCACGATGTACGAAGGCACCACCGGCATCCAGGCGCTGGATCTGATGGGCCGCAAGGTGATGCAGCTCAAGGGCGCCGGCCTGCAGGTCTTCCTGGGCATGATCGGCGAGTTCTGCGCTGCGCATGCCGATGACGCCGCGCTGGCGGAATTCGTCGGCCCGCTGGGCGAACTCGCACGGGAATGGCCGCAGCTGACCGCGCAGATCGGCCAGCGCGCGGTGGGCGACGCCGACGAGATCGGCGCCGCGGCCTGGGACTACCTGTTCTACTCGGGCTACGTCGCGCTGGCCTACTGGTGGGCGCGCAGCGTCGCCGCCGCCGACGCCTCGTCGCAGCCGCAGGCGTTCAAGGATGCCAAGCGCGAAACCGCCCGCTTCTATTTCGCGCGCCTGTTGCCGCGGACCCGCACCCATGTTGCAGCCATCGCCAGCGGCGCCGCGCCGCTGATGCGTCTCCACGCCGACGGCTTCGGCGACTGATCCGAAGACCGGATCGAAACGCCGATCGAAAGCATGATCGAACACCGCCGTCGCCACCTTCCCGCCGGCGGCGGCAATCGTCATCAAAACGGTATATGCTCGGTCCTCATATGGAGGCCGACACACCAGCGTTGCGCCTGATCCCGAACGGGATCCCCCAGCGGGCGAGTCACGCCGCCCCGCTTCTTGCCGTCGCCGACGGTAATCTTTCCCCCGCTTCTTCCGGGCACCACGCCAGCGGCGCCATGCCCGCACGCCTGGATTCGGTGCGATTGCTGTCACTGGACGCCCACGGCCGCGTACTCAACTGGATCAGTTGGCAGGACGCCGCCTGCCTCTACGCCCGCGACGCGGTCGCATGGACACTCGGCGACCCCTGCCTCAACGTCCACGGCGGCATCAACCGCATCAGCGGCGAGCGCAGCGTCATGGCGCTGCACCCCATCGTCGCCGCACGCGGCCACGCCCGCTCGCACGCGCTCGATCCCACGCCGGCGCTCAGCAATACCGCGCTGTTCGCGCGCGACCAGCATCTGTGCCTGTACTGCGGCAAGCACTTCAGCCGCCAATTGCTGACCCGCGACCATGTGGTTCCGCTGTCGCGCGGCGGCCGCGATCACTGGGAGAACGTGGTCTGCGCCTGTTTCCACTGCAATTCGCGCAAGGGCGGCCGCACGCCGCAGCAGGCATCGATGCCGCTGCTCGCCGTGCCCTACCGCCCGAGCTGGGTGGAACATCTGATCCTGAGCAACCGCAACATCCTGGCCGATCAGATGGCGTTCCTGAAAACGCATCTGCCGAAGAATCCCAGGGGCACCAGCATCCTGACGTGAGAGCGAGCCGACGATTTTCGCGGCATACGTCGCATTACGGGCGGAACGCCATCGACAAGCCGCAACAAACTGACGCAGAAGGTAACAAAGCGCCGCATCGCGCACGTTGACGCGGAAAACTCGCTTGGAGACACTGCGCAGTCCTTATGTATCGGGCTGAAAACATGTCGTTCACGCTGGGCCTGACAGGGATGGATCAAGCCACCGAATCCGCACTGAAAGCGGCATTCAACGAAGTCTCAGGGCGGATCCGGGGTTGGTCGCTGGTGGCGGAGAACGACGCCGACTACATCATCGTCGACATGGACAGCATGTACGGCCCGATGAGCTGGTTGCGCCTGCATGCCGCCGGCAAGAAAGTGATCGCGCTGACCTCCGCGTCGCGCACTCAGGCTGACTACCGCCTGCCGCGGCCGTTCGATGCGCGCCAACTCGGGGCGGTGTTGGGCGAGATCGGCGGCGGCATCGCCGAGGTCCCGACGGCCCAGCCCGCGCCCGTCGTCGCCCCGGCGCCCGAACCGGTCCGCGTCCCCGAACCCGCACCGCCGCCGGCCGTCGTCCCACCCCCGCCACCCGCCCCAGCCCCAGC
>JAIMKJ010000001.1:199500-202494 GCA_020692565.1 Thermomonas sp.
GGCCCTGGCAACCGCACCGCCGGCACCGGCGGTTGCGGTACCCGCACCGGCCGTCGTTGCGCCACCGGCGGCCGAGCCGCAAGAACCCGCCGGACCGGCCAGCCGCAGCACGGGCTTCGCGCATTGGCTGCGCCCGGGCGCGCTCACCGGCCGGGCGCGCTATCAGGACGGCAAAGGGCCTGAAGTCTTCATCGATTTCGCCCAGCGCCAGTATTTCGGTCCGGCGACGCTCAAGCCCCTGGCCGAGTATTTCGTCGCCAACGTCGGCCTGCGCGATTTCGAACAGCTCGACGACCGCGCCTGGCAGACCGCGACCGCCGGCCTCGGCGAAGCCCAGCCGCTGGCGCGCCTGCAGTGGTTCGGCGGCCTGCTCGCCGGCGAAGGCACGCTGTTGCCCGGCTTCGACCCCAACGGCCGTTTCGTACTGGGCAAGTGGCCGCAGACCGAGCGCGAGTACCCGCGCCATTTCCGCATCGCCACCGCGATGATGAAAGGCCCCTCGACCATCGCCGAGATCGCCGCGGCCAGCAGCGTTCCGGCCGCGGACGTCATCGATTTCATCAACGCCAATCTCGCCACCGGCTTCGCCGAGCCGTCCGGCGACGGCGGCAAGTCGGGCGGCCTGATGGATCGCCTGCGGGGCCGCTGAGCGCAGCCCCCGCGCGGCCGAACTGAACACGCCGAAAGGTTCGGTTGCCGCTATGCGGTGCGAGGGAGGACAATAGCGCGTCGTCCTCCTCCGACCGCCCAACACCATCGTGATCGACTCCGCGCGCTATCCGCGCCTTTCGCGCATCACCATTCCCGCCGATCTGCGCCGGTTCCCCGAAGATGAACTCCGGGCGATCTGCGACGAACTGCGCGCCTATCTCATCGAGTCGGTGGGGCGCAGCGGCGGCCATTTCGGCGCCGGGCTCGGGGTGATCGAACTCACGACCGCCCTGCACTATCTCTACGACACCCCGGACGACCGCATCGTCTGGGACGTCGGCCACCAGACCTACCCGCACAAGATCCTCACCGGCCGCGGCGCCACCATCCATACGGTCAAACAGAAGGACGGCGTGGCGCCGTTCCCCAAACGCGAGGAGAGCGAGTACGACACCTTCGGCGTCGGCCACTCCTCCACGTCCATCTCGGCCGCGCTGGGCATGGCGATCGCCGCCGCCCGCAGCGGCAGCGACCGCCGGGTGGTCGCGGTGATCGGCGACGGCGCGATGACCGCGGGCATGGCCTACGAGGCCCTGAACCACGCCGGCGGCATGGATTCCGAACCGAACCTGCTGGTCATCCTCAACGATAACCAGATGTCGATCAGCGAAAACGTCGGCGGGCTGACCAAGATGCTCGGCCGGATGACCGGCAGCCGCACCCTCAACGCATTGCGCGAGGGCGGCAAGAAGCTGCTCGGCGATAAACGCACCAGCAAGTCCGCACGCTTCGTGCGGCGCTGGGAAGAACACTGGAAAGGCATGTTCGTGCCGTCCACGTTCTTCGAGGAAATGGGCTTCCACTACACCGGCCCGATCGACGGCCACGACATCAAGTCGCTGGTCGCTGCGCTCAAGACCCTGAAAACGATGAAGGGCCCGCAACTGCTGCACGTGATGACCACCAAGGGCAAGGGCTACGACCTGGCCGAGGGCGATCAGATCGGCTACCACGCGGTCTCGCCGTTCGACCCGGAAAAAGGCCTGGTCGCCAAGGCCGGCGCGAAAAAGCCGACCTACACCGACATCTTCGGCGATTGGCTGTGCGATATGGCCGCCGCGGACGACAGGCTTCTGGGAATCACCCCGGCGATGCGCGAAGGTTCGGGCCTGGTGCGTTTCAGCAGGGAATATCCGGACCGCTATTTCGATGTCGCCATCGCCGAGCAGCATGCGGTCACGCTGGCCGCCGGCATGGCCTGCGAAGGCGCCAAGCCGGTGGTCGCGATCTACGCCACCTTCCTGCAGCGCGGCTACGACCAGTTGGTGCACGATGTGGCGATCCAGAACCTCGACGTGCTCTTCGCCATCGATCGCGGTGGCGTGGTCGGCCCCGATGGCGCGACCCACGCCGGCAACCTGGATCTGAGCTTCCTGCGCTGCGTGCCCAACATGGTGGTGATGGCGCCCGCCGACGAGAACGAATGCCGGCAGATGCTCAGCACCGGTCATCGCTACGAAGGGCCGGCCGCGGTGCGCTATCCGCGCGGCTGCGGCCCTGGCGTCGCGATCCAGCCGACGCTCGATACCTTGCCCATCGGCAAGGCCGAAGTCCGCCGCAACGGCGCGCGCATCGCCCTGCTGGCGTTCGGCGCGATCGTCCCGGCGGCCGAGCAGGTCGGCGAAGCGCTTGGCCTGAGCGTGATCAACATGCGCTTCGTGCGCCCGCTGGACCGCGCCCTCATCCTCGAACTGGCGAAGACCCACGACGGTTTCGTCACGATGGAAGACAACGTGGTCGCCGGCGGTGCGGGCTCCGGCGTGGCCGAACTGCTCGCCGAGGCCGATGTGCAGATTCCGATCCTGCATCTCGGGCTGCCGGACGCCTTCCAGCATCACGCCAGCCGCGAGGATCTGCTGGCGGAAGCCGGGCTGGACGTCGCCGGCATCCATGCCGCGGTGCTGGCGCGCTGGCCGGATGCGGCAACGCACGCAGTACACACTGCGCGCGCTGCGGGGTGATCGCGACATTGCGGAGCGTCATTGCGGCCCTCGCCCTGATCGGGCTGGGCTTTGCCGGTGGATGGTGGATTGCGGGCCAGCCGCATCCGGTCCACGCGGCCGGCGCACCGAAAGCCGCACCCGACGCGTCGATACCGGCGCAGGCCAGCCGCGCCCCAGCCTACTCTCTGCCCAATACGCATGTGCATCAGGTCCCGAATACGGCCACGGGACGCCAATACGAAGTCTGGGTCGACCTGCCAGCGTCCTATTTCGAAAACGACAAACCGTATCCCGTGGTCTTCACTACCGATTCGGACTACGGCTTTCCGCTGATCCGCAG
>JAIMKJ010000001.1:202505-212283 GCA_020692565.1 Thermomonas sp.
GCATCGGCGGCAAAGGCAGGAACGTCGAGGATTTCGTGCTGGTCGGGCTGTCCTACGGCATCGGCGAAGCATCGATGCCCAGCAAGCGTCGCGACTACACGCCGACCGATCCGTTCGCCCGCGCCGGTGCGAACCCCTCCACCAGCACTTACGACCGCGACAGCACCTACGGCCAAGCCGCCGCATACCGCGATTACATCGAGCGCGATGTATTCGCGCTGATCGCCCGCGAATACCGGGTCGACATGCAGCGCAAGGTCTACATCGGCCACTCGCTCGGTGGACTGTTCGGCAGCTACGTGCTGCTGACCAGGCCCGGCATGTTCAGCGACTACATTCTGGGCAGCCCTTCGCTGTGGTTCGACCAGCGCACGATCTTCGATCTCGAAGCGCGCTATGCCGAAACCCATCGCGACCTGCCGGCGCATGTGCTGTTGTCGATCGGCGCCTACGAAACCCGCGGCAGCGGGCCGCGTCATATGAACGCCGACATGGTCGGCGACATGCATCGCTTCGAGCGCGCGCTGAAAAGCCGCGGTTATCCGGGCCTGCGGATCGAAAGCGAAGTGTTGCCGGACGAGGATCACCTCACGGGTCTGCCCCGGACCATCACTCACGGCCTGCTGTGGGCGCTACCGGGAACCGGGCCTTACTCGGGCGCTTGAGCGTCCGTTCAAATTCTCGGTGCTGTTGCGATGGCGATGGCGATCACATAAACGCCTTTCATCTCCGTAGATCGGCCTTCAGACAAGCTCTGGTCGCCCAAGAGCCGCGGCTTACGGCGCCTTCTCACGGTTCCTCGACCACGTACCCCTTGGCCGCAAGCCGCTGCAGCAGACCATCCGCCTGCAGCAACTGGTTCATCGGCAGCACCGCGAAGGTCGATGCGTTCTGACCCAGCGCTTTCTCCGCCGCGGCCAACCACTCGTTTTCCAGGCGCGCCCGGATGTCCTGCATCCCCTGCTTGCGCGCCATCTCGGTGCCGGTGAATACCTCGCTGCAGGCGGTGAACTGGTTCTGGTACGGCAGGTTGCGCAGCGTTTCGACATCGCCCTCGGCCCAGGCGTTGGCACGACTGGCCATCGTGCCGAGATCGCCTTCGATGCGATCCAGCGTGCGCCGGAAGCAATCCTGATCGTCCAGCGCCGCGCTGGAGAATTCGCGCAGCGCGGACTTCGCATTCGCGATCTTGATCTTGATGGTCGGGGTGATGATCTTCACCTTGCTGCGCTTGGCCGCCTTGCGCACCGCGTTCGTTACGAGCGGGTCCCGGGTCATGCCCGAGCGCGTGATCGCCTTGTCGTAGAGCTCCAGCGCGGCGAACACCGGCCGCCATTCCTCGATGCCGCCGTCGCCGCCGATGTAGCGTTTCTTCAGCCCTTGCCAGCGTGCGTACTGGGTGGCGGGAAGCACGTCGCGCAGCGTCTTGCCGTCCGGGTTCTTGCGCGCCTTGAACAGCGACGGCAGCAGGGTCAGGCCGCGGAAAAAACCGACATCCGCATCCACGTTCACGGTCGGCGGCATCAATACTTCCTGCGCTTCCGACACGCGGCGTTCGACCTGGGTCGAATCCCATTCCATGCGCTTGGGCAGCGGACTCTGGGTGCCGAGGATCCACATCACCCGATCGCCGCTGCGCACCTTCCACAGTCCCGGGCCGGCATAGCGGCCGGACACGACGATGGTATCCAGATCGTTCAAGCCGGCGGGCAGCGGCACTTCCTGCATCGGCGGCAGAGGCTCGGCGGCGGAAATCGCCTCCTGCGCTGCGGCAACGCCGTTCACGACGCACAACAAGAACGCAAGCAGCGCGGGGGCAGAAACGCGAGGACGCATGCACGGATCCAGGTAAGCGCCGGACAATCGGCGCTGCGCAGTGTCCAACAAAAAAACCCGGCATCGCCGGGCTTCGCTGTTCGCATTCAGCCAAGCGTGAGCTTGGCCGAACGCTCGGCTTGGCTGATCGCGGCATCGGGAGCAACATGCTTCCGGGCCGGACCTTGTTGCCCCCAAAGATTGCCCCCACCTACCCCCGGATTTCAATAACCCACCTCGGGCATCACCGGACATCTGGCAATAAAAAATCCGCATTCCTGCGGGCTTTTTTGGACTTGCTCGGACTTTGATGTCCTTCGAAATGGTCGTGCCTGGGCAACTGGCATCCAAACGCACTCTCTTGCGGGATCGCAGCGTAGCGTATTCCCCTAACTCCCGTGCCCCTTCAGCCGCGCCGAGCCAGACGCCTGCCTCGTCCGGACTCCCGGCCTGCCCTCCTCGCCCGTGAGGTCGAGGCGCTCGCGCCAAGGACCGCCCGCGGCTCTTCCCACAGCACCGGCGGGTGGATCAACAGGGCGCGTATCCCATGGTGGGGGTCATCTCTGGCAGGCTTCCGACTTTGCCCCTCCATCCCCCGCCCCATCCTGCTCCGATGGCTCATCGTAGGATGGGGCGAGCGCCGCGCACGCCTACAAGTGAACAGATTCGATCCGATACCAAACCATCCAGTCCTTCAAATGTTCAGCATCACCCGCGCCTCCGTTGTCCGGGGCATATTGGCCGACCCAAGACTCGGGTGCGCCATTGAAGCTGCGCACGTAACGAACCAGGTGATCATCCGGATCCAGCCAGTCCTTTTCCACTGGCAGGATCGCCAGCTCCATCTGGTCCGTCTCCGCCACCAGTCCGTCGAAGATGCATGTGTTCAGGACCAGCTCATTGCGGCCCATCGCATCGGCTACCTTGAGGACGCCCTGTTCCGGTATCCGGCGAACATGCCGGCGGCAGCGCTCGTTATTGAACACGACGGCCGCGTTGAACTGGAAGTCGCCGCGTCCCTTGAACCACGGTTCGTGGTCGTCGAGGATGCGCACCTTCTCCAGGACGATGCGGATGCGCGAAACCGGCAGCAGCTTGCGTGCCCGCTGCAACTGTATGCGATAGGAGCTGCCGCCGACCACGTCGCCGCCCTGGTACTGGAGCACACTGAACTGTTGCGTATGCCCATGCGGCACCCGTTTTGACCCCTTGAGCGTCAGCACACCCTGCAGAGCCTCGCCGCGAGCGATCTTGATGCCGCGCAGCGCCGACACCTTGATGGCGTCGAACTCGTACAGCCGCGTGCGATCGACCTGCTGGAGCACCTGCTCCCAATCCACGTCGCTCTTGCCCAGCTCGTAGAATCGGCCAATGTCCTCGCCATCGCGCAACGGATAGATCTTCACCCCATCCAGTGCGAGTGCCGGATCGGCGAACGTCACGTGCGGCAGCAACAGGGCGATGGTGCCTTCACTGAACTCGACGGGCGCGATGACGATGTCCATCAGATCGTCCTTGTCGAGCGTATTGTGGAACTTGATGGTCGCCATGTTCTGTTGCGGAGCGGAACCATTGATCACGTGCAGGTTCCGCAGGCACACGTGCTTTTCGCTGTTGATCAGTGCATTCACGCTGGTTTCGGTGTTCGTCATCGGATCTTCCGAGGACGAGATCACGGCCAACATGCACGAGTGCGTGGCGGCGCTGTTCGGGACGCTGTAGTCCCACGACACGATCACCGGACGATTGGGCTCGAGCACGGCAACGGTCTGGGCCGGACCGATCGGCATCCAGTTCACCGTGCTGGACAGGTTGAAGTCCGGCGCTGCCAAGGCATTGGGCAACGCTGGCAAACCCGCTGAGGCATCGGCCAGGAAGGCGCGGACCCGTACGTCGGTAGCGTTCTGCCAACCGCGATTGTGCAATTGCAGGTAGAAGCGGTTGGCTTCGTTGCGCTTGGGTGGATTGTCCTCCAGTTCGTCGAACTCCACGCCGTCGAACAGAGCATCGGGCGAGTAGTAAGGCGTCGTGTCGACCTTGATATCCGGGCTCTCCCACCAGTACACCTGATCCGCCAGGTCGTTGGGGTTGGGCTGGTTGGATGGCGACGGGAAGCGCTCGCCGGTGTCCAGGAGCGAATCGCGCAGGTAGAGATCCACTGCCGGTTCGGCCACCCCACTGATCGACACCTTGTACATGCCTCGTCCGAAGGTGCTGGCGATGAGCAGGTTTCCGGGCCGATCGACATGCAGGTCTGTGGTGGGGACATTGGGCATGCCGTTGTCGAACGCTTGCCAGTTCGCGCCGCCGTCCGTGGTCCGGAACACGCCCACGTCGGTGCCGACATAGAAGGTGTTGGCGTTGTTCGGGTCGAAGGCGAACGCGGAAGTAGCTACGTCGGGCAGGTTTCCAGTGATGTTGGCCCAGACAGTGCCGCCATTGGTGCTCAGAAACACGTGCCCCGTGCCGGTGTTGCCGTAAGTCACGGCCACGCGGTTTTCGTCGGTGTGGGCCACGACGACGTCGGTCGCCGTCACCGAGGGCAATCCGGCGCTCACCTCCGTCCATGGGCTGGTGGCGCCGTTGTCGTCGCTGCGATACACCCGGCCGGTGGTGGTGCAGGTATACACACGGTTGGAGTTCGATTCAGCCACGACGATGCCGGTGACGTTGCCCGACAGCACCTGGCTGGAAGTGACCCAGGCCGTGGCGCAACCGTCGGTGGTGCGGAACACCCGCGAGGTGCCGACGAACAGCGTGTTAGGCGCGTTGGGATCCATGGTGATTACGCCGCTCCAAGGCGTACCGCCAGACAATCCCGTAGTCTTCTGCACCCATGTGTTGCCGCCATCGATGCTCTTGTGGATGTCGGTGTTCTGGTGCTCGGCGTACATCGTGCGCGGATCGGTGGGATGCATGACGAAATAGCCGCCGTCCCAACCGAAAATGCTGCGCCAGGTGAGGCCGCCGGTGGTCATGACCGTACCGTTGTCCTGCGTGCCTCCGCCGGCGACGGTTCCAATCGAATTCCATGCACCGGCATCGTAGAACTGGGTGACGATCAGGCCATGGCTGACCTTGATCCAGGTCGCACCGCTGTTGTCGGAGCGATACACGCCGCCATCGTTGCAGGTGTAGGCGATGGCCGGATTCGACGGTGCAAACACCGCCCGGTGATGGTCGGAGTGCAAACCGACCAGGTTGTTCCAGGTGGTGCCGCCGTTGGCGGTTCGCTGCGCACCTACACCACCGACGATGATGTTGTTGTCGTCGTTCGGCGATACGCTCAGGAGATTGCACCACTCATGGAAGGTGGAATCGCCGTGGCTGCCAGCCAGCGTGGTCCAATTGGTACCGCCATTGGTGGTGCGGTAGATCGTGCCGCTGCGCTTGGCCAGCACCAGATTGCTGCCCGAAGCGCCGCTGGTACCGATGGCCAAGCGAATCCAGTCGGCGTTGATGCCGGAAGGTGCTCCACCGACGAGCTTGGTCCAGGTAGTTCCGTCATCGGTCGTCTTGTAGATCCCATCGGACCGTACATTGATGTAGAGCGTATTGGGCGTGTTGGGATCAATCACGGCGTCGGAGATCTGCCCCGCACGCAGTGTGGACCACGTTACGCCGGCATCGGTGGAATGTTCGAACCCGCTTTCGCCGGCCAGGTAGACGTGGTTCGCATCCGTGGGCGAAACCAGGATCTGCGAAACCCGACGTGACAGGCATCCCGTACGCTGCGTCCAGGTGGTGCCGCCATCGGTGCTGACGAATACGCCGGTGCCGGGGAAGCCCGGGCCCCATCCCGGCGTCCATTCGCCGGTGCCCACATAGATTGTGTCCGGCGCGCTCGGCGCGATCACCAGCGCGGTGCTGGCCATGGTGTCCTGCTCATCCCACAACGGGCGCCAGGACTGTGCGCCGTCGAGGCTCTTCCAGACGCCCCCGCTGGCGGCGCCCGCGTAAACGATGTCGGGATTGGTAGGATGGACAGCGAGTGCCTTGACGCGCCCATTGACGTTGCGCGGACCGATCGTGAACCATGGCGATCCGGCACCGGCCGGTGCATAAGCGGCGAGGTGGTCGGCAATGCCGCGCTGCTTCTCGATCAATGCGCGCTTCAGGCGCAATCCGCGCTGCCAGGTCTCCAGCAGTTCGCTGTCGTCACGCGAGCGGATCTGGAAAAACCATTGCTGTCGCCATTCCTGGTTGCGCTTGCGATAAGCGTAATCGACATGATCGTTGCGATCGGCTGAATCGAGATGGGTGAGGTTTTCAGTGGTGATGGCCATATCGTTGGGTCTCCATGAGTCGGTTATCCGCGGACGATTCGGTACGTTTCGCGCGTGGACCGGGCGGGACTGAACTGACAGCTTCATAACCTGTTGCGGCCGTGTCGGCGCGACGGCTGCAACAAGCGCTTATCGATGGGTCGCCAAGCGCTACTTGTCGTATCCGGCTGCACGCTTGACGAATTGCAGCAAGCCATCCAGAACGAACCAAGTGAGCAGGAAGCCCGCGCACTCCAGCGAAAAACTATGGAACTTGTAGAAGAACTCAGCGATGAGCCAAGCACCTGCCAATGCAGGCAATTGTTCGATTGCCAGTTGTCTTGCGGGTAGCGTACGAAGCAGGGTGAACATGGTCTTCCTCCTTTTAGGGGGCAAAGGCGCCGTCAATCACGCGCAAGCAAGAGTGAGGCTCGGCGCCAGGGGTATTCGCCATGGATGCCCTCATTGAACTTGGCTGAACACGAGCGTGTGGCGGTATCGACTTGTTCATGATGGCCGGGTGCAATCGTTGCGCCCAGCTCCTTTCGCAACGAGGGAAGCGCTTACATACGGCCATGAAAGGCGAATGGGAATCGCCCGGGGCGACGCATGGCGCCTGCGAGCCTGTGTAATGACCCAGCACTTCCTGCACAGGTCAGGCCGCTGAGGTGTACGCATTAGCGGCCTGACCTGTGCAGGAAGTGCTGGGTCATTACATCTCGCGCACCCACGCATACAGCGAGTCGATGCTGATCCCCAGCCGACCCGCCACCTCGCGCACCGACCGCCCCTGTTCGACGACCTGTTTGGCCGCTTCGGCCTTGAACTCATCCGTGTAACGTCTGCCGCTCATATCCACCTCCATGATTGCCGTAATGTACGGCTCGGAGATGTCTAGTGAACCCGGAGCGATTCACCCAATGACGCAGTCGCGATGCAGAGCGCCCGCAGTCGTTGCATGATGGCGTCCCCATGCGGGATCCGCCGCAGCATTTTGACGATGCCCACAATAGAACGTGAAACCTGTCCTTTCTAACAAGGTCTGACCTTGTCGTGGCCGTATGCGCTTCCAGTTTGCGTTTAAGCAGTAATAGCTACACGGATGTATAGAGGAGGGGGAGTGCACGGATACCTGATCATTGCAGCTCATGCGCTGCTGCTATGCAGCAGAGCCACTCACGCTCAAGAGACCAGGGTGAACAACTCTGGTAGTAATGTCACTGAGATAAATACACTTTTGAAGAATGCTTCAAAGGACGATGGAACGATTCCCCTGATGTCTCCCTACCGAGTTATATCGCCGCCCAAGAAGGAGCTTGACACTCCCTTCGAAATTATTCATGCGCCGACTAGCCATGCCTATAAAGATGCCTTCAAGGGCCACGGAGCGGTGTTACCAAAGTCTCCATACTCAGATTTATCGCCACTTGACAACAAGCAGGTAATTTTACCAGCAGGTGAGGGGCTCAATGCTCTCGTTACGAGTATTCAGGCGCCAATTGATTTTGGCAATTATGCCGAGATAGATCTAAATTTTAAAAATCTTAGTGAGCTCATTCGCGACCGAATAGCTACGCATTCGCTTCCGGCACCTGGCGCCCTAGGACCCATAGTGCCGAACCCCATAGACTTGAGCCCATCTGAAAAAGTTCTCGTCAGCGCACAGTTGTTAAAGTGGTCAGGATGCAAGATGGCGGGTCAGGAAATCTGGGATATTTCGTGCAATTTGGCGACTGACGACTGTTTAATACCCAAGGCCAATTATAGAGATTCTTGTTTTTCGCCAGTTCGACCCGACCAACCCTTCATGATTGCTGGCAATTGGACGCCTCAGCCGCTGAAATTTTCCAGTATCATGCAAAGCATTGCGATACTTGTATCAAACGGCGAGCCCGTATGCACCGGCGTGTTTCTTAATAAAAGCCATGTGCTTACTGCCGCTCATTGTCGAAAGGACATTGAGCTTTGCGCCGCGCTTGGATCTTCTTGTAAATCAGCTTTTTTTCAGATTTCTCCAAGCCAAAGTATTCATGCCTTAGATGGAAGGCTGACGAATGAATTCTATGAGGGAGATCCCATGACTGATTTCGACATCTGGAAATTGTCTAGCCCTGCTAAAGATGTAGAAGCCTTTCCGATTGCACATATGTCCTCTACAGGCTCATCTCCAGTACGAATTCCTTCGATGATTGTCGGTGCAGCCGCGTTCAATAAATGCAACACGACTATTGACTCGAAATGCTTGCTTTCAGCGTTATGGAAACCGTCTGATTTTACGGGATGCTCTATTACCTGCAAAACGGCATCAGGCGCCCTCTTGCATGATTGCCAAACGATTTATGGACTATCTGGAGCGCCTGTTCTCGTTATGTCAAATGGCAGGCCATCTATTGCAGGAATTCATACCAGATCAGAATTTAGCTTCAAGCCAGTTGGGTGCCTTGGAGAGAGCCAAGTAGCTATTTCAATGACACACATCTGTCAATGGATTCAGAACAACCATCCGGAATTAGCAGGAGAGGCGTGCCATGCACCTTAGCTCAACAGCAATAGTGTTTCTGTTTCTAATGGGGCTTTCCTGTGAGGCAGAAAGTGCAAAAAAAAACAAGGCCGAAGTATATGTATGGAAAACGGACATCGTCCCATGCGGGATAGGTAACGGCCCTGTTGTTGAAAGCGCAGGATTGGCCGCCCTCGCCCCTGTGTTGTTAGAGCGTGGTTTCGATCTGCTTGCCTCGACGATAAGAAAGGCTATCCAGACAGCGGCGGAAGACAAGCAGACGACTATTGAGGTAAAGAGCGCATCTTATTTAGTTGAACTTAAAAATCTTAAGTCGCCACCTGCAGATTCAGCCAAAGGATGTGTTGTCGTCGCTTATGGAAAGCCATCCTCTCCTGGAGGAATTGCGTCGGCACTTTCATTTCTCCCAAGCGACGCTGACACGGCAACCAGAACAAGTGTCAAGTCCGACTTGGCACGATTATCCATGTCAGAGGTTGCGTTCTATGCGCGAGTTGCGTTTGAACAATCAAGTGATCAGGTAGCTACGCGAGCGGTGCTTAAGCAGATCTACTACCCGGATCGTCTTTATAGTGGACGATCTTCAGCAGAGAGAGTGCTCAGCGTTGCTGTCATCATTACACAGCCCGGTGATGACAAAGCCGTATTGGCGGGCACACTAACATTGGAGAATCTCTCGACATCGCCCATCTTGATTTTGGGATCTGCGGTTGACTCGAAAAATGCCATAGGCTGGTTCCCAACACCCACGATCGAACTTTCTGCTCAACAGAAAGCGACAACTGGCGAGAAGGTCCCAGTAAATCTGACAAGCACTGTTACCGAAACAGCGAGAGGAAGCGCGTTCTTCAAGGCCCTCAATACGTATCTCGATGACAAAACGTGGTCGGCTCTAACCGAAGCAGGGAAGACAACACTTCTGCCTGACAAGCGTGCAGAGGCGCGTAGTAACGCAAAGTCTGCATATGAATCGTCAATAGTTGCCTATTTTTCAGCTATACAGGACCTCAATGAATCCTGTAATAACCTAAAAGATAAGGATTCTCCTTCCAATAGGAGCTCTGCTTGGAGAGCCTACTATGCAGCAAGCTCGGCATATCGTTTGATGATCTCGTCGAGAGTTTCCGGTGTCACCTCTCCAGCATCTGTTGATACGCCAATCCCCGCGCCCTGCAAG
>JAIMKJ010000054.1 GCA_020692565.1 Thermomonas sp.
ACCGACGAATGCCACTGCACGCCAAGCGCGCTCGCGACATCCACCGCGCTGCGCATGCCGTCTTCATGAAAACCCCAGCCCCAGTACGCGCCTGCGAACCAGGTCTGCCGTTGGCCCTGGATCTCGGCCTTGCGCGCCTGCGCGGCGACCGAGGCATGGCTGTAGACAGGGTGTTCGTAATGCATGCGGCGCAGCACCCTGGCCGGATCGATCGTGGCGGTGCGGTTGAGGGTGACGATGAACGGCTCGGGCGATTCGATGCCCTGCAGCAGATTCATGCAATAGCTGACCGTGCAGACATCGGCCGGGTCCCGCGGGATCGCCGCATTCCACGCAGCCCATGCCTTACGCCGTCGGGGCAATAGCGATGCGTCGGTGTGCAGCACGGTGTCGTTGCTCTGATAAGGCATGTCGCCGAGAATCGAACGCTCGGCGTCGCTGGCGTCCCCCAACAAGCGCAGCGCCTGATCGCTGTGGCAGGCGAGCACGATCCGGTCGAAGCGCTCCACGGAGGCGTCGGCGAAGACGGTCACGCCGTCCTGACTGCGCAACACCTTGCGGACTGGCGTGTTCAATCGCTCCTGCACGCGCCAACGGCTGCGCAAGGCGCGCACGTACGTACTCGAACCACCGCGGACCACGCGCCACTGCGGGCGATCGGCGATCTGCAGCATCTGATGATTGGCCATGAACTGCGCCAGATATTTCGCAGGGAACGCGAGGATCTTCGCCGATGGCGACGACCACAGCGCCGACGCCATCGGCACCAGGTGCTCGTCGCGGAACATCGCGCCGTACCGGCCTTCCGCCAGGTAGTCGCCCAGTGTCGGACCTTCGCCGGGCATGGCCAGCAGTGCCGGCGCGTTGCGATAAAACCGGAACAGATCGCGCAGCATGCCCCAGAAGCGCGGCGAGACCAGGTTGCGGCGCTGGCAGAACAGGCCGTCGAGGTCGGTGGCGTTGTATTCCAGGCCGCTGGCTTCGTTGCGCACCGAGAAACTCATCGTGGTCGGCTGCGACTCGACGCCGAGTTCCGCGAACAGCGCGTTCAATAGCGGATAGTGCTCAGGATTGTGGACGATGAAGCCGGTGTCCACCGCGTAGCGACGCCCATGCAGTTCGATGTCGTGCGTGTGCGTGTGGCCGCCCAGGTAGTCGTTCGCTTCGAACAGCACAACGTCATGCTGTTTGGACAACAGCCATGCCGAGGCGAGGCCGGCGATGCCGGAACCGACGACTGCGATGCGCATCAGCTGGCCCTCGCTTTCGCCGCGACCCAGGCCGGCACCGGTTTGAGGTCGTGGACCAGGCGCAGCATCGCCATTGTCCGCAGGCCGTAGTAGGTCAGGTCGATTTCCCACCAGCGGAACCCCTGACGCGCGGAGCCCGGGAAAAAATGATGGTTGTTGTGCCAGCCCTCGCCGAAGGTGAGCAGGGCCAGCCACAGATTGTTGCGGCTGTCGTCGCGGGTCGCGAACCGGCGCTTGCCGAAGCGGTGCGCCAGCGAGTTGATGGTCACGGTGGCGTGGAACAGCACGATGGTGGAGACGAAGAAGCCCCAGACCAGCATCTGCCAGGCATCGGTACCGAGTTCCGGCGCTGCGGTTTCCAGCCAGCCGCCGAGCAGGAACAGCGCAACGGCCAGCAGCAGCGGGATCAGGATGTCGTAACGATCGAGCCACCGCAGTTCCGGAAAGCGGGCGAGGTCGCGGATACGTTCCCAATCGGTGCGGAAGCCGCCACGGGTGAGGAACCAGCCGACATGGCTGCGCCACAAGCCGTGGACGACCGGCGAATGCACGTCATTCGGGGTGTCGGCATGGCGATGATGGTTGCGGTGATGCGCCGCCCACCACAGCGGGCCGCGCTGCACGCAGGACGCGCCGATCAGCGCGAACGTGAACTGCACCGCGCGCGAGGTGCGGAAGGTCTTGTGCGAGAAATAGCGGTGATAGAAGCCGGTGATCGCGAACATCCGCACCGCGTACAGCACGACTGCGACCGCGACCGCGATGTGCGAGACGCCGACCCAGAAGACCGCGAGGCAGGCCAGGTGCATCGCCAGGAACGGTAGCGCGCGCAGCCAGTCGATGCGCTCGCTGTCGGCGTTGTCCGCTTCCGCGGCGGCGGTGTCGAACCAGCGTGCGACCGCGATGCGGGTCCGCTGCATGGCGGACGGCGCCGTGGACGGCTGTGATGGATCGAGTGTGGCGGGGACCGGCATGTGCGACTCCTCGGGTGTCGACGTTGATTACGTCGACACCGGGGATTCGGATGCAGTGGTCGAGGGCTTTGTCGGGTGCTCTGTCCGGACGCTCTGTTCCGGGTTCTATCCGGAGACTCTATGCAGCGCTCTTTGCTGCCATCGGCCCCGGCGTCACTCCGTCATCACAGCGTGACGATGTCGCCCTTCGCCACGATCGGACCGGTGGGGACACCTTGCGGCGCGCCGCCGCTGGGCTCGAGCGTGATCGCCAGCAGCGCGCCCTTGTCGAGCGCCTCGCGCAGCGCATCCGGCACATTCACCGTATGCGAACGATCGATCGATACGATACCCAGCGACTTCGGACTTTCGCCCGGCGGGATCAGCCACAGTTCGGGCACGCGACCTTCGGCGTCGGCCGCGGTCGGCACCGGCACCATCAGCACCGTGCCGTCCTTGCGATCGACCGATGCCAGCCAGCCGGGGCTGCCGTCGTCGCGGGCGAGGGTGGTGACAGGTCTGGGTGCGGAAGGATCCTCGACCGGCGGTTGCGGTGGCGTCGGGCCGGGATCGATCGCGATCGGCCCGGGGCCGACATCGGCATCGTCGCGCAACAGGCCCAGCGGCCCGATCGCGACGGCGGCCAGCGCGGCCGCGGCCGCCAGGCCGGTGGCTGCGCGCCAGAATCCGGCGCTCTGCCACAGGCCCGGTTTCGTCGTGGTCGCGTCCGTCGTTCCGACCGCGGGCCAGCCGAGCTGGGTGCGGATGCGCGGCCACAGGTGCGCCGGCACTTCGGCATCGCCGAATTCGGCCAGCAACGGCGCCAGACGCTGTTCCCAGTCGGTGACCAGACGCGCGAAGCCGCTGTCGGTGGCGATCCGCGCCTGCGCTTCGCGGCGCTGGTCGGCGTCGAGCACGCCCAGCACGTATTCGCCGGCGAGCAGATCCGCCGACGGCGGCTCCTGGCCGTCGAATTCCTGATGATGAAGATCGCGGATGTTCATGAGGGACGCACGTTCATGCTTCGAGGCACCCACGCAGTTGCAGCAGGCCGCGGCGGATCCAGCTCTTGACCGAACCCAGCGGCGAGGCGATGCGCTGGGCCAGCTCTTCGTAGGTCGAGCCTTCGAAGAAGGCTGCGCGGATCAGTGATTTGCGGCGCGTATCGAGCTGGTCCATGCAGGCTTCCAGGCGTTCGCGTTCGTCGGCGGACACCGCGGTCTGCAGCGGCGATGCGCCGCCGTCGGCGATATCGTCGGCGAATTCGATCGGCGACAGCATGCCGCGCGCGGGCTGCGCCCGAATCCGGTCGATCGCCTTGTTGCGGGCGATCATCGCCAGCCAGGAGATCGGGCTGGCGCGGCCGGGATCGAACTGGTGCGCCTTGTGCCAGATGGTGGTGAAGACTTCCTGCAACACGTCCTCGGCCTCGGCGCGGTCCGGAATCACCCGCAGGCAGACGCTGAACAGCTTGGAGGAGGTGGCGCGATACAACGATTCGAAAGCGTTGCGGCTGCCGCCGGCGATCTCGACGAGCAACGCGTCGAGTCCGGGCATGTCCTGTGCTGCGTTCTGTGCTGCATTGTGTGGGCGCATCTCGGGCATCCGGAGTCCTTGCATGGGGAACAGGCGTGGCGCCATGTTCCCGGACAGGGCGCCCGGCGGCAAGTATGCATGCATCGATGTGCGCCCGGTGGCGGGCATGCGTCGACGGCGGCCGACGGGGGCAGCGGTAAGGGCGAGGGCCTGCGGATCGTGCGGGAATGCGTACATGCCGTTGGATACGTGGCGTATTGCCCGATAGATGCAGGCAGAGGGATGCAACGGGATAGATGCAGATCCAGATGGATGCGGGGGGCGCCTTCCGGAACAAGAAGGCCCGGGCGTGCCCGGGCCTTGGTCTCGCGTTTCAGGTGCGTGCCGGCGAATCCATCACCAGATCACGATGCGCTTCCCGCCATCGCGGAACATCGCGTCGCCGGCCTTGCAAGCGAAGGCCTGCGCGAACGCAGGATGGTTCGAGGGCGAGCCCACCGCGCGGAAGTTCGCGGGCGCGTGCGGGTCGGTGACCAGGCGCACTTCGAGTTCCTTCGGCGTGAAATTGCGGCGCCAGACCGTGCCCCAGTTCAGGAAGAAGCGCTGGTCGCGATTGATCCCGTCGACATTGGCGTCCGGCTTGCCTTCGCTCGCGCGCTGGAAAGCGTCGTAAGCCACCGCCAGTCCGCCCAGATCGGCGATGTTCTCGCCCAGCGTCAGACGACCGTTGACCTTTTTCCCGGGCATGGCTTCATACGCATCGAATTGCGCGATGAGTTTCTGCGTGAGCGCTGAAAATCCCTTGGAATCGGATTCCGTCCACCAGTTCTCGAAGTTGCCGGTCGGTCCGAAACGGCTGCCCTGGTCGTCGTAGCCGTGGATCATTTCGTGGCCGATCACCGCACCGATGCCGCCGTAGTTCAGCGCGTCGTCGGCTTTGGCGTCGAAGAACGGCGGCTGCAGGATGGCGGCGGGGAACACGATCTCGTTCTGCAGCGGGTTGTAATAGGCGTTGACCGTCTGCGGGCTCATGCCCCATTCGGTCTTGTCCACCGGCTTGCCGATCTTCGACAGGCTCCACTGATAATTGAACGCGTTCGCTGCCAGTACGTTTTCGATATAGCTGTTGCGCGATGTCTGCAGACCCTTCCAGTCGCGCCACCGATCGGGATAGCCGATCTTCGGCGTGAACGTGGCCCACTTCTCCAGCGCCTTCTTCTTTGTGTCGGGGCTCATCCAGGCGAGCGTCTCGATGCGGCCCTTCAGCGCCACGCTGAGGTTCTTCACGAGTTCCTCCATGCGCGCCTTGGACTCGGCCGGGAATGCGACCTTCACGTACATCTGCCCGAGCGCCTCGCCTGCCTGGCCTTCGATGGTGCCGAGTACGCGCTTCCAGCGAGGCCGCATTTCCTTCTGGCCGCGCAGGGTCTTGCTGTAGAAGTTGAAATTTTCCTGGACGAACGCTTCGCTCAGGAAGGGCGATGCGCCGTCCACCGTGTGGAAGCGGAGATAGCTTTTCCACACCGGTGCGGGGGTGTCGGCGAGCATCTTGCTGACTTCCGCATGGAACGCCGGAATCGCCAGCGAAAACATCTCCGGCGCTTCCACGCCTTGCGACTCGAAGAATTTCGTCCATGGGAAATTCGGCGCCAGCTTGTCGGCGTCGGCGGGACTGACCGGGTTGTAGGACAGTCCGGCATCGCGCGAGAGTTCTTCGCTCGACTTCGATACTCCGGCCAGGCGGGTTTCGAACGCGACCACGTCCTTGGCTTGCCCGGCGGCATCGGCGGCGTCGATACCCGACAGTTCCAGCACCTTGGCGATGTGCTTCTCGTACTCCGCCACGATGTCTTTCTTGTCGGTGTAATAACCGGGGTCCGGCAGTCCCAGTCCGCCCTGGAACGCGTAGGCGATGTTCATCGAGGAATTCTTGAAATCGGGGCTCGGGCCGAAACCGAAGACTGTCTGTTCGCCCTTGGCGAACGATTGACGCAGGTAGTCGGCGACTGCGGGGCCATCTGCCAGCGCATCGATCGCGGCGATGCGACTCTTCAGCGGAGCGATTCCCTCGGCGTCGATCCTGGCCTCATCCATGCCGGTCGCCCAGAAGTCGCCGACGATCTTCTCGATGCCGGTCGCCCCGGTCATGGCAGCGGCCTGTTCGGCGAGTTGCTGCTGCACCGCGAGAGAGCGTTCGCCGAGCATTTCGAAAGCGCCCCAGGAGGTGCGATCGCCGGGAATGGCGTTGGCGGCCAGCCATTGGCCGTTCACGAAGCCGTTGAAGTCGGTGCAGGCATTCTTGGTGGCGTCGAGATCCGTCGCCTTGAACTGATTGACGGGCGGCAGTTTGCTTTCGTCCAGCGTCAGTGCCTCTGCGGCGACTGGCCCGGCGGAGGCTGACGCTGACGCGGCATCATCCTTGCCGCAAGCGGCGAGCGATGCGGCGATTGCGAGTGAAAGCAGCAACGCACGCGGTTTCGGAAGTGGATTCGATTCGGGTTTCACGGAGTTCTCCAGCCCAGAGGGCGCACGGGAAGGCGGTATCGAGAGACCGCCCGGGAGGCGGTGGATGACTTTAGCGTGCGGAACGCCCGGATGCCGGTGTAGAAGGTCATATCGGCGCGCTCGGCTCGCGGCGACGGTTGCTGTCCTTGATCCCGGTCATCTTTCGTTTACTTCAAACACGCGGAGCACTGTCAGGCCGCTGTCCACGCTGCAGAAAATCACCACTCCGAGGGGTATTCACGTGAAAAATTCCTATTTGATCGCCACTTGTCTGGCCTTGGCGTTGCCCACGCTGTCGATGAGCATGGATGCTGAAGCTGCAGGGAAAGGTCAGCGGGGCCCACGGGGCGAACTGGTCCACCAAATCGTCATGAAATGGGGCAACCACGTTCAGGAAGCCTATCGCGCGAACGTGGGCGAGTGGGCATCGGGCATGGGTCCTGTCTTCGCCAAGGCGGATATCGATACCCTGCGTCGCGCTGCGGCTGCCCCGAGTTTCGACGCGATGAATGAGGTCTTCGTCGGCAACACCCAGGGCAGCAGTCGTGCCCAGAACGCCCTGATGAGCGATTCGGGACAGAACGCCGTCAAGACGCTCGGTGATGCCGCCAACGATCTGGTGTTCGTGCCGATCACGCCTTGCCGCATCGCCGACACGCGTCTGGCCATCGGCCAGATCGCCGCCAATACCGTGCGTCACTTCGATGTGACGGCAGTGAACAGTTACAGCTTCCAGGGCGGTGCCGCCAACAATTGCGGCGGTGCAGGATCGGTCGGTTCGTTTGCGGCCGCGGCGTTGAATTTCACCGTCGTCACGCCGAGCACGGCCGGTTACATCACCGCATTCCCGTATCTGGGCACCCAGCCGGTCGCCGCGACGGTCAATTATGCCGCTGGCGCCATCGTCGGCAACTATGCCGTGGTGAAGCTGGACCAGGGCGCGTCCGCCAACGAACTGAGCGTGTACTCGTTCGCGCAGACCCATCTGGTCATCGACATCGTCGGGTATTACATCAATCCGCAGGCGACTCCGCTCGATTGCGTCGATACGACCCCCGTCGCCGTGACCGTGGCTGCCGGCGCCACCTCCAATGCCGTCGCCAACACCTGTCCGTCCGGCTATTCGCAGACGGCCACGAACTGCGAATCGTCGACCTGGCAGATGCCGTTCGTATTCTTCAAGGGCGGCGTGTGCTCCGCGCAGAACAACTCGGTCGGTTCCGCCAGTCTGCGCGCATCCCGGACCTGTTGCCGCATCCCCGGCCGCTGACCCTGCTTTTTTTCGCCACGCTCCACTCCGGCAAAAGCCGGGGTGGATTTTTTTTCCGTACTTACAAGGATATGAATCGATGAAAAACAACCGACTCCTGATGGTCGGCGCCCTCGCTTGCGCCCTGCCGCTGGTCGCCGGCCTGTCTGTGGCCTCCGCAGCAAGCAAGGAACGCGGCGCCCGCGGACAACTGGTCCACCGGATCGTCATGAAGTGGGGCAACCACGTCCAGGAAGCCTATCGCGTGAACGTGGGCAAATGGGCGTCCGACATGGCGCCGATGTTCGCCAAGGCGGATCTCGACACGCTGCGTCGTGCCGCGAACGCACCGACGTTCGATTCGATGAACGATACGTTTCTCGCCAACGGCGAGCGCAGCGCCATCGCCCAGAACACCTTGATGAACAAATCAGGCCAAGCCGGTACGCGCGTGCTCGGCGACACCGCGAAAGATCTGGTGTTCGTGCCGGTCAATCCCTGCCGCATCATCGACACCCGTCTGGCCGGCGGCGCGATCGCCGCCAACACCGTGAGAAACTTCGACGTGACCGCGGTAACGGACTACAGCTTCCAGGGCGGTGTCGCCAACGATTGCGGCGGTGTGGGCCTTGCGGGTTCGTTCGCGGCTGCGGCGATCAACTTCACGGTGGTCACCCCGGGTACGGCCGGCTATATCACTGCGTTCCCGTACCTCGGCACCCAGCCGTTGGCCGCGACGGTCAACTACACCGCGGGAAGCATCGTCGGCAATTACGCTGTCGTGAAACTCGATCAGGGCGCTTCGGCGAGCGAACTGAGCGTGTACTCGTTCGCGCAGACGCATCTGGTCGCCGATATCGTCGGTTACTACACCACGGCGGTGGCGCCGGCTTCGGCGCCGGCCGCGCTGGAATGCAATGAGGTCGTCTCCAATGCAGTGACCATCGGCGCGAACGCCACCAATAATGTGTTCTCGCCGGCCTGCGCCGCGGGCTACACCAAGGTCGCGGTGCAATGCCGACCGTCCTCGTTCGAACTGCGCCTTGCGGGCAGCTGGACCGACCATTGCAACTACTTCAATGCCGGCGTTGCGTCCGCGACTGCCACCGCCGCCGCCAAGTGCTGCAGGATGCCGGCGCACCCTGCATTCTGATCGGATCCGATCTCCGATGTCTGCGAGAAGGCCCGCGAAAGCGGGCCTTCTTCCGTGGGCGCCGTCCTTTCTGTGTCGCGCCGACTCTTGTCTGCGGGGTGGTTCTGGGCGATGGTGCGCATCATCGTCGTACAACAGAACGGAACCCCCATGCGCGTCATCTTCCACGGAGCCGCCGGCGAAGTCACCGGCTCGCTGCACGAAGTCGAAGTCGCCGGCAAACGCCTGCTGATGGACTGCGGCATGATCCAGGGCAGTCCCGAGGCCGAAGCCCGCAACGCGGAAGCGTTTCCGTTCGGGCCCGGTGAAATCGACGCGCTGATCGTCAGCCACGCGCATATCGATCACATCGGCCGGATCCCGCTGCTGGTGCAGCGCGGTTTCCGCGGCCCGATCTACGCCCAGAACGCTACCGCCGACCTGATGCCGATCATGCTGCTGGACGCGGCCGGTATCGCCGAGGGCGAGGCGATGCGCGCCAATCGCGACCGCCGCCGGGGGCAGCCCGAAGCCGTGCCGTTGTATACCCGCGACGATGCGCGCGCTGCGCTGCAGCAAGTCGAAGCGATTCCTTACGACACCCGCACCGAACTGTTTCCGGGCGTCGAGATGCGCTTCCGCGACGCCGGCCATATTCTGGGATCATGCAGCGTCGAGCTGTGGGGCGATGGCCGGAAACTGGTTTTTTCCGGCGATCTCGGCCCCAAGGGCACGCCGATCCTGCGCGATCCGGCGGAGATCACCGAAGCCGATCTGGTGCTGATGGAATCGACCTACGGCGATCGTCTTCACCGCGATCGCGCCGAAACCATCCGTGAACTCGGAGGTATCCTCGACGACGCCTGGCGTTCGGGCGGCTGCGTGCTGATCCCGGCGTTCGCGGTCGGTCGCACCCAGGAGTTGCTGTACTGGTTCGCCAAGTACTGGGACGAGTGGAAGATGTCGCGCTGGCGGATCTTCCTCGACAGCCCGATGGCGTCGAAGGTGGTGGATGTCTACGGCCGGCATCAGGCGTTGTTCGACGAAGACGCCAAGGCGGTCTGGCGCCAGCGCCCGAATCCTTTCAAATTGCCGAATCTGCACATCACCGAGTCGGTGGAAGAGTCGATGGCGATCAACCGCATCGAGCGCGGGGCGATCGTCATCGCCGGCTCGGGCATGGCCAATGCCGGCCGCATCCTCCATCACTTCAAGCACCGGCTGCATCGGCGACAGACCCATGTGGTGTTCGTGGGCTATCAGGCCCAGGGCACGACCGGGCGGCGATTGGTCGACGGCGCCCAGTGGGTACGCATCCACGGCCACGATGTGCGCGTGAACGCCCAGCGCCATACCGTCGGCGGGCTGTCGGCGCATACCGATCAGCGCGGTCTGATGGACTGGTATGGCCACTTCGCTGGCCACCCGCCGCTGGCCCTCGTTCACGGCGAGGACAAGGCCCGCGAAGCCCTGGCCGGTGAGCTGGGCGAGGCCTACGGGATCACTGCGACTTTGGCGCGGCCGGGTCTCGAGATCGAGCTCTGACGCGCGAAACTGAATGACCCGCGGCGCCGGTCCGGGAATTTTCTCTGGCGCATCAGGCACTTTTCGCGTACAGTTCGCCTCGTTTCGCGCACGGCTGGCCCGTTTTCCTTAGGCAGCCCGCTGCAGCCCCAGCGCTCGTACATCCGTACAGCACCAAGCCTCGCAGCACTCTCCCCGCACGTCTTTCGTCGCGCCGAACACGATCCGCCATGTGGCGCGTCGTTTCATTTTGCTCGCAGCGCGGTTTTGGAAAGCTCCGAGTAACGCCCCGCATTCGCTTGCGGTGCGAAATCCAACTGGAGCTCCAACATGACTTTCGAATCGCTCGGGCTTGCGCCTGCGCTTCTGCGCGCACTCGCGGAAAACAACTACACCACGCCGACGCCCATCCAGGTCCAGGCGATCCCGCTGGCGCTGGCCGGCCACGACCTGCTGGGCGGCGCCCAGACCGGTACCGGCAAGACCGCCGCGTTCGGCCTGCCGCTGCTGCAGCGTCTGGTCGAAGGCAACAAGCCCGCGACCGGCCCGCGCAAGCCGCGTGCCCTGATCCTGGTGCCGACCCGCGAGCTGGCGGTGCAGGTTGCCGACAGCATCCGCAGCTACGGCAAGTACATGCGCCTGAACGTCACCACCATCTTCGGTGGCGCCGGCATGCAGCCGCAGATCGACAACCTGCGTCGCGGCGTCGACATCCTCGTCGCCACGCCCGGCCGTCTGATCGATCACCTGGAGCGCGGCTCGGCCAAGCTCGATGCGGTCGAAATCCTGATCCTCGACGAAGCCGACCGCATGCTCGACATGGGCTTCCTGCCGGCGATCAAGCGCATCCTCGGCCGCGTGCCGTCGCAGCGCCAGACCCTGCTGTTCTCGGCCACGTTCGAAGCCCAGCTCAAGCAGTTGGCGATGGAATTCATGCACAACCCGCAGCAGGTGCAGGTGGCGGCGCAGAACGCGATCGCCGCGACCATCACCCATCGCGCGCATCCGGTCGACGGCTCGCGCAAGCGCGATCTGCTGATCGACATCCTGACCCGTCGCCATACCGACCAGGTGCTGATCTTCGGCAAGACCAAGCACGGCTGCAATCGCCTGGCCGAACAGCTCGAAGCCGCCGGTCTGCCCGCGGTCGCGATCCACGGCAACAAGAGCCAGGCCGCGCGCCAGAAGGCCCTCAACCAGTTCAAGTCCGGCAAGGCCCGCATCCTGGTCGCGACCGATGTCGCCGCCCGCGGACTCGATATCCCGAACCTGCCGCTGGTCATCAACCACGATCTGCCGATGGTCGCCGAGGATTACGTGCACCGCATCGGTCGTACCGGCCGCAACGGCGCGCAGGGCGAAGCCCTCTCGCTGGTGTCGCCGGACGAAGCCGGCCTGCTGCGCCAGATCCAGCGCCTGCTCAAGGCCGACGTGGTGATGGATGTGGTCGAAGGCTTCGCGCCGAGCCGCCCGATCCGCATGGACGGCCCGATGCAGCCGATCAACCGCGGCGGCAACCAGCGTCCGGGCGGCGCTCAGGCGCCGCGCAAGCCGGCGCACCGTCCGCACGGCAAGCCGGCCGACCGCAGCGCGCACGCGCATGCAGGCCAGAAGCCGCATCGTGGCGGCGTCGCCAGACCGGGCAGCGCGAGGCGCGATTCGCGCGCGTGATCGCTGTTGTCGATTGGTTTCGCTGAATCGATCGATATCGAAAAGGGCCGGCATTGCCGGCCCTTTTTGTTTGCCGTGGAAGAGGGCGTTCGATTCAATGCCGCATTCGCGAAAGACATCGACAGCGCGCGCGTCAGGGTGTAAACGAGCGGTACGGCACGGAGGCCGCCTGTCGGCACCGTGGCGTCGTCGAACCGATCGAGAGGCACACGATATCCATTCACAAGGAGTGAATTCCCATGCGAAATCGCCTACCTGCCGGCACGTCCGCCGGACGATTGTTTGCACCCGTCTTCGTTTTCTTCCTGACCTGCGGATTGGCCGCATGCGATCTGCCGGGAGGCTCGGCGACGGTCGCGTCGAAAGGGAGCGCCGCCGCCGCATCGTCCGATGCGAATCCGCCCGCTCCACTCGCCGTGTCATCGCGCGTGCGACTGCAGCCCGCTGTGCCGGGAGCGGATGCGCCTCTTCTGCAAGCCTTCGCAGAACCCAAGGACATTCCGCGCCTGCCCCCGGTCGAAGACATGGAACTCACGCCGCGCGAGAATGCCGGCGATCCCGCCGGCAACGCGCTGCTTTCGATCCTCTTTCGCAAGGATTCGACGCTGCCCGACAGTCTGTCGTTGGTCGTCGACAAGGACGAATTCGTGTTCAAGCGCGATCCCGCCAATCGGGACCGTTTCAACGGCATGGTCCGCTTCGACTTCGATGGTTTCCTGCGCGAACAGCAGGAGCGTCGGGGCCTGATCGATGAACTGAAAGCGACGGGGACGACCGTGTTCGAAGGTCGC
Organism: Thermomonas sp.; assembly: GCA_020692565.1. Lineage (GTDB taxonomy): Bacteria > Pseudomonadota > Gammaproteobacteria > Xanthomonadales > Xanthomonadaceae > Lysobacter_I. The sequence continues at coordinate 12,612 of JAIMKJ010000054.1, forward strand.
GAAGCGATCGCCGAGGAGAAATTCGAGTTCCTCGATCCCGACGTCATCAAGCGCGCCCGTGAGCTGTCGATCGCGTTCCGCATTCCTCGATTCACCATTTCGATGCCGGCATCCGCCGTCGATCCGCGGCGCGAGCTGATGATCACCGATCTTTCTGTGGTGAACGATCCCACCCGCACCTTCGATATCTGCAACAACACCGGCAACCCCAACGGTGCATGGACGTTCAAGACGTTGATGACCAACATGGCGAACCAGCCGTTCACGGGCATCGATCCGGCAGCGTTCACCGAAAACTGGTTGCGGACCTGGACGGTCAACCACACGATCAATACCTTCCCGGTGCCGGCGCGTCCGAACATCGGCGCGCTGGTGTTGAATTCGTGGCCGAGGATCGGCGGAAGACTCGATCTGGATCGTTCGCCGTTCCGCCTGCTGGCGATCGTCAACCGCGTCGACCTGCGTGGTAATACGGTCTATGGCGGCGGTTCCGCGGGCGAAGGCCGGCTGGTGTTCGGCGTGGTGAACCGCAATGCCGCAGGCGGCTGTTCGACGATGCCCTTCACCGTCATCTTCGAATACGGCGTGCCCGTGAGCGGTTGCACGAACGTCAAGAACTACGGCCAGCAGTGGGTGAATTTGGGCAATATCGCTCTGGGCAGCGCAGCCTTCAACCCCGCGCTGCAGGCGATCACCGATCAGTTCACCAAAGCGAATGCGGCGCCGAATAAGCCGAACAGGAGCGCCCTGAATCAATTGCGCACCAACGAGAATGCGCTAAATCCGCTATGGGAGTTGCGCGAGTTCGTACTGCCGGGCAGGACGCCGGTCGCGACGATGCTCAATATCGTGTCGACCAAGCAGACGCCGCACCACACACGCAATAATTCAGCATTACTCGCGAATTACATCAATTCCAACTCCGCCGCCATCCTCAATGGTACTTATGTGGTGCCGACGGTTTGGTCCGGTCAGCCCTTCCTCACCGGCTCGAACTTCAATTTCTCTGTCGCGGACAGTGCGGTGTGGAACGCACCAGGTGTCGGTAATCAGCAGCGCCATTTGTTCTCTCTCGGAACGTGCAACGCCTGTCACGGTGGAGAAGCACGGGCCAATGGCAATCCGTTCGGCGCTGGCTCTGAAACCAGCTTCGTGCACATCGATGTGCGTCCGCCGGGTGTGCAGAGCCGGCTGTCGAAGTTCCTGATCGGTACGGGGAGTCTTGCGCTGCCGGCCACGTTCCCGAAGAACGATCCGATCAACGGATTTCCGCAGCGCAGCTTCGGCGACCTGGTGCATCGGCAGCAGGATCTGGCGAACCTGATGAACAGCACATGCCTCACGACGGGTCTGCTGCAGGCGATCCGGTTCCAGTCGATTGATATGGTTCACTGATCGATTCACGGATCGGCAGCCTGGAACAACGAAGGGCCGGCATTGCCGGCCCTTTTCATTCGTCGGAACGCGCATGTCTCATCGCTTGCCCGCAGGCGCGCATTCGGGCTCCTTGCCCAGCAGCCCACCGAAAAAGCCCGGTTCCTCGCATTTCACCGGCGGCGGTGCGTTGGCGGCGCGCTGGGCGGCCTGCGCTGCGGCGCGGGCCTGCTGCATCTGCGCGAGCTTGGCGCGGATTTGCGGCATCGCGGCCAGTGCGGCTTTTTCGCCTTCCAGAATGGCGCGGGCGCGCTGTTCGAAATCGGCCGGACCGATATCGTTGACCTTCGGACGGATCACCACATCGGCGCGCGCGATTTCCTGCTCGCCGAGTTTCTGGCCCATGATCGTGATCGACTGATTGACCACGCCAAGCAGGTTTTCGGGGGTCTTGCCGGTGATCCGCGTGGAAATGTCCACGGCGATCACGAAGTCGGCGCCCAGCTGACGCGCCGCGTCCACGGGCACCGGGCTGACCACGCCGCCGTCGACGTAAAAGAACTTGCCGATCTTCACCGGCTCGAACACGCCGGGAATGCTGCACGAGGCGCGCACCGCCTGACCGATGTTGCCGTTCACGAACACTGTGCGCTGGCCGGTTTCGAGTTGGGTGGATACCGCCGCGAACGGCTTCTTCATCTTGTCGAACGCGCGGTTGCCGACCATCCGGTTGACGTAGTCCTGCAATTTCTGACCGCGGACCAGACCGCCATTGAAGAGCGTCACGTCGCGGATGCTGGCTTCGTCCAGCGCCACCGCGTGCTGCTGCATCTGGAACGCGTCCATGCCGCTGGCATAGAACGCGCCGACCACGCTGCCGGCGCTGGTGCCCGAGACCACCTCGGGCTTGAAGCCGTTCGCTTCCAGCATCTTGATCACGCCGATGTGGGCAAAGCCCTTGGCCGCGCCGCCGCCCAGGGCGATGCCGATCCGGATTTTCACCGGCGGCGGGGGCGGGACGATGTTGACGACCGGTGCGGGTGGGGTGGGCTTGACCGAATCGCCGCCGCAGCCGGCGAGCAGGGTCAACGTGAAGGCGAGCAGCAGGCAACGCAGGGTGGTCATGGGCTGGATCGGAATGAATGCCCGTGCATGATCGCAGCATAGCCCCCTGTGCTGGAACGGAATGCGGCGCAACCGTTGTCCCGGGAGTCACCCGCCCGGATCATGGATTCATCGACCGGAGGTGCCGATCACCCGGCTCCGGCCTGCTCCGTACCCGGGTCGGAGCGGACGTGCGGGTTCGCCGATGCGGCTCCAGAGGTACCGGAACGCGCCCGGGGCAGGTATGCTCGCGTGGCTGTGGTGGCGAAGTTCTGCCCCTGCGGCGACAATCTGGGATGTCGCGAGGGCCGAAAGGTGCCTTGCGGCATCTGTTGAATATCCATTGGGAGTCAGCGATTGGCTGATATTCGACAACGGGCAGTGGCCACTGCCGATGCGTACACACAAGGGAATATCGCGACACTGGACGACGCGATGACCCGCAGGCTGATCGCCTCCACCGTGCTGACTGTCAGTCGCGGCGGCGATCCGGCCGCTTCTGATCGCCTCGGATTCGTGGGGCGCTACAGGGCCGGGGCGGAATTCCTCGCCGAGGCCGGATACGTCGACAAGGGCAAATTCGACCAGGCCATGAGCGGCCATCGGTCGGAGCTGGCGTGGGCGAAGTCCGGCGGCATGGCGACCTTCCTGGAAGAGGCCTCCAACTGGAAGGGCGGGCTGGGGCTCGAAGCCTACAAGCTGTCGCCCGACCGCCAGGATCTGGCGTTCAAGCTCAATGCCGAAAACGACTATGGCCGCGCCCGCGAACAGGGCTTCATCGGCGAAAACGAAAAACCGGGCCGGATCGCCGGTTTCCTGAAGGCCGCGCATATCGTCGGCTTCAACAGTGCCCGCGAAGCGATGACTGGCGGCCGTGCGTATCGCGATTTCAACGGCGTCAGCAACTACGACCATATCCACGACATCAGTCGCAACGGCGATGGCCTGGACACGTTGATGGCGTCGCGCACGCAGGCTGCGGCCGCCGCGCCCCAGTCGGTGGCGCATGCCGATCACCCGGAACACGGCCGTTACCGCGAACTGTATGACGCGCTGGGCGGGGTGCCCGGCCTGAATGGCGACCAGGAACGCCAGCAGGCGGCGGCCTCGATCCTGGTCGCGACCAGGATCGCCGACATGCAGCGCATCGACCATCTGGTGCCCGGCCCGTCCGGCACGGTCTTCGCGGTCCAGGGCGACCTGAGCGACCCTTCGCATCGCCTGGTGCCGCTCAAACTCGCCGAACTTTCGGCGCAGCCACTGGAAACCTCCACCTCGCAACTGGCCGCGCTCGGCGCTCAGCCCGATCACGCCGGCGACGCCCAGCGCCAGGAGCGGACGCGTGGTGTCTGACGGTGCCCGTATCGCCGTATTCCCGGGTGTTCTGCCCCAACGTTTCCTCATCAGAAGAGAAAGCACAATGCGTTTTCGAACCATCTGGATCCCGACCCTCATCCTGCTGGCGGCCGCATGCAAGCCGACCGCACCCGCAGCGGAAGCCGCGCCCGCGGCGCCGCCGGCAGCGGCCCAGCCCGCGACACCGCCTGCCGAAGCGGCAGCGCCTGCGGTGGAATCGGCATTCGCCGTGGACATGGCCTACGCGGACCTGCGCAAGCGATTGATCGATGCCGGGTGGCTGCCGCTGCGCGACCCGATGTGCTGGGAGAACGTCGGTGGCGAAGCCCGTGTCTGCGGCGAGCTGCCGGAGGTCGAAAGCTGCAGCGGCGACGGCCGCTGCGTCATGCATTTCGCCAACGCCGATCAGGGCAAGCGCATGCGCGTGACGACCTATGGCCCTGCGGAGCGCTGGAACGTGCCCGGCGAGGAGGCCGCCTTCGCGGTCAAATCATGGGACGTCTCGGCGCTGGAGCCGGTCGCGAAGTCGATCGAAGGCACGGCGCCCGCCTGTCCGTCGCGCGATTTCGACGCCTTCCTGAAAGCCTTCGCGGCCGATCCGCGCATCGAGCGTGCGTTCACCGCACCGGCGGTGAAGGTGGCGGAGCTCTATTCCGACGACACGGGCGACCGGACGCGCATGGTCTATGTCGCCGGCGCTGCCTACGACGATTTCAACGTCGACTATGTCGACAACGCATACCGCTTCGTGGATGGCGAAGGCAAGGTCGACACCACACCCCTGAAGCTCGATATCGCCAGAGAAGGCGACGCCGTTCGCGCGGTGAGCTACCGCTACGGCATGTCGGAAGGTAATTCCTATCGTTTCGAGGACAAGGGCGACTGCTGGTATCTCGCCCAGGATCCCGAAGCGCCTGCCCCCTGAATCCGTAATTCAACCGCATTCCGCATCTATCGACACAAGGAAAGACCGTCATGCCGAACTACGTCATCACCGAGAGCGTTGGTAACCGGGTCGAACGCGTCAACAACTATCGCGACCTGGAAAAGCATCACCCCAGCAGCGGCCGCGAAGCCGGACGCGACTATCAGGTCATCGACGGCGAACTCGAGGAGGTTCGCCTCAACCGCTCCGAGCCGCACATCAAGAAAGATTTCATGATCGACCCGCCGACCATTCCGGCGCCGGCGTCCGGCATCATCCGCGTGCTCAACGATCAATGGAACACCGTGCAGATCGTGGGCGACGACGGCAAGGTGCTGGCGCAGTCCCTGCACATGGCGCGCGGCAGCCAGCCGGTGGACGGCAGTCGCATCGAATACGGCCAGACGATGGGCCGGATGGGCGATGTCGGCAGCCACGGTTCGATCCATGCGCACGTCGAAGCGCCGGCCGGCGTGTTCGAGCGCTACATCAACGACATCACCAGCGGGCGCATCCAGTCCAACGGCGCCGCGGTGTCCAACAACGTCGATCCGATGGCCGACGGCGTGCTGAAGCACGGCGAACGCGGCGAAGCGGTGAGGGCGTTGCAGGAAGCCCTGAACAACGCCGGGATCCGTGATGCCCAGGGCCAGCCGCTGCCGACCACGGGCTACTACGGCGACATGACCGAAGCCGCCGTACGCCAGTACCAGACGCGGCAAGGCCTCGAAGTCGACGGCAAGGCCGGCAACGACACCCTGACCGCGATCGGCCTGAAACAGGACCCGCAGGCGCCGACACCGACACCGCAGACGCCCACCCCGACGGAACAGACGCCCACCCCGCCGACGACCGGCGCCGGAGTGTCCGGCGGCCCGAACGATTTCGGTCCGAACAATGTGCTGGGCACGCTGATTTCGAGCGGCGAGGGCGGCTATGGCTCCTACAACCGTGGTCGCGCCGGTGACGCCAACGGCGCGGAGATCGACTTTTCGCAGATGACCGTCGCGGAAGTGATGCGTCGCCAAGATCTGCCGCGCAACGATCCCGACCGTCTGTTCGCGGTCGGCAAGTACCAGATGATCCCCGGCACATTCGAGGAAGCGGTGAACAACCTGGGCATCGATCGCAATGCCAGGCTCACCCCGCAGCTCCAGGAGCGGATGTTCGCCGACTATCTGATCGACGAAAAACGGCCGCAGGTCAGGGACTACATCACCGGCGAAACCAGCGGCGCTCAGGGCCTGCAAAGCGCCCAGCTCGCCCTGGCCCGCGAATTCGCGAGCGTCGCCGACCCCCGCACCGGGCGCAGCGTGTACGACGGCGATTCCGCCGGCAACAGCGCATCGATCTCGGCGGCCGAAGTCGGGACCGCGCTCAACCAGATGCGCAGTCAGTACCAGCAGAACATCGACAGCGGCATGAGCGCCTCCGAAGCATATCGCGCGCTCAGCGGCGATCCCAACGCGCCGACGCAAATCCCGCAGGGCCAGACCCAGGCGCAGAGCGGCGGCCTCGGCGATACGCTGCTGCTCAAGGAAGAGCGCGGCGAAGGCGTGAGGCGCCTGCAGGAAGCCCTGAACAATGCCGGCATCCGCGATGACCAGGGGCAACCCTTGCCGACCACGGGCTACTACGGCGACATGACCGAAGCGGCGGTGCGCAAGTATCAGACGCAGCAGGGGCTTACCGACGACGGCAAGGCCGGCAAGGACACGTTGACCGCGCTGGGGATCTATCCCGGTCAGGAAGCGACCCGCAGTACGCAGGCAATCCCGCCGGATCGTTCCTCGGATGCCACCACTCCGCTGCCGCGGCAAGAGGGCGAGTCCAATCCTGGCAGATCGGAATCGGCGAATCCGCAGACGTCCCCGCGGGACGAGACGAGTCGATCCGATCCTTCCAGGTCGGAATCGACGAATCCGCAGAATCCCCCGCAGACCGATGCCGATCCGCGCAGACCGGCCTCCGATGCGCAGCCGCCGGCCAATCCCGCGCATTCGCCACTGTCGCAGAACGACAAACCGCAGATCTCCAATCCCAATCACCCCGACCACCGGCTCTACCAACAGGCGGTCTCGAACCTGGAGCAGTTGGGCCCGAGCGGCGGTTTCAAGTCGCGCGAGGAACTGGAGAAAGCCGCGGCCGCGGTCGCGGTGGACGCGAAGGCCAGCGGGCTCGCCGAGATCAACCACATCAGCCGCACCACTGCGCCGAGCGGCCAGAATTTCCTGGTCGCGGTGCAGGGCGATCCGACCAGTGCATCCTCGAAGAACTCGTACATCGATCACGGCCAAGCGGTGAATCAGACCGTCGAACAGAGCACCAGGATGGCCGAAGCCCTGAAGCCCGCGACCCAGCAAGCGCAGCAGCCGTCGCAGGAACAGCAGGAACAGCAGCCCAGGGTGGCGGTGGGCGCGCGTTGATCTGTCCTGAGCATGCATAAAATCCGGCGGAGCCGCTTTAAGACGGCTCCGTCGGTAGCGCATGTATCACTCGCAAAGGGTTGTCGAACCACCCGCGGCTATCGAACGGGTTCCTCTCGCATGGGCTGATGCTGTTGTTGCGGCAGCACCTGCGCCTGCTGCTGCCCGAACGTCTCCATCTTCTGCAGCGACTTCATCCGCAGGGTACTCGATCGCTTGCGCAGGCACGTGACCGACGCCACGATGCGGGGTGTGCTTGAACGAATTGTTAGCACCATGCCCTAACGATCAGAGCGCCTAGACCAAAGAACTTCGCTGCCGGCTTCTGGCCCTTCACCCCATGAGAGCTCAATCTTTCCTTGAGGTGTGTTTAGATCATTTAGGGATAGGTAAACGCCATGATCAAAGCAGCGGGCCAGCTTTACAGTTGCATGCTTTGAATAGCCAACAAAGCGCAGCGGCGACAAGCCAAGCTTAGGTAGAGACGTTTTTACTGGAGCATTTTCTAAGTCAAAAGATTCGGTGTTTACGACATTCTCTGCCTCAGAAAACAATTCATTCCATTTTGTCTGAGGTACACCCCGAGCCAAAGCAACGGAGGAATGGCCCTCATCACATGTGACATTTCCGCATGCAGATAACACTGCGACAGATATGAGCATCAGCAGTGATCGAGGCAGGGCGTTTCTCATGGGGCTAACGCCTGAGTTAAGCCGCGTTGCGAAGCAACGTCGGCTTAAATGAATTGTTGGGCCGTGGCGGCCTAGAGGGTTCAATCTGGCATCTGTCGAATGAGCCGGTACAGCTTCTGTACGTCTGCGGGATGTCCCTGCTTTTTGAGTCCGCTGAAGACTAGGAATCCAAGAATTGAGTTTCCTGTGTCTCGGCGAGTCACTAGTGTCAGGTCGCGATCTCGATCCATTAGCATGTATTGACCACCCCAGCCATCAGCCATCACAGCATTGAGCTCGGAGTTCAACCACCATGAATACCCAAACCCATCGTAGAATGGGCCTTCGGTAGCTGAGTAAGCCGTCGTGCTTCTATCAATCCATTCGGCCGAAACGATCCTGGTCTGGTTCCACATGCCGTCTTGAGCGACCAGTGCTCCAAGCCGAGCAAGGTCGCGTGCGCTCATATGGATTCGATACGTTCTGTAGTCAGAGTCGGATCCCTTTCGGTCATGAAGAACGTGCTCGCGGTTGAAATCCTGCATCCCCAGGGGCACAGCAAGCCAAGTATCCAGGGCCTCTCCGATAGAAAGGCCGATCTTCTGCTCGAAGATTGCACCTAGAACATTGAAGTCCCAATTGTTATAGAAATAGTGTTCTCCTTGGGAAAACTGGCCGCGACTAGGGCGGCCTTCTTTATTCTCAACCGTCTCCGCGCCAGACTGGAGGTAAATCCCCGATCGGGATTGCAGAAGATGCTCAACCGTGGCTTGCTTCTCCATATCCGTCAACGGCGTTCGGCTTTCGTCGATGCCAAGCTCTCCAAGTGTTTCGTTTAGATCGATCAATCTGCGGTCGGATGCTATGCCGAACAGCAAGCTAACGACGCTCTTTCGAGCGGAGGCCAAGTTCATGGGGATGTCGACCTTCCCGTAACTCATTAGAACCTTCTCTCCATGCAACGCAATGAATGCATCGATTGGGTTTGCCTCGACCTCTATGTACCTCCGGATGTTCTCAGCCTCTGCAGGCAGTAGTAGGGACTCCACTAGAGGGACGGGATTCGTAGCTGCTGCGTCTCGATCGATGAAGGGGCGAAGCCCAACCACAAGCGATATCGCAAGGGTTGCGATCAGTACAAAGCCGATAGTTTTCATGATGCGTCGCACAGATACATACTCCATTCGAGTTCCATGAGCTTCATGGGATGGTTCTTCCAGGGCATAACGCCTGAATTAAGCCGACCCGCGAAGCGGGTTCGACTTGAATGAATTGTTAGGCCGCGCTTAGAAGAACTCATCCAAGATCCGGTAGTACTCAATCTTAACTGGGCTCGGATTTGGCTCTCCATATTCAATGAAGAACTGGTCAGCGAGTTCCGGTCCAAATAACGCATCAATGTTTCTTGATGCAAGTGCCAAGTCTTGATACTTGTCGGCAAGCCCTACCCGTCCGCAGTCTATGAAGCCGACGAAAGCATCACCTTGGAAGATGAAATTCTCGGGACAGGCGTCACCATGTGTAACTACCAGTTGCTCGGCTGCAGGTATTGTACTCAACAGTTGCTCGTAAACATCTCGCACGCGCATGCCTTGCCTTGCCTGATCGAAGTCTTCTTCATCAACTAAGCCAGCTTCCATGCGGGTCAAAGCCTGCTTGAGCCGCAGGTTCAGTCTTTCGTCGAATGGGCAATCTTCAAGTGCAATCGCATGGAACTCGCGTAAAGCTCGCGCCATCTCTGCAACGATAGTGGTTGGATCCGCATTCGCGGCGTCAGCGGCATTGCGACCAACCAAGGCTTTCGTCAGAAGAATGGTTGCGTTTGACATCGAGGCGTACGAGATCACTTCTGGTACTGCTATGCGAGTTTGTGCTGTAAGCCATCCGATACGTTCATGCTCTTCACGAAGTTCTTCGGCGAAAGCGCCGGAGGCGTACTTTACATACGCGATGTCGCCGCCCGGCATCAGAACTCGAATCACTCGAGCGCCGGACTGACCATGTTCAGCTTCTTCAAAAGTGCATTCATCCAACAAGGGAGAGAGCGCACTCTTTAGTTCAGACACCTCGTCGAGGCTGATTGTCATAGCGGTCTAACGCCTGAGTTAAGCCGCCCCGCAACGAGGTGGCGGACACGTGCTAGCGTAGCGCAGGCACGTGGCCGACGCCACGATGCGGGGTCGGCTTGAACGAATTGTTAGGCCCCATCCCGACAGCTAGAAGCAGCACAAAACCGTTAAAGCCGATAGGCACGGTGTTCGTAACTGCCGCGGCAACTCGCGACGATAACGAGTGGAAGCTGCCAAGTCATGGCGAAGTGCGGGGCTGACCATGACTAATCTCCGGTGCGCCCAGTGGATTCAACCCACTCGGGCCGCAGCCCTAGCTGAAATTCCTTCCTGACGAAGGTGAGGGATGGCTCCCAACCCGCAAGGGCCTCAATTTCTCCGATACAGCCCCAGCAGTCACCTCCACAATCGCCTGACAATGGGTCCTCTGCTTGCTTCAGTTTGCGGCCGCAGATACTACATTTCGCTGTCGAGCAAGAAACATTGACCATGGGGCTTAACTCAGGCGTTAGGCCACTAGAGTGCTAGCATACCTAAGCCCATGTGGGCTGGATGCTGGAGCAAAAGGAATGAAGATGCACAACGCGAAGTCGATCGTGGCGGCAGCTTTGCTACTCGTAACTGGTAGCGTGCTCGCGAACGAAGTAATTGAGTCGTGGGGCTATGGAATATCCCCGCAAACGGCTAGAAGTGACGCGCGGTCCCTTGGTCGTCAGGCCTGCTTTGATCAGGGCTACTCATTTGCCACTTTTGAAGAAGTCCAGACTTATGCGTCTGGTAGCGGTTACATATCGTATGGATTAGCGTACTGCCGCCATTAAGCCTGAGCACTAAGCCAAGTGGATACTCGCTTGGCTTAATCAACAGTTAGATGTAGAAACATATGGGGCCTAACGCCTGAGTTAAGCCGCCCCACTGCGGGTCGGCTTGAACGAATTGTTAGGCGGCAACCGAGGCGTCGTTTGTGCCTTGATGATAGCGCATTTGCCACCCATGTGAGCTGAGGACCCATACGGAGCTGCGCCTGGAATGGGTCGTTTCGCCAGCGTGAGAACGTGTGGCCAGATACGTCAGTAGTGCAACAGTTGGTGAAAGCAGATAAGCCTGAATTTCAGTGGCAGTGAATGTAATGCCGCTTTCATTTGGAAGGCGCGAAAGAACGTCTGCTTTGCCAAAGGCACGACCAGTAGCACCAACCTCAATGAAGTCCTCGGCTAATAGCGTGTTGAGACGTTGAGAGTTTGAGCGAACTTCTGGGTCCAAAAGTGCCCGTTCAAGCCTGATCAAAGTCGTTTCAATACTTTCCATTGCCGCCTAACGCCTGAGTTAAGCCGCCCCGCAGCGGGGTGGCGGACGCGTGCTTGTAATGACCCAGTAAAAACCTGCTCAGGTGTAACCTAGACGAAGGAGACACCCATGAGTGCGGTAATGGAAGAAGAGATGGTAATCCCCCCGCTTTTAACGGTCGTCAAAAGTGGG
>JAIMKJ010000055.1 GCA_020692565.1 Thermomonas sp.
TCGGATTATATGATTTCGGCAACACCCTCTTTGCGACAAAGAAAGCAACCCGCGCGCAGCGCGGAAGCTCTGCTGTTCTTGTCTTTTCATGGACAAAAAGCGCGGCTCAACGCCGCTCTTTCATCGCCATCACAACACCTAGCCCCGCGAGCAGCGACACCGCAGCGGTGCCGCCGTAGCTGAGCAGCGGCATCGGTACGCCGACCACCGGCAGCAGGCCGGAAATCATGCCGGCGTTGACGATCACGTAGACCGAGAACGCAAGGCCCAGCGCGCCGGCAAGCAGGCGGGAGTAGGTGTCTCGGGCTTCGCTGGCGATCCACAGGCAACGGCCGACGACGAACATGTAAAGCGCAAGCGTGATGCTGACGCCGACCCAGCCGAATTCTTCCGACAGTACCGCGAAGATGAAGTCGGTGGTGTGTTCGGGCAGATAGTCGAGGTGCGACTGCGTGCCCTGGCCCCAGCCCTGGCCGGTCCAGTTGCCCGAGCCGATCGCGATCTTCGACTGGATGATGTTCCAGCCCTCGCCCAGCGGATCGCGCTCGGGGTCGAGAAACGTGAGGATGCGGGCTTTCTGGTACGGGCGCAGGAACCACAACCAGGCCACCGGCGCTGCCGCGGCGGCGCTTGCGGCAGCGACGATGAACCACCGCCACGGCAGTCCGGCGAGGAACAGCGCGAAACAGCCGCTGGCGGCGACCAGCATCGCGGTGCCGAAGTCGGGCTGCAGCAGGATCAGCAGCGTCGGCACACCGACAATGGCACCGGCGATGAGCACGGTGGTGAACCGCGGCGGCAGGCGCTGCTGGTGCAGGTACCACGCGGCCATCATCGGCAGACTCAGCTTGAGCAGTTCGGCCGGCTGGAAATAGAACACGCCGAGATTGATCCAGTGATTGCCGTGCCGGCCATCGCCGATGAACAGCACGGCGACCAGCGGCAGCAGCGACGCCGCGAACACCAGTGGAGTGAGGCTGCGCAGTTGCGTGGACGACACGCGCGAGATCAGCCACAGCGCGCCGAGGCCGACGCCATAGCGCGCGCCCTGCGCCACCACCAGTCGCGGGCTTTCGTTGCCGGCGCTGTACAGCACTGCCAGACCGATGCCCATCAGCGCCAACAGCGCCGCCAGCAAAGGCAGATCCAGCGTACGGGTGAAGCGCAGGAACAGATCCAGCAACCAGCGGACGAAAGCGCTCATCGCCGGGGTTCCTGCACGCCCGGCGCTGCCGGTGTCGTATTCCCGGCGGGCGTGCCGGCGGCAGTATCGGTACTCGCGCTGCTGGAGACGACATTCGCGAACGGATTGGCGGCGAGTCGGGCTTCCAGCACCTTCGGGTCGGGCTCCGGCATCTTGCCCAACAGCCAGGCGTCGAGGATCTTGCGCGCGATCGGCGCGGCGGTGCTGGCGCCGTAACCACCGCCCTCCACCACCACCGCGATGGCGATGGTCGGATCTTCGGCCGGCGCGTAACCGATGAACAGCGCGCGATGGCGCAGATGCATCGGCAGATTGCGCGGGTTGACGCTGACGTTGCCGCGTCGGCTGACGACCTGCGCGGTGCCGGTCTTGCCGGCGATGAGGTACGGCGCGCCGACGCTGATCACGCGCGCGGTGCCGCCGGGGCCGTGCACGGTGCGGATCATGCCCTCGCGGATCACCCGCAGGTGGGCGGGACTGCGACTGATCGAGCGCGGCGGCGGCTGTTCCACCATCACCCACGGCTTGTCGAAATCGGTGCGCCGCGCACTGACGAGGTGTGGGCGCCGCATCAGGCCGTCCGCGGCCAGCGCGGCGGTACTCTGCGCGAGCTGCAGCGGCGTCGCTTTCCAGAATCCCTGTCCGATGCTGGAGATGATGGTGTCGCCGGGATACCAGGGCCCCTGCTTCTTCGCGTTCTTCTCCTTCCATTCCGGCGAGGGCAGGATGCCGCCGGTTTCGCCGGCCAGATCGATGCCGGTCGGCGCACCGAAGCCGTACAGCGACAGGTATTCGTCGAACTTGCGGATGCCCATGTCCAGCGACAGCCGGTAATAGTAGGTATTCACCGAATCGCCGATCGCCTTGCGCGCATCGGTCCAGCCGTGACCGCCGCCGTGCGAGTCGCGATAGCCGCGTTTCTGCCCGGGGATGCGGAATTCGCCGGTCGACAGCACTTTGTCGTCGGGCGTGCGCAGGCCGCTGTCGAGCCCGGCGAGCGTGATCAGCGGCTTGAGCGTGGAGCCGGGCGCGACGCCGCCCAGCACGTTGCGGTTGAACAGCGGACGCGCCGGGTCGTCCATGAATCTGCGGTAGTCGGTGTGGGAAATGCCGTTGACGAACAGATTCGGGTCGTAGGTGGGCAGGCTGACCATCGCCAGCACTTCGCCGGTGCGCGGGTCGATCGCGACCGCCGATCCGGTGAGCTCGCCGAACGCGATGCTGGCGGCGCGCTGCACGTCGGCATCGATGCTCAGGCGCAGGTCGGCGCCGGGCTTGGCGGGAATGCGGCCCAGACTGCCGATGACCCGGCCTTCGACGTTGGTCTCGATCTGTTCGTAACCGATCGCACCGCGCAGGCTGTCGTCGTAGAAACGCTCGATGCCGGATTTGCCGGTGTGGCTGAACGCGGCGGTGCCTTCGCCGAGTGTCTCGATGTCCTGCTTGTCGACGCGGCCCACGTAACCGATCACATGGCCGAACAGGTCGCCATAGGGGTATCGGCGGGTGAGATACGGCACCAGTTCCACCCCGGGATAGCGCCAGCGGTCGACCGCGAAACGCGCGGCCTCTTCGTCGTCGATGCGCAGCCGCAGCGTCACCGGCAGGAAGCTGCGGGTGACGCGGCGGGTGTCGTTGAAGCGCGCGATGTCCTCGGGCGCGAGCGCGATGATCTTCGACAGCGAGGCGACCAGCGCGTCGATGTCGCCGGCCTCGGCCGGCACCACGTCGAGGCGATACGCCGGCACGTTGTCGGCCAGCACCCGGCCCTTGCGGTCATAGATCAGGCCGCGCGCCGGCACCTCCGGCCGCTGTTTCACACGGTTGTCCTGCGAACGTTTGGCGTAGTCGGTGTGGTCCAGCACCTGCAGCTTGAAATACCACGCCGCCAGACCGCCCAACGCCATCACCACCGCCAGGAAACCCAGCGCGGCGCGGCTGCGGAACTGCTCAGCTTCCTGCGCGGAATTCCTGACGTAGTGGCGGCGCACGACGTCAGCCCGAGTGCTTGCGGCCCACGCGCAAGCCATCCAGCAGTACGAACAGCGGCGGCCACAGCGCGGCGCCGATCAGCGGGGTCCACCACGGCATCCAGCCGCGGCTCGGCTGACCGAGCACGAAATGCGCGGCGGTGACGATGACCTGATCGTTCAGCAGCAGGCCGCCGATGGCCAGCGCCTGCTGCGCCATCGGATAGAACCGCAGTTGCGGCCGGAAGCGCTGCAGGATGAAGGTGATCACCGTCAGCCGCAGCGCCTGTTCGCCGAGCAGACTGCCGAAGGCGATATCGGCAAGCAGACCGATCATGAACGCCAGACCGAGGCCGACGCGTTCATGGTCTTCCAGCAGCCAGTAGGCCAGCACCAGCGCCAGCCAGTACGGACGCAGCGGCAGCAGCATCGCCGGCAGCGGCAGCAGGCCGAGCAGCAGGGCGACCAGAATGCTCGCGGGGAACAGCCAGGGGCGGCGCGTGCGGCTCATGGGGCAGGTGCCCGCTGGAGCGGCGCCAGTGGCGGCGACGCAGTTGCGGCCGGCGGCGCGGGCACAGGCGATGCGGGCGACAAGGTCGAGCGCGTGTGTCGGAGCAGCAGCACATCGCGCCCCCGATCCAGCCGCGCCGCCGGCCGGAGATCCCCGACCAGGAAGGCGCGGCTCTCGTCGCGGCGCAGCGCGGTGATGGTGCCGACCGGGAAGCCCGGCGGGAAACGCCCGCCCAGGCCGGAGGTGACGATGCGGTCGCCGACCTTCACGTCGCTGGAGGTGGGTACGTTGGCGAGTTCGAGGCGATCGCCGCGACCGTAGGCCACCAGCCGGATGCCGTTGCGCGACACCGCCACCGGCACCGCATGGTCGGGATCGGTCAGCAACAGGACGGTCGCGGTGGATGGACGCACGTCGACCACCTGCCCGACCAGGCCACCGGCGTCGATCGCCGCCTGCCCCATGCTCACGCCCTGATCGGCGCCGATGTCCAGGATCACGCGCTGGCGGGTGGGGTCGAGGGCGACATCGAGGATCGGCGCCAACTGTACGTCCAGCCCGCCCTGCTCCGCAGCGCCGAGCAGTCCGCGCAGGCGCGCGTTCTCGGCGGCGGCGGCCTGCAACCGGGCGATCCGCGCACCGCTGATCAGCAGCGCATTGCGCAGCGTCTCGTTGTCCTTCGCCAGCCGCGCGCGGGTGGAGGCGTCGTCGCGGACGGTGTCGCCGAGCTTCGCCGGCAACCCGGCCAGGCGCCACAGCGGTTGCACGATCACTTCGAGCTGTCCCCGGATCGCGGTCAGCCAGCCGCCGCGGTGATCCATCACCATCAGCGCGATCGCCAGCGCCAACGCGACCAGCAACCGCAGCGTGCCCGCGATCTCGTCGGAGCGTTGTGCGGAGGGGCCGGCGTAGGGAGGCACGTCAGGAGTGTCGGATTAGGCGTCGCGGAAAGGAGGATCGAAGCGGTGCTCTGGTCCACGGAGGGACCAGCGCAAGCGGCCGCAGGCCGGTTGCGGCATCGGGCAAGAACCACGCTTCTTGCCCGATGCTTCGGGGTGGGCCAGGGATGGCCCATCCCCGAACGGGGATTACTCCGGCGAGAAGAACTCGTTGCCGTGCATGTCGACCAGTTCCAGCGCACGGCCGCCGCCGCGGGCGACACAGGTCAGCGGATCGTCGGCGACCTGCACGTGCAGACCGGTTTCCTCGCTGATCAGCTTGTCGAGATCGCGCAGCAGCGCACCGCCGCCGGTCAGCACGATGCCGCGCTCGGCGACGTCGGCGCACAGTTCCGGCGGGGTCTGCTCCAGCGCCAGCTTGACCGCGCTGGTGATGCCGCCCAGCGGCTCGCGCAGCGCATCCAGGACCTCGTTGGAGTTGAGCTTGATCATGCGCGGCACGCCCTCGGCGAGGTTGCGGCCCGAGACTTCCATCTCCAGCACGCTGGCCTGCGGGTAGGCGCAGCCGATTTCCAGCTTGATGCGCTCGGCGGTGGCTTCGCCGATCAGCGTGCCGTGGGCGCGGCGCACATAATTGATGATCGATTCGTCGAAACGGTCGCCGCCGATGCGCACCGACTGGGCGTAGACGATGCCGTTCAGCGCGATCACCGCGATTTCGGTGGTGCCGCCGCCGACATCGATGACCATCGAGCCGCGGGCTTCGGTCACCGGCAGGCCGGCGCCGATCGCCGCCGCCATCGGTTCCTCGATCAGATACACCTCGCGCGCGCCGGCCTCCTCGGCCGATTCCTTGATCGCGCGGCGCTCGACATTGGTCGAGCCGCAGGGCACGCACACCAGCACGCGCGGGCTGGGCTTGAGGAACCGCGATTTGTGGACCTTGCGGATGAAGTGCTTGAGCATTTCCTCGGTGTAGGTGAAGTCGGCGATCACGCCGTCCTTCATCGGACGCACCGTGGTGATGTGGCCGGGCGTGCGGCCGAGCATCTGTTTGGCTTCGCTGCCGACCGCCGCGACCGTACGGTTACCGCCGCCGACGCGGTCGTGGCGCACCGCGACCACCGAGGGTTCGTTCAGGACGATGCCCTGGCCGCGCACGAAAATGAGGGTGTTGGCCGTGCCCAGATCGATGGACAGGTCGTTGGAAAACATGCCGCGGAACTTTTTGAACATCGGGAAGCGTGCCGGTGGGGGAGCGTTGCGGAGGGTGCCGGAGGGCCGAAAGGCGCGAAAACCGCCGGGGAAAACTGCCGAATCATTGCGAAGCCGTTCCTTGGTGTCGCGGGCGGTTGCAGCAGCCCGTTAGGGTAACAAAAAACAGGTTCCACGGCGGTAACGGACTGGGGAAAACGTGCATCTTCCGCAACTTGCCCGCGATATTCCGAAAGCCGGCATCCGGGCTCCCGCCCAGCCAACCGGGCCGCGCCGTGCGCGTGGCGCATCGACACCCTGCGGGACGTGATGCTGGTCTCGCTGCGGGCCAACCGCTACCCTATCGCGCTCTTTCCCCGGAAGAAGACACGACACGATGGCTGCCCTGATCTGCGGTTCCTTGGCCTACGACACCATCATGGTGTTCCCCGACCAGTTCAAGAACCACATCCTGCCGGACAAGGTCCATATCCTGAACGTGTCGTTCCTGGTGCCGCGGATGCGCCGCGAGTTCGGCGGTTGCGCCGGCAACATCGCCTACAACCTCAAGCTGCTGGGCGGCGATCCGATCCCGATGGCGACCGTCGGCCAGGATTTCGGCCCGTATCGGGAGTGGTTCGCGGAAATGGGCATTCCGCTGGACCAGGTGAAGGAAATCCCGGAGCTGTTCACGCCCCAGGCCTTCATCACCACCGATCACGACAACAACCAGATCACCGCCTTCCACCCGGGCGCGATGATGCGGTCGTACGAAAACCACGTGCGCGACGTGCCGAACGTGAGCTTCGGCATCGTCAGCCCCGACGGCCGCGAAGGCATGCTGCAGAATTCGAAGGAATTCGCCGAAGCCGGCATCCCGTTCATTTTCGATCCGGGCCAGGCGATGCCGCTGTTCAACGGCGAGGAGCTGCGCGCTTTCATCGAACAGGCCGACTACGTGACCGTGAACGACTACGAGTCCAGCCTGCTGCAGGAGCGCACCGGCTGGAGCGAGGACACCATCGCCGGCAAGGTGAAGGCCTACATCGCGACCCAGGGCCCGCGCGGCGCGCGGATCTTCACCGGAGGCAAGACCTTCGACGTCCCGCCGGCCCACGAACGCCGGGTCACCGACCCCACCGGCTGCGGCGACGCGTTCCGTGCCGGCCTGATCTTCGGCATCGAGAAGGGCTACGACTGGCCGACCATCGGCCGCATCGGCAACCTGATGGGCGCGCTGAAGGTCGAGCATCCCGGCACCCAGAACCAGCGCTTCGACTACGCCGAGTTCGCCGAACAGTTCAGCCAGCAATTCGGTTACGCGCTGTAACCAACCGAAACCCTGTAGAGCGGCCTTCAGGCCGCTAGCTTTTTGCCGCGACAAGAGCGTTTCAACCCCTTTTCGGTTCATTGCAGTCGGCCGCGGACGCGGCGCAGCGGCATTTGCGGATCAGGATGCAGCGGCCTGAAGGCCGCTCTACGACGATCGCAAACGGCTAATCTGTGGGCTCTCCCCCGACACGCCGAACCCATTCATGGCCATCGCTTACTGGTGCATCCTCATCGCCGCCGTCCTGCCCTACGTCTGGGCCGGGGTCGGCAAATCCGCGGCCCGCGGTTACGACAACCGCGATCCGCGCGGCTGGGTGGCGAAACAGACCCATCCACGCACCCAGCGCGGCAACGCCGCGCACCTGAACGCCTTCGAGGCCTTCGCGCCGTTCGCGGCCGCTGTGCTGATGGCGCAGACCGCAGGCGTCGATCCGGGACGGATCGCCACGCTGGCGGTGGTCTTCATCGTCTTCCGCCTGCTGCACGGCATGTTCTATCTCGCCGACAAGCATCTGCTGCGATCGTTGAGCTGGACAGGCGGCATCGGCTGCGTGGTGGCGCTGATGATCCAGGCCGCGCTGCGGGTGGCTTGAGAAACGGGCTGTCGTGCAGCGCGGCGTTCAGGCCGGCCCACGACCAAACCGGAATTAGGGTGGCGGCTGAGGCCGCGCCTGCGGCTGATGCCAATGCGCTGACACGGGTTTGAAACGCTGTTGCCAGCGGCGACAGCAGCGGCCAGAAGGCCGCTCTACGGGGCTCACACATTTTTCGGACGCACAAAAAAAGAGCGCGCACATATAGTGCGCGCTCCCGGAGAAGATCATCCTGACGTCACCCGTGCAGGTGCGTTCCCCCCCTTGCAACCTCCGTATTGCAGCCAGCGTCCCTACCGGCTGGAGAGAGAATACCGATATGATTTCTGCTGTGAAGATGGGGGGTGTGCGGAAAACAGCCAATCCCGGTGAGCGCACTTCAGGAAAACGCGCTATCTGACTGATTCTCATGCTATCAATAGTGGCATGCCACCAAAAGCAGACAATGTAAGGACAACATTGGTAGCGAGGTGAATATTGTTGGCATTTCGAATATCTTCAACGAAAGTGTTTCGATATCGCCAAATCCACCCCTTTTTCGTGAAACGAATCACAAAAATATGAACTCCCAGGACAGAATTCGATTGGCGCGCCGGCATTCCGGACTCTCGCAGGCGAAATTGGCCGAGGCGATCGGCGTTCAGCGAAGCGCAGTCAGCCACTGGGAGTCGCCCCAGGGCAAGAACCCCAGCGTCGATCACCTGCGATCAGTGGCGATGGTCGCCGGGGTCACCTTCGAGTGGCTGGCGACCGGCCGCGGCAAGATGCAATTGTCCGAGGACGCGATGCTGGACTCGGTGTCGGCGGCCGACGCGATCCTGGTCGAGGACATGCTGGAGCTGCGGCTGGTGCAGGGATTCCGCGAGGCCTCGCCGCGCACCCGCATCGCCCTGGTCGAAATCGTCGAGGAGCTCACCGCCAAACGGCTTGGGCGCAGCCGGCCGAAACGGGCTTCGCTGGGAAGCGAGTGACGCGACCGCCGCCGCGACGCCCGCCCACCTGACCGGAACTGATCGTTGCGGAGGCTGTCGGAGCTTCTTCCGTGTCCCTACACTGGCCCGCTGCGGCCCCTGCAGACACCGCGCCCGGATTGGACCCCATGCACTCACTCCCCCGACGCCTCATGCTTTCGCTGGCGTCACTGCTGCTCTCCACGGCATCGCTGCTTTCCGCCACATCGCCCGCCGCCGCCGCGATCGACGAATCCGATCTGCTGCCGGTCGATCAGGCCTATGTACTCAGCGCCGAAGCGACCGCCGCGGACACGGTGCGGATCCGCTGGAAGATCGCCGATGGCTACTATCTGTACCGGCACCGCACCAGCGTGGAAACGGTCGCGCCCGCCGCGCGCAGCGGCGCGCTGAAGCTGCCGAAGGGCGAACCGCACGAAGACGAATTCTTCGGCAAGACCGAAACCTATCGCGGCGAACTGGTCGCCACGCTGCCGGACATCGTCGGCGCGGGCGCCACCGTTGCGCTGAAGATCAAATATCAGGGCTGCGCCGACGTCGGCATCTGCTACCCGCCGCAGACGCGCACGCTGTCGGTGAAACTGCCGTCCGCCCCGGCATCGGCATCGACCGCCGACAGCGGCGCCTTCAATCCACTGGCGTCGCGCACGGGCGCGTCGGGCGCCAACCCGCTCGGCAGCGTGTTCGGCAACACCGGCAAGGCCGGGCCGCTGCCCGAAGAACAGGCCTTCGCGTTCGACGCCATCGTCGGCGACGGCAACACCCTGCTGCTGCGCTTCACGCCAGCGCCGGGTTATTACGTGTATCGCGATCGCACCACGCTCAAGCTCGCCGCCGAGGGCATCGCGCCGGGCAAGCCGCTGTGGCCGAAGGGCGTGTCGCATCGCGACGAGCACTTCGGCGATGTCATCGTGTACTTCTCGGCGGCCGACGTGAAGCTGCCGCTGAATCGCACCCGTGCCGACGCGCAGACGGTGACGCTGCGCGCGACGTTCCAGGGCTGCCAGAACGACGGCATCTGCTACCCGCCGATGACCCGCACGGTGAAGATCGCGTTGCCCAGGGGCGAGGTCGCCAAGGCGCCGGCGATGGACGTCGCAACCGCAGCGCCAGCGATCGGTGCCGCCACGACGACGGCCTCCGCCGCGCCCGTCGCCAACGGCACACCCGATGCCACCGCCGCAGCCACCGAGGCGCCGTCCATCGCGGCGACGGCAGGCACGGCGAACGCCGCATTGCCCGAGCCCACCGACACGCGTTCGACCGAAACCCTGTTGTCGGCGCTGCTGCTGGCCCTGCTGGGCGGCCTGATCCTCAATCTCATGCCCTGCGTGCTGCCGGTGCTGTCGCTGAAGGCGCTGGGCCTGGCCGGCAGCGGCGAAAGCCCGCAACACGCCCGTGCGCATGCGCTCTGGTACACCGCGGGCGTGCTGGTCAGCTTCGTCGCGCTCGGCGCGCTGGCGCTGGCGCTGCGCGAGGCGGGCCAAGCGCTGGGCTGGGGCTTCCAGTTGCAGCAGCCGCTGGTGGTGGCTGCGCTGGGCCTGCTGATGTTCGGGTTCGGCCTCAGCCTCTCGGGCGTCTGGCACGTCGGCGGTCGCTGGACCGGCGTCGGCCATCGCCTGGCCAGCCGCAGCGGCGCGGCCGGCGATTTCTTCACCGGTGTGCTCGCGGTGGTGGTGGCCGCGCCCTGCACCGCGCCGTTCATGGCCCCGGCGCTGGGCTGGGCCTTCGCCGCGCCCACCGCCTCGGCGCTGCTGGTGTTCGCCTTCCTCGGTCTGGGGCTGGCGCTGCCGTTCCTGCTGATCGGCTTCGTGCCCGGGCTGGCGCAGCGCCTGCCGAAGCCCGGCGCGTGGATGGAAACCTTCAAACAGCTGCTCGCGTTTCCGATGTACCTCACCGCGATCTGGCTGGTCTGGGTGCTGGCGAAACAGCGCGGCGCCGATGCCGTGGGCTGGTGGGCGCTGGCCGCGCTGGCGCTGGCGCTGGCGGCCTGGGCCTGGACCCACGCACGCATGCGCGGCACCCGCTGGGGCCAGGTCGTCGCGGTCGTCGCCCTGCTGGCGGCCCTGTTCCCGCTCTGGTCGATCTCGAAACTCTCCGCCGCCGACGCCGCGCAGGCGCAACAGCCGACGGACTCGCACACAGTGCCGTTCTCCGAACAGCGCCTGGTCGACCTGCGCAGGGCCGGCCGCGTCGTCCTGGTGAACATGACCGCCGACTGGTGCGTGACCTGCAAGGCGAACGAGAGAGCGGTGTTCGCCCGCGACGGTTTCCGCGAAGCGCTCGACGATGCCGACGCCGTCTACATGGTCGGCGACTGGACCGACGTCGATCCAGCGATCACCAGATACCTGCAACGCTACAAAGCCGTCGGCGTGCCGCTGTATGTGGTGTATCCGCGCGACGGCGGCGAAGGCAACGTGCTGCCGACGGTGCTGACGCCGACGATGGTGCGTGAGGCGTTGGTAAAGGCTGCTCGATAATTCAGCTGTTGATCCGGCCAGGAGAAGCTTGAACTCTGCATCCCTTCGTAGGAGGGCCTTGAGGCCCGATCTTCAGGCCGAAAACCGAAAACATGTTCCAGAGCCCGCTCGGGGCTGAAGCCCCTCCCACACAAGCACAATGACGTAGCCCGGGTGCGTGCGCAGCGCGTACGCGGGAGCGAGTGACGCGGTCTCGTCGAGTATCCCCGGGTGCGGCCTTCGGCCCCACCCGGGCTACGTCATCGCAATCGAGTGAAATCTCCGCCCATACCTTCGACCATCGGGAACAGAATCGTGGCCGCATCCGACAACGCATCCTTCCAGCGACCCGCCGAATGAAAACCCGCAACGTCCTCCTCGTCGCCACGCTCGCCGCCATCCTTGGCGCGGTCGCCGGTCTGCTGGTTTCCGGGCCGGGGCCGCTGTGGCGCAGCAAGCTGGGGCAACAGGCGCTGCAGGGCGCACTGGATGCGAATGCCCCGGCGCCACCGCCGGGGCTGGTCGTGGCGAAAACCGGCGAACCGATCCCGCCGCTGCGGCTGCCCGATCTCGGCGGCCGTACGGTGGCCGTGCCCGAGGCCTGGGCCGGCCGGCCGCTGCTGATCAACGTCTGGGCCAGCTGGTGCGGCCCGTGCATCGAGGAAATGCCGGAACTGCAGCGCTTCGCCCGCACCCAGGGCGCGGGCGGGCTGCAGGTCGTGGGCATCGCGCTGGACGAAGCCGACGCCGTGCGCGACTTCCTCACCCGGGTGCCGGTGGATTACCCGATCCTGATCGATGCCCCGGGGCCGGCCGATGCCGGCGTGCGCCTGGGCAATCTCAAGGGCGTGCTGCCCTATTCGGTGCTGATCGGTGCCGACGGACGGCTCCTGGCGCGGCGGATCGGTCCGTTCGTGGCCGGCGAACTGGACGAATTCACCGCCGCAGCGCGCTGATCCCGCCGGGAATCTCCACCCGATCCGGCCAAGTCCCGGGTTTGCCCTTCGCGGAAAGAAACGACACAGCACGGCACCCGGCTGCCCCGCTGCGACAGGTGGCCCGGGGCGCGCCCCGCCCTGCCCGGCCTTCCCCCGGCCTGTCATACCTGCCAGACCCATGTTTTTGCGACGGATTCCCGGTTGGAGCGCGTCACCCGGGCCACCGCCGACGGTCCGCCCGGAATCTGGCACGAACGATGCTTATGCACTGCGATGAGCACATCGCATCCCGCGGCGCGCCTCGCTTAGCCAGGTGCGGCTTCGCGCTTCCCTCTCCACCCAGGCAACCTTTCATGTCCGCGAATACCGTCCCGTTCCCCGTGCAGAGCCGGTTGTTCGGAAAGTATTTCGAATACAGCCGCTACAACGACGTGGTCCGCACCATGCACGGCATGCTCGCGGGGATCCCGGACGGTCAGGCGTGCGTGCTGTCGAACCTGGAGGGACACCACCTGGCCCATGCCGCCGCGCCGATGCTGGACGCGCCGCGCCTGGCCGCCGTCGCCAGCTCGCTGGTGAACATGGCCGAAACCCTGACCCGCGACCTGGGCCAACATGGTTTCACCGACATGACCGTGCAGACCGATGCCGGCATCGTCGTGATCCAGCGGGTACCGCGCCCCGGCCAGCAGATGGTGATGCTGACGGCGACCGGGCACGAGACCAATCCCGGCCTGGTGGCCAGCCTGACCCGGCACTGCGCCACCGCCATCTCGACGCTGAGCTCGGCCTCCTCGGAGCGCTGACCGCAAGCAGACCCCCGATTCCGCAGTCCTGCGCCACGCGCCGGACCGCACGTCGCAACCGGGCTCACCCGGACCGACACCGAACAACCCGTGCAGGGCGACGGCCCCAGGCAGCAATGCCGGGGCCGTAACTTTTTCTGGCCCCCGCAGACGCGCCACAGGCCTCTGGCCGCTGATCGGACGACCGGACATCCTCCCGCAATCCACAGCCGGCATTCTTCTCCGGGGCGCGGCTCCCGGGGGCCACATTGGCTTCGCGAAACTTCAAACGCCTGATTGAAAAGGGCCGAACTTCGCCGATCTGGACACTACTCCGGCTTTCGCGCAGACTGCCTCTCCCAGCGACGGACCAAATCCATGGCGCGACTCCTGGTTCTGCACGGCCCCAATCTGAATCTGCTCGGCACCCGCGAACCCGAGATCTACGGGCATGCGACGCTGGCTGCGATCGATGCGGATCTGGCCGAACGCGCCATCGCCGCCGGGCACGCGCTGGACAGCTTCCAGTCCAACGCCGAGCACGCGCTGGTGGATCGCATCCAGGCCGCGCGCGGCCAGGTCGACTTCATCCTGATCAATCCCGCCGCGTTCACCCATACCTCGGTGGCGATCCGCGATGCCCTGGCCGCGGTCGCGATTCCGTTCATCGAAGTGCACCTGTCGAACCCGCATACGCGCGAACCGTTCCGTCATACCAGTTATTTCACCGACCTGGCGGTGGGCATCGTCGCCGGCTTCGGCGCTCTGGGCTATGGCCTGGCGCTGACCGCCGCGATCCGCCGCCTCGACACCGCATCCACCTGATCACGGCACCAACACCCCATCACCGACCACCGACCCTAGACGCCCGCGCCACCGTGCCCGGGCAACGAGCGAGAAGACACCTCATGGACCTGCGCAAAATCAAGAAACTCATCGATCTGCTGGAAGAATCCAACCTGGCGGAAATCGAGATCAAGGAAGGCGAAGAATCGGTGCGTCTCGCGCGCCTGCCGCGGGGAGGCGTGGCGATGAGCGTGCCTGCGCCCGCGCCACTGCACCTGGAACACACGCCGCGCGCCGCGCAGCCGACGGCGATGCCGATGCTGTCGCCGGTGGACGCCGCGACCGGCGGTCGCAACGGCCCGGATCTGCCCGACGGCCACGTCGTGCGCTCGCCGATGGTCGGCAGCTTCTACGCCTCGCCGTCGCCGGACAAACCGGCGTTCGTGAAGGTCGGACAGGCGGTCAAGCAGGGCGAGACCCTGGGCATCGTCGAAGCCATGAAGATGTTCAATCCGATCGAAGCCGACGTCTCCGGCACCGTGCTCGCGATCCTGTGCGAGAGCGGTCAGCCCGTCGAGTTCGACCAGCCCCTCTTCGTGATCGGCTGAGGGCGCCGCCATGCTGGATAAAGTGGTGATCGCCAACCGGGGCGAGATCGCGCTGCGCATCCTGCGCGCGTGTCATGCGCTCGGCATCAAGACGGTCGCGGTGCATTCCACCGTCGACCGCAACCTCAAACACGTGGCGATGGCCGACGAGTCGGTCTGCATCGGCCCGGCCGCGTCCAAGGACAGCTACCTCAACATGCCGGCGATCATCGCCGCCGCCGAAGTGACCGACGCCCAGGCGATCCACCCGGGCTACGGCTTCCTCAGCGAGAACGCGGACTTCGCCGAACGCGTCGAAAGCTCCGGCTTCATCTTCATCGGCCCGCGCGCCGAGACCATCCGCATGATGGGCGACAAGGTCGAAGCGATCCGCGCGATGAAGGCCGCGGGCGTGCCCTGCGTGCCCGGCAGCGGCGGCCCGCTGGGCGACGACGCCAAGGAGAACATCCGCATCGCCCGCGAGATCGGCTATCCGGTCATCATCAAGGCGGCCGGCGGCGGCGGCGGGCGCGGCATGCGCGTGGTCCACACCGAGGCCGCGCTGAACGCCGCGATCCAGACCACCCAGAGCGAAGCCAAGGCCGCGTTCGGCAACGAACAGGTCTACATGGAGAAATTCCTGGAGAACCCGCGCCACGTCGAGATCCAGGTACTGGCCGACGGTCAGGGCGGCGCGATCCATCTGGGCGAACGCGATTGCTCGATGCAGCGCCGGCACCAGAAGGTCGTCGAAGAAGCGCCCGCGCCCGGGATCACCCCCGAGCAGCGCGCCCAGATCGGCAAGGTCTGCACCGAAGCCTGCGTGCGCATCGGCTACCGCGGCGCCGGCACCTTCGAATTCCTGTACGAAGACGGCCGCTTCTACTTCATCGAGATGAACACCCGCATCCAGGTGGAGCACCCGGTCACCGAAATGATCACCGGCATCGATCTGGTGAAGGAGCAGTTGCTGGTCGCCGCCGGCCAGAAGCTGTCGATCACCCAGAGCGACATCGTGCTGAGCGGCCACGCCATCGAGTGCCGCATCAACGCCGAAGACGCCGACACCTTCATGCCCTCGCCCGGCCTGATCAAGCATTTCCACGCCCCCGGCGGCCCCGGCGTGCGCGTGGATTCGCACATCTACGAAGGCTACCGGGTGCCGTCGAACTACGACTCGATGATCGGCAAGCTCATCGTGCACGCGCCCGACCGCGCCACCGCGATCGCGCGCATGAAAGTCGCACTCAGCGAAATGGTGGTGGACGGCATCAAGACCAACATCGCGCTGCAACAGCGGATCATGGCCGACAGCGGTTTCCAGGCCGGCGGACAGAACATCCACTACCTCGAAAAGCGGCTGTCGGAGCGCAAGGAAAAGACGCTGTCGATTCTTTGACGGCGTCGCTCGCACTCGACACGGCACCGCAGGGTCGTAGGAGGGCCTTCAGACCCGATCTTTTCCGAATGATCGCCGTGAACCTTGTAGAGCTCGGGCCTGAAGGCCCTCCTGCGTGACATCGTTATTGCATTCGAGTGCCGGGGCGGCGCTTCAAACCGCCTCGCGCACCTTCCCGGTCACCGTATCCACCAGCACATCCCCGCACTGCGGGTTGCCGCCGAACACGTACGACGCGTTCGCCCAGGTCACGCCCTG
This sequence comes from Thermomonas sp., assembly GCA_020692565.1. Lineage (GTDB taxonomy): Bacteria > Pseudomonadota > Gammaproteobacteria > Xanthomonadales > Xanthomonadaceae > Lysobacter_I. The sequence goes on from JAIMKJ010000055.1 coordinate 15,890, forward strand.
CGGGATGCGCAGCGCGACGCGCGAATAGGGTTCGGTGTAGCCGAACTGCTCCTTGAGCCGGTCGGCGTCCGGCAGATCCATGCCGATCGGCCAATCGATGGTCGCGCCGCCGACGATGGCGTCGACGCTCGCGGGCTGGTCGAAAGTGCCGTAGCCGGTTTCCTCGACCACCAGCGTCGCGCCGCCGTCGCGCCGGAACAGCACGCGCAGTTGATCGATCGCGGCGGGATGCTCGATCAGACCTGCGGAGGAGCGACCCTGCGCTTCGAGGAATTCGGCATCGGGATACAGCGTCTGCGCGCGCTCGATGGCGATCTGGACGCGTCCGTTGAAACTGAGCATGGCCATCGTGGCGGTGTCCTGTCCTGATGCGGCGCGGCAGGAGCGGCATCGGCAGCGCGAGCGACGCGGGCAGGCCCGCACCGGATCGGAACTACCACGTCCCCCCTGGCCGTGGTGCCCGGAAAGGCCGGGCACACCCCACCATAACGCAAATCGGCCCGACGCCGGCCGCCGCACGACCATCGTGCATTTGACGGCATCCGCGCTGGCACGGGCTATCATCGGGCCTCTCCGCAGCAGGACAGGACGAGGCAGGGACGTGAATCCGCAACACGGCGCAGCCCCCCACGCAGGCGCGCAGGCCGACGATCCGAACGCGCTGGAAGCCGAACTGCAGACGTTCTCGCGCACCATCGACCGCACCCTGCGCCGGCACTACGCCACCGAGGGCATGCGCCGGTTGCTGCGACAACCGCGCCATTACCGCGAACAGGGCCGCCCGGTGCCGATGGCCGCGCCATCGATGTGGCTGATGATGACCGGCCTGCTGGTGATCGCCGCAGCCGCGTTCACCCACTACAAACCGCATCTGCTGCCCGAACTGTTGCCGAAGCTGCCGCCGCAGCTCTCGCCGATGTCGCTGTGGTGGGTGGCCGGCGCGCTGCTGGCCCTGATCTTCCTCGAACGCTGGCTGCTGCCGCGCACGGTGCTGCTGCGGCATCGCTTCCGGTTGATGCGGCTCATGCATACCAATGGCGAAGGCGCCTTCCCGTACGTCTACATGGTCGCGCGCACCGCCAACAGCCCCGCCGGTTTCGGCTGGGAAGCCTGGCGCGGCACGCGCGGCGTGGAGCCGGGCGATATCGTGATTTCGATCAGCGACGCCCACGATCGCGGGCTCGGGATCATCCCGCTGCGCACCTCGGGCCGGCTGCCGATCGTCGTCTGGGACCGCGACCTGCTGCAGAACGACGCGTTTCCGCGCATGCCGCAGCGCGTGCGCGCGCTGGCGATGGCCTTCGACGAAGCCTGCGACCGCAACGCGAAGCACGCGGACCGGATCGAACGCAGCCGCGCATTGCGCTCCGGGCAGACGCAGCCGACACCCGCGGCCGACCCCAAGCGCGCCTGGTCCGGCGTCGCGCTCGCGCCGAACGTGAAGGCACAGCTGATCTCGCTGGCCGGGCATTTCGCCAGCGGCAGCGCCTCCGCCACCCGCGGACTGCTGCTGTACGGCCCGCCGGGCACCGGCAAGACCCTGATCGCGCGCACCTTCGCCGAGAGCATGGGCTGCGCGTTCTTCCCGCTGTCGCTCACCGACCTGAAGTCCGGCTTCGTCGGCCAGAGCGGCGAGAACGTGAAAGCCCTGTGGATCAAGGCCCGCGCCGAACCGCGCGCGGTGATCTTCGTCGACGAATGCGAAGGCGTGTTCGGCCGCCGCGGCGGCACCAACACCGACAGCTTCGTGGAAGAAATCGTCACCGCCTTCCTCGCGCAGTGGGACGGCTTCGACAAACAGGCGCACGTCTGGGTGGTGGGCGCGACCAATCGCCGCGACCTGATCGACGCCGCGATGCTGTCGCGCTTCGAGGATCAGCTCGAAATCGGCCTGCCCGACGGCCGCCAGCGGCTGGAAATCCTGGCCGGCGAATTCGCGCGGCTGGCGATCCCGCCGCCGCTGCCGGCGAAGACCGAAGCGCTGACCCTCGGCATGTCCGGCCGCGAGCTGAGCAGCCTCGCCAAGCGCGTCGCGCGCGAGCACGGCACCAGGATGCCCATCGACGACGACGGGCTCGCCGCCTTCACCACCGCGATGCGCAAGCAGGGCTCCACCGCCACCGATTCGCGCGCCAGCTGGGACACGCTGATCCTGACCGACGACACGATGAAGGAGTTGAAGACCACCGCCGGTCTGCTGCAGCACGCCGAAACCTTCCGCAAGCGCGGGATCGGCGTGCCGCGCGGGCTGCTGCTGTACGGGCCGCCCGGCACCGGCAAGACCCAGATCGCGCGCACGCTCGCCAACGAAACCGGGCTGCGCTTCATCGCCGCGTCCACCGCCGACATCAAGCAGGGCTTCCTCGGCCAGAGCGGCCAGAAAGTGCGCGAACTGTTCGAGCGCGCGCGCGAATCCGCGCCGTCGCTGCTGTTCCTCGACGAGATCGACATCATCGCCGCCACCCGCGGCGGGCAGTCCGATTCGATCCTCACCGAAATCGTCGGCCAACTGCTGCAGGAAATGGACGGCATCGCCGCACAGACGCAGTCCGTCTTCGTCCTCGCCGCCACCAACCGCCGCGACCAGATCGACGCCGCCGTGCTGTCGCGCCTGCCGAAACAGATCGAAATCCCCCTGCCCGACCGCGACGCCGCGCAGCGCATCCTCGCGGTGATGCTGGCCGGCAAACCGCTGGCCTTCGACCTCGACACCGGCACCCGCGCGCTCGCACCGCGCACCGACGGCAAGAGCGGACGCGACCTGCGCAGCTGGGTGGAAAGCGCGGAGCACAGCGCGGTGGCGCGTGCGATCGAGGCCGGGGATCCGGATGCGATTTCGTTGGAGTTGCGGGATTTTGGTTGAGCGGCTTCGGCTGCAATGCCGGTATCAGGTTCAATGCTTCCGATATGCGATCAACCACTGTAGGAGCGCCGGAAGGCGCGACGAACCACCGCAGACAATATCGAAGTCCTGTGGGAGCGGCGGAAGCCGCGAAAGGCAACCCGATAGAACGCCACTAAACGACCCTGTCGTTTCTGACAGGTCATGCTCTCGATGAATCAATGCGAATGTTTCACCAAGCCCAAATGGGCTGTGGGTCATCGGGCGCTCGACTTCCTTGTCGATGGGAGTTGAAACTACGCTTCAGATCGTCGGCAAACGCAGGGGAAAACGTGATGAGCAAGGGTGGATCAGGTGGCGGGGGTAAAGGCGGGTCTAGCTGCGGTGGAAAGGCCCCGACAATGGAAGTGGCTGGCCGAGTCGCACAGGCGAACCATCTAGTTGCGGCCGCAGTAACGCGCCTTCCAAATGGCCGCCGTCGTCTACGGCTCGCGCCCTAATCATTATTGACAATTAGGTTTGCGGTTTTACGTTTTATTACGGCATATATTTTTACTGAAAAAACTGTCGCGCATATTTCAAGTCTTGTGCTTTTTTGTCTTTTGGAAGATCTATTCTTAACCCGGTTTCCCCAAAGCTGTTGCCGAGGTCGTCATGCCTCATGTTAGGAAAATTTTTTATGGATGATACAAGAGCTAATGCGCTTGCTAGTAAGCTGGTGGGCTCAACGCTTGCCGGATGGTCAGTAAAAAGTCTAATCGATAACGGGAAGTCGGCGGCCGTCTTTTACGCCGAGCGCGATGGATATCTCGCTGCACTTAAGGTGTTTGATAGAGAAATTATCACGCGTTTCGGTGGAGGCACCCAGTTAGCACGAATTGAGAGAGAGCTTGAGATTCGAGAATCACCGCATCCAAATGTTGTCAAAATCCTAGATGGAGGATATGACAAGCCGGGAGATCTGTATTACGTTGCAATGGAATACCTTCCATATGAAAATCTGTCAAAAAAAGTGTCCGGCTTTGATCCGAAAATGATTCCTTCGTTGGTTAATCAGCTAGCAGCTGCTGCCAGACACCTTGAAAATCTGGGACTGGTTCACCGCGACATCAAACCATCCAATATTATTTGGCAGAGTGATAACTCATTAAAGCTTCTCGATCTTGGGGTGATTGGCCCAATAGGCCATATCGGCGAAATTACAGATGTTAATGCCCGAGAGTTCATAGGTACGCTCCAATATAGTTCGCCGGAATACTTGCTTCGACTTGAGCGAGACACCGTTGATGACTGGAGAGCGATAAGCTTTTACCAAATAGGCGCGGTAATGCACGACCTAATAATGGGGAAGCAGCTTTTCCAAGAATTCTTTACGCCTTATGGTCGCATGGTTAATGCTGTCCAGCATGAGCAGCCACTGATTCAAAATGCTGCTGTCCCTTCGCACATTGTCGACCTAGCTCGAAAGTGTTTGGTAAAAGATCCAAAGATGCGCCTGAATCTGGTGACGTGGGCAGATTTTGAAGGCTTAGAAAAAGAAATGCGCTCATCTGCGAAGGAGCGAGTCACCAATAGGCTGATTCTTTCGGCTGCCAGTGAGGGAGCGGTTGCATTGGTGGATCCGGAAAGGCAAAGAGCTACTCTTGCCGCCCAACTCGGTGCACACCTTAGGGCTTCTATTCGCGCGATTCGGTCAGATAGCTCAGTCTTCCCAGCAATTCATGTTATTCCCGGTGACCAGCAGCTTACAGTTAGATTCGCTGCGTCCGATGCCCACCGACTTCCGAATGGACTAGTAGTAATTGTTGGTTGGCATGTGCTTGATCCTGCAGAAAGTATTATTGAAGTAACCGGTCGTTCCGACCCATCTGACGGTGCGGCACACGCCACAGTTTACTTTCGAGGCGTGATGGACAAGGTTGCTGTCTACGTAGCGTTAGAGGAGTTGGTATATACAATGCTAGATGCTGCTCAATCAATATCTATTGAATGATAAACAGGGGTGAGTGATGGAAGCTACGTGGTGGACCAAGCCGGAAGACTTGGATAACGACCAAAGAGCGGTTGTTGCGCTTGATAAAGACGGAGATCATCTGGTTTGCGGTCCACCTGGCTGCGGAAAGACCAATCTGCTATTGCTTCGCGCAGGTTATATGCACACAATAAAGCGACGAAATTTTGTAGTTCTAACATACGGGCGAGTGTTGAGAGAGTTTCTAGCGACTGGTGCCATGCACTATCCATTTGACTCTGACCGCATTACTACCTATGCCGCTTGGGCTATTCAGATGTCGGCGCAGTCCGGTCTCTCAGTGCCTCAAGGAGTCGATGAGCCGACCGCGCGCGCGCATCTGCTTAAAAATCTACAAGAAATTGTAAATAAAGGCGGTTTTACGCCGTTCGATTGTTTATTAGTTGACGAGGTTCAAGATTATGATCCGGCAGAGCTCGATGCGATTCAGAGCCTTTGCAAACAGGTTTTTTTTGTGGGGGATAGTCGGCAGGAAATATATGGGGCACGTAACGCTATAGATCATTTAAAAATTAAAATTGATTCGTGCAAAGAACTAAGTGCTCACTATCGTAACGGGCTAAAAATTTGCCGGGTTGCCGACTCGATATTCGATGAATGCGATCACCCAAATGGAATGGAAGCGACTTCGCAATATAACGAGACAGCTTATCCCTCCTCGGTACTTCCTTTCTCCGGAATGGCGCTTTCGACTCAAGCAGCCAAAGCGATAGATGAAATTATTACACAGCTCGTAGCATACCCAACAGGTTTTATCGGAGTAATGTGCCCGCGGCATTTAGATTTGGATGTGGTTTTGAACGTGTTTAATAACAGTGCTCTTGCCGATCATTTCCAAATACAACGTTCTTCCGACGGCTATTCAGCCCTCGATTCAGGTAGACGAGTAATTCTCACTACATTACATGGCGCAAAAGGCTTGGAGTTTCGAGCGGTTCATTTTTTGGCAGCTGATCGAGTTACGTGTTTTAAGGCGCAGACGCGACGTGTTGCGTATACAGCTATCACAAGGGCAAAGACCTATTTAGCAGTCTATAGTGAGCGCGCACTACCCGGATTCTTGGATAAAGCAGTTACAATTGCTGACGAGGCACCCGTAATTGAGCCAACCCTGGCCGAGTTGTTCGCAAAGGTTTGAGAAAATGACCAATTTCATAGATCGGCAAGAACTTTTGACTTGGCTTGGGCGCGGGGCGCCGGTCGAAAAGCTCACCACTGAAGGTTCAGCACCAAAGCATGGAGAGATTCTGCTGTTGCGAGCGGTGGGCCATGATAAGGATCGTCCAATCGTTATAGTTGCAGACGAGAATGAGCTGGCAGATCTGCTTGCCTTTGTTTCGACATATGTATCTACGTTTTCGCCATTCAGCAAGTTCTTTCGCGTTATGACGCATCGCGACTGGAGAGGCGGAGGCACCACTAAATCAGTTAACTCGACTATACAGCGAGCACTGACCGGATCAGTAATTTGCGATTCAATTCCGTTATCGTCTGATAGGACTATAGATGGTGTTTCCGTGCAAGATTGTCTCTTTAGTGAATCTTTTTGCATGGCAAAAGCGTTTGATGCAGCGCGCAATCATGACAGATCAGCGGTTATAGAGCGCTGGACATTTTGTTCTAGATTTTTATCGCGCTCTAATCTTCAGGTTAATTCTACATCGCTAGATTTTTGGCGTTTAATTGATGCGGCATTAGGCTCTAATCGCTTGAAAGTTGGGTCCACTCAGAAGACAATAGCGACCATCATTTTGAAACTAATAGATACTGGTGAATTTAATGATCGGGTATGGCGAGAAATATTGGTTGCATACCCGTTTTTGGAGGATGTTAGAGACTCCATGCACGGCCCCCGAGAGACACGAGCAAGGGCTTTTTCTACAATTGTTCGCTCTGATGCTGTAACTGGGCTTGGTGCACAGGGTGACTTTGTGGTCGGTTTGCTTGGAACACTATTAGCAGGCGCACAAGTCGAGTATTCGAATTTGATCGATGGCCTAAGGCCAATGTTTCCTAATGCACCGAAATGGTTTGGATTTATAACTGGTTGCGTACATGAGTCGGATGTTCTAACTGCGGGTCGCTCGTTGGGCAGGCATATCTTGTCTGAACTTTCTCGCGCTGAGGAGTTTGGGGAAGCGATCTTGGCCGATATTTCTTTTGAAGAATTAAGGCTTGCCTGGGGGCATAAGCGCGGAACATCAGCGTTTAGAGCGAAGAACGCAGACACTATTGCGGTCTCGCTCTTTCCAGATTTAACAGTAGCTTTCAAACGCGCTGAAGATCTCCCAAAGCGCGTTTCGGACGCTGGTATGTCTGAAGAGCAACTGCTTGAGGCACGCCACTTGGCTCGTCGTCTTGGTGTTTTGTTGGACGAGGCAATGCGCGGAAAGGAAAATGGATCAGAATCATTCTCTCGACGGAAACCGCAAAAGAAACTTTTTTAGTTCGTAGGGTGTATATGGACTCCTCCCGA
>JAIMKJ010000056.1:0-6382 GCA_020692565.1 Thermomonas sp.
GGGCCGCGCCAGCGCGCAGGCGCGACTCGAAATTGTGCCGCCCTCCGCGAACGACGCGAAACGGGCGGGGACGCGATCCGGCGTCAGTGCCGGCGGTGAGGGCGACATGTTGCGACAACAGGAACTGCAAGCCAACGAAACCCTGGCCGCGCGCGCCGCCGAGGTGGAGGAGTTGAAAGCGCGCGTCGCCGAACTCGAACAATTGCAGCAGAAGCAGAACGAGCTGATCGCGCTGAAGGACAGCGAGCTGGCGGCCGCGCAGCAGCGCCTGGGCAACACCCAGGCCGCCGCCGCTGCGGAGCCCGCGCCGGCATCCTCCGGCATGGGGCCGTGGCTTGGCGTGGGTGCGGGGCTGCTGGTGATCGGCCTGCTGGTGGGCTGGTGGCTGCGTCGCCGCCGTCCGGTCGAGGTCGCGCCGAAACGCGATTTCGAACGACTCGCCGCGGCCGTGCCGAAGTCGAAGAGCGCGGATACCGCCCCGGACAATGCCGCAGACGCGGACGAAGCCATCGTCGAAGCGCCCCCGGCATCAAGGACCACGGCGCCGCTGCCGGCCGAACCGGCCTGGAACCGGTTGGCGAAACCGCCGGAGCCCGAAGCGCCCAAACCGGTGGCGCCAACGCGCGCCGTGCCGACCTGGCATGCCGGCGGCGTCGACGGCGGCGGTGCGCCGAATCCGTCGCAGCCGGGACAGGTGCGTCTGGATCTGGCGAAGGCCTATCTCGACATGGGCGACCGCGACACCGCGCGCACCTTGCTGGACGACATCGCCGCGCGCGGCGACACCGAAACCGTCCGCAGCGAAGCCGCACGCATGCGTCAGGACCTGGGCTGAGGCCCGTCCGGATCCGTCGATGCGATATGTCCTTGGCGTCGAATACGACGGCAGCAATTACAAAGGTTGGCAGCGGCTCACGCCCTACGGCCAGCAGGGTGGGCCTCGCACGCTGCAGGCCACGCTCGAAGATGCCCTGTCCGGCGTTGCCAGTCACCCCGTCGCAGTGATCTGCGCCGGGCGTACCGATGCCGGCGTCCACGCCGAGTGCCAGGTGGTGAATTTCGACAGCGATGCGCAGCGCGATCCGCGTGCGTGGGTGCTGGGCACCACCACCCGTCTGCCGCCCGCGATGCGCGTGCGCTGGTGCGTCCCGGTGGAGGGCGACTTCAATGCCCGGTTTTCGGCGCGCGCGCGGCGTTATCGCTATCGCCTGCTCAATCATCAGGTACGACCCGCGCTGGGCAGGCAATACCTCGCCTGGGAGCGCCGCAAGCTGGATGCCGACGCGATGCATCGCGCGGCGCAAAGCCTTCTGGGCGAGCAGGATTTCAGTTCTTTCCGCACCGTGCACTGTCAGGCCGCGCATCCGCGCCGCGACCTGCAGTTCATCGAAGTCGTACGCGACGGCGATATCGTCACGGTGACCGTGCAGGCCAATGCGTTCCTGCATCACATGGTCCGCAATATCGTGGGTTCGCTGTTGATGATCGGTGCCGGCGAACGTCCCGAAACATGGATGGCCGAATTGCTGGCGGCGCGCGATCGCAGCCTCGCGGGTCCGACGGCGTTCGCACAGGGACTGGTGTTCGTCGGTCCGCGTTATCCGCGCAGCTGGCCGTTGCCCGAAGAGGTGCTGCTGGATGTCTGAGCTTCGCCGCACCCGCATCAAATTCTGCGGCCTGACCCGCGCCGAAGACGTGGCCGAGGCCTGCGCGCTCGGTGTCGATGCCGTGGGCTTCGTGTTCGCCGCGCGCAGCAAACGTCTGGTGTCGCCTGCGGTAGCGGCGAGCTTGCGCGACGGCCTGCAACCCTTCGTCGATGCGGTCGCATTGTTCATGGACAATCCCGCGGACGAGGTGCGCGACGTCATCGCCGCCGTGCGCCCGACGATCCTGCAGTTCCACGGCGACGAGGACGATGCCTTCTGCGCCGGGTTCGGCATGTCGTATCTCAAGGCCATCGCGATGGGCGGGGACGCCGCCGTCGACGGCGCCGCCCTGTTGCGTCGTTATCCGCGCGCGGCCGGGTTCCTGTTCGACAGCAACGCCAGTGGCCAGGCCGGCGGCAGCGGCCACACCTTCGACTGGTCGCGGATTCCGGGCGATTTCGCAAAGCCTTATCTGCTCGCCGGCGGCCTGCATCCGGACAACGTTTCCGATGCGATCCGCGCCACCGGCTGCTGGGGTGTGGATGTGTCGAGCGGGATCGAGTCTGCGCCCGGAATCAAGGACGCGGCACGGATGCGGCGGTTCGTCGGCAAAGTGCGGCGCGCCGATAACGCCGGGACCTGATCCACGCAGCGCACGTCATTGGGATCCTCGAAAGCGCAATGCGCGGCTCGACGCGCTTTCGGATACGAACGATCTCCGTACGGTTCGTTTGAGCTGTTTGAAATCTCCGTGTTGCGATGGCAACCACAAGAATGCATGCCATCCCCTGTAGAGCGGCCTTCAGGCCGCCGTTTTTCCCCGCAACCAACCAGCGGCCTGAAGGCCGCTCTGCAGGGGGGGCGGGAGATTCTGAACAAGTTCTCACGTCCCCCGGGGCTGCAGCGAATCCCTCAACCAGTCGGCAAGTTGCCCGATCTGTGGGTCGGCTGCGCGTTTCGGCGCGCACAGCACCCATCGCGCATCGGTTTCGACGACGCCCCACGGCGCCAGCAGCCGGCCGGTCGCGATGTCGTCGGCGACCAGCGGCTCCGGCGCGATGGCGATGCCCAGGCCTGCGACCGCGGCTTCCAGCAGGTAGTAGAGATGATCGAAGCCGGTGCCCATGCGCAGGCCCTCGGCATCGAGCCCGACGCGCGCGGCCCAGTCCCGCCACGCCTGCGGTCGGGAGGCGGTGTGCAGCAGCGCATGCGCCGCGAGCGCCTGCGGCGGCGCACCGTGCAGAAGCTCGGCGCCCGGCCAGCGCGGGCTGACGACCGGCCCGATCCGTTCCGGGGCGAGAACATGTACCTGCCAGTCCTGCGGCCACGGTGGGGAGGCGATCAGCAGGGCGGCGTCCAGGCCGCTGAGTTGCGCGTCTGGCGCGGTGTCGCTGGCCGACAGATGCAGTTGCAGCGCCGGCCGCTCGCGCGCCAGCCGGTCCAGTCGCGGGATGATCCAGCGCGCCAGCACGCTGCCCGGGCAGCCCAGCACCAGCGGCGCCTGCTGCGGCCCGCGGCGCAGTTCGGCCCAGGCCGCGCGCAGCGGGTCGAAGGCCGCCGCCGCCGCGCCGTGCAGGCGGTGGCCGAGCGGCGTCAATGCCACCCCGCGGCCCTGGCGAACGAACAGTGCGGCGCCGAGGGCGTCTTCCAGCGCCCGCAGTTGCCGGCTGACCGCGCCGTGGGTGACGTGCAGTTCGGTCGCGGCGCGGCTGACGCTTTCCAGCCGGGCCACGGCCTCGAAGGCGCGCAGCGCGTTGAGCGGCGGCAGGTTCCGGGTCGTCGCGTGTACGTTCATGACGTGTGAGTTTTCGTAACGGGTTCTATTGATTTTATAACGCTTGTCCGCCGCCGGTCTGCGATAAACTGAGGCATCGCCGCCGCTCGACCTCGCCGCCATGCTCGACACGAAGACCGATTTCAACGCCTTTCCCGATGCCGACGGCCATTTCGACCGCTTCGGCGGCCGTTTCGTCGCCGAAACCCTGATCGGCCCGCTGCAGGAACTGGCGGCGGCGTACGACACGGCGCGCGTCGACCCCGCGTTCATCGCCGAATTCGATCGCGACCTGAAGCACTACGTTGGCCGTCCCAGCCCGATCTATCATGCCGAGCGGCTCAGCGCGAAGGTCGGCGGCGCGCGCATCCTGCTCAAGCGCGAAGACCTGAACCACACCGGCGCGCACAAGATCAACAACACCATCGGCCAGGCGCTGCTGGCCAGCCGCATGGGCAAACCGCGGATCATCGCCGAGACCGGCGCCGGCCAGCACGGCGTGGCCAGCGCCACGGTCGCCGCGCGCCTGGGGCTGGAATGCGTGGTCTACATGGGTGCGACCGACATCGAGCGCCAGAAGATCAACGTCTACCGGATGCGACTGCTCGGCGCGACCGTGGTGCCGGTGACCAGCGGTTCGGCCACGCTCAAGGACGCGCTGAACGAAGCGATGCGCGACTGGGTGACCAACGTCCACGACACCTTCTACATCATCGGCACCGTCGCCGGTCCCGACCCGTACCCGCGCATGGTCCGCGACTTCAACGCCGTGGTCGGCCGCGAAGCGCGCGCGCAGATGCTGGCCGATTACGGTCGCCTGCCCGACGTGGTCACCGCCTGCGTCGGCGGTGGCAGCAACGCGATCGGCATCTTCCACGCCTTCCTCAACGATGCCGGCGTGCGCCTTGTCGGCGCCGAAGCGGCGGGCGAGGGCATCGACAGCGGCCATCACGCGGCCTCGCTGGCCGCCGGCCGACCCGGCGTGCTCCACGGCAACCGCACCTACGTGCTGTGCGACGACGACGGCCAGATCATCGAGACCCATTCGATCTCTGCCGGCCTCGATTACCCGGGCGTCGGCCCCGAGCACGCATTCCTCAAGGATCGCGGCCGCGCCGACTATCTCGGCATCACCGACGACGAGGCGATGGAAGCCTTCCATCTGCTGGCGCGTACCGAGGGCATCCTGCCGGCGTTGGAATCCAGCCACGCCATCGCCCAGGCGATGAAACTCGCCCGCGAGCTGCCGAAGGACGGCCTGGTGCTGTGCAATCTCTCGGGTCGCGGCGACAAGGATGTGCATACCGTCGCGGCGCGCGAAGGCATCATTTTCTGAATGCGTGGGTCTGTGGGAGCGGCGGGAGCCGCGATTGCACCCGTCGCTATCTTTCCATCGCGGCTCCCGCCGCTCCCACAAGGCGATCAGTGCCTGTCGCCGCTGCCGAATGATCGAATGAACCGTATCGACACCCGTTTCGCCCAACTCGAATCCACCGGCCGCAAGGCGCTGGTGCCGTTCATGACCGCAGGCGATCCTTCGCGCGAGGCCACCGTGCCGGTGATGCATGCGCTGGTCGAGGCCGGCGCCGACGTGATCGAACTCGGCGTGCCGTTTTCCGACCCGATGGCCGACGGCCCCACCATCCAGCGCAGCTCCGAGCGCGCGTTGGCGCGCGGCGCCGGGCTGACGTTCGTGTTCGAAGCGGTGCGCGAATTCCGGACCGTCGACGCGCGCACGCCGGTGGTGTTGATGGGGTATCTCAACCCGGTCGAGATCCGCGGCTACGCCCGTTTCGCCGAGGAGGCCGCCGCCGCCGGCGTCGACGGGCTGCTGGTGGTGGATCTGCCGCCGGAAGAGGCTGACGACCTGCGCGTCGCGATGCGCGCGCACGACCTGTCGCTGATCCTGCTGGCGTCGCCGACCACCCCCGACGCGCGTCTCGACCGGCTCTGCGCCGATGCCGAGGGCTATCTCTATTACGTCAGCTACGCCGGGGTGACCGGCGCCGATCGCCTCGATACCGGCGATGCCAGCGGCCATCTCGACACGATCCGCGCCCGTGCCGGCGTGCCGGTGGTGGCCGGGTTCGGCATCAAGGACGCCGCCAGCGCCGCCGCGATGGCTCGTTCGGCCGAAGGCGTGGTGGTCGGCAGCGCGCTGGTCGCGGCCTTGGCCGAATCGGCCGACCCGGCCGATGCCGCCGCACGCGCCCGCACATTCCTCGCGCCGCTGCGTGCCGCGCTCGACGCCGGCTGAGTGCGCCTGCCGAGCCCGTCCCGCCGCCGATTCGTCTCCTGTCGAAGCCATGCGCTGGCGTACGGAGCGGGCGATGGAGTCTTGCTAGACTGGCGCGCTAGGACCTCCAGGAAGGAGGCGGCCCCCACCAGAAGAAGACTCTCGAACGCATGTCCTGGCTCAAAAAACTGATGCCCGCCCGAATCCGCACGGAAAGCGGAGCCTCCCGTAAACGCAGCGTGCCCGAAGGGCTCTGGGAGAAGTGCGACAGCTGCGGTGCCGTGCTGTACCGGCAGGAACTGGAGGACAACCTCGAAGTCTGCCCGAAATGCAATTTCCACATGCCGGTGCGCGCCCGCGTCCGGCTGGCATCGTTCCTCGATCCGGGCACCGGCACCGAGATCGGCGCGGAACTGGGGCCGACCGACGTCCTGAAGTTCAAGGACCAGAAGAAATATGTCGACCGTATCAAGTCGAGCCAGAAGGCCACCGGCGAGCGCGACGCGCTGATCGTGCTCGAAGGCAGCCTGCTGCAGCGCCCGATCGTGGCCGCCGCCTTCGATTTCGCGTTCATGGGCGGCTCGATGGGCTCGGTGGTCGGCGAACGCTTCGCCCGCGGCGCCGAGCGCGCCCGGGACATCGGCGCACCCTTCGTCTGCTTCTCCGCCAGCGGCGGCGCGCGCATGCAGGAAAGCCTGTTCTCGCTGATGCAGATGGCCAAGACTT
>JAIMKJ010000056.1:6440-22910 GCA_020692565.1 Thermomonas sp.
CGGCGGCGTCTCCGCCTCGTTCGCGATGCTGGGCGACATCAACATGGCCGAACCCGGCGCGCTGATCGGTTTCGCCGGCCCGCGCGTGATCGAGCAGACCGTGCGCGAAACCCTGCCGGAGGGCTTCCAGCGCCCCGAATTCCTGCTCGATCACGGCGCCATCGACCAGATCTGCGACCGCCGCGAACTGCGCGAACGCATCGCCCACCTGGTCGCGATGCTGATGCGCCAGCCGATGCCGGAAGACGAGTTGCTGACCGAAGCCTGAGCACCGCGGAGCGGGGCGTATCGACGGCGCACGGACATGCCGGTACTCGAACATACACGTCGTCCTCGCGCAGGCGAGGGTCCGGATGGGATCATGGAGGATTACCGGATCCCCGCCTGCGCGGGATGACGGGATTCGAGCGTTTTTCCCGTCTACCCGATCACCTTTCCACGGCGTTGTTCAATGACAAGAAAATACTTCGGCACCGACGGCATCCGCGGCAGGGTCGGCGAGGGCGCGATCTCGGCGGACTTCGTACTGCGCCTGGGCAATGCCTACGGCCATGCCCTCCGCGCGGCGGTGCGCCATATCGACGAGAAGCACGGCGGCGAGTGGCGCAAGCCGATGGTGGTGATCGGCAAGGACACCCGCATCTCCAACTACATGTTCGAAGCCGCGCTGGAGGCCGGACTGGTCGCGGCCGGCGTCGACGTGCAGTTGATGGGCCCGATGCCCACGCCGGCGGTGTCGCACCTCACACGTTCGCTCGGCGCCGACGGCGGCATCGTCATCAGCGCCTCGCACAACCCGCACTACGACAACGGCATCAAATTCTTCTCCGCCGAGGGCGAGAAACTCGACGATGCCACCGAACTGGCGATCGAGGCCGCGCTCGAAAAACCGTTCGGCACGGTGGCGTCCGACCTGCTCGGCAAGGCCGTGCGCACCCGCGACACCATCGGCCGCTATGTCGAAGCCTGCAAAAGCTCGGTGCCGCGGCGTTTCGATCTGGGCGGCATGAAGATCGTGGTCGACTGCGCCCACGGCGCGACCTACCAGATCGGGCCGCTGGTGCTGCGCGAACTCGGCGCCCAGGTCGAAGCCATCGGCGTCGATCCCAACGGCGTCAACATCAACGACGGGGTCGGCTCCACCCATCCGGACGCGCTGGTCGAACGCGTGCTGTCCAGCGGTGCGGACCTGGGCATCGCCTTCGACGGCGACGGCGACCGGCTGCTGTTCGTCGACAGCGACGGCATCGTGCGCGACGGCGACGATCTGCTGTACGTGCTCGCCACCGATTGGCAGGCCAGCGGGCGCCTGCGCGGTCCGGTGGTCGGCACGCTGATGACCAATTACGGCCTGGAGCGCGCGTTCGCCGAGCGCGGCATCGCCTTCATGCGTACCCGGGTCGGCGACCGCTACGTCCATCAGGCGCTGCTGGAGCACGCCGGGGTGCTCGGCGGCGAAACCTCCGGGCACCTGTTGTGCCTGGATCGCGTCAGTTCCGGCGACGGCATCATCAGCGCCCTGCAGGTGCTGGAAGTGCTGCGCCGCAGCGGCCTGAGCCTGCAGCAGGCGCTGGCCGGCTTCGGCAAGGTGCCGCAGAAGACCGTGAACGTGAAGGTCGCCGCGGGCAGCAAGCCGGCCGACGCCGACAGCGTGAAAGCGGCGCTGGCCGAGGCCCAGGCGGCGGTGCAGGGCAGGGGGCGCGCGTTCCTTCGCCCCTCGGGGACCGAGCCGGTGGTGCGGGTGACGGTCGAGGCCGACGACGCGCAACTGATGCAATCCACGCTGGAGCGGCTGGCGGAAGCGGTGCGCGCCGCGGCCTGATCGGTCGCTTCACCGGATGTTTTGATCGCGGTCAAGGACGGGCTGTCCGTCCACGACCAGAATTCCGCATCGCCTACGCCGGCCCGGCGCGGCAGCGGTAATCTTGACCCAGTATTCCAGGACGATAGAACGACATGACCCAGGCTTCCACCCCGTACATTCCGACCCTCGACATCCGCCGCTACGACACTGATCGCGAAGCCTTCGTCGCCGAACTCGGCGCGGCCTATCGCGAATGGGGGTTCGCCGGCATCCGCGGCCACGGCATTCCGCAGGGGCTGATCGACGATGCCTACGACACCTTCGTGCGTTTCTTCGCGCTGCCCGTCGACACCAAGGCGCACTACCACCTTCCCGGTACCGGCGGCGCCCGCGGCTATACCGCGTTTGGCGTGGAGACCGCGAAGGATTCCAAACATTTCGATCTCAAGGAGTTCTGGCACATCGGTCGGGAGATTCCGGACGATTCCGGCTATCGCGAGGTCATGCCGCCGAACTTGTGGCCGGAGGAAACCCCGGACATGCGCGCGCGCGGTTACGCGCTGTATCAGGCGCTGGACGCGCTGGGGTCGCGGGTGCTGTCGGCGCTGGCGCTGCACCTCGGTCTGCCCGAGGCCTATTTCGCCGACAAGACCGACTCCGGCAATTCGATCCTGCGTGCGATCCACTATCCGCCGATCACCGCCGACGACATTCCCAACGTCCGCGCCGGGGCGCACGAAGACATCAATCTGATCACCCTGCTGGTCGGCGCCAGCGCCGCGGGTCTCGAAGTGAAGTCCAAACAAGGCGCGTGGGTGCCGTTCACCTCCGACGCCGACACCATCGTGGTCAACATCGGCGACATGCTGCAGCGCCTGACCAACCACGTGTATCCCTCGACCACCCATCGCGTGGTCAACCCGCCGGGCGAGCAGGCGCGCAAACCGCGTTACTCGATCCCGTTCTTCCTGCACCCGAATCCGGATTTCCTGATCGATGTGCTGCCGTCGTGCATCAGCGCGGACAACCCGAACCGTTACCCGGAGCCGATCACCGCCCAGGGCTATCTGGAAGAGCGGCTGCGCGAGATCAAGCTGAAATAACCGAGTGCGGTAACACCTTCAGCCGTAGGAGGGCCTTCAGGCCCGATCCTGGTCGCAGGTGGAATCGTTGTGGCTGTCTCATCGGAGCTGAAGCCCCTCCTACGGGGCGCGCCGTCAATCCGCATCCCGGAACTCCTTGCTGCGGCTGGCGACCAGCGCGCGCGCCAGGCCGTCCGGCAGATATTTCGAGATCCCGGCGATCACCCGGTTGGCGCGGCCGGTGATGCAGCGGGTCTGGCCGCGTTCCACCGCGTCCAGGCCCAGCCGGGCCACGCTCGCGGCGTCCAGCCACAGCAGCTTGGGCAGTTTCGAGACCCGCTCGCGCATGCCGTTGACGTCGTGGAATTCGGTGTACGTGAAGCCCGGGCACAATGCCGAAACATTGACGCCACGTTCCTTCACTTCCAGCGCCAGCGCCTCCGAAAAGCGGATCAGGAAGCTCTTGGCGGCGCCGTACAGGGTATGTCCCGCCGACGCGGGCACCAGTCCGGCGAGCGACGCCACGTTGACGATCCGGCCGTAGCCCGCGGCTTCCATCGCCGGCAGGAAGCGATGGGTCAGCTCGGAGACGGCGACGACCATCACCTGCAGGAAGTCGGCGTGGGTTTTCCAGTCGGCGGACAGATAGCGCCCGGGCACGCCGTATCCGGCGTTGTTGAGCAGATGCGCGACGTGCAATCCGCGCGCGGCGATCTCGGCATGCAGCGCCGCCGGGGCGCCGGGGTCGGCCAGATCGGCCGCCAGCGTCACCACCTCGACCCTGGGCCGGAGCTCGTCGGCCAGGGCCTGCAGGCGTTCGGTCCGGCGAGCGGTCAGGATCAGCGGCACGCCGCGATAGGCGTATTCGCGGGCGATCGCCGCACCGATGCCGCTGGATGCGCCGGTGACCAGCGCATATCCCTTGGCGGGCGCGGGCCCCTTGCTGTTCGCACTCATTCGCTCGTCCTTTCCATTCGCAGCGTTCGCCGAGACCGGCTCGGCCGCCAAGCATACCTGTCCCCGCGGGAAGGGCGCGCCATCGGCTATCCTGTACCGATATCGTTCTGGAGCATCGCATGCGCCGCAAAATCGTCGCCGGAAACTGGAAGCTGCACGGCAGCCGAGCCTTCGCCACCGATCTGGTGGCCGCCATCGCCGCGGGTCTGCCGGCGGCCGGTGTCGATGTCGTGGTGATGCCGCCATTGCCCTACATCGGCGAACTGATCGAAGCTTTCGACGGGCGTGGCGTGCAGTTCGGCGCCCAGGACGTGAGCGCCAACGAAAAGGGCGCCTACACCGGCGAGGTTTCGGCGGCGATGCTGGTCGATATCGGCGCCCGCTACGGCCTGGTCGGGCATTCCGAGCGCCGCCAGCATCACGCCGAGCGCGACGCTCTGATCGCCCGCAAGTTTCTCGCCGCCAAACATGCCGGTCTGGTGCCGGTGCTGTGCGTGGGCGAGTCGCTGCACGAGCGCGAAGCCGGCCAGACCGAATACCGGATCGAGACCCAGCTTGCCGCGATCTTCGAACATGCCGGCGCCCAGGCCTTCTCCGGCGCGGTCATCGCCTACGAACCGGTCTGGGCCATCGGTACCGGCAAAACCGCCTCGCCGGCCCAGGCCCAGGCCGTGCATGCCTTCATTCGTGGCGAAGTCGCGGCACGCGATGCTACAATCGCCGGCTCGCTGCCCATCCTGTATGGGGGCAGCTGCAAGTCGGACAACGCGGCCGAGCTGTTCGCACAGCCGGACGTGGATGGCGGGTTGATCGGTGGCGCCTCGCTGGTGGCTGCCGATTTCCTCGCCATCGTCGCGGCAGCGCGGGCCTGATCCTCCTGGATTCCGGCCCGACGCTGACGTGGTTCCGGTGGCCCCGCACCTCATTCCTACGAGCGCCAACGATGCTGTTGATCCTCAATGTTGTCTATGTACTGGTCGCGATCGCCATGATCGCGCTGATCCTCATGCAGCGCGGCGCCGGTGCGTCGGCGGGCTCGGGTTTCGGCGCCGGCGCCTCGGCCACGGTGTTCGGCTCGCGCGGTGCGTCGAACTTCCTGTCGAAATCGACCAAATGGCTGGCGATCGTGTTCTTCTCGGTCGCGATGTTCATGGCATGGCAGGCCACCCATCTCGCCAAGCCCAAGGCGGTGACCGAGCAGGATCTTGGCGTGATGTCGCAGACGGCGGTGCCGAAGGCCGACCCGAACGCGCCAGCGGTCCCCGCTGCACCGGCGGCGCAGCCGATCCCGCAGCCGGGCGCTCCGACCGCGCCCGCGCAGTCGGCTCCGGTGAAGCCTGCCGACCAGCCGTCGGCGCCTGCCGCGACGACTCCGGCCGAGCCGGCACCGCAGGGAGGCTGAACGCGTTTCCCGGGTGCGGGTTCGCCCGTGCCCGAAGTCGCTTCCGCGCATCGCGTCGCGGGGTGTGTCGGCGAACGATGACGATACCGGTGTTCCATCCCGGTTCGTATCGAAAAGGGTGCGACTTTCGCGCAGCATCCTTTACAATAGTCAGGCTTCGCGCGCCGTACGGCGCGAAACAGCGATATTGCCCAGATGGCGGAATTGGTAGACGCACTACCTTGAGGTGGTAGCGACGTAAGTCGTGGGGGTTCGAGTCCCCCTTTGGGCACCAACTCGCAACAACAAATCAGCATCACCGTTACCGAAACTCATGCATGGACGCATGGGGCGACGTCAAGGAAAGCGACGTCCCGATCCGCGAACGCCCGCACACTGTCCGTGCGGTTTTTTTCGAGGGGCGGGAACGCGGTTCGGCGACAGGCGATCCATCGACACAACCCAACGCCGAGAGAGCTGAAGTGCTGGCCGAATATCTGCCGACCCTGCTGTTCCTGATCGTTGCCACCGGCATCGGTATCTCGCTGATCGTCGTCGGCAACGTCCTCGGCCCCAAGCGCTTCGACGCCGAAAAACTTTCGCCCTACGAATGCGGCTTCAACGCATTCGAAGACGCGCGGATGCGCTTCGACGTGCGCTATTACCTCATCGCGATCCAGTTCATCATCTTCGACCTGGAAATCATTTTCATCGTGCCGTGGACACTCGTGTTCACCGAACTGGGCCCGCGTGGCCTGGTCACCATGGGGCTGTTCGTCGGCATGCTCTTTCTCGGCTTCATCTACGTCTGGAAGCGCGGTGCGCTGGAATGGGAATGACGGTGCGACCGTCGTTTCCGTCCCTGCGCATCCACCGGAGTCCTGTCTGATATGGGCGTCATCAATAGCATCCAGAAAGTCGCGGATTTCGCGAACAATCCGATCCCGGAAGGGCGGCTCGACGACATCCTGCGTCCAGAAAGTCTGCTGTCCGAGGACGGTAATCCGCTGCTCGAACACGGCTTCGTCACCACCAGTTTCGACGTGCTGTGGAACTGGGCGCGTACCGGCTCGATGTGGCCGATGACCTTCGGTCTGGCCTGCTGCGCTGTGGAAATGATGCATGCCGGCGCCGCGCGCCTCGATCTCGACCGCTACGGCGTAGTATTCCGCCCGTCGCCGCGTCAGTCCGACGTGATGATCGTCGCCGGCACCCTGGTCAACAAGATGGCGCCGGCGCTGCGCAAGGTCTACGACCAGATGCCCAACCCGAAGTGGGTGATCTCGATGGGCAGCTGCGCCAATGGCGGCGGCTACTATCACTATTCGTATTCGGTGGTGCGCGGCTGCGACCGTATCGTCCCGGTCGACGTCTACGTCCCGGGCTGCCCGCCGACCGCCGAAGCGCTGGTCTACGGCATCCTGCAGTTGCAGAAGAAGATCCGCCGCGGCACCAATTTCGGCGACAACATCCAGGGTGTGCGCTGACATGGCCGATCACGCCTTCGTCGAGCGCCTGCGCGCGCGCTTTCCGGGTGCCTCCGTGACTGTCGCGGAGCCGCGCGGCGAACTCGGTATCGAGTTTCCGAACGGCGACTGGCATGCCGGCTGCGAAGCGCTGCGCGACGAATTCGGGTTCGAGTCGCTGGTCGATCTGTGCGGCGTCGATTACCTCGGCTACGGCAGCGACGAGTGGGACACCGATGTGTCTTCGGAAGGCTTCAGTCGCGGCGTCGAAGGCCGCGGTGTCGGTCGTTTCAAATACGGCGAAAGCACCACCCAGCAAACCGAGGGGCTGGAAGGCCAGACCATCGAATCCATCCCGCAGCGCCGCTACGCGGCTGTCGCGCAACTGCTGTCGGTGCAGCACAACCGCCGCGTGCGCGTGAAGGCGTTCGCGCAGAACGACGATCTGCCGATCGTGGCGTCGCTGACCGGCCTGTGGCCGGTGTCGAACTGGTTCGAGCGCGAAGCGTTCGATCTGTTCGGCATCATTTTCGAGGGCCACCCGGACCTGCGCCGCATCCTCACCGATTACGGCTTCGTCGGTCATCCGTTCCGCAAGGATTTCCCGCTGATCGGCAATGTCGAAGTGCGTTACGACGAAGAGAAGAAACGCGTGATCTACGAACCCGTCACCTCGGTCGAGCCGCGCGTCGGCGTGCCTCGCGTGATCCGCGACGATGCGCGTTACGCTACCGCTTCGGGCGAATCGGCAGCGCGCAAGGCGGAGTCTCCGAAATGACCACTACGCACTCAGCCAGCACGCCGCAATCAAGCGAGGCGTTCGCCAGCAACGTGACCGAGGCGAGACAGGAAATTCGCAACTACACTCTGAACTTCGGCCCGCAGCATCCGGCCGCGCACGGCGTGTTGCGTCTGATCCTCGAGATGGACGGCGAGATTGTCCAGCGCGCGGATCCGCATATCGGCCTCCTGCATCGCGGCACCGAAAAGCTCGCCGAATCCAAGCCGTTCAACCAGTCCATCGGTTACATGGATCGTTTGGATTACGTGTCGATGATGTGCAACGAGCACGCCTACGTGCGCGCCATCGAACGATTGATGCAGATCGAAGCGCCGGAACGCGCGCAGTGGATCCGTACGATGTTCGACGAGATCACCCGCATCCTGAATCACCTGATGTGGATCGGCTCGAACGGGCTCGACCTCGGCGCGATGGCGGTTTTCCTCTACGCGTTCCGCGAACGCGAAGAACTGATGGACGTCTATGAGGCGGTGTCGGGCGCGCGCATGCATGCGACCTACTACCGTCCGGGCGGTGTCTATCGCGATCTTCCCGAGAAAATGCCGCAGTACCGCGAATCGCCGTGGCGCAAGGGCGGCAAGCTCAAGCGCTTCAACGAGTGGCGCGAAGGCTCGATGCTCGACTACATGGAAGCCTTCGCCAGGGATTTCCCGGCGCGGGTCGACGAATACGAAACCCTGCTGACCGATAACCGCATCTGGAAGCAGCGCACCGTCGGCGTCGGCGTGATCCCGCCGGAACAGGCGCTGGCCTGGGGCATGACCGGCCCGATGATCCGCGGCTCGGGCATCGCCTGGGATCTGCGCAAGAAACAGCCTTATGCGAAATACGCGGAAGTCGATTTCGACATCCCGGTCGGCGTGGCGGGCGACTGCTACGACCGTTATCTGGTCCGCGTGGCCGAGATGCGCGAATCCACCCGCATCATCCAGCAGTGCGTGAAGTGGCTCAAAGCCAATCCCGGCCCGGTGATGATCGACAACTACAAAGTCGCTCCGCCCAGCCGCGAATCCATGAAGGACGACATGGAAGCGCTGATCCACCACTTCAAACTGTTCACCGAAGGCTATTGCGTGCCGGCCGGCGAAACCTACTGCGCGGTCGAAGCGCCGAAGGGCGAGTTCGGCTGTTATCTGGTGTCGGATGGCGCGAACAAGCCGTTCCGCGTGCATCTGCGCGCGCCGGGGTTCGCCCATCTGTCGTCGATGGACACGGTCGTGAAGGGCCACATGCTGGCCGACGTGGTGGCGATGATCGGTACCTACGACATCGTCTTCGGCGAAATCGATCGCTAAGGGTGCAGAGAGAATGAAAGCGACCGGAAATTTCGAAGCCTGCCGCAATGTCGACCCGATGGTCGCGTTGAGCGACAAGACGCGGGCGCACATCGATCACTGGCTGGGCAAGTTCCCACCGGATCGCAAACGTTCTGCGGTTTTGCAGGGTCTGCACGCCGCGCAGGAACAGAACGAAGGCTGGTTGACCGACGAGTTGATCGCCGCGGTCGCGAAGTATCTCGATCTGCCGCCGGTGTGGGCGTATGAAGTCGCGACCTTCTATTCGATGTTCGAGACCGAAAAGGTCGGCCGCCACAACGTCGCCTTCTGCACCAATATCAGCTGCTGGCTCAACGGCGCCGAAGATCTGGTCGCCCACGCAGAGAAGAAGCTGGGCTGCAAGCTCGGCGAATCGTCCGCGGACGGTCGCGTTTTCCTCAAGCGCGAGGAAGAGTGCCTGGCTGCGTGCTGCGGCGCGCCGATGATGGTCATCAATGGTCATTACCATGAGCAGTTGGACGTCGCCAAAGTCGACGCACTGCTCGACGGTCTGAAGTGAGGCAGGGCGACGAGATGGCACACCACGACACCCAGCCAACCGGTCCCGTCGGCCCCGCGCCGAAGGAGCATCAGGTCGTCTACACCACGCTGCATTTCGACAAGCCGTGGTCGTACGAGAATTATCTGAAGACCGGCGGTTACAGCGCGCTGCGCAGGATCCTCGAAGAGAAGATCCCGCCGGAGCAGGTGATCGAGATGGTCAAGGGGTCCGGGCTGCGCGGTCGCGGCGGCGCGGGCTTTCCTACCGGTCTGAAGTGGAGCTTCATGCCGAAGGGGACCGGCATGCAGAAATACATCCTCTGCAATTCCGACGAATCCGAGCCGGGTACCTGCAAGGATCGCGACATCCTGCGTTTCAATCCGCATTCCGTGCTCGAAGGCATGGCGATCGCCTGCTACGCCACCGGTTCGACGGTCGCCTACAACTATCTGCGCGGCGAGTTCCATCACGAACCCTTCGAGCATCTGGAAGAAGCCACCGCCGAGGCCTACAAGCACGGCTGGCTGGGCAAGAACGTGCTCGGCAGCGGGATCGACATCGACATCTACAACGCGCTCGGCGCCGGCGCCTATATCTGCGGCGAAGAGACCGCGCTGATGGAGTCGCTGGAAGGCAAGAAAGGCCAGCCGCGCTACAAGCCGCCGTTTCCGGCCAACTTCGGCCTGTACGGGCGCCCGACCACGATCAACAACACCGAGACCTACGCCTCGGTGCCGGCGATCATCCGCAACGGCGCCGAGTGGTTCCTGAATCTCGGCAAGCCGAACAACGGCGGCCCGAAGATTTTCTCGGTTTCCGGGCATGTCGCGAAGCCTGGCAATTACGAGGTCCGCCTCGGGACTTCGTTCGCCGATCTGCTGGAAATGGCCGGTGGCGTGCGCAACGGCCATCGGCTGAAGGGCGTGATCCCGGGCGGCTCGTCGATGCCGGTGCTGCCGGCGCAAGCGATGCTGGCCTGCACGATGGACTACGACTCGATCCAGAAGGCCGGTTCCGGCCTCGGCTCCGGCGCGGTCATCGTGATGGACGAAACCACCTGCATGGTGCGCGCCTGTCAGCGCATCGCGCGCTTCTATTTCAAGGAAAGCTGCGGCCAATGCACGCCGTGCCGCGAAGGCACCGGCTGGATGTACCGCATGCTGACCCGCATCGTCGAGAAGCAGGCGACGATGGACGATCTGCACATGCTGCGCGCCGCCGCCGGTCAGATCGAAGGCCACACCATCTGCGCGTTCGGCGAAGCCGCCGCGTGGCCGGTGCAGGGCTTCCTGCGCCATTACTGGAACGAATTCGAGTACGCGATCGTGAACAAGCGTTTCCTGGTCGACGACCAGCGCGCGGGGACCGTGGTTGGACTGGTCGAGCAGGTGGCGGCATGAGTACCGAAACCGTGAACGCTCCGACAGCGCCGGTCGTGCCCGAAGGCCACGTCGCCATCGAGATCGACGGTCAGTCGCTGTTCGCGCCCAAGGGCTCGATGATCATCCATGCCGCCGACAAGGCCGGCATTCCGATTCCGCGCTTCTGCTATCACGAGAAGCTGCCGATCGCCGCGAACTGTCGCATGTGTCTGGTCGACGCGGAGATGGGCGGTCGCCCGATGCCCAAGCCGCAGCCGGCCTGCGCCACGCCGGTCGCCGACGGCATGAAGGTCTTCACGCGCAACGAGAAGGCGCTGAAAGCGCAGCGCAACGTGATGGAATTCCTGCTGATCAACCATCCGCTGGACTGCCCGATCTGCGATCAGGGCGGCGAGTGCGAACTGCAGGATCTGTCGCTGGGCTATGGCCGTTCGGTCAGCCGGTTCTCCGAGCGCAAGCGCACCGTGGCCGACGAGGACATGGGGCCGCTGGTCGCCACCGAGATGACGCGTTGCATCCAGTGCACGCGCTGCGTCCGCTTCACCGCCGACATCGCCGGTACGTACGAACTGGGCGGCATGCAGCGCGGCGAGAATCTGCAGATCGGCACCTACGACGGCAAGCCGCTCACCACCGAACTGTCCGGCAACGTCATCGACGTGTGCCCGGTCGGCGCGCTGACCAACAAGGTGTTCCGATTCCGTGCCCGTCCGTGGGAACTCATCGCCAAGGAATCGCTCGGCTATCACGATGCGCTGGGCAGCAACCTGTTCCTGCACGCGCGCCGCGGCGATGTCATGCGCTCGGTGCCGCGCGACAACGAAGCGGTCAACGAATGCTGGCTGTCGGATCGCGACCGCTATTCGCACCAGGGGCTGTACGCCGAAGATCGCGCGACCAAGCCTTTGATCCGTGTCGACGGCAACGGGGCAGACGACTGCTTCCGCGAAGCTTCATGGGAAGAAGCATTGACCAGGGCAGCGGAGATCCTGCGCGCCCACCGCGGCGACGCGCTGGGCGTGCTCGTGCATCCGGCGACCTCGAACGAGGAGGGCGCTTTGCTTGCCCGCCTCGCCGACGCCCTCGGCACCGGCAACCTCGACCATCGCATCGCCCAGCATGACCTGTCGGATGGCGCGGTCGCTGCGCAGTTCGCGATGCCGGTCGCCGAAATCGGAACCGCCGATGCCGTCGTCATCGTCGGCTCGAACCTCCGCCACGAACTGCCGCTGCTGCATCAGCGTCTGCTGCAGGCATCGAAGCGCGGCACGAAGATCCACGTCATCAACCCGGTCGATTTCGACTTCGCGTTCCCGGTCGCGTCGAAAACCATCGTGCCGCCGTCGCAGCTCGCGTCGGCGCTGGCCGGTTTCAAGCTCGACAACGCCGCGACAGTGGCCGTCATCCTCGGTGCCGTCGCCGAGAATGGCGTACATGCCGCCGCGGTCCGCAAGGCGGCCTCCGATTTCGCCGCCGCGAACGCCGCCGCACTGTGCCGGATTCCGCAGGGCGCCAACGCACTAGGTCTCGCGCGGATGGGCGTGCTGCCGACCGCGCGCGACACGCAGTCGATGTTCGCCGATGCCCGCGCCGCGTATGTGCTGTACGGCATCGAGCCCGGCCTCGACTTCTCCGATCAGGCGCGCGCGCTGAAGGCATTGGGTGCGGCGAAGGTCGTGGCCTTCAGTCACTTCGCCTGTCGCTCCACGCGTGCGGTGGCTGATGTGATCCTGCCGATCGGCGCATTGCCCGAAATCGACGCCACGCTGACCAATCTCGATGGCCGCGACCAGCGCGCAGTCGCCGGCGGCAAGCTGCCGGGCGATGCCCGCCCGGGCTGGCGCGTACTGCGTGCGCTCGGTGGTGAACTGGGTGCGGGCGGTTTCGATTTCACCGACCTCGTGGGCTTGCGTGCCGGCGTTTCGACGCGCGCAGTGTCCGTCGCCACCGCGTCGGCGTCTGTCGCGGCCGGTGAAGGTCTTGAACTTGCGGTTTCGCAGGCGATCTATCGCGTCGATGGCGTGACCCGTCGCGCGTCGGCTCTGCAGTCGCATCCACTCAATGCCGGCGCGCGCGTCGTGCTGCATCCTGCGGATGCCGCTGCCGCATCGCTCGTCGATGGCGCGATGGCGAAAGTCGACAACGGTGTCGGTGCCGCCACGCTGCAGGTCGTTGTCGATGATCGCGTTGCCCAGGGCGCTGCATGGATCGAATCCGGTTACGGCGCGACCGCTGCGCTCGGTAGCAGCCGCGTTCGCGTGATTGCGGTTGCACCCGTGGATCCGTCGACGGGAGTTGCCGCATGAACATGCTGTTCGATGCGCTGCGCGACTGGATTCTCGCGATGGGCACCACCGGCGCGCTGCTGTGGATCGTGCTGAAGATTCTCGCGATCACCATGCCGGTCATCATCGCTGTTGCGTTCTATGTGGTCTGGGAGCGAAAGCTGATCGGTTGGATGCATGTCCGCCACGGTCCGATGTACGTGGGCTGGGGCGTGCTGCAGGCCTTCGCCGATGTGTTCAAGCTGCTGTTCAAGGAAGTGATCCAGCCGAGCAGCGCGAACAAGCCCCTGTTCATTCTCGCGCCGTTGCTGGCGCTCGTGCCGGCGCTTGCGGCATGGGCGGTGGTGCCGTTCGATGCCAAGCTCGTCCTCTCGAACGCCAACGCCGGCTTGTTGTATCTGCTGGCGATGACGTCGCTGGGCGTGTACGGCGTGATCCTCGCCGGCTGGGCATCGAACTCGAAATACGCGTTCCTCGGCGCGATGCGTGCGGCCTCGCAGGTCGTTTCGTACGAAATCGCGATGGGTTTCGCGCTGGTCGGCGTGCTGATGGCGGCCGGCAGCCTCAACATCACCGACATCGTGGTCGCGCAGTCCGGCGACGCCGGCTTCTTCGAGTGGTTCTGGTTCCCATTGCTGCCGATGTTCGTCGTCTATTTCGTGTCCGGCGTGGCCGAGACCAACCGCGCACCGTTCGACGTGGTCGAAGGCGAATCCGAAATCGTCGCCGGGCACATGGTCGAGTATTCCGGCTCGCAGTTCTCGCTGTTCTTCCTGGCCGAATACGCCAACATGATCCTGATCAGCTTCCTGGCCGCGCTGTTCTTCCTCGGCGGTTGGCTCAGTCCGCTGCAGGGCTGGATCACGGTGGACGTGTCGCCCTGGATCGACTGGATCTGGAAAGGCGGCTGGCCCTGGTTGTTCATGAAGGTCTTCTTCTTCGCCAGCCTCTTCATCTGGTTCCGCGCCTCGTTTCCCCGCTATCGCTACGACCAGATCATGCGTCTCGGCTGGAAGGTCTTCATCCCGATCACCATCGCATGGATCTTCGTTACCGCGCTGCTGGTGTACTTCGGTGTGTTCGAGAAGGGCGTCTGATGACCAGGATCGTTTCCTACCTCAAGAGTCTGCTGCTGCTGGAATTGTTCCAGGGCATGGGATTGACGTTGAAGTATCTGTTCCGTCCCAAGTACACGCTGATGTACCCGATGGAAAAGACGCCGCAGTCGCCGCGCTTCCGTGGTCTGCACGCGCTTCGTCGTTATCCCAACGGCGAAGAGCGCTGCATCGCCTGCAAGCTCTGCGAAGCGGTGTGCCCGGCATTGGCGATCACCATCGATTCGGAGCAGCGCGCCGACGGCACCCGTCGGACCACGCGCTACGACATTGATCTGTTCAAGTGCATCTTCTGCGGATTCTGCGAAGAATCCTGCCCGGTCGACTCGATCGTGGAAACCCACATCCACGAATACCACTTCGAGAATCGCGGCGAGAACATCGTGAACAAGACGCAGCTACTGGCCATCGGCGACCGCCTCGAAAAAGAAATCGCCGAGCGTCGCGCCGCCGACGCCAGCTACCGATAAGCACGCACCATTGAACGCATATTCTTGAGGGCAGCCGTGGAATTCACCACTCTCGCATTTCTGGTCTTCGCCGCGATCGCCGCCATATCGGCGGGCGGGGTGATCACCGTGCGCAATCCGGTGCACGCCGCACTGTGCCTCGTGCTGACCTTTTTCACCGTCGCCTGCACATGGATCCTCGCCGGTGCCGAGTTCCTGGGCGTGGCCCTGATCCTGGTCTACGTCGGCGCGGTGATGGTGCTGTTCCTGTTCGTGGTGATGATGCTCGACGTCGAAGTCGAGCCGATGCGCGAAGGTTTCGTGCGCTATCTGCCGCTGGGCCTGCTGGTCGCGGTGGTGATGTTGATCGAGATGCTGACCCTGATCGGCGTCAAAGCGGAGTTCGCCTCGACGTTCGGCGCAGATCCCGCTGCGGCCCAGGGACTGTCGAACACGGAATGGATTGCGCGCGCGCTCTTCACCGAATATCTGCTGCCGTTCGAATTCGCGGCGGTGATTCTGACCATCGCGGTGATCGCGGCCGTGATGTTGACCCTGCGTCGTGGCAGCGGCACGAAACACCAGAATCCTGCCGAGCAGTCGCGCGTTCGCTCGCAGGATCGCATCCGCATGGTCAGCATGCCCGCCGAAAGCGGCCATGCCCAAACGCAGGTGCCGACAGCGGATGCAACCGTGAGCCAGGAGGTGAAGTCATGATGGGTCCGCTTGCCCTCGGGCACTATCTGGCGCTCGGCGCGGTGCTGTTCTGCATCAGCCTGGCCGGCATCTTCCTCAACCGGAAGAACGTCATCATCCTGTTGATGTCGATCGAGCTGATGCTGCTCAGCGTCAATATCAACTTCATCGCGTTTTCGCGTCATCTCGGCGATGTCGCCGGTCAGATCTTCGTGTTCTTCATCCTGACCGTGGCCGCTGCGGAGGCTGCGATCGGCCTGGCGATCCTGGTCACCCTGTTCCGCAATCGGCGCACGATCAACGTCGCCGAAATCGACACACTCAAAGGCTGACGGAACCCGGCATGGAACACACCGTTATCGAGCATGCGCTCTCCAAGTCCGTCCTGGTCGCGGTCGTCCTCGCGCCGTTGTTCGGTGCGATCCTGGCCGGCCTGTTCGGTCGCCGCATCGGTCGGGTCGGCGCGCACAGCGCGACCATCCTCGGCGTCGGCTTGAGCTGCGCGCTGTCCTGCTACGTGCTGTGGCAGTTGGTCGCGCAGGGAGCTGTGCCGTTCAACGAGAACCTCTACACCTTCTTCGATGTCGCCGGCTACGATGCGCACGTCGGTTTCATGGTCGACAAGCTGACCGCGATGATGATGCTGGTCGTCACCTTCGTCTCGCTGCTGGTCCACATCTACACCATCGGCTACATGGCCGAAGATCCGGGTTACCAGCGTTTCTTCAGCTACATCAGCCTGTTCACGTTCTCGATGCTGATGCTGGTGATGAGCAACAACTTCCTGCAGCTGTTCTTCGGCTGGGAAGCGGTGGGTCTGGTCTCGTACCTGCTGATCGGCTTCTGGTTCAAACGCCCGAGCGCGATCTTCGCGAATCTCAAGGCTTTCCTGGTCAACCGTGTGGGCGACTTCGGTTTCCTGCTGGGGATCGCCGGCGTGCTGTTCTGGTTCAATACGATGGATTACGCCACCGTGTTCGCCAACGCCTCCAGCACCATCGGCGGCGGCCAGACGGTCGCGATCTTCGAAGGCCATGAGTGGTCGGTCGCAACGGTGATCTGCATCTGCCTGTTCATCGGCGCGATGGGCAAGTCGGCGCAGGTACCTTTGCATGTGTGGTTGCCGGATTCGATGGAAGGCCCGACCCCGATTTCCGCGCTGATCCACGCCGCGACGATGGTCACCGCCGGCATCTTCATGGTCGCGCGCATGTCGCCGTTGTTCGAACTGTC
>JAIMKJ010000057.1 GCA_020692565.1 Thermomonas sp.
TCAGTTTCCTCGACACCCCGGGCCATGCCGCGTTCACCGCGATGCGCGCCCGTGGCGCCAAGCTCACCGATATCGTGATTCTGGTGGTCGCCGCCGACGACGGGGTGATGCCGCAGACGGTGGAAGCCGTCCAGCACGCCAAGGCGTCCGGCGTGCAACTGGTGGTCGCGGTCAACAAGATCGACAAGGCCGGCGCCGATCCGCTGCGGGTGAAGAACGACCTGCTCGCGCACGGCATCGTGGCCGAGGAGTTCGGCGGCGAAACCCAGTTCATCGAGGTTTCGGCCAAGACCGGTCAGGGCATCGACGATCTGCTCGACGCGATCCTGCTGCAGGCCGAAGTGCTCGAACTCAAGGCGGTGTCCGAAGGTCGCGCCATCGGCGTGGTCATCGAATCCGCGCTCGACAAGGGCCGCGGCCCGGTCGCCACCGTGCTGGTGCAGGAAGGTGCGCTGCAGAAGGGCGATTACCTCGTCTGCGGCGTGCAGTACGGCCGCGTCCGCGCGCTGTTCGACGAAACCGGCCGCCAGGTGCAGGCCGCGGGCCCGTCGATTCCGGTGCAGGTGCTGGGCCTTTCCGGCGTGCCCGACGCCGGCGACGACTTCGTGGTCGTCGCCGACGAACGTCTCGCCAAGGAAGTCGCGCAGCAGCGCGATACCAAGCGCCGCGAGTCGCGCTTGGTCGCGCAGGCCGGCAACCGCATGGAAGACATCATGGCCCAGATGGGCCAGGGCGGCACCCAGCTCAGCCTCAATCTCGTGGTCAAGGCCGACGTGCAGGGCTCGGCGGAAGCGCTGCGCCAGGCGCTGGTCGGTCTGTCCAACGATCAGATCCGCATCAACATGATCGTGTCGGGCGTGGGCGGCATCACCGAATCCGACGCCAATTCCGCGCTGGCGGCGAAGGCCACCATCATCGGCTTCAATGTCCGTGCGGATGCTTCGGCGCGCAAGGTCATCGATGCCAACGGCCTCGATCTGCGCTACTTCTCGATCATCTACGACGTGATTGATCAGGTGAAGCAGGTGGCGTCCGGCCTGCTCGGCGTGGAGATCCGCGAAGAGATCATCGGCACCGCACAGGTCCGCGATGTGTTCCGCAGCTCGAAGTTCGGCGCGATCGCCGGTTCGATGGTCATCGAGGGCGTGGTCAAGCGCAACAAGCCGATCCGCGTGCTGCGCGACAACACCGTCATCTTCGAGGGCGAGCTGGAATCGCTGCGCCGATTCAAGGAAAACGTCGACGAAGTCCGCAACGGCACCGAATGCGGTATCGGCGTGAAGGCCTACAACGACGTGAAGCCGGGCGATCAGATCGAATGCTTCGAACGCATCGAAGTCCAGCGCACGCTCTGAGCGCGCGCCGGATCCCTTTGAAGACAGCATCGTGAAGAAATCCTTCTATCGAACCGACCGCGTGTCCGCTCAGCTCCGTCGCGAGCTGGGCACGATCGTGCATGCGATGGTGCGCGTGCACGGTCTGCCGTCGGTCAGCGTGTCCGATGTCGAGGTCACCCGCGACATGGCCCACGCCAAGGTGTTCGTGACCGCGCTGCAGCCCGAGCGCGCGAAAGAGGCGATGAAGGGGCTGAAAGAACTGACCCCTGAAATCCGCCACGAACTCTCGCGCGCGGTGAAGATGCGCCACACGCCGGAACTGCATTTCCACTACGACGACTCCGTGGATCGCGGCGAGCGCATCAATCATCTGCTGCGCGATCTGGAGACCGATTCGAACGCCGCTTCGGACGCGGACGCGGGTAACGAGTCGAACGACGATTCGTAGCGTGCGCCTCTGCGCGCCGCCTGCTTCGCGCAGACATTCGAGTCGGGACGCGCGCTGTTCGCGGTCCATCAAGGCAATGTGCGGCACTGGCACATCCCACACATCTGCCGATTAAGTCATATCATCCCCTGATGGCGCTGGCCCCCAAGACAATCTTCCGCAGACTCGACGGCATCCTGCTGCTCGACAAGCCGCAGGGACTCAGCTCGAACCAGGCGCTGCAGCGCGCGCGCCACCTGTTCCGCGCCGAGAAGGGCGGGCACACGGGCAGCCTCGACCCGCTCGCTACTGGCCTGTTGCCGATCTGTTTCGGCGAAGCCACCAAGATCGCCGGCAACCTGCTCGGTGCGCGCAAGGCGTACGACACTGTGGCGCGGCTGGGCATCGTCACCGATACCGACGATGCCGAAGGCCAGCCCTTGCGCGAACGGCCGGTCGCGCGCTACGACATCGGCACCATCGATGCCGCACTGGGCGACCTCACCGGACGGATCATGCAGCGCCCGCCGATCTATTCGGCGCTCAAGCGCGGCGGTGAACCGCTGTACGTCAAGGCGCGGCGCGGCGAAAGCATCGAAATCGAGCCGCGGCCGGTCGATGTGCACGCTTTCGAATTGCTGTCGGAAGCCGATCTGCTCGACGCCGATGCGTCGCAGCTTCGCCTGCACGTCGAATGCGGTTCCGGCACCTACGTGCGCAGCCTGGTGCGCGATCTCGGCGAAGCGCTCGGCTGCGGCGCGCACGTGGCCGAACTGCGGCGATTGTGGGTGGACCCGTTCCGCGACCCGCGGATGTGGACCCTCGAGTCGCTGCAGGCGCTGGCCGAACGCGACCCGCATTGCCTGGAAGCCTGCCTGCTGCCGATCGAGGTCGGCCTGGTCGGTTATCGCCGGATCGACCTCACCGAAGACGGCACGCGCCGGTTCGAACAGGGGCAGCGGTTGCAGCTGAATCACGAGGCGCCGGGCGAATGCGCAGTGTTCGATCCTGCCGGGCGCGCCCGAGGCCTCGCGAAGATCGACGGTACCGGCAGTCTCAAGCCCGAACGCGTCTTCCAGCGTCTGGATATCGCCAGACCATGATGCGTTCCATCCCGGGGAGATCCACCGCCATGCTGTCGTCCCGCATATTGTCGTCCCGTCTGCGCCGTGCGTGCTTGATCTTCTCGATCATGGCCTTCGCCGCTGCGGTGCCGGCTGCCGAATTGACGCCGGACATGTCGGCGGAACAGGTCGCGGCCGAATCGTATGCCCGGATGCGCGCGGGAGCATGGGATGCTGCGGCGGAGACGTTCGATCCGGCGGCGCTGAAGCACTTCCGCGAGATGGTCGGCCCGATCATCGAGGGGCCGCTCGGGGAGGGGATGATCGGCATGTTCTACGGCACCGGGAAAACCGCCGACGACATCCGCAAGATGAACGATATGGCGTTCTTCGCCGGTTTCATGCGCAATGTGGTCGGCGACGCCGGCGCACGCCTGGAGGCGCAGGAGATCCTGGGCAGCGTGCCCGAAGGCGCTGACCGGCTGCATCTGGTGACCCGGGCTTCGGTCGAGGCGATGGACATCCGCATCACCCAGATGGAAGTGGTCACGATGAACCGTACGTCGCAGGGATGGCGGCTGGCCTTGAGCGGCAAGTTCGACGGCATCGCCCAGGCGCTGCGCAAGGCGGGCGATCCTCTGCCGGAACTCCCTGTCACCGTGCCCTGATCGTTTCTGCCCCCGGCCTTGGATCGCCCGGAACAGACGGCTGCGCAGCCGCTCCGGATCGCCCAAGCCCTTGTTCCGACGAGGGGTGGGGGCTACAATTCCGCTGCTGTCCGGGCCGGATTCATGCCGCTACCCGGGCAGCGTCCTTTCTGTCATTCCATTCAGGCGGACTCAGCGGTGCGCCGCGCCGGCCATTCCGGGCGTTGTTCCTGCCGATCTCGCGTCAAGAGGCCTCACATGTCCATCGATTCAAGCCAAGTCATCGAAACCCACAAGCGCAGCGAAAACGACACCGGCTCGCCGGAAGTCCAGGTCGCGCTGCTCACCGCGCGCATCGTGCAGCTCACCGAACATTTCAAGGCGCACAAGCAGGATCACCACAGCCGTCGCGGCCTGCTGATGATGGTCAACCGTCGTCGCAGCCTGCTCGACTACCTGCACCGCAAGGACGCCGTGCGCTACAAGGCCCTGATCGAAAAACTCGGTCTGCGCCGCTGAGTTCCAGACCCGCCGCGGTGCAGCAATGCGCCGCGGTTTCGTTTTGGGGTCCGCAGGATCCCGCCGCGATACGTATCAACGTTCCGTAACAACGCAACGCTCCGTAACAACGTTCCTGCAATGCGAACGTTCGCATTGCCCGGCCGCATCGAGCGGCCACCCGGTCCGGGGCAGGGGCTCCCTCCGGTTCATCGATCAAAGTTTTTCGAGGACATTCCAACGTGGCAAAAGTGACCAAGCGTTTCCAGTACGGCAAGCACACCGTGGTGCTCGAGACCGGCGAAATCGCCCGCCAGGCCGGCGGTGCGGTGATGGTGTCGGCAGAAGGCACCGTCGTGCTGGTGACGGCCGTCGCCGCGAAGACCGCGCGCGAAGGGCAGGATTTCTTCCCGCTCACCGTCGACTACCAGGAAAAGTTCTACGCCGGCGGCCGCATCCCGGGCGGCTTCTTCAAGCGCGAAGGTCGCCAGACCGAAAAGGAAACGCTGACCTCGCGTCTGATCGACCGTCCGATCCGCCCGCTGTTCCCGGAAGACTTCCGCAATGAAGTCCAGATCATCGCCACCGTGATGTCGCTGAATCCGGAAGTCGACGGCGACATCCTGGCCCTGATCGGCGCGTCCGCCGCGCTGGCCCTGAGCGGCGCCCCGTTCGACGGCCCGATCGGCGCTGCGAAGGTCGGTTACAAGAACGGCCAGTACATCCTCAATCCGAGTACGACCGAACTGGTCGACAGCGATCTGGAACTCGTCGTCGCCGGCACGAAGAACGCCGTGCTGATGGTCGAATCCGAAGCCCGCGAACTGTCGGAAGACGTGATGCTGGGTGCGGTGATGTTCGGTCACCAGCAGATGCAGATCGCGATCGACACGATCAACGAACTCGTCGCCGAAGCCGGCAAGCCCAAGTGGAACTGGCAGGCCCCCGCCAAGAACGACGCCCTGATCGGCGCGATCAAGGCCGCGGTCGGCGACCGCCTCGGCACCGCTTTCCAGGTGCGCGACAAGCTCGAGCGCAAAGATGCGATCTCGGCGCTGAAGAAGGACGTGATGGCCGGCCTCGCCGCGCAGATCGAAGCCAACGGCTGGAGCGCCTCCGAAGCCTCGAAGGAATTCTCCGAACTCGAGTACCAGACGCTGCGCAATGCGGTGCTCAGCACCAAGGTCCGCATCGACGGCCGCGCACTCGACACCGTCCGCGCGATCACCTCGAAGGTCACGGTGCTGCCGCGCGTCCACGGTTCCTCGCTGTTCACCCGCGGCGAAACCCAGGCGATCGTGGCGGTCACCCTCGGCACCGCGCGCGATGGCCAGGTCATCGACGCCGTCGGCGGCGAGTACAAGGAACACTTCCTGTTCCATTACAACTTCCCGCCCTATTCGGTCGGTGAAGCCGGTCGCATGATGGGTCCGAAGCGTCGCGAAATCGGTCACGGCCGTCTCGCGAAGCGCGGTGTGCTCGCGGTCATGCCGACGATGGAAGCCTTCCCGTACACGATCCGCGTCGTGTCGGAAATCACCGAATCCAACGGCTCGTCCTCGATGGCCTCGGTCTGCGGAAGCTCGCTGGCGCTGATGGATGCCGGCGTGCCGATCAAGGCGCCGGTCGCGGGCATCGCGATGGGTCTGGTGAAGGAAGGCGACGACTTCGTCGTGCTGTCCGACATCCTCGGCGACGAAGACCACCTCGGCGACATGGATTTCAAGGTCGCCGGCACCGACAAGGGCATTTCCGCCCTGCAGATGGACATCAAGATCCAGGGCATCACCGAAGAGATCATGAAGACCGCGCTGGCCCAAGCCAAGCAGGGTCGTCTGCACATCCTCGGCGAAATGGCGCACGCCATGACCGCGCCGCGCGCCGAGCTGTCCGAGTACGCGCCGCGCCTGATCACCATCAAGATCCACCCCGACAAGATCCGCGAAGTGATCGGCAAGGGCGGTTCGGTGATCCAGGCGATCACCAAGGAAACCGGCACCCAGATCGACATCCAGGACGACGGCACGATCACCATCGCGTCGGTCAGCGCCGCCGCCGGCCAGGCCGCCAAGTCGCGGATCGAGCAGATCACTTCGGACGTCGAGCCGGGCCGGATCTACGAGGGCAAGGTCGCCAAGCTGATGGACTTCGGTGCGTTCGTCACCATCTCCCCCGGCAAGGACGGTCTGGTCCACGTGTCGCAGATCTCCAACGATCGCGTCGAGAAGGTCAGCGACGTGCTCAAGGAAGGCGACATCGTCAAGGTCAAGGTGCTGGAAGTCGACAAGCAGGGCCGCATCCGCCTGTCGATGAAGGCGGTCGAGGAAGGCGAAGGTCCCTCGAACGACTGATCGCGTGATCGCTGGTCGAGCGGCTTTCCGCGCTCGCCACCCGAAGCCCGTCATGCGAATGGCGGGCTTCGTCGTGTGTGGCGTTGGGAGCCGTAGGAGGGCCTTCAGGCCCGAGCTCTTGTTGTTCGATCGTTTCCGGTTGAATGCGAGGGTTGTCGGATATCGGGGATTGGGGCTCGCGCCCCGGAGCTCGGGGCTGAAGCCCCTCCTACAAAAGCTTTTCCGCTTTCTGCGAGCATCCTGTGGGCTGTGGGAGAATCCGGTGCATGTCTTTACGTAGAAAATTACTGCCGATCCTGTTCTGTTCTGCGACCTTGCATGCGCAGGCACAAAGCGTTCAAGTCCCCGCTGCGGAGCCCGAAGCAACGCCGCAACCCGGCGATATCGATACGATCCGCGTGGTCGGCGCAGCGCAGCCGTTGCGCGGTTTGCCCGGGTCGGTGTCGGTGCTTGATGCCGCCGCGCTGCGCGACGGCCAGCGCCGGGTGAATCTGTCCGAGTCGTTGCAGCGGGTGCCCGGGTTCACTGCGCTCGATCGGCAGAACTACGCCCAGGACCTGCAGATCCAGTCGCGCGGGTTCGGCGCGCGTTCGACGTTCGGGATCCGCGGCATCCGTTTGATCGTCGATGGCATTCCGTCCAGCGCGGCCGACGGGCAGGGACAGGCGGCGGCGTTTCCGCTGTCCTCCTTGGACCGCATCGAAGTGCTGCGCGGGCCGCTGGCCCTGCAGTACGGCAACGCCGCGGGCGGCGTGGTGCTTGGCCTGAGCGAACTCGATGCCCTGCCGGGTCCGTCGTTCGACGCCTGGATCGGCAGCGACCGCAGCCGGCGCGCGAGCCTGCGTGTCGATGGCGGCGAGAGCGGCGATGCCTGGCGCTGGCGCGCGACGGGCAGTGCGTTCTCTACCGATGGCGCGCGCCCGCACAGCGCGGCGCGGCGCCATCAGTTCAACGCCATCGGCGAATGGTCGCCTCGCGACAGCGAGCGTCTGCGGGTGGTCTACAACGGCCTGCGCCAGCCGCTGGCGCAGGATCCGCTGGGGCTGACGCGCGCAGCGTTCGCGCGCGACCCGGGCAGCACGGATGCCGTGGCGTCGGCGTTCGATACGCGCAAGACCGTGCGCGAGGATCAGTTCGGCGTGGATTGGCGTCGCGAGCGTGCGGGCGCTCTTGAACTGCGCGCCACGGCTTATCGCACCGATCGCGCGGTGGAACAGTACCTCGCGGTGCCGGCCGCTGCGCAGAGCGCGCCCGGGAGCGCCGGCGGCGTCATCGACCTGCAGCGCCTGTCCACCGGGATCGACGCCGCGGCGCGCTGGCGCGGTGAACGGGGTTCGCTGGCGGTCGGTGTGGAGGCTGTGCGTCTCGATGAAGACCGGCGCGGGTTCGAGAATTTCGTCGGCGACCGCTTGGGCGTGCGCGGGCGTCCGCGTCGCGACGAGCGCAACCGCGTCGATGTGGTCGATCTGTATGCGTCCGCGGATCATCGCTTTGCCGAGGACTGGACCGCGCTGTCGGGCGTGCGGCGTTCGACGCTGCGCTTCGACAGCGACGACCGTTACTTCGCGAACGGCGACGACAGCGGCGGGACGCGCGACGCGAATACCGCACTGTCGTTCGGCGTGGTCCGCGCCTTCGCGCGCGGCGAAGTCTATGCGAGCTACGGCCGCGGTTTCGAAACGCCGACCTTGAACGAAACGGCGTATCGGCCCGACGGCGCGGCCGGATTCAATCGCGATCTCGGTGCGTCGCGCAACCGGGCTTACGAACTCGGCCTGCGCTGGCGGTCGGTGGATGCGTCGCAGCGGATCGAGATGGCGCTGTACCGCGTGGACGGCGAAGACGAGATCGTGCCAGCGCTCAATCGCGGCGGACGCGCGAGTTTCGCCAATGCCGGCGCCACCCGCCGCGAGGGTATCGAGTTCGGCGCGTCCGGCGATCTTGGCGCGCAGTGGCGCTATGCCATCGCTGCGAACTGGATCGATGCGCGCTTCGTCGAGGGCTTCGTCTTCGTCGCCCAGAACGACACGCGCGTCGTCGCTGCCGGCAACCGCATTCCCGGCGTGCCGCGCAGCGATGTGTTCGCGGAGCTCGAATGGCGATCGGGCGACGGCCGCTGGTCGAGCGCGCTGGAGGCGCGGATGGTCGGCGCGATCGCGGTGGACGATCGCAACAGCGATGCCGCCGAACGGCATGCGCGGTTCGCATGGCGCGGGCAGTGGCGGGCGCGCGACAGCGGCTGGCATGCGTTCTGGCGCATCGACAATCTGTTCGACCGCCGTTACGCCGGTTCGGTGATCGTCAACGAAGCCAACGGCCGCTATTTCGAGCCGGGTGCGGGGCGTGGTTTCAGCCTGGGTTTCGGCTGGACGGGGCGGCGTTGAGCCGACCCGCCTTGGCCGCATGGTCCAGCGCTACGACAATCCGATCGCCGCCAGCAAGCGCCTGAACCAGTGGTCCTGATCGCGTTGGCGCGCGCGGATCGCGCGTGAGCTTTCGCCCAGCGATTCGCCGAACGCAGGCTGCGGATTCGCCGGCAGGTTCGCCATGACCTGGGTCTGTCCGGTGACCACGTACTGCGGCGCGAGGTCGGTGCCCTGGAAGATGCCCATCGGCGAGTAGCCGGTGTAGCCCGGGAAGACATTGCCCAGTTTGTTGTTGCCCATGCGCCGGATCATCAGTTCGGAAAACACCCGGCGGAAATCGGTGGTCACCGGCACATCGCCGAAATAGGGCGACAACACCTGCGGGTCCAGGCCCAGCCACTGGCCGTAGAAACGACGGCCGTTGACCGGGCCGCCCAACACCAGCAACGGATTGCCGTAGCCGTGGTCGGTGCCTCCACTGCCGTTCTGGCGCACGCGGCGACCGAACTCCGACTGCACGATCACGGTCACGCGCGCGGCTTCGCCGCCGGTGTTGAGGTTGTTGTAGAACGCGGTCAGCGCTTCCGACAGCTCGGCGATCTTGTTCTGGTAGTAGTGGTAGCCACTGCCGGCCGTGCCCTGGCCGTCGTGGGTGTCCCAGCCGCCCAGATCGACCGTCGCGAAGCGCAGGCCCAGGTTGAAACGCACCGATTGCGCCACCGTCCACAGCTGTCGGGCGAAGGTGGTGGTCGGCCAGCCGGCGGGCAGGGTCGAGGTAAAGGCCTGTGCGCCGATCACGCGCAGCGCCGCGTCGGCGCGCTGGCCGCCGGTTTCCACGCCAGTCTGTCCCGACCACATCGAAGCGAGGGTCTCGTTCAGCCCCTTGGTGCCTGCGGGCATGCCGCTGCGGAACTGCTGCCACTGGTAGGCGCCGCTGTTCAGCGAGAAATCGGTCGGGCTGGGCATCGACAGCGCCTGGGTCGAGCCGAGCAGGTTCGCCGGCTGGCGGCTGTTCACCGCGACCAGCGGCAGAGTCGGGGGGCTGGACACGCCCTGGGTGTTCCAGGCACGGGTGAGCCAGCCGGTGCCGGTGCCCTGCTGCCCGGGGGTGCCGAGGTCGAGATACAGCTGGGCATCGAAATGGCTGCGGGTGACGGTGGTCGGCATGCCGCAGCTGTGGACGATGGCGAGCTTGCCGGCATCCCAGAGTCCCTTCAGCCCCGTGGCCGACGGATGCAGGCCGAAGCCGGTGGCGGTACCGTTCGCCAGCGTCAGCGGCAGCGCGCCGTAGGTGCCGGATGCGGCGACATTCAGGGTCGGTCGCGCTTCCTCGTAGTGACTGCGGTCGTTGCCCGCCACCGGCGGGACGAGATTCAGGCCGTCGATGCCGCCGCGCAGGAACACCAGCACCACGGTGTCGTAACTGTTGACCGCGGCCTGGGCTTCGCTGGAGAACAGCAGGCCGGGGCCGGCGGCGCCGACCGCGGCGGTGGCGCAGGCGCCCTTGAGGAATTCGCGGCGATCGATGTGGAGATCGGACATGGGCATTCTCCTCAGCGGCTCATGAATTCGGGGGACATCAGGATCAGCGCGACCATGCTGCGCAGGCGTTGCTGGTTGTAATGCGCTTTCGGATTGCTGGCCGCCCAGCTGTCGGTATCGGCGATGACATCGGTCGCCGCGCCGTTCTGGGCCATGAATGCGACCAGTGTCTGCCGTCGCGAGGCGACCGGGATGTAGCCGAGCGCGCGCTGGCACCAGAAATCGACGAGGTTGTTCGCGGTCCAACTCGCCACGCCGCTGCGGGTGGCCGCCAGGATCGGCGCCATCGGCACGCTGGCGTCGCTGGTTTCGCTGATCCAGTTCAGCAGCTTCCACGTCATCGCGTAGCTGTTGGAGCCCGACCAGGCGACGCCGGTGTCCGGATAGCCGTTCGGCGCCGGCCATTCGTAGGGCATATGGCCGGTGAAGCCCATCCGCCAGAACAACTCGTCGCTCTTGGCGTCGCCGACGCGCGGGGTCCAGTCCGAACCCGTGACGCGCAGCGATGCGGCCGCCAGCTCGAATGGACGGCGGTTCTTCTGGCCCCAGCTGTGGATGAAGGCATTGGACAGCAGGATGTGGCGCAGGGTCAGCGCGATCTGGTTCGGGCTTTGCCAGTTGGCGCGGAAGATCGCTGCGGCGCTGTCGACCAGCGCCTGATCGGGCTTGTCGGAGACGAAGCGGCGGATCAGTTTGCGACAGATGAATTTCGCCACGCGCGGATGGCTGGCGATGCGGTCGAGAATGTCGCGACCGTCCTTCATCGCCGGCTGTTCCGGGTTGAGGAATCGGCCGAGCACGAACTTCGGGCCGGCGTCGTGCCAGGCCTGGCGATAGACGAAAGTGCCGTCGTTCTCGGTCGGATACTGCCAGTGTCCGTTCTTGATCGACCAGCCGGTGAACGCCGAAGCGGTTTCGTACACGTCCACGTCGGTGTAACCGATGGGATAGGCCGGGTCTTCGGGACACGGCGGGACCTGGAACGGATCCATGAAGCCGAGGTAGTTCTCGGCGCCGAAGGTGTGCAGTTCCAGCAGCTCGCGTGCGAAGTTTTCGTTCGGGCCGGAGCGCGTGTTCGAAGCGTTGTCGAGGTAGTACATCATCGCGGTGCTCTGCGCGACCGCTTCGAGCATCGTGCGGAAGTTGCCCAGCGCGTTGGCGCGGATCACGTCGCGGTGGTAATGCACGAACACCGGGCCGGCGGAGAAGTCGGTGAGGGTGACGTTGAAGTGGTTGTGCCAGTGGCCGGCCATCACTTCCAGCAATTGACGTTTCGAATGCACCGCACGCGCCAGCGACGAGCGCTGCACTTCCCAGGCCGGGCGCATGCGCACGTCGTAGACCGGATCGGATGCGACGTGATCGGCCCACAGCTGGGTCAGCGATTTGCCCAGCGTGGTGTAGCCGGCATTCGTCAGCCGTGTGTCCATCGCGCTGTCGTTGATGGCCGATGGATTGAGCTGCTGGTCGACGAAGGCGGTGAGGCGCGCGGTGTCGTTCGCGCCCAGCGCGTTGAACTCGGCGATCGAGGCCGGCGTGGCGCCGTAGGTGAGGTGATTGAGCGCCCGCACCGCGAACGGCGCGCGCTGCAGCGTCAACAACTCCGCCTGAGACAGATTCGCCGTGGACGGCCCGGACATGCGCGGCACACCGGTGTTGGCGGCTGCGGCGGGCGCGGCGACGGCAGCGGCGATTGCGGACTCCGGCGCGCGCGGCGGCGCGGATTGGAAGCGGATCGGCCCCTTGATGCCGTGGCGCCGCGCGAACACGGCATACATGGCTCTGCGCCGTGCGGTGGGGAAGATCGGTCTCGGCATGGTGTCGCTCCGGTGGGTCTTGTCGGCCGTGGTTCGGCGCGCGTGGCGGGTGTGCGCTGGATGGCGTCGACCGCCCGCGATGGCGCAGGCCGTCGATGGCATTCCGGATGAAGCGTTACGAGAGCCCCAGCGCCGCCAGCAGGCGCCGGAGCCAGTGTTGTTCGTCGCGTTGGCGCGCGCGGATCGCCCGCGTGCTTTCGCGCAACGATTCGCCGTAGGTCGGCTGCGGATGGGCGGGCAGATCGGCGAAAACCTGACCTTGTCCGGCACCGGCCACGTATTGCGGCACGAGGTCGCTGCCCTGGAAAATCCCCAGCGGCGCGTAGCCGGTGTAGCCCGGGAACACCTCGCCCAGTCTGTTGTTGCCCATGCGCCGGATCATCAATTCGGAAAACACGCGGCGGAAATCGGTGGTCGCCGGGATGTCGCCGAAGTAGGGCGACAGCGCCTGCGGATCGAGGCCCAGCCACTGCCCGTAGATGCGGCGGCCGTTGATCGGCCCGCCGATCACCAGCAACGGATTGCCGTAGCCGTGATCGGTGCCGCCGCTGCCGTTCTGGCGCACGCGCCGGCCGAATTCGGACTGCACGATCACCGTCACCCGGCCCATGTGGCCGGTGGGATTGAGTTCGTTGTAGAACGCGGTCAGCGCGTTCGACAGCTCGGTGATCTTGTTCGAGTACAGACTGTTGCCGGTCGTGCCCTGGTTTTCGTGCGTATCCCAGCCGCCCAGATCGATCGCGGCGTAGCGCAGGCCCAGGTTGAAACGGATCGACTGCGCCACCGTCCACAGCTGGCGCGCGAATGTGGATGTCGGCCACGTCGCGGGCAGGGTGGTGGTGTAGCCCTGCTGTGCGATCAGC
Source organism: Thermomonas sp. (assembly GCA_020692565.1). Taxonomy (GTDB): domain Bacteria; phylum Pseudomonadota; class Gammaproteobacteria; order Xanthomonadales; family Xanthomonadaceae; genus Lysobacter_I. The sequence continues at coordinate 12,913 of JAIMKJ010000057.1, forward strand.
CGTATCGACGCGTCGGCGCGCTGACCGGAGACTTCGACACCGCTCTGGCCTGCCCAGAGGCTGGCGAGGGTTTCGGTGACGCCCTTGGTCCCGGCCGGCATGCTGCTGCGATAAGCCTGCCACTGCGGCGCGCCGGAGGTCAGCGCGAAATCGCCGGGACTGGGCATGGACAGCGACTGGGTGGCGCCGCGCAGATTGGCCGGCTGCCGGTTCGCCACCGCCAGCAGCGGCATCGCGCCGGGTGCGCCGCCGGCGGGCTGCGTCTGCCAGGCACGGGTCATCCAGCCGGTCGCGTTGTTCGGATTGCCGGGCGTGCCCAGATCCAGATACGCCTGGGCGTCGAAATGGCTGCGCGTGACCACGCTGGGCATGCCGCAGCACTGGACGATGGCGAGCTTGCCGAGGATCCACAGATCGCGCAGGCCCACGGCGGACGGATGCAGGCCGAAGCCGGTGGCGGCGCCGCTGGCCAGGGTCAGCGGCAGCGCGCCGAAATCGCCGGTCGTCGGGATGCGCAGGGTCGGCCGCGCTTCCTCGTAGAAGCTGCGGTCGTTGCCGGCGATCGGCGGCACCAGGTTCAGACCGTCGATGCCGCCGCGCAGGAACACGACGACCACGGTGTCGAACGGATTTTCGGCCGCGTAGGCTTCGCGCGAGAACAGCATGGCCGGGCCGGCGACGGCGCCCGCCGCGGCGACCGCGCCGCAGCCCTTGATGAATTCGCGCCGGTCGAGACGGGGTGTATGCATGACGGTCTCCTCAGCGGCTCATGAATTCGGGCGAAATCAGGATCATCGACACCATGCTGCGCAGGCGCTGCTGGTTGTAATGACGCTTGAGGTCGGTCGTCGCCGAACTGTCGGTATCGGTGATGACGTAGGTCGCCGGGTCGCCGTTCTGGGCGAGGAACGAAACCAGTACCTGCCGGCGCGACGCGATCGGCAGATAACCCAGGATCCGCCGACACCAGTAATCGACCAGATTGTTCGCGGTCCAACTGGCGACGTTGGCGCGGCTCTGCGCCAGGATCGGCAACAGCGGCGTCCGCGCTTCGTCGGTATCCAGGGTTTCGGTCAGCCAGCTCAGCATCTTCCAGGTGGTGACCATGTTGTTGGAGCCCGCCCAGGTCACGCCGACATCCGGGTAGCCGTTCGGCGCAGCCCAGTCGTAGGGCGCATGGCCGGTGGTCGCGAGCCGGCTCATGAAATCGTTGCTGCGGCTTTCGCTGACGCCCTTGATGGTCCAGTCGCTGCCGCAGGCGCGCAGCGCAGCGGCCATCAGCTCGAACGGGCGCCGGTTCTTCTGGCCCCAGCCGTGGATGAACGCATTCGACAGCAGGATGTGGCGCAGGGTCAGCTTCAGCTGGTCCGGATGCTGCCAGTTGGCGCGGAAGATCGCTGCGGCGCTGTCGACCAGCGCCTGGTCGGGACGGTCGGACACGAAGCGGCGGATGAGTTTCCTGCAGATGAACTTCGCGACCCGCGGGTGGCTGGCGAGGCGGTCGTAGATGTCGCGACCGTCCTTCATCGCCGGCTGTTCCGGATTGAGGTACATGCCGAGTACGAGCTTCGGCCCGGCATCGTGCATGGGCTGGCGGTAGGCGAAGGTACCGTCGTTCTCGGCCGGGAATCCGTTGCGGCCGTCCTTCACCGTCCAGCCGGTGAATGCCGCAGCGGTGTCGTACACGTCCAGATCGGTGTAGCCGATCGGATAGCTCGTATCTTCAGGACAGGGCGGGACCTGGAACGGATTGACGAAGCCGAGGTAGTTCTCGGCGCCGAAAGCGTGCAGTTCGAGCAGTTCGCGCGCGTAATTCTCGTTCGGTCCGGAGCGCGAATTGCTGGCGTTGTTGAGGTAGTAGAGCATCGCCGTGCTCTGGCCCACGGCTTCGAGCATGGCGCGGAAATTGCCGAACGCGTTCGCGCGGATCACGTCGCGGTTGTAGTGCACGTACACCGGCGCGGCGGCCGAATTGCCGATGGCGACGTTGAAGTGGTTCTGCCAGAAATCGACCATCACCTCCTGCAACTGACGACGCGAGTACACGGCGCGCACCAGCGCGGCGCGCTGGGTTTCGCGCGCGGGGGCCGAACTGTCGGTGTTGACGATGCGGTGGTCGGCCCACAGTTGGGTCAGCGATTTGCCGAGCGTGGTGTAGCCGGCGCCGTTGAGCCGTGTATCCAGCGCACTGTCGCCGATGCTCGAAGGATTGAGCTGCTGATCGACGAACGCGGTGAGCCGGGCGGTGTCGTTGCCGCCCAGCGCGTTGAATTCGGCGATCGATGCGGCGGTCGCGCCTGCGGTCAGATGGTTGAGCACGCGCACAGCGAACGGTGCGCGCTGCAGGGTCAGCAGTTGCGGCTGAGAGCTGTTCGCCGCGCCCTGTCCGGCCATGATCGGCGTGCGCGGCGTCCCCGTGTCCGGATCGGGTGCGGATGTCGGTGCGGAGACCGTTCCGCTGTCGGGTTCGCGGCGGATCTGCGGCAGTGCCTGGAAGCGGATGCGTCCTTGGATGCCGTTGCGTCGCATGATTGCGGCGTACAGCGCCTTGCGACGTGAAAACGAGAGCATTCTTGCCATCAGGGGCTCCAGGCTCTTGCCTGAACGGCAGAGTAGTGACGGGCACTATAAGCCTGATGTGCGGAGCTGGAGATGTCGTTGTTGCATCGAAACTGTGACACAGATCGCGGCACCGAAAAGTGCCTGAAAATGTCGCCGGGACAGGCTATTGCGCGGTCCAGCCGCCATCGATGGGGAACGAGGTGCCGGTCACGTTATGCGCTTCGCGTCGGCACAGCCACAGCACCATCGAAGCGATGTCCTCGGGCCGCGACATCCGCAGGCTCGGCTGCTTTTCGGCGACCAATGCGCGCACGCCGTCATCGCGTGTCCCTCCGTTGCGGCGCGCTTCGATCTGCGGCTCGATCAGCGCGGTCTCCACCCAGCCGGGGCAGATGCAGTTGACGGTGACGCCGCCGCTGTCGCGGCTGCCGGTGGCCGCGTATTCCAGCGCGGCGACCTTGCTCAGCCCGACGATGCCGAATTTACTGGCCACGTACGGTGCCTTGTTCACCGAGGCCACCAGACCATGGACCGAGGCGATGTTCACCACCCGGCCATAACCGCGCGCGGCCATGCCCGGCATCGCCAGACGCATGCTGTGGAACGCGGCGCTGAGGTTGATCGCGAGGATGTCGTTCCACTTCTGCGTCGGCATTTCGGCCAGCGGCACAGCGTGCTGGATGCCGGCGTTGTTGACCAGTACATCGACCGGCGACCACGCGTCGATGTCGGCCATCATCGTTTCGATCTGTTCCGGATCGCGCAGGTCCGCGCCGAAGTGGCGGACATCGTCGGCCCCGGCATCGCGCACGGCCTGCAGTGCGGCATCGATCTGCTCCGGCGTACCGAGGCCGTTGACCGCGATCTTCGCGCCGGCCGACGCCAGCCCGCAGGCGATGGCCAGGCCGATGCCGGAGGTGCTGCCGGTGACGAGGGCGGTGCGGGGGGCGAGGAAACGGTCGGACATGGGCGTCTCTGCGGAAGTGGGGAAAAAAACGCCACCGGCATCGTGGCGCCAAGGGACGAATTATGCGACATCGCTGTGTAGAGCGGGTTTCGATCCGCTGCTCATCCAATGTTCGAGCCATTCGCGTCGGTCATTGAAGAGCAAGTGCAAGGGCAAATCCCCCCATCCCCCTTTTTCAAAGGGGGGTAGCTTCCAGAGCATGGCGTTTCCGGACGATGCAGCGTACGGAGGATGACGCTTGCAGAGTAGGAAGCTTCCCGACGCAGCAGCAGAATGCACTTTGCTTCGCCCCCTTTGAAAAAGGGGGCTACGGGGGATTTGCTTTTGCATTTCCGCTCAAGGCATAGCACCCGTAACCTTCACACCAGCCCGGTCGCATAGTACGCCGCGATGATCACGAACACCGCGGCGGTCTTGATCAGCGTGATCGCGAAAATATCCTTGTATGCCTGACGATGGGTCAGGCCGGTCACCGCCAGCAGCGTGATCACCGCGCCGTTGTGGGGCAGGGTGTCCATGCCGCCGGAGGCCATCGATGCCACCCGGTGCAGGACGTCCATCGGAATGTTCGCGGCGTTCGCGTTGGCGATGAAGGTCTCGGCCATCGCCGCCAGCGCGATGCTCATGCCGCCCGAGGCCGAACCGGTGATGCCGGCCAGCGCGGTGACGGTGATCGCTTCGTTCACCAGCGGATTGGGGATCGAGCCCAGCGCATTCGCCACCACCAGGAACCCCGGCAGTGCGGCGATGACCGCGCCGAATCCGTACTCGGACGCCGTGTTCATCGCCGCCAGCATCGCGCCGCCGATGGCGTTCTTCGCGCCCTCGGCGAAACTCGCGGTCACCGGCTTCCACGCCAGCACGATCACGCTGAGGATGCCGACCAGCAGCGCGCCCTGCACCGACCAGATCGCGGCGATTTTCGAGACTTCCTGTACCACCGGCGCGGCGTTGCCGATCACTGCCGGCACGAATTCATGGCTGGTGCCGTAGATTTTCGGGATCCAGAGCGTCAACAGCTTGTTGACGATGCCCACCAGCAGCAGCGGCGACAGCGCCAGCAGCGGGTGCGCCAGTCTGCTTTCGGCGAAGGGCGCCGGCTCGTTGAGCAGCGTCGCCGCGTCGCCGTAGCCCTCGCCATTGCGCTTGGCGACGCGTCGGCGCCATTCCAGGTAACTCATGCCCAGGACCAGGATGAACACCGCACCGATGCTGCCCAGCCACGGTGCCGCCCAGGTGGTGGTGCCGAAGAACGAGGTCGGGATGATGTTCTGGATCTGCGGCGTGCCGGGCAACGCATCCATGGTGAACGTGAAGGCACCCAGCGCGATGGTGCCCGGGATCAGGCGCTTCGGGATATCGCTCTGGCGGAACAACTCGGCCGCGAACGGATACACCGCGAACACCACCACGAACAGCGATACGCCCCCGTAGGTGAGCACCGCGCAGACCGCGACGATCGACAGCATCGCGCGATCGGCGCCGAACAGCCGGATCACTGCGCTGACGATGGATTTCGAGAAGCCGGAGAGTTCGATCAGCTTGCCGAAGATCGCGCCGAGCAGGAACACCGGGAAATACAGCTTCAGGAACCCGACCATCTTGTCCATGAACAGGCCGGTGAACATCGGCGCGACCAGCGAGGCGTCGGTCAGCAGCACCGCGCCCAGCGCGGCGATCGGTGCGAACAGGATCACGCTGTAGCCGCGGTAGGCCACGAACATCAGGAAGCACAGCGCCGCCAGCACGATCAGAAAGGACATGTGAAGGCCGCCATACTGGAATCCCGGGAATGTTCGATGAGTGCGACGAAAACGCGATACCGGCCCTGCGCAGGCAGGATCGGCGAAGGCGGCCAGTGTCGGCAGCCGCCGATCCGCGGCCCATTGTCCGAAGGTACAAGTGCCGCCGGGGGCGGCGATGCCTAGTCTTGCCGCAATGTTCCCGTCGCAGCCCGCCGGCCAAGTATCGGCAGCCAGTCTGTGCATCCCCGTTGAGCACCACCCTTTGCGCTACACCTATTGAGGACCAGATCGATGCGTCGTACGAATCCCGTCGCCCTCCTGACCCCGGCCGCGCTGCGTCGCGCCGCTCTGAAGCACAGCAGTCTGAGTCTCGCCGTGGCGCTCGGCCTCTGCGCGCCGTTGGCGTACGCCCAGCAGGGCCCGGCCCAGGAGACGTCCGCCGATGCCCGGGCCGAGCAGGGCACGCTCGATGCGATCGTGGTCACCGCGCGCAAGCGCGAGGAAACCCTGCAGGATGTCCCGGTCGCGGTCACCGCGTTCACCGCCGATTCGCTGGACAAGCTCAATGTCGAAGATCTGAGCGACCTCGACGCGCAGGTGCCGAACCTCACCATTTACGCTGCGCGCGGCTCCAGCAGCACCGTCACCGCCTACATCCGCGGCGTCGGCCAGTCCGATCCGCTGTGGGGCGTCGATCCGGGTGTGGGCATCTATCTCGACGACGTCTACATCGCCCGTCCGCAGGGCGCGCTGCTCGACGTGTTCGACGTTGGCCGCGTCGAAGTGCTGCGCGGCCCGCAGGGCACGCTGTACGGCAAGAACACCATCGGCGGCGCGATCAAATACGTCTCCAAGCCGCTGCCCGAAGAGGTGGACGGCTTCGCATCGCTCACCGTCGGCAATTACGGCCAGCTCGACGCGAAGGCGGCCATCGGTGGCTCGCTGTTCGGCCAGGACAGCGGCCTGCGTGGACGCATCGCGGTCGCCAGCCTCAATCGCGACGGCTTCGGCGAGAACGTCACCAACGACCAGCCGGTCAGCGACAAGGAAATCAACGCCGTCCGCATGAATCTCGGCGCGTATTCCTGGGACGATTTCGATGTGCAGTTCGCGTTCGACTGGATCGACGACAAGTCCGGCGTGCGCGCCGCGCGGATGCTGGCGCCGAACCGTTTCGCGCCGACCGAACTTCCGATGGAAAGCCGTTACGACATCCGCAGCGGCATGCCGAACGTCAACGACACCGAGATCAAGGGCGTGTCCGCCACCGTCAACTGGCGTCCGAACGACAGCTGGGCGTTCAAGTACGTGGCCGCCAAGCGCGAGTCCGACACCGAAACCAATATCGACTTCGACACCCTGCCCAACAAGATCGCCGACGTGAAGGCGTTCTACAGCGACGAGCAGACCTCCCACGAACTGCAGGTCAACTACGACGGCGGCGGTCGCGCCCGCGGCGTCGTCGGCCTCTACAAGTTCGACGGCCGTGCCGGCGGGCAGGTGCTCAACAACTTCTTCAATCTGCTGTTCGGCGACACCCAGGGCAATGTGTTCACCGACAGCATCGCGGTGTACGCCGACTGGACCTTCGATCTCACCGATCGCCTGAAGCTGGACGTCGGCGCGCGCTACACCGACGAGGACAAGCATGCGGTCGTGCTCAACCGCAGCTACACCGACGCCACTTTCACCCAGCCGACCGGCGCGATCGCGGCGAATTTCGACAAGACCATCAACTTCAAGAACACCTCGCCGAAGGTCTCGCTGGATTACCAGATCAACGACGACATCATGATCTACGGGCTCGCGACCCGCGGCTTCAAGTCGGGCGGCTACAACATCCGTGCCCAGGCGACCGCGGTGCCGCGTTCGGCCGATCCGTTCGACGACGAGCAGGTCGACAGCTACGAGATCGGCAGCAAGATGTCGTTCCTCGACCAGCGCCTGTTCCTGAACCTGTCGGCGTTCCACAACAAGTACAAGGACATCCAGCTGTCGGTCTTCACCTCGTACGACAGCAACGGCGACGGTACCGACGACGCGTTCTTCGGCGATTTCACCAACGCCGGCGAAGGCACGGTCAACGGCCTCGAAGTGGAATACCAGTGGCTGCCGAGCGCGCATTGGCTGATTTCCGGCAATCTGGCCTGGCTGGACGCGAAGTACGATCGCTTCATCTACACCGGTATCGATATCGCCGACGAGCAGGCGTTCACCAACGCCCCGGAATTCTCCGGCGCGCTGAACGTGGAATACCGCACCGAGCTGGGCAGCATGGGCAATCTCTCCGCGCGCCTCGGCTACAGCTATCAGGACGATGTCGTCGCGACCACCGAAATCGTCCGCAGCGGTGCGGTGCCGATCACCCAGGACGGCTACGGCCTGATCAACGCCGGCGTGATCTGGAAGCCCAACAACACCTGGACGATCTCGCTGCAGGGCAGCAACCTGGCAGACGAGGAATACCTGACCACCGGCTACAGCCTCAACGCCGCGCTGGGCGTGTTCACCGGCTTCTACGGTCCGCCGCGTCAGTACACGCTGACCGCGCGTTACGATTTCTGATCGCAGCGGAAGATCGGGCAGGGATCCGGAACAGCGGCGGACACAAGTCCGCTGCTGTTTTTTTTTGTGGGAGCGCCGGGAGGCGCGAAACCCGTGCCGTTGCCGCCGCGACGATGTCTGCAATCAAGAAGATATCTCGACGGCCGATTCCGTGATATCTGAAAGGATCCGGGCTTCGCGCCTTGACCAGCCATTCGGCTGTTGAAAGCCGGCGCTCCCACAAAAAAAAGCACGGCGCCTGCATTCGCGGTGTGCGGATGCACATCTGCGATATCCTCACGATTCGAGCGAAACCAGTCCGCATCGGGGATATGTCGAAGACCGCCATCCAGCGTAGAACCACGAGCGCGTTGCGATGCTGAACAGCGGCGTCGTGATCCTGGCCGGGCTTGCGTGGCTGGGCATGATGTTCGCGGTCGCGGTCTACGGCGAACGCCGGCCGAAAGCGCTCGCGCGGCGCTGGCCGGACATCTACGCGCTGTCGCTCGCGGTGTACTGCACGTCGTGGACATTTTTCGGCACCGTCACCCAGGCTGCCCGTTACGGCTGGCCGCTGCCGCCGACCTTCGTCGGCACCATTCTGCTGTACGTCTTCGGCATCGGCCTGCTGATGCGGCTGGTGCGGCTGGTGCGCGAGAGCAACAGCACCTCGGTCGCGGATTTCGTCGCCAGCCGGCTGGGCCAGGATGGCTGGCTGGCTGCCGCGGTCACGTTCGTCGCGGTCCTCGGCATCGTTCCGTACATCGCGCTGCAGTTGAAAGCGGTAGCGATGAGTTTTGCGCTGCTGGTGCGCGACGACGCGGCGCAGGTGCCCGCTTGGCAGGACAGCGCGCTCTACGTGGCGCTGGCGATGGCCGCGTTCGCGATGCTGTTCGGCACCCGCAGCGCCAGCGCCGCCGAACACAACCGCGGACTGATCCTGGCGATGGCCTTCGAGGCGCTGCTCAAGCTGGGCGCGATGCTGGTTATCGGCGTGTTCGCGTTCGGCTTGCCGGCGGCGCCGTCCGCAAGCGAACTGCTGCGGCCGCAGGCGGGGGATCTGTCCGGCTTCGCGCCGCTGGTGCTCTTGGGCGTACTGGCGATGTTCACGCTGCCGCACCAGTTCCACGTCGGCGCGGTGGAATGCCGCGACGAGCGCCACGTGCTGCGCGCGCGCTGGCTGTTTCCGCTTTATCTGCTGCTGATCGCGATTCCGGTCCTGCCGCTGGCGCGCGCCGGCGACGCTTTGCTCGGCGCGCAAGGTGTGCCGTCCGACCTGTACGTGTTGGCGCTGCCGCTGTCGCAGGGTCGCGAAGACCTGGCGCTGCTGGCGTTCCTCGGCGGCCTGAGCGCCGGCACCGGGATGGTGATCGTCAGCACGCTGACCCTGAGTCTGATGATCGGCAATCACTGGCTCACGCCGCTGTGGCTGCGCGGCGTATGGGCGCCGCGTCGCGGCCATGCCGATGCCGCAGCATCCGACCAGCCCGATCTGCGCGGGGCGGTGCTGGTGCAGCGGCGCATCGGCATCCTCGCCATCGTGTTGCTGGCGTGGGGCTACAGCCGACTGATCGCCGGCAACGACGCGCTGGCCGATGTCGGCGCGCTGTCGTTCTCCGCGCTGGGCGCGCTGGCGCCGGCACTGGGTTTTGCGCTGTGGCGGCCACAGACGCCGCCGCGCGCGGTGATGCTGGGCATCGCCGCGGCGGTCGCGCTGTGGATGTGGCTGCTGCTGGTGCCGGCGCTGGTGGAAGCACGCGGGCTCGATACCGTGTGGCTGCGCGAAGGCCCGGGCGGCTGGTCGCTGTTCGCGCCGGACGCGTTCTTCGGCCTGACCGGCTGGAGCCGGCTGGGGCGCGCGGTGACCATGAGTCTGTTCGCGGGCGTCATCGTCACCCTGTTCGCTTCGACCCGCGCCACTGCGTGGTGGCAGGCCGGCCCGCGACGCACCGGCGCGCGCGGGCTGGCGCTGGACACCCTGCGCGACGCTGGCCGCCGCTTCCTGCCGCGCGAGACCGTCGACGCCGCGCTACTGGGCGCGCCGGCCGACGGCGCGGTGCCGGTGTTGCAGGAGG